>JAVJRE010000007.1 GCA_040218575.1 Alphaproteobacteria bacterium | reverse complement strand
CAATGTGTCGATCAGCGTTGCGCTGATTGCGCCGATTGCCATGGACGAGGGTCTGCGCTTTGCCATCCGCGAGGGCGGCCGCACGGTTGGCGCCGGCGTCGTCTCCTCCATCGTCGAGTAATACAGGGCCTCGGGTAAGACGAACAAAAGAAACGCACAGACAAGAAACGCATAGACAAGAAACGCAGCGGGCGAACGGGACAAAGAGCATGGACGGACAGAATATCCGCATCCGACTGAAGGCATTCGATCATCGGGTGCTGGATCAGTCGACCGGTGAGATCGTCAATACCGCCAAGCGCACGGGCGCCGAGGTGCGGGGACCCATTCCCCTGCCGACGCGGATAGAGCGCTTTACGGTGCTGCGTGGTCCGCACGTGGACAAGAAATCCCGTGAGCAGTTCGAGATGCGGACCCACAAGCGCCTGCTGGATATTGTCGATCCGACGCCGCAAACGGTTGACGCGCTGATGAAGCTCGACCTGGCGGCCGGTGTCGATGTTGAGATCAAGCTGTAGGACATGACGGTTATGCGTACCGGTATTCTCGCGCGAAAGCTTGGCATGACCCGCGTCTTTCAGGATGACGGCCGTCATGTGTCGGTCACCGTCCTGGCTATGGAGGGGTGTCAGGTGGTGGCCCGTCGCACCCGTGACAAGGACGGCTATGACGCGGTGCAGATCGGCGCCGGTCAGCCCAAGATCAGCCGGCTGTCAAAGGCCGTGCGTGGTCATTTTGCCAAGGCGGGCGTGGAGCCGCGCCGCCGGCTGGTTGAGTTCCGCGTCAGCGAGGATGCCTTGCTGGACGTGGGGGCGCAGTTGGCGGCCAGTCATTTCGTTGCCGGTCAATATGTGGATGTGGCCGGCACGACCATTGGCCGGGGTTTCGCTGGCGGCATGAAGCGGCACAATTTCAAGGGCCTCGAAGCCACCCATGGCGTTTCCATCTCCCACCGCAGCCATGGCTCTACCGGCAACAGCCAGGACCCGGGCCGGGTGTGGAAGGGCAAGCGCATGGCCGGTCACATGGGTGGCGTTCGCGCCACCCAGCAGTCGCTCAAGGTGGTCTCCACCGATGACCAGCGCGGCCTCATCCTGGTTGCCGGCAGTGTGCCGGGCCACGAGGGTTCGTGGGTTCAGGTGCGTGACGCCATGAAGCGCAAGCGGCCGGACGAGGCGCCCTGGCCGGCCGGTCTGGCCGCGTCGGTGGTCGCCGCAGGGGCGGCAGAGAGCAACAGCGGCGGCGCCGAGGGCGCGGCCGAAGAGGGGAAGGACTGAGGCGATGAAATGCCCCGTCATCGATCTGGACAATAAGAAAGTCGGCGATATCGAGCTGGCGGACGCGGTGTTCGCGGCTGCGCCGCGGCCCGACATCGTGCAGCGCGTTGTGCTGTGGCAGCTGGCCCGTCGCCGCGCCGGCACCCACAAGGTCAAGGGCCGCTCAGAGGTTACCGGCACGACCGCCAAGGTATGGGCGCAGAAGGGCGGTGGCCGGGCCCGTCATGGCAGCCGCAAGGCGTCGCTGTTCCGTGGCGGTGGCATCACCTTTGGTCCGCATCCGCGCGACCATGGTTATGACCTGCCAAAGAAGGTGCGTCGTCTCGGCCTGCGCTCGGCGCTCAGCGCTAAGCAGGCGGATGGCCGTCTGGTGGTGCTCGACCAGGCGACGGTAGCGGAGGCGAAGACATCGGTCCTTGCCGGCCGTCTCAAGGCGCTGGGATGGAGCAATGTTCTGATCATTGACGGTGCGTCGCCGGACGATAATTTCCGCCGCGCCGCGGGCAATATCCCGGGCGTGGATATCCTGCCGGGTGTGGGCGCCAATGTGTATGACATCCTGCGTCATGACCTGCTGGTCGTGACCCGGCAGGGGGTCGAGGCCCTGGAGGCGCGCTGCAAATGAGCTGGCGGTATTTCAATCAGGCGAAGGTCAGTACGGAGCGTATGCACCAGGTGCTGCGACGGCCGGTGGTGACCGAGAAGTCGACTCTCGGGTCGGAGCATGGGCAGGTCACCTTCGAGGTGGCGCTGGACGCCTCCAAGCCGGAGATCCGCGCCGCAGTGGAGACTCTGTTCGGGGTCAAGGTGACGGCGGTCAACACGCTGCGTCATCCGGGCAAGGTGAAGCGTTTCCGCGGCACGGTCGGCCGCCAGAAGCGCACCAAGAAAGCCATGGTCACCCTGGCCGACGGGCAGACTATTGACGTGACGGCGGGGATCTAGGCGATGGCGCTGAAAACCTACAAGGCGATTACACCGGGCCGCCGCGGGCTGGTTCTGGTGGACCGCGCCGGCCTGTGGAAGGGCGATCCGGTCAAGTCCCTGACCGAGGCCAAGCCCGGTCATGGCGGGCGCAACGCCCATGGCCGCATCACCATGCGGCGGCGCGGTGGCGGGCATAAGCAACGCTACCGTGTTGTCGATTTCCGCCGTCGCAAGTTCGACGTGCCGGCGACGGTGGAGCGTCTGGAATACGATCCCAATCGTACAGCCTTTATCGCTCTGATTCGCTACAGCGACGACGAGCTGGCCTATATCCTGGCGCCACAGCGCCTGCAGGTCGGTGACACGGTCATGTCCGGCGAGCGGGTGGATGTGCGGCCGGGCCATGCCATGCCGCTGCGCAACATTCCGGTCGGCACCATCGTCCACAATGTAGAGATGAAAGCCGGCGCTGGCGGCAAGATCGCCCGTGCCGCCGGCTCGTATGTGCAGCTGGTCGGTCGTGATGCGGGCTATGCGCTGCTGCGCCTGGGCTCGGGCGAACAGCGTATGGTTCGCTCGGACTGCATGGCTACGGTCGGTGCGGTGTCCAACCCCGACCAGCAGAACGTCAAACTGGGCAAGGCTGGCCGGGCGCGCTGGCTGGGGCGGCGGCCGAAGGTGCGTGGCGTCGCCATGAACCCGATCGATCACCCGCATGGTGGTGGCGAGGGCCGGACCTCCGGTGGCCGTCATCCGGTGACCCCGTGGGGCAAGCCGACCAAGGGTAAGCGCACGCGCAACAACAAGCGAACCGACGGGCTGATTATTCGCCGTCGGCGCAAGAAGTAGTCGGGGAGACGCCTGTATGTCGCGTTCCGTATGGAAAGGCCCGTTCATTGACGGCTACCTTCTTAAGAAGGCCGAGAAATCGCGTGCGTCCGGCCGTAACGAGGTGATCCGGATCTGGTCACGCCGGTCGACCATCCTGCCGCAGTTCGTCGGGCTCACCTTCGGTGTCTATAACGGCCACAAGTTTCTGCCGGTTCTGGTGACCGAGAATATGGTCGGCCACAAGTTTGGCGAGTTCTCGCCAACCCGCACCTACTATGGTCATTCCGCTGACCGCAAGGCGAAGAGGGCCTGATGGGCAAGAGCGCAAATCCACGCCGCCAGGCGGATGGCGAGGTACGGTCATTCGTCAAGGCGATCCGCACCAGCCCGCAGAAGCTGAACCTGGTGGCCGACAGCATTCGCGGCCTGCCGGCGGAAAAAGCCCTGTGGACGCTGGAGTTTTCCAAGCGTCGGGTGGCTGGTGACGTGCTGAAGGCGCTGCAGTCGGCCATCGCCAACGCGGAGAATAACCACCAGCTCGACGTTGATCGTCTGGTGGTGGCCGAGGCGACGGTGGGTCGTGCCTTTGTCATGAAGCGCTGGCGGCCGCGCGCGCGCGGTCGTACGGGGCGAATCGAAAAGCCGTTCAGCAACCTGACGATCGTTGTGCGTGAACAGAAGGATCAACCGGAGGCGAGTGTCTGATGGGCCAGAAAGTCAATCCGATCGGCTTCCGCCTCGGCATCAACCGCACCTGGGATTCTCGCTGGTTTGCCGATGCGGACTATGCCGGTTTGCTGCACGATGACATCAAGCTGCGTGCCTTCATTGAGAAGCGACTGAGCGGCGCCGGTGTGAGTCGCATCATTATCGAGCGGCCGGCGAAGCGGGCCAGGGTCACCATTCACACCGCCCGGCCCGGCGTGGTTATCGGCAAGAAGGGCGCCGACATCGAGCTGTTGCGTCAGGATCTGGCGCGTATGGCGGGCGGTGAGGTGGGCCTCAACATTGTCGAGATCCGCAAACCGGAAATCGACGCCCGTCTGGTGGCGGAGAATGTGGCGCAGCAGCTTGAGCGGCGCATTGCCTTTCGCCGCGCCATGAAACGGGCGGTGCAGTCGGCCATGCGGCTGGGGGCCAACGGTATTCGTATCCGCTGCGGTGGCCGCCTCGGCGGTACCGACATCGCGCGGATGGAGTGGTATCGCGAAGGGCGCGTTCCGCTGCACACGCTGCGCGCCGACATTGACTATGGTACGGCCACCGCACGGACCAACTATGGCGCGGTCGGCATCAAGGTATGGGTCTATAAAGGCGACATCCTGGAACACGATCCCATGGCTCAGGACAAGCGCCTGGCCGAACAGCAGCCCAATCGTTAGTCCGCCCGGCAGGCGAAAGAGGAAACCATGCTCAGTCCCAAGCGGACCAAATACCGCAAACAGCACAAGGGCCGCATCCACGGTACGGCCAAGGGTGGCACGGACCTTAATTTCGGCGCCTATGGCCTCAAGGCCCTGGAGCCGGAGCGGGTCACCGCGCGTCAGATTGAGGCGGCGCGCCGCGCCATCACCCGTCACATGAAGCGTGCCGGGCGGGTATGGATCCGCGTTTTCCCGGACCTGCCGGTGACCGCCAAGCCGGCGGAAGTGCGCCAGGGTAAGGGCAAGGGTTCGGTTGAGTACTGGTCGGTGCGTATCAAGCCCGGCCGCATCATGTTCGAGGTGGACGGTGTGTCCGGCGGCCTGGCCCGTGAGGCGCTGAGCCTGGCGGCGGCCAAACTGCCGATCCGTACGCGTTTCGTCGCCCGTCTGGGCGAGGAGGTCTGATCATGGAATCCGCTCAGGACTTGCGCACTAAAACGCCGGATGAACTGAGCGATCAGTTGCATGCCCTGCAGAAAGAGGCGTTCAACCTGCGCTTTCAGCAGGCCAGTGGCCAGTTGGAGAACACGGCGCGTGTGCGCGAGGTGCGACGCACCATCGCCCGCATCAAGACCGTGCTGACGCAACGCGGCGCTGCCGCCACGGCGGAGGGCTAGTCATGCCGAAGCGTATTTTGCAGGGCAAGGTGGTGTCGCGGGCCGGTGACAAGACGGTCATCGTGACCGTGGAGCGCCGCGTCAAGCATCCTCTGTACAAGAAGTACATCCGGCGGTCGAAGAAATATGCCGCTCATGATGAAACCAATGCGATCCAGATTGGTGAAGTCGTCCGTATCCGCGAGTGCCGCCCGCTCTCCAGGCGCAAGAGCTTTGAGGTGCTGTCCGGCGCAGGTGAGGCATCATGATCCAGTCAGAAACCAATCTTGAAGTGGCCGACAATTCCGGCGCGCGACGGGTCCAGTGCATCAAGGTGCTGGGTGGCTCCAAGCGACGCTTTGCCTCGGTTGGCGACGTTATTGTGGTGACGGTGAAGGAGGCCATCCCGCGCGGGCGCGTGGCCAAGGGCCAGGTCCACAAGGCTGTCATTGTCCGCACGGCAACGCCCGTATCGCGGGAGGACGGCAGCGCCATTCGCTTTGATCGTAATGCGGCTGTCCTGATCAATGCACAGAATGAGCCCATCGGCACCCGTATCTTCGGACCGGTCACTCGTGAGCTGCGGTCACGCAGCTTTATGAAGATCATCTCCCTGGCGCCGGAAGTTCTTTAGGCATACCGATATGACACAACCCAAGTACAAGATCCGCAAGGGCGATACGGTGGTGGTGCTGTCCGGCCGTGACAAGGGCCGCAGGGGCGAAGTGATTCGCATGGTGCCCACCGAGGCGCGCGCGTTTGTCCGCGGTGTTCACATGATCAAGCGTCATCAGGCGCCAACCCGTGAGAATCCGGGCGGCATCATAGAGCGCGAAGGGCCGATCCATGTTTCCAACCTGGCGATTGCCGATCCCAAGGACGGCCGGCCGACGCGGGTTGGCTACACCACATTGACCGATGGCCGGAAAGTGCGCGTGGCACGCCGCTCCGGCGAGCAGATGGATAAGTAGGACCATGGTGCGACTGAAAGAACACTATCGCGAGGTCGTGCGGCCGAAGCTGCGGGAAGACCTGGGCTATGGCAACGACTATCAGGTGCCGCGGATCGAGAAGGTCGTCATCAACATGGGCGTTGGCGAGGCGGCCAACGATTCCAAGAAGATCCAGGGTCCGGTGGATGACATGACCCGCATCAGCGGTCAGAAGCCGGTGGTAGTCCTGGCCCGTACGTCAGTGGCCAGCTTCCGCCTGCGCGAGGGAACACCGGTCGGCGTCAAGGTGACGCTGCGCGGTGACCGTATGTACGAGTTCATTGACCGGCTGATCACCATAGCCCTGCCGCGCGTCCGCGACTTTCGCGGTCTCAACCTGCGCAGCTTCGACGGCCATGGCAATTTTTCCATGGGCGTGAAAGAGCAGATCGTTTTTGCCGAGATCGACTATGACAAGGTTGAGTCGGTACGCGGTATGGATATCTGCATCACCACGACGGCCCGGACGGATGACGAGGCACGCGCCCTGTTGCGCGGTTTCGATTTCCCGTTCGCGGCGCAGCAAAGCTAAGACGCCTGGGAGGGCGAATATGGCGAAGAAAAGCGCAGTGGAACGGCAAAAGAAGCGTCAGAGGCTGGCGACGCTCAATAACGCACGGCGTTTGCGACTGAAGGCGCAGACGCGCGATCTGAGCCTGCCGCCGGAGGAGCGTTTCGCCGCCCAGCTCAAGCTGGCCCAGTTGCCGCGCAACGCCAGTCCCGTGCGTCAGCACAATCGCTGCACCCTGACGGGCCGGCCGCGCGGCTATTATCGCAAGTTCAAGATTTCCCGCGTTGCTTTGCGGGACCTGGCGCTGGACGGCAAGCTGCCGGGCGTCGTCAAGTCAAGCTGGTAGGACCAAGCGCCATGATGACCGATCCCCTGGGCGACATGCTCACCCGTATCCGCAACGGCCAGCGCGCCCGTCTTGCGGTCATCACCACGCCGGCGTCGAGTCTGCGGCGGAATGTTCTCAAGGTGCTGGCCGAAGAAGGCTATATCCGTACTTTCACGGAGCAGACCGGGGACTCCGGCCATGCCGAGATTCGTATTGAGTTGAAATATCATGAAGGCGAGCCGGTCATCCGTCGTATCGGTCGGGTGTCGCGGCCGGGCCGGCGGGTCTATTCGCACATTGCCGATTTGCCGCGTCACTTCGGCGGGCTGGGCACGGTCATTCTGTCTACGCCCCGCGGCGTATTGAGTGATGCGGCGGCCAAGGAAGCGCGGGTCGGCGGCGAAGTCCTCTGCACTGTTTTCTAGGGCTTTTCTGCTGACTGGGTTAGACACGGGCCGGATACGGGCCGGGGCAAGGGCCGGACAAGGGAGTATGAAACAATGTCGCGCGTAGGGAAGAATCCCGTGGCCGTACCGGCGGGCGTTGATCTGAAGGTCGACGGCGGTGAAGTGCGCGCCAAAGGCAAGATGGGCGAGCATATGGTGCGTATCGGCTCTGACGTGGCGGTGACCATGGAGGCCGGCACACTTACGGTGGAGCCGGCTAATGATACGCCTCAGGCGCGCCGCATGTGGGGTACGGCGCGCAGCCTGGTCGAGGGCCTGGTACGCGGCGTGTCTGAGGGCTTTACCATCAACCTGGAGCTGGTCGGCGTCGGCTATCGCGCGGCGGTTCAGGGTAAGACCCTGACCCTGCAGCTTGGCTTCAGCCATGAGGTGAACTACCCCGTTCCTGACGGCATCACGATCACCTGCGAGCGGCCGACACTGGTGTCGGTCAAGGGTATCGACAAGCGTCTGGTTGGCCAGGTGGCGGCGGAAATCCGCGCCTACCGGCCGCCGGAGCCCTACAAGGGCAAGGGCGTGAAATATGAAACCGAGACCGTCCTCCGCAAGGAAGGCAAGAAGAAGTAGCTTATGCCATGACCACACAACGCGAACTCTTCATCCGCCGCCGGCGGCGCACGCGCTACAAGATCCGTCAGTCGGCCTCCGGCCGGCCGCGGCTCAGCGTTCATCGCTCGGGCCAGCACATCTATGCCCAGGTGATTGACGACGCCGCCGGTCGCACGGTGGCGGCGGCGTCCAGCCTTGATCCGCACCTGCGGAAGGATCTGCGCACCGGCGCGGACCGGGCGGCGGCAACGGCGGTCGGCAAACTGGTGGCGGAACGGGCGAAAGCCGCCGGGGTCACCGATGTGGTGTTTGACCGCGGCGGGTTTGTCTTTCATGGCCGCGTCCGCGCGCTGGCCGACGCGGCGCGCGAAGGCGGGCTGAACTTCTAGGAACCGGTCCGGCCCCGTCAGTGGGTTCGTCGGACACACCAGGGAACGCAGAATGGCAAGAAATCCAAACGCACAGCGGCGTGATCGCGGGCAGGAGGCGGACAGCGAGTTCAAGGAGAACCTCGTGTCCATCAACCGCGTGTCCAAGGTTGTGAAAGGCGGTCGCCGGTTTGGCTTTGCCGCCATAGTGGTTGTCGGCGACCAGCGCGGCCGGGTGGGCTATGGCACCGGCAAGGCACGGGAAGTGCCGGAAGCGATCCGTAAGGCGACCGAATCGGCCAAGCGTCAGCTCATTCGTGTGCCGCTGCGCGAGGGCCGTACGCTGCACCACGACGTTCAGGGTCGCTATGGCGCCGGACGGGTGGTCATACGGTCGGCCCCGGCGGGCACCGGCGTAATCGCCGGCGGCCCCATGCGGGCGGTGTTTGAGAGCCTTGGTATCCATGACGTGGTGGCCAAGAGCATCGGCACCTCCAACCCGCACAACATGATCAAGGCCGCCTTCAATGCCCTGGGTCGGGTGCAGAGCCCGCGCGCCGTGGCCCAGCGCCGTGGCTTGCGGGTCAGCGACCTTCTCGCCCGTCGTGGCGAAATCGTGAGCGATGCAGCGGCCGATTGACCGCTAGTGTAGGAACGGGACGAAGCACAATGAGCGAAAATCTCAAGGCCGGCACCCTGCGGGTGACCCAGACCGGCAGCCCTATCCGGCGTCGGGCCGACCAGCGTCAGACCCTGATTGGTCTTGGCCTTAACCGGATGAACCGCAGTCGTGTCCTGGAGGACACCCCGGCGGTGCGTGGCATGGTGCGCAAGGTGGCGCATTTGCTGCGCGTCGAGGAGCCGGCGCAGGGCTGAGCCCGGCAAGGCGTACCGCTCAGGCGGCGGCCGGACAGACCGATCGCCACGCTGTGGCCTGGCTCACGGGCCGGGCCCGTACGGATAAACGGAAAGACGACAGACCATGAAGCTCAACACCATCTCCGACAAGAACGGCGCCCGTCACGCCCGCAAGCGCGTTGGTCGCGGTATTGGCTCCGGTACCGGCAAGACGTCCGGTCGCGGCGTCAAGGGCCAGAAGGCGCGGTCCGGTGTTTCGCTGCTGGCGTTTGAGGGCGGTCAGATGCCGCTCTATCGTCGTTTGCCGCACCGTGGCTTCATCAATATTTTCCGCGCCAACTATGCGGAACTGGGCCTGGCGCGCCTGCAGAAAGCCATTGATGACGGCCGCATCGACGCTGCCCAGCCGATCACCGAACAAGGCCTGGCCGATGCCGGGGTCATCCGGCGCGTCCTCGATGGCGTGCGTTTGCTTGGCAAGGAGGGGCTGAAGGCGGCGATCACCATCGAAGTCAGTGGCGCCTCACGCGGCGCCGTGGCGGCGGTGGAGGCAGCCGGCGGCGCCATTACGGTGCGCAAGCCGGCGCGGGCGGTGGAGTCGACGGCTGCCGCGGATTCTGAATCCCAGGCGGATTAGCGCCGAAAGGATCTGGATATGGCCTCAACGGCAGAGCAGCTTGCGGCCAATCTCAATCTCGGCGCCTTCGCCAAGGCGACCGAACTCAGAAAGCGCATCTGGTTCACCCTGGGCGCCCTGATTATCTATCGCCTCGGCACCTACATTCCCCTGCCGGGTATCGATCCGGACATTCTGGGCGATCTGTTCAGCCAGGCCCAGGGTGGCATCCTCGGCATGTTCGACATGTTCGCCGGCGGCGCGTTCGGTCGCATGACCATCTTTGCCCTCAATGTCATTCCCTATATTTCGGCCTCCATCATCATGCAGTTGATGACGGCGGTGTCGCCGCGACTGGATGCCCTGAAGAAAGAGGGCGAGCAGGGCCGCAAGAAGCTGAATCAGTATACGCGGTTCGGCACTGTCGGCCTGGCGGCGGTCCAGGCCTATGGCATTGCCATTGGTCTGGAGGCGTTTCAGGGCAGCCAGGGGTCGGCGGTCATTGATCCCGGCATGTTTTTCCGTATCTCCACGGTGATCAGCCTGACCACCGGCACGTTGTTCCTCATGTGGCTGGGTGAGCAGATTACCGCCCGCGGCATCGGCAACGGTATTTCGCTGATCATCTTCGCCGGTATCGTCGCCAATCTGCCGCAGGCGCTGATTTCCACCCTGGAGCTTGGTCGCACCGGCGCCCTGTCCACCCTCTTCATTCTTGCCCTGCTGGCCCTGTCCATCGCCGTCATCACCTTCATCGTTTTCATGGAGCGGGCGCAGCGGCGCATCGTTGTGCAATACCCCAAACGTCAGGTGGGGCGCCGCATGTTCGGCGGCGAAAGCTCCCATCTGCCGCTGAAGGTCAATTCGGCCGGCGTTATCCCGCCGATCTTCGCATCGTCCCTGCTGCTCATGCCGACCACCTTTGCCGGGTTCTCCTCCGGCTTTGGCCAGGGCGGCACGGGTTTCTTTGCGGTCCTGGCCGGACAGTTGTCGCATGGTCAGCCGCTGTTCATGTTCCTGTTCGGCGCGATGGTGATTTTCTTCGCCTTCTTCTATACCGCGCTTATCTTCAACCCGGCGGAAACCGCGGAAAACCTGCGGAAATATGGCGGCTTCATTCCGGGAATCCGGCCCGGCCGCAACACCGCCGAGTATCTCGACTATGTACTGACGCGCCTGACGGTGGTGGGGTCCCTCTACCTTGCCCTCATCAGCCTGTTGCCGGAGTTCCTGATTTCCCGTTTCGCTGTGCCCTTCTATTTCGGCGGCACCAGCCTGTTGATCGTCGTCTCCGTCACCATGGATACGGTGGCGCAGGTGCAATCCCATCTGATTGCTCACCAGTATGAAGGCCTGATCAAGAAGGCCAAGCTGCGCGGCGCGCGCAGCCGCTAGCCAGACCCAGGCATCGGTCCATGAATCTCCTGCTTCTCGGTCCGCCCGGTGCCGGCAAGGGCACCCAGGCCCGCCTCGTCGAGGAGGCCTATGGCATTCTTCAGTTGTCCACCGGCGACATGCTGCGGGCCTCCGTCGCTTCCGGCAGTGCGTTGGGGCGCGAGGTGAAGGCGATCATGGATGCGGGCGAACTGGTCAGCGACGACATCATGATCCGCATGATTGCCCAGAGGATCGATCAACCGGACTGTGCCAGAGGGTTCTTGCTGGACGGCTTTCCGCGCACTACCGCACAGGCCGAGGCGCTGGACGCCATGCTGGCGGAACGCGGTCAGAAACTGGACCATGTGATCCAGTTGGCCGTGGATGAAGAGGCCCTGGTGGCGCGGATCGCCGGCCGTTTCACCTGCGCCCGCTGTGGCGAGGGCTATCACGACCGTTTCAAGGCACCGGCCGTAGACGGCGTTTGCGACAAGTGCGGCGGCACCGATTTCATCCGCCGGGATGACGACCGGGCCGACGCCGTGCGCCAGCGGCTACTGGTCTATCGCCGCCAGACAGAGCCAATTCTGCCCTATTATGAGGCCCGCGGTATCCTGCAGACCGTTGACGGCATGGCCGATATCGACCAGGTGGCGGCGGCCGTCCGCGAACGGCTTGGCGGGCCGGACACCGCTGGCGGGGGCCACAGGGGTGGCGCTTGACGCTGGGCCGCAAGGCCTTATAATCCGCCGCTTCCCGTCGGGCTCAGCGCCGGCGGTGCTTGCGCTTGGCTGAATACTCCAGGGAACCGTGGTCGCTCCGCGCGATTTCGGCGTAAGGGTACGGCGCAGGGGTTAAGGGATCGGGTGCCCGATCAGACGCAGGGTGGCGGCGCTGGCCGGACGCCCTGAACAGAGTTTGGAACACGGTTTTTGGGAGTCATACAGTGGCACGAATTTCCGGCGTCAATATTCCGACCCAGAAGCGCGTTCCGATTGCGCTGACCTATATCTACGGTATCGGCGCCGACGGCGCATCGCGCATCTGCCAGTCGGCCGGTATCGACTCGCAACGTCGGGTCAACCAGTTGACCGAGGATGAAGTCAGCCGCATTCGTGAGATTGTCGACCGTGACTATACGGTAGAAGGCGATCTGCGGCGTGAGCACGCCGTCAATATCAAGCGCCTGATGGACCTTGGCTGCTATCGCGGGTTGCGTCACCGCAAGGGGTTGCCGGTAAACGGTCAGCGCACCCATACCAATGCCCGCACCCGTAAGGGCAAGCCAAAGGCGATCACCGGCAAGAAGAAGTAATCACACCGGGCTGGCGCGCAACGCGCCTGTCGGAACCGCCGGCTCACGGCGTCACAGGAACGGATACAGTCAGGCATGGCAAAGGCAGCAACAGGCGCGCGGGTCAGGCGTCGCGAGCGGAAGAACATCACGTCGGGCGTCGCTCATGTCCAGGCGTCGTTCAACAACACCATGATCACCATTGCAGACGCTCAGGGCAACGCCATCTCATGGTCGTCGGCCGGCAGCCAGGGTTTCAAGGGATCGCGCAAGTCGACCCCGTTCGCCGCCCAGATGGCGGCGGAAGATGCGGGCCGCAAGGCGCAGGAACACGGCGTGAAGACCCTGGAGGTTCAGGTGTCGGGCCCGGGTTCCGGCCGCGAGTCGGCGCTGCGCGCGTTGCAGTCGGTGGGCTTCACCATTACCTCCATTCGTGACGTGACGCCGATTCCGCATAACGGCTGTCGGCCACGTAAGCGCCGTCGCGTCTGAGTCGGCGGCGTAACGCGCCACCACCGGGCAGACCGCAAACCCATTATTTATGGCCGCCGCTTTCGGCGGCCAAGCCAGGGGACTTACCTTGTTGCAGAAAAACTGGACCGAAATGATCAAGCCCGGGAAACTCCAGGTAGAGGGTGGACCGGATCCGTCCCGCCGGGCGACCATCGTCGCGGAGCCGCTGGAACGTGGCTTTGGCGTGACCCTTGGCAATGCGCTGCGGCGTGTCCTGTTGTCGTCTTTGCAGGGCGCCGCCGTCACCTCCATTCAGATCGAGAACGTGCTTCATGAGTTCTCGTCGATTCCGGGTGTGCGTGAGGACGTCACCGACATTGTGCTGAATATCAAGGGCCTGGCTCTTCGTATGCATTCCGAAGGGCCGCGCCGTATGCGTCTGCAGGCCAAGGGGCCGGGACAGGTAACCGCGGCCCAGATCGAGGCGGTGGCGGATATTGATGTCCTCAATCCCGATCATGTGCTGATGACCCTGGACACCGAAGGCAGCGTCGCCATGGAGCTGACGGTGTCGTCCGGCAAGGGCTATGTGCCGGCGGCGGTAAACCGTGACGAGGACGACCCCATCGGACTCATTCCCGTGGATGCGCTCTATAGCCCGGTGCGCAAGGTGGCCTACCAGGTGGAGAACACCCGCGTCGGCCAGGTCACTGACTATGACCGTCTGTCGATTGATGTGGAGACCAACGGCGCTGTGACACCGGATGATGCGGTGGCGTATGCCGCGCGTATCCTGCAGGATCAGTTGCAGCTCTTCGTCAATTTCGAGGAGCCGCGCGAGCGCACGGTCGAAGACGCTGGCGAGGACCTGGCCTTCAATCGCAACCTGCTGCGCAAGGTGGACGAGCTGGAGCTGTCCGTGCGTTCCGCCAACTGCCTGAAGAACGACAACATCATCTACATCGGCGATCTGGTGCAGAAGACCGAGCCGGAAATGCTCCGTACGCCGAACTTCGGCCGCAAGTCGCTGAACGAGATCAAGGAAGTGCTGGGGCAGATGGGTCTGCACCTCGGTATGGAAGTCCAGGATTGGCCACCCGAGAATATCGAGGATATGGCCAGGAAACTCGAAGAGCCGTTCTAGGCGGCATACAGGAACAACGTCATGCGCCATCGCCTCGCCGGTCGCAAGTTTTCGCGTACCTCCTCTCATCGCAAGGCCATGTTCGCCAACATGGCGGCGGCGTTGCTCAAGCACGAGCAGATCACCACCACCCTGCCCAAGGCGAAAGACCTGCGGCGGGTGGTTGACCGGCTGGTGACGCTCGGCAAGCGTGGCGATCTGCATGCCCGACGCCAGGCTTTGTCGGTCCTGCATGACACTGCGCTGGCCGGTAAGCTGTTCACCACCCTGGCCGAACGCTACGCCGACCGCAGCGGCGGCTATACGCGTGTTCTCAAGGCCGGGTTCCGCTATGGAGATGCCGCACCGATGGCGGTGATCGAGCTGGTCGACCGTGACCCCGAGGCCAAGGGTCTGGATTCCGGCCCCGATCAGTCGGTCGCCGACGAGGACGCCACGGTTCCCGCCTGACCGTCGGACATATCAGGCCGGGCCGGCCATATCGCCGGCCTGTTTCCGCCATTGCCGGGTTATACTGCGCCGTCACCTGACGGACCGGCCAATGCCATGATGATTTTTGACGCCCTGTTGTGGCGCTGCCCGCACGGGGGGCTGTAGTGGCCCGCCGTCCGGCGCCCGCGCCTGCCCTGGGACTGTTCGACGGCCAGGCGCCGCGGCCGCTGGCTGATCGTTTGCGCCCGGCCAGCCTGGACCAGGTGGTGGGTCAGCAGCACCTGCTTGCGGCCGACAAGCCCATCGGCCGCATGGTGGCGGAACACCGCCTGGCCTCCATGGTGCTGTGGGGCCCGCCCGGTTGTGGCAAGACCACCATTGCCCGCCTGCTGGCGGAAACCACCGACATGGCGTTCCGCAGCCTGTCAGCGGTGTTTTCCGGCGTGGCCGATTTGCGCAAGGTGTTTGAGGAGGCGCGCGTCGAGCGCAGCACCGGGCGCGGCACCCTGCTGTTCATCGACGAAATTCATCGCTTCAACCGGGCGCAGCAGGACGGCTTCCTGCCCTATGTGGAGGACGGCACCGTCATTCTGGTGGGCGCCACCACGGAAAATCCGTCGTTTGAGCTCAATGCCGCTCTGCTCAGTCGTTGCCAGGTGTTTGTCCTGCGGCGGCTGGATGATGCGGCGCTGGACCGGCTCATTGACCGGTCAGAAGCGGAAGAGGGCCGGGCCCTGCCGCTGACCGCCGCCGGCCGCGAGGCGCTCAAGGCCATGGCTGATGGTGACGGTCGCTTTTTGCTCAACCTGGCGGAAGAGCTGTTCGCCCTCGGCGCCGCGGTGGCGCCGCTGGATGACCGTGCGCTGGCCGATACGGTGCAGCGTCGCGCGCCGATCTATGACAAGGCACAGGAAGGCCACTACAACCTCATCAGCGCCCTGCACAAAAGCCTGCGCGGCTCCGATACGGATGCCGCCCTCTACTGGCTGGCCCGCATGCTGGCCGGCGGTGAGGATCCGCGCTACGTGGCCCGCCGGCTGCTGCGCTTCGCCTATGAGGATATCGGCCTGGCCGATCCGCAGGCGCCGGTGCAGGCGCTTGCCGCCTGGGACACCTATGAGCGTCTTGGCTCGCCGGAGGGCGAGCTGGCCATTGTCCATCTGGTCATCTATCTCGGCACCGCACCCAAATCCAATGCCGCCTATCGGGCGCAATCGGCCGCCGCCCGCCTTGCCCGCGACACCGGATCGCTGATGCCGCCGGCACATATCCTCAACGCGCCGACCCGGCTCATGAAGGATCTGGGCTATGGCAAGGGCTATGCCTATGACCATGATGCGCCGCAGGGCTTTTCGGGGCAGGACTATTTTCCCGAGGGTCTCGGCCGCAGCACCTTGTATGAACCGGCCGAGCGGGGGTTCGAGCGCGAAATCCGCCGCCGCCTCGACTATTGGGCCGGCCTGCGCACCAATCCCCGACGCACCGGCAATGAACAGGAGCCTGGCGCATGACAGAGCCGGATGATCAGGCCGCCCCGGCCCCGCCCACAGAGGCCCCGCCCACAGAGGCCCCGTCCACTGCCGCCCGACCCGCCGCCGGGCCTGACGAGGCCAAATCAGCCACCGTCGATCCGGCCGCCAAGGACGGGCCGCTGCCGCGCGCGGGGGCTGGCGTACAACATGAAACCGTCGGCGCTGGCGAGGCGGAGGATCGTCTCGACCGCTGGCTCCGGCGGCGCTTTCCCGGCCTCGGCCAGGGCCAGGTGCAGAAGCTGCTGCGCACCGGCCAGGTGCGGGTCGATGGCGCCCGTGCGCGCGCTGCCCACCGCCTGCTGGCGGGCCAGACGGTGCGCATCCCGCCGATGCCGCAAACCGCTCTGACGCCGGCACGGTCCGCTGCGCCGCCGCCTCCGGTCACCGGTCAGGACCGCCGCGCGCTGGAAGGGGCGTTGCTGCATATGGACCCATCCATACTGGTGCTCAACAAACCGCCGGGCCTGGCGGTGCAGGGCGGTACCGGCACCCGGCGCCATCTGGACGCCATGCTGGACGTGTTGCGCTATGACGCGGCAGAGCGGCCGCGTCTGGTCCACCGCCTTGATCGCGACACCAGCGGCGTTCTTTTGCTGGCGCGCTCCGGCGACAGCGCCCGCAGCCTGGGTCGCATGTTCCGTGATCATGTGGTGACCAAGCTGTATTGGGCGCTGACGGTCGGTGTGCCGCCGGTGTCCTCGGGCTACATAGACATGCCGCTGGCCAAACTGCCGGGCCGGGCGGGCGAACGCATGACGGTGGATCAGGAGGGGCGGTCGGCGCTCACCCGGTTTGCCGTCCTGGCCACCATTGACGACCGCGTTGCGTGGCTGGCGGTGTGGCCGGAAAGCGGTCGCACACACCAGATACGGGCGCATCTGGCAGCCCTCGGCACACCGGTGCTGGGCGATGGCAAATACGGTCGTCGCCAGGCCTTCCTGCAGCGGGACGATATACCGCGGCGGCTTCACCTGCATGCCCGCGCGCTGCGCCTGCCGACCGGGCAGGGCATTGCCGGCGGCTCGTGGTTCGCGCCTGTGCCACCGCATTTCCGCAACACAATGGACGTCCTTGGTTTTGACGCCCGGCGCACGGGCCTGGCCGATTCTCTCGAAGCGCCACCGGGCGGTCGGGTGTTGGGGCTCAAATACACCTGATGGTGACCGCCGCCGGACGACGATTCTGGAACTGACGGACCATGCCCATTCCCCTCCGGACTCCACGCCGCGCGCTCAAGGTGGATCACATTGATCTGGCGGTCCCGAACGTGACGCCACAGGCCAGCGTCACCGCGTTGTGAAGCGTTTCTACAAGACCGTTTCAACCGTGTCCGCCAATGGCGGATTTTCCGTGTGTCTTGACGGGCGGCCGATCCTGACCCCCGGTCGGGCCCGGCTGATCGTGCCGACGGCGGCGCTGGCCGAAGCGGTGGCCGCCGAATGGGAAGAGCAGACCGAAGAGATCAACCCCGCCGCCATGGGCCTGACCCGACTGGTCAATAGCGCGCTGGATCGGGCGGCGGCGGCGCCGGGCGCCATTCTTGACCAGGTCATGGCCTATGTGGACACCGATCTTGTCTGCTATCGCAGCGACGAGCCGCCCGATCTGGCGGCGGCGCAGGCCGCTGCCTGGGATCCGGTGGTGGCCTGGGCGGAGCGGCGCTTTGATATCCATCTTGCTCTCACCACTGCGCTGCTGCCGCAGGCCCAGTCGCCGGCTGTTCACCAGGCGCTCAGGGCCGCCGTGGCGGCGCGCCAGACCATGGCCCTGGCGGCACTGGGCGCGATGACCCAGGCCAGCGGGTCATTGCTTGTGGCCCTGGCGGTGGCGGAAGGCGCTCTGGCGGCGGAACCGGCGTGGCGCGCCGTCCGGGTGGACGAACGGTGGCAGGCTTCCCGTTGGGGCGAAGATGCGGAAGCCACCCGTCTGGAACAGGGGCAGTGGCGGGAGTTCAGCGATTGCGTACGGTTTCTCGATCTGCTCCGCCCGTCGCCGGCGGCGCCTCAGTCCGCCGCATAGCGCGGCCTGCAGCGACCGGAGCCGCCCGGCTGCAGCAGCCGGTCGAGTTCCTTGCGCAGCACCGCATCTACCTCGGCCAGGGTGGCATCCACGCCCAGGGCGCGCAGCGACGTGACTCCACGGTCGGTCAAGCCACAGGGGACGATGCCGCCATAGTGGGACAGGTCAGGGGCGACATTGAGGGACAGGCCATGCAGCGTCACCCACCGGCGCACACGCACGCCGATGGCGGCGATTTTGCTCAGGCCGCCGCCCGTGGCGACGAATACGCCGATATTATCCGGATCGCGCCGGCCACTGACGCCGAAACGGGCCAGGGTGGCGATGACCGCGTTTTGCAGGTCATCGACAAATCCCCGCACATCGCGGCCGCGGCGGCTCAGATCAAGCTGCACATAAGCGATGCGCTGGCCCGGGCCGTGATAGGTAAAGCGACCGCCGCGACCGCTGGTAAACACGGGCAGGGTGGCCTGCAACAGTTCGTCCGGTCGGGCGCTGGTGCCGGCGGTATAGAGCGGCGGGTGCTCCACCAGCCAGATGCGCTCGCGCGCTGTCCCGGCGGCGATGGCCGCCGCCCGCGCCTCCATGTCCGCAACCGCCCGGGGATAGGCCACCGGGGCGCCGGCCATCTCCCAGACGATGGCATCCGTCGGTCCGGCCGGGCCCGCCGCACGGCGCGGCACGGTCGGCTGATCTGCCGCGCGGCTTGAGGAATGGTCCATGATTTGCTATCTCCACTCCGCCCGCCGCCGCCTTTGCGCCACGGCGGGAGTGGGATCATTGCGGTCGTGGCGGAATTGGTAGACGCGCAGCGTTGAGGTCGCTGTGGGGGAAACCCCTTGGAAGTTCGAGTCTTCTCGACCGCACCAGTCCCGATTGCCGGCGTCCGCACACATCGGGCGTCCGGCTGCGCCAGAAACGGAGGGCGCGCCGTGCCGCGTTTTGCTCTGGCTACCGCCCGTCGCCATGCCCTGGCCCTGCCCGGTGCCGGGGAGAGCTTCCCCTTCGGGCCTGGTGTCGCGGTCATCAAGGCGGGAGGGCGTATCTTTGCGCTGCTGCGCCAGAGGCCAGGTCTGACGCCGGCGGACCCGGCGGTTCAGGAAATAAGCCTCAAGTGCGATCCCGACCGGGCGATCATGCTGCGTCAGGTGTTCGAGTCGATTCGTCCCGGCTATCATCTCAACAAGCGGCACTGGAACACCATCACCCTTGACGGCAGCGTTCCGGCGCGTGATGTCCGATCTCTTATCGAGCATTCCTGGACCCTCGTCACTGACGCCACCCGTCAGCGGCCAACACGACGGCGATCATAGCATGGCACGCAAGCGCATTCTTTCCGGCTCCACCTTCGAGGACCTGGCCGGTTATGCCCGGGCCGTGGTCGACGGCGACTGGGTGTTCGTTTCCGGGACCACCGGCTACGACTACGCGACCATGACCATCAGCGATGATCCGGTGGCCCAGACCGAACAGTGCTTCCGCAACATCAAGGATGCTCTGGACAAGGCCGGGTCCAGCCTGGCCGATCTGGTGCGCATTCGGGTCTATATCGCCCGGCGTGAGGACTTTCCCGCCATCGCCGGGATTGTCGGCCGGCATTGCCGCGACGCGCGGCCGGCCAATACCACCATCTGCGCCCAGCTTGCCGATGAAGCCATGAAGGTGGAGATCGAAGTCACCGCTCTGAAGCAGACGGGCTGAACCCCGGCCGACTGCCGGCATCAGGAGGAAAGTCATGGACACCGTACTGATAACAGGCGCCAACCGCGGAATCGGTCTCGCCTTCGCCCGCCAGTATGCGGCGGATGGCTGGCGGGTCATCGCCACCTGCCGGCAGCCGGAGGCCGCTGCCGACCTCGCCGCCATCGCTGGCCAGGTGGAGGTGCATCCTCTCGATGTGACCGACGAGGAACAGATCGCCGCCCTTGCCGCCGGCCTGGTCGGCACGGGCCTCGATATCCTGGTCAACAATGCCGGCATCAACCTGCCCAACCGCGCCATGGACGGACCAACCATGGCCGATTGGAACCGCCTGCTGGCGGTCAATGTCACCGCGCCCATGCTGGTGACGCGGGCGCTGCTGCCCAATCTGCTGGCTGGCCGCCAGAAGAAGGCGGTGTTCATCTCCAGCCGTATGGGCAGCATCGGCGGTAATACCTCCGGCGGCAGCCACGCCTATCGCGCCAGCAAGGCCGGGCTCAACGCCGCCGCGCACAGCCTGGCGCTGGATTGCAGTCCGCAGGGCCTGCTGGTGGTGGCGCTGCATCCGGGATGGGTGCGGACTGACATGGGCGGTGAGCGGGCGGACCTCACCGCCGACGACAGCGTCGCCGGTATGCGTCAGGTGGTGGACTCGCTGACGCCGGCCATGTCCGGCGGCTTCTATAACCATGACGGGGCGGAAATCCCCTGGTAACCACCGGCCATGACGGATTCGGCGATCAAGATACGGCCCGGCGGCGTCCTGCTGGATATCGGCGGAGTTCTCGCCATTGACGATCAGGCTGTACCGGGCGCTGTGGAGGCGTTGGCGGCGCTGCGCCGGTCGGGTCTGCCGCTGCGGTTCCTGACCAACACGACCCGCCGGCCACGGCGCAGTCTGGTGGCGCGGCTGCACCGTCTCGGTTTTGCTGTGGAGCCGGAGGAGATCCTGATGCCGGCTTTGGCCTGCCGTGCCGTGCTGGAGGCTGAAGGGCTGAAGCCGCACCTTCTGGTGCATGACGATCTGGAAGAGGACTTTGCTGGTCTGCCGCGCGGCCGTGACGCGGTGGTGGTCGGTGATGCCGGCCACGACTTCACCTATGACCGGCTCAACGCCGCCTTCCGCTGTCTGGCCGATGGGGCGCCCCTTTTCGCCCTGGCCCGCAACCGTGTGTTCATGGAGGCTGACGGGCTGAGCATGGACATGGGCGGCTTCGTCGCCGCCCTGGAATATGCCGCCCAGGTGGAGGCACGGCTTTTCGGCAAGCCGGCCGCCGCCTTCTTTGCCGCGGGCGTGGCCGGTCTCGGCGTTGCCGCCGCCGCCGCCGTGATGGTCGGCGATGATGCGGACTCCGACATTGCCGGTGCCCGACGGGCCGGCCTGTCTGCTATCCTTGTGCGCACCGGCAAGTACCATGCTGGCGACGAACGCGCCTGCGATCCGCCGCCGGATGCGGTCGCCGACGATTTTCCGGCGGCCGTGACCCTCATCCTTTCCGCTATGGAGACACCTGCGGCATGAGCGTGGACTTCTATTTCGACTTTTCGTCGCCCTATGCCTATCTCGCCGCCATGAAAATGGACGACATCGCCATGTGGCACGGTCGCGAGGTCACCTGGCGCCCCATCCTGCTCGGGCCGATCATGGAGCGGACCGGCGCCGGCACCGTCTTTGACAAGCCACTCAAGGGCATCTACCTCAAGCGCGATGTGGCCCGTACGGCGCGTCTTTTTGGCCTGCCGGAGGTGCGCTATCCGGAGCCCTTTCCCTTCGCCGCGCTGGCCGCCTGTCGGGCCTTTTACTGGCTCGAGGCCAAAGACCCCAACATGGCAGTGAGCCTGGCGCAGCGCCTGTTCCGCGAGGCCTATGGCGAGGGCCGCCCGATTGCCAGCGGTGAAGACGTGGCAAAGGTGGCGGAGCGCATGTATGTGGACAGCCATGAACTGTTGGCGGCTATCGAAACGCCGGCCATCAAGGCCCGTCTCAAGGCGGAGGTGGACAAGGCGTTGCAGGCCGGTGTCGTCGGCGTACCCTTCGTGATTGCGGAGGGCGAACCCTTCTGGGGCGCCGACAAGCTGGAGCAGATATCACGCTGGCTGGATACCGGTGGCTGGTAGACGGTCCCCGCGCATTCCGAACGCCTGGCCTGTCTCAGCCGGCGTCGGCCAGAACCTCTGCAAACACATGACGGTCAACATTGCCACCCGACAGGATGACCGCCGCCCGGCCGCCGGCGCGGGCCGGCCCCTCCTGTAAGAGAGCGGCCAGCGCGGCCGCTCCGGCGCCCTCCGCCACATTGTGGGTATCGGTGAACAGGTGTCGCATGGCGGCGCGGATTTCTTCCTCGCTGACCCTGACGATGCGGTCGGCGCCGGCCCGGATCATGTCCAGCGCCGCCGGGTCCGGTATGCGCACCGCCATGCCGTCGGCCAGGGTTTCGGCGCTGTTGGTTGCGACCGCCTCGCCTTTGTCGAAAGACAGGGCATAGGCCGGCGCTTCGGCCGCCACCACGCCGACCACACGGGTCGCCAGACCCAGGGCATCACGGGCGGCGATGACCCCGCACAGGCCGGAACCCAGGCCGATGGGAACATACACCGTATGCAGATCGGCAACCGCGGCGAACAACTCCATGGCATAGCTTGCCACGCCGCGCACCAGTAGCGGGTGGAAGGACGGGGCCATGTGCAGCCCCTGGCTGTCGGCCAGGGCGCGGGCATGATCCAGGGCTTCGTTGAAGTCATCGCCGTGGGTGACCAGGGTGGCGCCGAAGGCGACCATGGCGGCGTTCTTTTCGCGGCTGTTGCCATGCGGCACAACGATGGTGACCGCAAGGCCGGCGCGGGCCGCGGCGCAGGCGATGGACTGGCCGTGGTTGCCGCGGGTGGCGGCGACGATGCCCTGGCGACCACCGCTCAGCCGCCGGAAGTCGTCCATCCAGGCCAGACCGCCGCGGATCTTGAACGCCCCGGTTGGCGTGTGGTTTTCATGCTTGACCCATACTTCGCTACCCGCACGGCGGGCCAGCAGAGGCCAGGCGTACTGCGCCGTCGGCGGCATGACCGTGTGTACCAGCCGGGCGGTCTCTTCAAGCGCGGCGCGGCTGAATTCGCCGGAATTACTCATAGGCAAGGGCCTCGGCGGTTAATCGCTTGTTCACCATGCCTGGCGACAATAGCAGACCTACCCTACCGGATGGTGACCATGGTCCGCAGCCGCCTCAAGATACTCATCGTTGATGATGAGGACCACATGCTGACAATCCTCCGCACCATGCTCAACGCCATGGAGCTGGACTCGGTTGTGGAAGCGCGTGACGGCCGCGGCGGTCTGGTCGCCTGCCAAAAATATGATCCGGCCCTGGTCATCACCGACGCGCGCATGGCCCCCATGGATGGTATCAGATTCGTCCGGGCGATCCGTGGTGGGGTTAGCGGAGTCAACCGCTATGTGCCGATCCTCATGCTGACTGCTGAAACCGACACCGAGCATGTGATCCGCGCGCGCGATTCCGGCGTCAACGCTTTCGTCGCCAAGCCAGTCTCGTTCAACGTCCTGCGCGAGCGGGTGGCCTTTGCCCTCGCGGACAAGCGTCCCTTCGTGGACACGCCGGCCTATGTCGGGCCGGACCGCCGCCATGGCCGCACGCCGGGCTATAGTGGTCCCGAACGCCGTCGGCGGCGGACCTCTGCGCCGGTCGATTCATCCGAAATGGCGGTGGCCGCCACCGGTTGACTCCGGTTTGTGCTCCGGCGTGATTGGAGTCGGCCGGCCGACTGTCTAGACTGACGTCCGTGCCACTCACACCTGTCTTCCGGGCGGTTGGTTCATGGCCATAAACGGGTCCGCCGCTACCAGCCAACAGGGCGTTATGGCCGGGCTGCCGCGCCCGGCCCGTCCCGGCCCCCTGCGCGATGCCATTGCCGCCAGTCGCCGTCTTGATGATGCCACCGCGCTGACCGCCTGCCTGTCCGCGCTTGATGCGGCGGCAAGCGACGCCGAGCGGGACCGGGCCATCGAGCGGCGTGCCGCTGATCTGGTCCATGGGGTGCGCCAGGCCGGACGCGAGAGGGGGCTCGATGCTTTTCTCCAGGAGTTCAGCTTGTCGTCGCGCGAAGGCATCGCGCTGCTTTGCATTGCAGAGGCCTTGCTGCGCATTCCCGACGCGGATACCGCCGACCGCCTGATTCGTGATCGCATCACCGACGCCGACTGGCGGGCTCATCTCGGCGGCTCCGACTCACTGCTGGTCAACGCCTCCACCTGGGGGCTGATGCTGGGCGGCCAGATTCTGGGGCCCGACCCCGCGGCGCACAGCCTCGATCCCTGGACCCTGCTGAGCCGCATGGTGGGCCAGGCGGGCGAGGCTGTGGTGCGCCGCGCCCTGGTCCAGGCCATGCGTATTCTCGGCCGCCAGTTCGTCATGGGGCGCACCATCGAAGAGGCGCTCGCCCGTGGTCGTGACAGCGCGGATGAAGGCTGGCGCTGGTCATTTGACATGCTGGGCGAGGCGGCGCGCACGGCAGCCGACGCCGCGCGCTATCACCGCAGCTACCTTGCCGCCATCGCCGCCATCGGTCGCGACGTGGCGGGGCGGGCGGCCCGTCAAGGCAGCTCGCTGCACGAGCGCCCCGGCATTTCGGTCAAACTGTCGGCTCTCCACCCCCGCTTCGAGTTCAGCCAGGCCGAGCGCGCCGTCCCCTCTCTGGTGGACTCAGTCCTCGCCCTGGCGGAGGCAGCCCGCGACCATGGCATTGGCCTGACGCTGGATGCGGAGGAGTCGGACCGGCTGGAGCCCATGCTGGATGTTTTCGCCGGTCTCGCCGAAGCCCGGTCGCTGCGTGGCTGGGACGGTCTGGGCCTCGCCGTGCAGGCCTATCAGAAGCGGGCGCCGGCGGTTCTCGACTGGCTGGCCGACCTGGCCGCCGCCACCGCCCGCCGTTTGCCGCTGCGCCTGGTCAAGGGGGCCTATTGGGACAGCGAAATCAAATGGGCGCAGGAAAAAGGCGTCAGTGACTATCCGGTCTATAGCCGCAAGGTGGCGACCGACGCTTCATGGCTGGCTTGTGCCCGGCGGTTGCTGGACAGGCCCACTGCCTTCTATCCGCAGTTCGCTACCCACAACGCCCATGCGGTGGCCTGGGTTCAGGCGTCTGCCGGCGGGCAGCCATTTGAGTTCCAGCGTCTGCATGGCATGGGCCGCGCGCTCTATGCGGCCGTGCGAGAGCAGGCGGCCGGCGCGCCGCCGCCGGTCCGGGTCTATGCGCCGGTCGGCAGTCATCAGGACCTGTTGCCCTACCTGGTGCGCCGGTTGCTGGAAAACGGCGCCAACACCTCCTTCGTTCACCGCCTGACGGACGATGATGTGCCGGTGGCTGACATCGTTGCCAACCCTGTTGCGCGGGCCCGCGCCTTGCTGCCGGACCAGGCGTCGCACCCGGCCATCCCGCGGCCACCGGCGCTCTATGGTGCGGACAGACGCAACGCCGCCGGTCTGGACCTGACCCACTGGCCCGATCTGGAGGCGCTGCAGCGTGACGCCGTCGCCGCCCTCTCTGGCCAGTGGCGCGCCGCGCCCATCATCGCCGGGACAGAGCGCGACGGT
This sequence comes from Alphaproteobacteria bacterium, assembly GCA_040218575.1. Taxonomy (NCBI): domain Bacteria; kingdom Pseudomonadati; phylum Pseudomonadota; class Alphaproteobacteria; species Alphaproteobacteria bacterium. The sequence continues at coordinate 648,220 of JAVJRE010000007.1, read as the reverse complement.
GCACAGGAGGTGCGCCATTCTCCGGCCGACCACACGCGCCCTGTCGGTGTGGTGGTGGCCGCGGATGACGTGGCGGTGGCCGACGCTATCGCTTCGGCGGACGGCGCCGCCGCTGACTGGGATGGGGCCGGAGCCGACCACCGCGCAGACGTGCTGGAGGGCGCCGCCGACCGGCTGGAGGCGGCCACCGGCGGCTTCATGGCGATAATCGGCGGGGAAGGCGGGCGCACACTGGGCGATGCCCTGGCGGAAGTGCGCGAGGCTGTGGACTTCCTGCGCTACTACGCCGGCCAGTCGCGGCGGGACTTCAGCGACGGCCATCGTCTGCCCGGTCCCACCGGAGAGCGCAATCAGTTGTGGTTGCGCGGCCGCGGCGTCTTCGCCTGCATCAGCCCGTGGAACTTTCCACTGGCCATCTTCACCGGCCAGATCGCCGCCGCCCTCGCCGCCGGCAATGCGGTGATCGCCAAGCCTGCCGGGCCGACGCCTCTTGTGGCCGCCCGCCTCGTCCGCCTGTTGCACGACGCCGGCGTTCCGCCAGAGGTGCTGCATTTCGTGCCGGGCAGCGGCCGGCGCATCGGCGCCGCGCTGACCGCCGATCCGCGCATCGCCGGCATCGCCTTCACCGGCTCGGGCCATACGGCGCGCGCCATCCACCGGGCGCTTGCGGCGCGTGACGGCGCCATCGTGCCGCTCATTGCCGAGACCGGTGGCATCAACGCCATGATCGCCGATTCCTCCGCCCTGGCAGAGCAGGTGACCGCCGATGTTATCGCTTCGGCCTTTCTCAGCGCCGGTCAGCGTTGCTCCGCCCTGCGCCTGCTGTTTCTCCAGGACGATACGGCCGATGGTGTGCTGGCCATGCTGGCCGGCGCCATGCATGAGCTGGTGCTGGGCGATCCGCTGCGCCTGTCCACTGACATCGGGCCCCTGATCGATGGCGCCGCCTGTCAGGAGATGACCGACCATGTGGCGCGGCTCGACCGCGCCGGCAAGCGCCTGGCCGTTACGCCGGGTATGGCGGGCCTCTCCGGCGGCAGCTTCTTTGCTCCGCACCTTTATGAGATTCCGCGCATGGAATGGCTGGACCGTGAAGTGTTCGGGCCCATCCTGCATGTGGTGCGTTATCAGGCCGGCCATCTGGACCAGGTAGTGGCGGCCATCAACCGGGCGGGCTACGGCCTGACGCTCGGCCTGCACAGCCGGCTGGACTCGGCCCTGAGGTATGTCCGTGCTCATGCCCGGGTCGGCAATCTCTATGTCAATCGGCCCATGACCGGGGCGGTGGTGGGCGTGCAGCCGTTCGGCGGCGAGGGTCTGTCCGGCACCGGGCCGAAGGCCGGCGGGCCATTCTATCTGCACCGCTTCGCGACGGAGCGCACGGTTTCCGTCAATACCGCCGCCACCGGCGGCAATACGGACCTGCTGGCGCTCGGCCCCGATTGACGGTTCCGGCCTGGTGACGGACCATGTTGATCTGCCTTTCGACCCGGCGCGCACCGGGTTCCCTCCCTGATGAAGGAGTCTGGCCGTGGCGAGAAATCCCCGCATGGACGATGTATGCCTGACCGGTCTGGCGAAGAATGTTCAGGACGTGGGGCTCAAGGACTTTGAATCGCAGATTGACATGGCCGCCTTGCGTCAGGGTCGCCTGGCCCGCGCCCAGCAGGCCCTGCGCGCCGCCAACTGTCCCGCCATGGTTCTCTATGACCCGGTTAACGTGCGCTACTGCACCGGCACCCGGCAGATGCAGGTCTACAGCCTGCAGAACCCTCACCGCTACGCCTTCGTCCCGGCCGAAGGCAAGCCGGTGATGTTTGAGTTTGGCGCCAGCGGCGCCCAGTGGGTGGCGCGCCAGATCACCGACACCGTCGGCGAGGTCAGACCGGGCATTGGCTGGGACTATTTCGCCTCCGGCCCGTCCAAGGCGGTCAAGGTCAGGCGCTGGGGCGGCGAGATTGCCGAGCTCATGGCGCAGGTGGCGCCCGGCGACAAGCGGATCGCCTTTGACCGGCTGGACCCGGAAGGCACCGACCTGTTGCGCGGCATGGGATTTGAGATCGTTGACGGGCAGGAGATCATGCACCGGGCGCGGGTTTACAAGACGCCGGAGGAGATTCTCTGCCTGGCATTGTCGGTTCAGGTGTGTGAGATCGGTTTTGCCCGTATCCGCGAGGCTCTGAAGCCGGGCATGACCGAGATGGCCCTGTGGTCGATCCTCAATCAGACCAATCTGGAACTGGGCGGGGAGTGGATCTTCACTCGCCTTCTGACGTCGGGCGGGCGGACCAATCCGTGGTTCCAGGAGGCCGGCGAGAAGCGCATCCGGCCCGGCGAGCTGATCGCCTGCGACAGCGATATGACCGGCCCCTTCGGCTATGTCTCGGATATATCACGCACCTTCTTCTGCGGACCCGGCCGGCCGACGGCACAGCAAAAGAAAATGTATACCGACGCCTATGACCTGCTGCACCACAACATTCAGCTCATGCAGGTAGGCCGCACCTGGCGCGATATCTGTGACAGCACATGGCGTTTGCCCGATGACTATCTGGCCAATCGCTACACCGTGCTGCATGGCACCGGGCTGGCTGATGAACAGCCCTTCGTCTTCAATTTCGAGGACCGCGACAGACTGCCGGACCCCGATGGGGTGTGTCAGCCCGGCATGGCCCTGTGCATCGAGGCCTATATCGGGCCGGAGAACGGGCCCGAAGGGGTCAAGCTGGAGCAACAGATCATCACCACCGAGGCCGGCCCGCAATTGCTGTCCACTTTTCCGTTCGAAGAAGACCTGCTGAACTAGGAGATCCGATGGAAGATCGTCGCAATACGGACCTGGCGAAGAAAACACCCGGTGCCGGAATAAAGGACTATGAGGCGCAGGTGGATACGAAGGCCCTGCGCGCCTATCGCCTGGGCCGGGTGCAGGAGCAGTTGCAGCAGCGTGACTGGGCCGCCGCCATTCTCTACGACCCGATCAACATCCGCTACGCCACCGGCAGCCGCAACATGGCGGTGTGGACCCTGCACAACCATGTACGCTACGCCTTCGTGCCGGCCCAGGGCCTGCCGGTGCTGTTCGAGTTTGGCGGCGCCCGCCGCAACCCGCCGGCGGCGAAGCTTGAGTCCGTCGGCGAGGTGCGCGGTCCCAAGAGCTGGACCTACTTCTACAGCGGCGACAAGAAGACCGAGCGGGCCATTGGCTGGGCCGATGAAGTGATGGACCTGATCCGACAGCACTGTGGTGCCAACCGCCGCATCGCCTTCGACCATCTGGACCCCATCGGCTCCAATCTGATGCAGGATCGCGGCGTTGAGATCATGGACGGCGAGGCGCTGATGGAGCGGGCCCGGCTGATCAAAGGCCCGGAAGAAATCCAGTGCATGCAGATTGCCATCTCCGTCTGCGAAACCGGCATGGCCCGCATGCGTCAGGCGCTGAAGCCGGGTATGACCGAGAATGCGCTGTGGTCGCTGCTGCACCAGGCCAATATCGAGCTGGGGGGCGAGTGGATTGAGACGCGCCTGCTGTCGTCGGGCGGCCGGACCAATCCGTGGATGCAGGAGTCTGGCGAGCGCATCATCCGGCCAGGTGACCTGGTCGCCTTCGATACCGACCTGATCGGCCCGTTTGGCTACTGCGCCGACATTTCCCGCACCTACTTCTGCGGCCCCGGCAGGCCCAGTGAGGCGCAGAAGGCGCTTTATCGCGCATCGTGGGAGCAGATTCAGCACAACACGGCGATCGTCAGGCCGGGCATGACCTTCCGTCAGGTGACCGAGCAGGAATGGCCCATCCCCAATCAGTATGTGGCCAACCGCTACGGCATCATGCACGGCGTTGGCATGGCTGATGAATATCCGTTCATCTTTAATCACCAGGACGCCGATATCATCCCCAGTCCCGACGAGGTGCTGCAGCCGGGCATGACCCTGTCGGTGGAAAGCTATATCGGTCTTGAGAACGGGGCCGAGGGCGTCAAGCTTGAAGACCAGGTTCTTGTCACGGAAACCGGTGTCGAGACCCTGTCCAGCTTCCCCTTTGAGGAAGAGCTGCTCAACTGAGGCTGGTGGCGCCCGCTACGCTGGCCGGCGATTGCGTGCCGAGGCTGACCAGGCGCGGCGTCCGGTCCGGCAGCAGGGGCGACGGGCCGCGGCCCAGCGGCGTGAAGCCGGCCGCTTCGTCCAGAAGCCAGGCGCGAAACGCCTGCAACCGGGGCTGCCGGCTGTCGGTGCTGCGACTGACGATGTAGTGCTGCCAGCCGGGCTCCATGAACAGATCGAAGGGCGCCACCAGGCGGCCGGCCGCCAGTTCGTCCATGGCCGTCGCACTGCGGCCCAGCGCAACACCGTTGCCGTCCACCGCCAGTTGCAGGGCCATGGCGTCGTCGCTGGCGCGCAGCCCGGCCTCCGCGTCGATGCCGGAGATGCCGGCAATAGCCAGCCACTGGCGCCAGCCGAACGCCAGATCGTCATGGATCAGGGTCAGCCGGCTGAGATCGGCCGGCTGGCCTTTCGGTCCGCCGCCGGCCATCAGCTTCGGGCTCATTACCGGAAAGATGGTGTCGTGCAGGAACGGCACCGCCTCCATGCGCGGCCAGTGACCATCGCCGAACTGGATGGCGCAATCGGCGCCTTCGTGGCGCTGCAGATCAATCTGCGACGACACGGTAATGACCTGCACCGCATAGCCGGGGTGGCGTTCGCGGAAACGATGGAGGCGCGAGGCGAACCAGCGCAACGCCAGACCCGGCCGCATGACAATCGAAATGGTCTCCGGCTGGCGGGCGCGGGCGAACTGGCTTATGGCATGGCGGATGTCCTGAAACGCCGTGGCCAGAGCCGCCGCCAGGCTCTCGCCGTCTGCGGTCAGGGCGATGGCCCGACCGTTGCGGCGGAAGAGGGTGGCGCCCAGGCTCTGCTCCAGATTGCGGATCTGGTGGCTGATGGCGCTCTGGGTGATGCCCAGTTCCTCGCCCGCCCGGGTCATGGAGCCGTAGCGTGCCGCCGCCTCGAAGGCACGCAGCGCCGCCAGCGGCGGCAGGCGACCGGCCGCGGTCGGGTCGGTGGCGGTTGGGCTATGAATCTGGTTCACGGTTCGCGAAAATCCCTCACTGGCTGATACGGGGTCGGACGGATAGACTTGCCGCCAGTCATTGCCTAACTAGCGCCCAGTCGGAAAAGACCGCCCAGGGCCAGCCGCGGCCCGGACCAGGCCAGCCCCACACCGAAACGACGTGAGCCATTCTCATGCTTCCAGATGATCGCCGCAACACCGGTCTGGCCAAAGAGACGCCGGGCGCCGGAATCAAGGATTTCGAATCCCAGATCGACATGGTGGCGATGCGCGCCTACCGCCTTGGCCGGGTTCAGGCGGAACTGAAGCGTCGCGGCTATGCCGCCGCCGTGCTCTACGACCCCATCAACATCCGTTATGCCACGGGTACACGGAACATGTCGGTGTGGACCCTGCACAACCATGTGCGCTACGCCTTCGTGCCGGCCCAGGGCCTGCCGGTTCTGTTTGAGTTCGGCGGCACCCGGTTCAGGCCGCCGGCGGAGAAGATTGAAACCGTCGGCGAAATCCGCGCGCCGCAGGGTTGGACCTACTATTACAATGGCGAGAAGAAGGCCGAGCGCGCTATCGGCTGGGCCGACGAAATGCTCGACCTGGTGCGCGAAACGTGCGGCGGCGAGCGGCGCATCGCCTTTGACCATCTGGATCCGGTCGGCACCCATTTGATGGAAGACCGCGGTATTGAAATCATGGACGGCGAAGCGGTCATGGAGACCGCCCGCATGATCAAGAGCCGCGAGGAAATCCAGTGCATGCAGGTAGCCATCTCGGTCGCCGAGATCGGCATGGCCCGTATGCGCCAGGCGTTGAAACCGGGCATGACGGAGAATGCGTTGTGGGCCATTCTGCATCACGCCAATATCGAGATGGGTGGTGAGTGGATCGAGACCAGGTTGCTGTCATCGGGCGGCCGGACTAACCCGTGGATGCAGGAATGTGGCGAACGGATGATCCGGCCGGGTGATCTGGTGGCCTTCGATACCGACCTGATTGGTCCCTTCGGCTATTGCGCGGATATCAGCCGGACCTATTTCTGCGGCCCGGGAAAACCCACCGAGGAGCAGAAGACGCTTTATCGCGCGGCCTTCGATCAGATTCAGCACAATACTGAAATCGTCAAACCGGGCCTGACCTTCCGCGAGATCGTCGAGCGCGAATGGCGCATTCCCAACCAGTATGTGGCCGCCCGCTATGGCCTCATGCACGGCGTCGGCATGGCCGATGAATATCCCTTCCTGCCCAATATCCAGGGGCTCGACCGCCTGCCCGACCATGACGGCGTCATGGAGCCGGGAATGACCTTTTCGGTGGAGAGCTATATCGGGCTGGAGCACGGCGCGGAGGGGGTTAAGCTGGAGGACCAGATCGTCGTCACCGAAACCGGTGTTGAGACGCTGTCCACCTTTCCCTTTGAGGACGATCTGCTGTCCTGATCCCTGACCCTGCCGGTCTCTGTCTTTGCATTATTTGCCGGAGTTCATCCATGACCTTCTCACCGCCCCATCACAAGCCCGGCGTCGATATGGGCACCCACGACTTCGAGGCCGAGATCGATACCCGGGCGCTGCGCGCCTGGCGCCTTGGCCGTATTCAGGAGCAGTTGCGCAAGCGCGGGCTGGGCGGCGTGCTGCTCTATGATCCGGTCAATATCCGCTACGCCACCGGCGGCCGGAACATGATGATCTGGACCATGCACAACGCGGCGCGCTACGTCTTCGTGCCGGCGGCCGGCAAGTCCATCATGTTTGAGTTTCCTGGCTGCGCCCATCTGGCGGAGGGTCTCGATACCCTGGCCGAGGTGCGCACCTCCACCGGCTTTCTTTTTGCCGGTGGCGACCGCCGCAACAGGCGGGTGCGCCAGTGGGTTGGTGAGATTCTCGAGCTGGTAAGGACCTATTGCGGCGCCGACCGCCGGCTGGCCGCCGATCATGTGGATGTGGAGGCCGGTCAGGTGCTTGTCGCCGAAGGCGTCAGGCTGGTTGAGGGCCAGTCCCTCATGGAGCAGGCCCGCTGCATTAAGTCGCCGGAAGAGATCTCCGTCATGAGCCTGGCGATCGGCGTGGCGGAAACCGCCTGTGCCCGCATCCGCGAGGCGCTGGAGCCTGGCCGCACCGAGGCCCAGATGTGGTCCATCCTGCAGGCGACCAATGCCGAGATGGGCGGCGAGTATATTGAGACCAAGCTGCTGACGTCCGGCGCGCGGACCAATCCTTGGTTCCAGGAAGCCGGCGAAAAGCGCATCCGGCCCGGCGATCTGGTCAGCTTCGACACCGATCTTGTGGGCCCCTTCGGCTATGACGCCGATATGTCGCGCACCTATTTCTGTGGCCCCGGCCGGCCGTCGGGCAAACAGCGCGAGCTCTATGGTCTGGCCTTCGATGAAGTGCACCACAATATGAGCCTGCTGAAGGCCGGACTGTCGTTCCGCGACTATGCGGAGCGGGCCTGGGAGGCGCCGCCGAACTTCCACAAGAACTGGTACAACGGCCTGATCCACGGTATCGGGCTGTGCAACGAATATCCGGTCCTGTCAAAGCGCTTTCTGGAGTTCGACGACGCCAGTGAGGCCGGCTTTGAGGAGAATATGCTGGTCTGTGTGGAGAGCTATATTGGCGAGGATGACGGAGTCGAGGGCGTCAAGCTGGAGCAGATGGTGCGTATCACGGCGACCGGCGTGGAGCTGATGACCACCTATCCCTTCGACGAGCAGCTCCTCGCCTGATGGCGCCGGCCACCGACAACCCCGCGTCCGGCCGCCGTCGCCGCGAAGGCGCCCGCCGCACGGTCGCCGGATCGCCGCCCCGCGACGGGCGGGGCGGTCGCGGCGGTGCCGTCCGTCAGGCGCCGTGGGCCCAGCCGGAACTGATCTACGACCCGGTTCGCCTGTTGAGCGACGATCAGGTGGAGGACATCCACCAGGCGTCGCTGCAGGTGCTGGCCCGCACCGGGCTCGAGGTGCAGGACAGCGAGGCGGTTGGCCTGCTGCGCGCCGAAGGGTGCACCGTGGATCCGGCCAACAATCGTGTGCGCTTCGACCCGGCCTTCATCGAGTCGAAGCTGGCGCTGGCGCCGAAGAGTTTTACGTTTCGCGCCCGCGATCCGGCGAAATCGCTGCATATCGGCGGCCGGTCCATTGTCTTCTCGCCGGTTGGCGGTCCGGCCTTTCTGTCCACGCTGGACAAAGGGCGTCATCCCGGCAGCATTGCCGAGGTGGGCGACTTCGTTCGTCTGGTGCAATCCCTCAATGCCATTCACACGGCGGCTTACGGCTTTGTGCCCATGGACCTGCCGGCCGAGTCCCGCCACCTGGATATCATGCTGGCGCTGACCACCCTCAGCGACAAAGCCATCGGCTGCACCGCTCTGGGCCGCACCCGCGTCATGGACGAAATCGCCATGATGCGCATTCTCCATGGCGAGGACGAGGCGGCCTTTGCCCGCTCGCCCAGCCTCAGCGGCATCATCAACACCAATTCGCCGCTGAAGCTGGACGGTGAGATGGCCCAGGGCCTGCTGACTCTGGCCCGCGCCGGCCAGGTGGTGATCGCCACGCCCTTCACCCTGGCCGGCGCCATGAGTCCGGTGACGCTCGCCGGCGCACTGGTGCAACAGAATGCCGAGGCGCTGGCCATGATTGCTCTGGCCCAGACCGCCAGGGCCGGCGCACCGGTCATCTATGGCGCCTTTACCTCCAACGTGGATATGCGCTCGGGCGCGCCGGCCTTCGGCACGCCGGAGAACGTCCGCGCCGCCTTCGCTACCGGCCAGGTGGTGCGCCGCTATGGCCTGCCCTACCGCTCGCACGTGGCCACCGTCTCCTGCGCGGTGGATGCCCAGGCGGCGTATGAATCCCAGATGTCGCTGTGGGGCTCCGTCATGGGCGGCGCCAATGTCATCATGCCCACCGCCGGCTGGCTGGAAAGCGGCCTCACCACCTCGTTCGAGAAGCTCATTGTCGATGCGGAATCGGCCCAGCTCGTTGCCGGCCTCATGCAGCCCATCGCCACCGACACGGACTCCCTGGCCGTGGCGGCGATCGATGAAGTGGGGCCGGGCGGGCACTTCTTCGGCGTCGGCCATACTATCGAACGCTACGAGACCGCCTTCTACAGCCCCATGCTGTCGGACTGGCGCAACTTCGAGTCCTGGCAGGAAGCCGGCTCCGAAGATGCGGCCAAACGCGCCAACGCCATCTGGCATTCCCTGCTGGCCGCCTATGAGCCGCCGGCTCTGGATGACGGCATACGCGATGGTCTCAGTGACTATGTGGCGCGGCGCAAGCGGGACCTGGCCAACCCGATCTGACGGCGTCCGTCAGACCACCCGGGTCGAACTATTCCGGTGCGTGGCACACCGCTTCGATGTTGTGGCCGTCGCCGTCGCGCACGAACGCACCGTAGTAATTCGGATGATAGTGCGGTCGCAGGCCGGGCTTGCCATTGTCCGTGCCGCCGGCCGCCAGGGCCGCCGTGTAAAAGGCATCCACCATCGCCCGGTTCGGCGCGGTGAACGCCACATGCACCGGCAGTCCTTGCGGCGCCGGCCCGCCGATCCAGAAGAAGGGCTTGCCGGCGGCGCCAAAGCCTGCCGCCGCACCGGCGCCGGTCTGCTCCGCCGTGACCTCGGCGATGAGACTGATGCCCAGCGGTTGCAGGGCCGCGCTGTAGAATCCCTTGGCGCGTTCCAGATCGGTGACGGCCATGCCTATGTGATCGATCATGTTGGTCCTCTTGTCGGATTGCCACGAACGGCCAATCGCACCACCGTATGTCCACAAGCGCAAGACGCATTTGGCCTGCGTGGACTGATACAGATCATTTCGGCCGGGCAAGAAACCGTGAACCCTGATGCTGTGGTCTGGTCGGGCGCTACGCGGTGGTGCGATTAATGGCGGAGTTGATTCTGCCGTCCCGACGGGTGCCGTTTGGCGGCGTCCTCGTCATCCACTCGTGGTGGGGCCGTACGGACTCTTTTTCCGAGTACGGCCAGGCGTTGGCGAATGCCGGATTTGTCGCCGGTTTGTCGGATCTGTTCGATGGCCGCACGGCCGCCACCGCCGCACAGGCCCGCGCCCTCAGACGCCGGCCGCGGCGCATACCCATGTATCACACCCTGCGCGATGATCTGGCTGAGGTACGGGCCAGTCTGCCGGCCACGGGAAAGCTTGCCGTGGTGGGTTTTTCCATGGGCGGACACTGGGCGGTGTGGTTGTCACAGCAGGCCGACCTGCCGATTGCTTCGGTTGTTCTTTACTACGCCGCCAGGGGTGGTGATTTCCGGGCCAGTCGTGCCGCCTATCTGGCGCATTTCGCAGAGCAGGACCCGTGGCTATCGTCTGCGGCGCGGCGCAACATGGAGCGGCGCTTGCAGGTGGCAGACCGCCCCTATACCAGCTTCGACTATGCCGGGACCGGTCATTGGTTTGCGGAATCCGCGCGGCCGGAGGCGTTTGTTCGCGGTGCGGCGGCCACGGCCCGCCGACGAACCGTCGCGCACCTGAAGAAGACCCTGACCGGCTAGACGACGCGTCGTTCGCCACCGTCTTACGACAACGGCACGCGCCGGAAGACACCCGGATTGGCCGGGTCGTGGAATTCGTTGGGCGGACCGTTGTCCACGAAGTCCTTGTGGGCGTGGGCCATGCGGTCGCGGTCAAGCTCGACCCCAAGGCCCGGTCCTTCCGGCACCCGCACGGTGTTGTTCTTGGTCTTGAACGGGCCGCCGATGATGATATCCGCCACTTGCTGGGTGAACAGCGACTGGTTGGGTTCGCGGACCCAGTTGAGCGCCGCACACATGTGCAGGTACAGCGCGCTGGTGATACCGGCGTCGCCTGAATAGAACCAGAAGTCGATCCCCATCTGTTCGCAGGCGCCGATGAAGCGCACCGCATGGCTGATGCCGCCATGGGTCGCGGTGTCGGTGACGAAAATGTCGGGTGTGCCCAGCGCCACCGCATGCTGGAAATTGCAGTTGTGGACCGAGAAGGGAATGGAGGTGGAGCGGCGCAGAATCGCCATCTCCTGAAAGCTGGCCACCGGGTCTTCCCAGCCGCGCACACCCAGCTCCTCCAGTTCCGGCGCTATCATTCGCGCGGTGGCTACCGAATAGGCCTTGTTGGAGTCGATGCGGAGCATGATCTTGTCGCCCAGACGGCGACGGATCTGCCGCAACATTTCCAGGCTCGGCTCCGGGTCGGCGGTGGTGAACTTTCCCTCGAAGAAAGTGGAACCGTGGGTCTCGTGCATTTCAACGCAATAGTCGGCCACCGCTTCCGGCGTCTGTTCCCCGCCCTTGCCGTTCAACGCCTGACGGAACGAAAAATACTCCGTAAACGGAATGTCCTTGCGTACGGCGCCGCCCAGTAGCTGGTACAGCGGCTGGTTCCACGCCTTGCCGCGAATGTCCCACAGTGCCGTCTCGATGCCGCCCCAGGCGCGCAGCAGGGGGAAGGGCGTGGTGGACTGTACGCCACGCAGCCCCGGCACACAGCGCGCCTCCAGCCCGGCGATGTCGAACGGGTCGCGGCCCACCAGGCGCGGGCCAAGGCTATCATTGATCATCGCCGCCAGTTCGCCGCGTGGCGCTTCGCCAAGACCGGTGATGCCTTCGTCGGTCTCCACCTCGATCACCGCTTTGGTAAAGCCGGGCAGGGCGCCGAAGGTCCAGTCATAGGGCGCTTCCAGCGGCAGGTTGACAGGCGTCGCTCGGACGCGGGTAATCTTCATGGGGGCGCTCCCTGGTATGTGTGGCGTGCATTCTGCCTGCCGCACCGGGCTTGCACTAGACTGTCCGGGTGCTCGTGTGCCCCTTGGGCCTGACCATGATCCGTCGTGCGACCCTATGAAATCACTTCATGCCATCGCCCATGCTGCCGGGTCGGCCGTGGTGTTGGCCGCCATGCTCTACATGCCGGCCGCCGTCGCGCCGGTTGCGGGGATGGCGCTTGCGGCGGACATGGCAGCCGGTTCCACCGCGGAGGCCTGCCTTGCCGCTGCCGCGCCGGACCGGGTGGCGGCTCTTTTGGATATCCGGCCGGAGCTGGCCTTGCCGTTGTGCCGCGCCGCGACGGCGGAGTCGCCCGCTGACCCGCGGCTGGCTCATGCGCTGGCCCGGGCCAGCGCCCGCGCCGGCGACACCGATCAGGCGATGGCCGCCTACCGGCGCGCCGCCGCACAAGGCGATGTAGTAGCCCAGTATGAACTGGCCCGCCTTCTTCTGGCTGGCGGCGGTGCGGCGGCAGAGGCGCAAGCCGTCACCTGGCTGCAGATGGCGGCGGCGGCCGGTGCGGCCGATGCCGGCCTCATGCTGGGTGTGCTTCATCGCACCGGACGGGGCGTGCCGGCCGATGATGGGCTTGCCGCGCGCTGGCTGGCTCTGGCGCTGGCGCGCGGCGACCGGCGCGTGGCCGATCAGGCGCGATCAGCGCTGGTGGCTATCGCCTGGCCGGAGCGTCTGGCCGCCGGCCAGGCTCTGTTGCGGGCGGCGGGCTATGATCCGGGCTTGCTGAGCGATGACAAGTCACCGGTGCTGGTCGCCGCCATCCGCCGCTTTCAGTCGGATGCCGGCATCGCCAGCGATGGCCTGTTGACGGAAGCTCTGCTCGCGGCCCTTGCCGACCATGTGGCGCCGCCTCCCTGATTCATTGAGGCCTGACTCGTTGCGGCCTGACTCGTTGCGGCGTGACTCACTGGGCTGTGGCCGGCCGCCGCCCGCGCCGGCCGAGCCAGACATGGCTCAGCAAGGCACCGACGCCGCCGATGGCGATGGCCGTCACCATCGCCAACTGGGTGCCGTCGCTGGCCCACACCACCAGGATGCCGGCCGCCGCTGACAGCACCATCTGGATGAAGCCCAGCAGGGAGGAGGCCGCCCCCGCATTGTGCGGCCACGGCGCAATGGCCATGGCGATGGTATTGGGCATGATCAACCCCATGCCAAAGGTATAGACCGCCATGGGAATCAGAATCTGCCATACACCGGTGGAGCCACCCCAGGCCAGCCCCGCCATGGCCAGCCCCGATGCGGCGCCAGCGATGCCGCCCCATAGCACCAGCCGCGGGCTGCCCACCCGGCGGACCAGCCGGCCCGAGGTCAGATTGCCCGACAGGCCGCCCAGCACCGCCGCGCCGAAGCAGACGCCATAGACGCCGGGTGTCAGACCCAGAAACTCGATAAAGACGAAGGCGGAGGCGGAAATGAACGCAAAATAGCCGCCGAAATTGAAGGCCAGGGTCAGGGCATGGCCCAGATAGGCGGGCTCCGCCGCCAGGCGGGCGAAGATCCGCAGCATGGGGCCGAAATTGACCGCCTCGGGATTGAACTTCGGGTTGGTCTCTTTCAGCAGGCTGATGATCGCCAGCAGGCACAGCCCGGCCGCCGCCGCCACGAAGGCGAAGTTCCAGCGCCAGCCAAGAAACTCTTCTATCTGACCGCCGATCATCGGTCCAAGAGACGGCGCCAGGCCCATGGCGGCGGCCATATAGGCCATCACCCGGGCCGAGCGTTCGGGCCCGTAGACATCGCGCACAACCGTCCGCGACAGAACGCTGCCGGAGGCCGCTCCCAGCGCCTGCAGGAAGCGGGCGACGATCAGCATATCCACACTGCTGGCCAGCGCCGCCATGATCGAAGCCAGAATGAAGGTGGCGGTGCCGGCGATCAGCACCGGCCGCCGGCCAAAACGGTCCGACAGGGGCCCGTGCAGCAACTGGCCCAGCGCGAAACCGACGAAGAACAGGCTCAGCGTAAGCTGCACCTTCTCCTCGGTCGTCCCATAGTCGGCGACGATGCTGGGCAGGGACGGCAGATAGACATCTACCGCCAGTGGCCCGTAGGCGGCCAGCGCCGTCAGCAGCGCGGCAATCGTCAGGGAATCCGCGCGCGGGCGGGTCCAGGCCATGTCTCGTCTTCCGCTTGGGGTTGGGCAGCGACCGCGGGTCAGCGGCCGGCGTCAGGCTTTCATGGGATGCGTCAGGCGCGGGGTCTAGCGGAAATGCGTCTTCGGCCGCTCCAGCGCGATGCCGTCCTCGCTCATGTCCACCGCTTCATTGTAGAAGCAGATCAGGCCCTGCAGCTTCGCCTGTTCGGGGATCGGCATGGGATACCACCAGGCCAGGTCCTTGTGGGTCTTGCCGTCGGCCACCACCGAGTAGTATCGCGCCTCGCCCTTATAGGGACAGGCCGTCTGTGTATCGCTTGACTGCAACAGGTCAAGCCGCACGTCCTGTGGCGGAATGTAATAGCGCGTGGGCAGCCCGGTTTCCCACAGCAGGACCGGCCGCCGGGTGTCCGCCACCAGTGTGCCGTCCACGCTCACCTGCACATGACGCGACGAGGCCACCGCATCCACCCGGTGATAGGGGTTGCGGGCGTGCACATAGATCCGCTCGTCTTCCTCGAACCACGCGTCCATCGCCTTCCAGGCGAAGGTCACATAGGACTCCAGATCGGCTTGCCCGGCCTTCGGTGGCTGGCGATAGGTAAAGGCGGCGTCCTTCGCCGTCTTGCCGTTGACCGTCACGTCCCAGAACAGCTTCTCGCCGCGCGGATTGCCGCTTTCCCGCGTCTCGCTCGGGCTCAGCACGCCGGCGGCCACCGCATCCCGTGGAAAATAATAGTTGGGATAGGGCCGCTCGAAGAACAGGACCATGTGGCGGCTGTCGGCGATGCACTGGCCGTTGAAATAGGCCCGCACACGGCGCGGACTGGCTTCGATGGTGTAGTCGTCGATCTGGTACATGGAAATCCTCTGCCGATTAGCGGTTTGGCCCAGTCTAGTCCCTTGCCGCCGTGCCCGTCGCCTGCCGTCGCCTTCTCTGTCCCGCTCAATAGGGACTCCAGGGACTCTCCGGCTATGTGGACTCCCTGCGTTGAGTCTTTGCCCGACGTGCCTGCGACCTGGCGTCGCCGGTCCGCGTCCTTGCTTGGCAGGGCGAGGCCGGCGTTCTACCGTGGTCCCGGCACGGACCGGGACCGGGTCGTGCCGGGGGCGGGGCGGTCCGATGGACTTTGCGGGGGATACACCGATGAGTTTGGAAGCACTGGGCTCACTCGACCTGGCCAAGAATGCGCCGGGCGCCGGCCTCAAGGATTATGAAGGCCAGATCGACATGGTGGCGCTCCGGGCGTACCGCCTGGGGCGGGTGCGCGAACAGCTCCGCGCCCGCGACTATGCCGGCATCGTTCTCTATGACCCCATCAACATCCGCTACGCCACCGGCACCCGTCAGATGGCGGTGTGGACCCTGCACAACGCGGCGCGCTACGTCTTTGTGCCCACCGAGGGGCCCATCATCCTGTGGGAATACAACAATCCCGGCGCCATCATGGTGTCGGCCGGCCTGGAAACGGTGGACGAGGTGCGGCCGGCCCGCACCTGGTTCTATTTCCCGGCGGCGGAGCAGGCCGCCTCCCGCGCTCGCGCCTGGGGTGACGAGCTGGCGACGGAAATCCGCCGTCTGTCCGGCGACAACCGGCGCGTCGCTTTCGACCATCTCGATCCCTACGGCCACAATGTCATGCAGGAGCTCGGCTTCGAGGTGATGGATGGTCAGCAGGTGATGGAGCGCGCCCGCGTCATCAAGGGGCCGGAGGAGATGGCCTGCATGAATGTGTGCATGGATGTATGCGATGCCGGCATGTACCGCATGCGCGAGGCGCTGAAGCCGGGCATGACTGAAAACGCGCTGTGGTCCATTCTGCATCAGACGAATATCGAAATGGGCGGCGAGTGGATCGAAACCCGTCTGCTGACCACCGGCGGGCGGACCAATCCGTGGTTCCAGGAATGTGGCGAGCGGGTTATCCGGCCGGGCGATCTGGTCAGCTTCGATACCGATCTCATCGGCCCCTTCGGCTATTGCGCCGATGTGAGCCGCACGTTCTTCTGCGGCCCGGGCAAGCCCAGCGACGAACAGAAAAAGCTGTATGGCCTGGCGGTGGACCAGATCGCTCATAACTGCGCCTTGCTGAAACCAGGCGTTACCCACCGGGAAATCTGTGAGAAGAGCTGGAAGATACCTAACGAATACGCCGCCAATCGCTATTCCCTGCTGCACGGGGTCGGCCTCTGCGACGAGTATCCGTCGATCCCCAACGTCCAGGACATCTGGCGCCTGGCCGATCCCGAAGGGATTGTCGAGCCGGGTATGACCTTGTGCGTCGAAAGCTATGTCGGTGCTGAAGGCGGCGCCGAGGGCGTCAAGCTGGAGCAGCAGGTGCTGATCACCGATAACGGCCTGGAGATTCTATCGACCTTCCCCTACGAAGACGCCTTCCTCAGCTAGGCGGCCGGACCATGGCCGCTCTGCCCATCATCTTCGACTGTGATCCCGGCGTGGATGACGCGGTGGCGCTGATGATGGCGCTGGCCGTGCCGGAGCGGCTCGATGTCAGGGCCATTACGCCGGTCGCCGGCAATGTGGGTCTGGAGCGCACGGCGCTCAATGCCCGCGCCCTGCGGGAGCTGTGCGGCCGACCGGAAGTCCCGGTCCATGCGGGCTGCCCGCGGCCCCTGGTCGGGCCCGTGGCTGACGCCTCCCACGTGCATGGGGCCAGCGGTCTCGGCAATCTCGTTCTGCCGCCGCCGAAGCAGCCGCTCGATGACGGCCACGCGGTCAGCGTCATCGTCCACATGCTGCGGCAGGCTGATCCGGGTGAAATCACCCTGTGCCCTGTGGGGCCTCTGACCAACATCGCCCAGGCCATGGTCATGGCGCCGGATATCGTGCCGCGCATCGCCCGCATTGTTCTCATGGGCGGCGCCACCTCGCTCGGCAATGTGACGCCGTCGGCAGAGTTCAACATCTATGCCGACGCGGAGGCGGCGCGCATCGTCTTTGAGGCCGGCGCACCCATCGTGATGTTTGGTCTCGACGTCACCATGCAGGTCATCGCCAGTCCGGCGCGCATGGCCGCCACTCACGCGCTCAAAGGGCCGGTGGCCGACGCCGTTCGCGCGCTGGAGCTGTCGCGGCCAGCGGCGGTGGAGCGCTTCGGCACTGCCGGGGTTGCTCTGCACGACGCCTGTGTCATCGCCTGGCTGCTGCAGCCGGAGCTGTTTTCCGGCCGTGAGGTTCATGTGGATGTGGAAACGCGCGGAGAGTTTACCCGTGGCCGCACGGTGGTCGACTGGTGGGGCCGGCAGAAGGACCGTGCGCCCAATGCTCTGGTTATGGACCGGGCCGACGCCGATGGCTTCTTCGCCTTGCTGGCCGACTGTATCGCCCGCTACGGCTGAGGCTGGCCGCCGGCGGCCGCCACTCTCAACCAAATGTGACGAGGCGTGGTTTGCCGCCACCGCCTGCAGCCTGTTTCCTGTGGCCTGATCCCCCCGGCCAAAAGGATGCGCCATGCCTCGCTTTTCCATCCGCCCCAAGCGGTTCCGTCTGCTGATCCGGCCGGCGCTGTTGGTCGCCCTGGTCCTTGGCCTGGCTGCCCCGGCGGTGGCCCAGGACGAGGCCGACCTTGAGAGCTATTTCGCCCGCAACTGGCCACAGACCAATCTCGCCAAGCGCTCGGTGAGCCTGTCGGAGGTGATCCCGGTGCTCCGTGCCGACGGTATTCCGTCCATTGACGATCCGACCTTTGCCGACGCCGCCGGCCACGACTCACTGGATGACATAGAGCCGGTGCTGTCAGTGGAGATCAACGGCGATGCCCGCGCCTATCCGCTGCAGATCATGACCTGGCACGAGATCGTCAATGACGTGGTGGGTGGGGTTCCCGTTGCCGTCACCTATTGCCCCTTGTGCAACACGGCACTCATCTTTCGCCGCGACGTGGATGGCCAGGTGCTGGAGTTCGGCACCTCCGGCGCGCTGCGCCACTCCGATCTGATCATGTATGATCGGCAGACGTTCAGTTGGTGGCAGCAGTTCACCGGCGAGGCCATTGTCGGTGATCAGACCGGCACGCTGCTGGACATCGTGCCGTCGCGGCTGGAATCCTTCGCCCGCTTCCGGGAGCGTCATCCCGATGGCCAGGTTCTGGTGCCGGCCAGCGGCATCCTGCGCAGCTACGGTCGCAACCCCTATCCCGAATATGACAGTGGCTCCACACCATTCCGCCAGTTCTTCGGCGGCCCCTTGCCGGAAAATATCGCGCCGCTGGCCTATGTGGTGAAGGTGGAGGATCAGGCCTGGTCACTGGACCTGCTGCGTCAGAGCGGGCGCATCGAGGCCGGCGATCTGGTCATCACCTGGACCCCCGGCATGGCCTCGGCCTTGGACGCCAGCCGCATTTCCTCCGGTCGTGACCTCGGTAATGTGGTAGTGCAACGGCAAACCGCCGAGGGCCCCCGCGATGTCGCCTACGAGCTGACCTTCGCTTTCGCTTTCCATGCCTTCAATCCCGACAGCCCCATCGTCACCGAATAGGCGCCGGCAAAGAACAGGAACCACAGCCGCCTCTTGGCAGAACCGGTCATCGGCTCCATCCTTGTGCCATGGCCGATGACCGCAAGACAGATCGCCGCTCCCCGCCGACCACCGCGTCGGATACCGCGCCGGACACCACGCCTGCGCCGACCGGCGCCGGTGCGGTGGCCGATTTTCTGGCGCAGGTGGCGGCGCTTGATGACCGCTCAACCGGTGGCGTTCGGGCACGGCGGGGCCGCCTGATCTTTGCGCTGGATGCCACCGCCAGCCGCCAGCCTACATGGGATTCCGCCTGTCACATTCAGGCCGAGATGTTTGAGGCCACGGCTGCGCTGGGCGGCCTCGACGTGCAGCTCGTCTACTATCGCGGATTTCGCCAGATCCGGGCCAGCCGCTGGATTGCCTCGGCCCGCGCCCTGACTGACCTCATGCTGCAGGTGCAGTGCCAGGCCGGCCACACCCAGATTGGCCGCCTGCTGCGTCATGTGCACAAACAGGCGCGCACGGCGCCGGTGGATGCGGTCGTCTTTGTGGGCGATGCCTGCGAAGAGGATATTGACCAGGTGGCGGACGCGGCCGGCCGACTCGGCCTGCTGGGCGTGCCGGTGTTCATTTTTCATGAAGGCAATGACCCGGCCGCTGGTCGTGTCTTTGCGGAGATTGCCCGCCTGACCCGCGGTGCCTGCTGCCACTTTGACCGGGCCAGCGCCGGTCAGTTGCGGGCGCTGCTGGGGGCGGTGGCCGCCTATGCCGCCGGTGGCCGGCCGGCCCTGGCGCGCTATGGCGAGCGCGAGGGCCAGGTGGTGCGTCTGATTGCCAGCCAGCTCGGCGCGGATGGCCCGGCGGATTGATGTGAAACGCGCTATAGTGGGCTGACATGCTTCCCTGGCTCATTCTCGTGCTCGGCGTCGGTGCCGGTCTCTATTTTCTCGCTCGCTGGTTTCTTCAGGCGGATCCGCACACCATTGCCCGGGCGCTGCGCTGGGGCGCCATTATCGCTGCAGCGGCCATTGCGGTGTTCTTCGTCTGGGCCGGGCGATGGACCTGGCTGCCGGCGGTCCTGCCCTTGCTGCTGCCCTGGCTGGCGCGGGCCAGGAATCGCTCGCGCTGGGCGCGCAACGCTGGCGGGCCATCGGCCGGCGGCCGTTCGGCGGTGGAAACCCGCTTCCTGCGCATGGCGCTCGACCATGGCAGTGGCGCCATGTCTGGCCAGGTTCTGGCCGGCAGCTATGCGGGCCGTTCGCTGGAAAGCCTCGACCTGACGGAATTGCTCGATCTCTACGGGGAATGCCGTGGCGACGCCCAGTCGGCCGCCGTCCTCGGCGCCTGGCTCGACCGGGCCCACCCCGGCTGGCGCGAGGCGGCCGGGGAAGGCGCCGCCGGCGGAAGCTCCGCGGGTGATGGCCGCCGCCAGTCGCGACCCGGGTCGCGCCGGTCGGGTGCGGCCAGCGCTGGCAGTGGCGCCATGAGCCGCATGGATGCTCTCTCTATTCTGGGGCTGGACGAGGGCGCGGATCGTGACGATATCGACCGCGCCTATCGCCGCCTGATGTTGAAACTCCATCCCGATCAGGGTGGCTCCGACTGGCTGGCCAGCCGCATCAATGAGGCCAGGTCGGTTCTGCTGGACGCCTGACCCGGCCGGGCCGCCTGACCTCTCCGCGCAGATCGTCTTTGACCAAACCGGCCGCCCCGGCTATCACCACCTCATGCCGTCCGCCGCCCCCATCCTGCGTAAAGCCGTTCTGCCGGTGGCCGGCGCCGGCACCCGTTTCCTGCCGGTGACCAAGGCCGTGGCCAAGGAACTGCTGCCGGTGGTCGACCGCCCGCTGGTGTCCTATGCGGTGGAGGAGGCGGTTGCCGCCGGCGTCAGCGAGATCATTTTCATTACCGCGCCCGGCAAGCCCGCCATACAGGACTATTTCTCGCCGGCCCCGGCGCTGGAGGCCCTGCTGGCGGAGCGCGGCGAGACCCACCGTCTGGAGGTATTGCGCGCCGCCGTGCCGGCGGGGGTGCGCTTCTCTTATGTGCAGCAGGACCGGCCGCTTGGTCTTGGTCACGCGGTGGCCTGCGCCCGCGCGCTGGTGGGCGAAGAGCCCTTTGCCGTTCTCCTGCCTGATGAATTGCTGCGCGGCGATCCGCCCTGCCTGGCGGCCATGGCTACCGCGTGGCGCCGGGCCGGCGGCAACTGTGTCGCGGCGCTGGAGGTGCCTGCCGCCGACGTCAGCCGCTACGGAGTCATCGCGCCGGCCGGTCCGGCCAATGATGACGGGTTGATCCCGCTGGCCGGCATGGTCGAAAAGCCGGCGCCGGAAGACGCGCCGTCCAACCTCATGCTGCCCGGTCGCTATATCCTGCAACCCCGCCTGTTCCATCATCTGGCGGCCGGCCGCCGCGGCGCCGGCGGCGAGATTCAACTGACCGATGCCATGGCGGCGCTGCTGGCCGAACAACCGGTCTTCGCCTACAGGTTTGACGGCCAACGCTTTGACTGCGGCGGCAAGGCCGGGTTTCTGGCGGCCAATCTGGCGCTGGCCCTTGAACGGCCGGAACTGGCGGCGGAGGTGCGGCAGCTTCTGGCGGGCCTCACGCCCGCTGCCGACGCCTAGCTCCGGAAGGAAACCGAACGATGCGCATTGCCATGGTGGGGGCCGGCTATGTGGGGCTGGTGTCGGGCGCCTGTTTTTCGGAGTTTGGCGCCGATGTTGTCTGCGTCGACACGGACGCGGCCAGAATTGCCCGCCTGCAGGCCGCCGACATGCCCATCTTCGAGCCCGGCCTGCCGGAACTGGTTCGCAACAATATGGCGGCCGGCCGGCTTTCCTTCACCACCGATCTGGCGGCGGCCGTAAACGGGGCGGATGCGGTATTCATTGCCGTCGGCACGCCGTCGCGGCGCGGCGACGGTCATGCCGACCTCAGCTATGTGGAAGCTGCCGCCAGCCAGATCGCCCCGCTGCTCAAGGGCTTCACGGTCATCGTCAACAAGTCCACCGTGCCGGTGGGCACCGGCCGTCGCGTGGCGGAGATTATCACCGCCGCTGGCGGGCGCGACTTCGCCATGGTGTCAAACCCGGAGTTTCTGCGCGAAGGCTCGGCCATTGGTGATTTCATGCGGCCGGACCGCATCATCATCGGCAGTGATGATGATCGCGCCCGCGCTGTCATGCGAGAGATATACCGGCCGCTCTTTTTGCGCGAGACGCCCATCCTGTTCACCGATCTGGAAACGGCGGAGCTGGCGAAATATGCCGCCAACGCCTTCCTGGCGCTCAAGATCACCTTCATCAACGAAATCGCCGACCTGTGCGAGAAGGTGGGGGCCGATGTTCAGGATGTGGCCCGCGGCATCGGTCTCGACGGTCGTATCGGCGCCAAGTTCCTCCATCCCGGCCCGGGATTCGGTGGCTCCTGCTTCCCCAAAGACAGCCGCGCCGTGGTGCGCACCGCAAGCGATGCGGGCGCGCCGCTGCGGCTGGTTGAAACCCTGCTGCAGGTCAACGAGCAGCGCAAGCAAGCCATGGCCGGCCGCATTATCGCGGCGCTCGGCGGCACCGTGCGGGATCGCCGGATCGCCATTCTCGGCCTGACCTTCAAACCCAACACCGACGATATGCGCGAAGCTCCCAGCCTCCATATCATTCCGGCCCTGCAGGCCGCCGGCGCCCATGTCTGCGCCTATGATCCCGAAGGCATGGACGAGGCCCGTCCGCTGCTGCCGGGGGTGCAATGGTGCACGGACTCCTGGCAGGCGCTGACCGGCGCCGACGCGCTGGTCATTGTCACGGAGTGGAATGAGTTTCGCGGTCTGGATCTGGCCCGCGCCCGCCGCCTTATGCGCCAGCCGGTTCTGATTGACCTGCGCAACATCTACAGCCCCGCTGACGCGGCGCAACAGGGTTTTCGCTATACCTCGCTGGGCCGGCCGCCGGGCATACCGGCGGCTGAGGCGCCGCCAACGGATACGCCGACAACCGGGGATCATCCGTCGTCGTGACGGCCCATCGGCTCGATCCGTCAATCCTCCGCGAATATGATATTCGTGGCATCGTCGGCGACACCCTCAACGAGCCGGACTTTGCGGCTATCGGCTGGGCCTTCGCGGGCCGGGTCATCGCCGCCGGTGGCCGCCGGGTGGCGGTTGGCTATGACGGACGGCTTAGCTCGCCGGCGCTGGAGGCGGCCCTGGTGGACGGCTTGATCGGCGGCGGCGTTGATGTGGCGCGGATCGGCCGTGGCCCGACTCCGATGCTCTATTTTGCCGTCTGGCGGCTGGATCTCGATGGCGGTCTGATGGTCACCGGTTCGCACAATCCGCCCGATCACAACGGCATCAAGATGATGCTCGGTCGTCGCTCCTTCTATGGCCCGGACATCCAGGCCCTGGGGCGGGAAGCCGATACGCTCGCCGCCGTCGCATCTGGCGGTTCGCCAGGTGTGGCGCCCGGCGTGGCGCGCGTGGAGTCGCTGTCACAGGACTATCTCGATCGCCTGCTGCAGGAAGCGCCTGACGGCGGCCGGCCCCTGGCCATCGGCTGGGACCCCGGCAATGGCGCGGCCGGTGATGCGGTGCAGGCGTTGACGGCGGCGCTGCCAGGCCGTCATCCGGTGATCAATGGCGACATTGACGGACGTTTTCCGGCGCACCATCCCGACCCCACCGTGCCCGCCAACCTGGTTGAGTTGCAGGCACTGGTGCTCGACCAGGGGCTGGAGGCGGGGCTCGCCTTCGATGGTGATGGCGACCGCCTTGGGGTGGTTGACGGGCAGGGGCGCATCCTGTGGGCGGACCAGCTTCTGGTGCTGCTGGCCCAGGACGTGCTGCGCCACAATCCCGGTGCACCCATCGTCGCTGACGTCAAGGCCAGCCAGGTTCTGTTTGACCGCATCGCCGCCATGGGCGGAAAACCGGTCATGGCGCGCACCGGCCATTCCATCATCAAGTCGCGCATGGCGGAGCTTGGCGCGCCGCTTGCCGGCGAAATGAGCGGGCATATCTTTTTCGCCGATCGCTACTATGGCTATGACGACGCGCTCTATGCGGCCATGCGCCTGCTGCGGATTCTTGCCGCCTCTGACATGACCCTGGCGGTGTTTCACGACTCTCTGCCGAAGGTGGTCAACACGCCGGAAATTCGTGTGCCGGTGCCGGCGGTGCGCAAGTTCGCCATTGTCGAGGACGTGCGGACCAGGCTGACCGCCGCCGGTGCCACCCTGTCTGATCTGGACGGCGTGCGCGTTTCCACGGCGGATGGCTGGTGGCTGCTGCGCGCGTCAAATACATCGGAAATGCTGGTCGCTCGCTGCGAGGGGCCGGACACGGCGGCGCTCTCGCGTCTGGTCGCGGCACTCTCAGACCAACTGGCGAAAAGCGGCGTTGCCCGGGATACTCTGGACGCCGTGGCGGAGTCCGCCGGGCTCTGAGAGGCCGGGCCTTGAGACGGCCGGGGCGCTAGTTGGAGGCCAGCTGGCCACCGCTGCCGGTCACCACCACCAGGCAATCCATCGAACGCTGCTGCAACAGGGCGCAGGCGCGCTGTGCGTCGTTCTGCGCCAGGCCGATCAGACGGGCGCGATAGAGGGGCCCGCTGTCGCCGGCGATCTCGTCAACGCTGATGTGCGCCGCACCGACGATGGTGGCGGCGTTGCGGAGCGCACGGGTAGCCGCCAGATGAGCTGGCGCAAAGCGAGAGAAGGCGCCCACCTGGATGCCATGGCTTCGCTCCGGTCCGTCATTGGCTATGGCCAGCGGAGGGCTACCGGGCTTCACGGCCACCAGGATGGCGGGCAGGGCGGAGATCCGGTCGAATCCGTTATTGAGCAGGGTCGCCATGTGGGCATCGCGTGACGCGGCGGTGCGCCCGCCGAGGACAACGCCAATCAGGCGGCGGTTGTTGCGCACCGCCGATGTGGCGATCTGAAAACCCGATGCGGCGATATAGCCTGTCTTCACGCCGTCGGTACCGGAAAAACTGGACAGCATGCGGTTGTGGCCGCGATAGGTCTTGCCCTGCCAGGTGAAGCTCTGCTGGCTGAACAGCGGGTAGTACTTCGGAAAGTCCCGCTGCAGGGCATAAACCAGCCGCGCCATGTCGGCGGCGGTGGTCAACTGGCCCTGGTTGGGCAGGCCGGATGCATTCTGGAAGGTGGTGTCGGCCATTCCCAGTTCCCGCGCCTTGCCGGTCATGATGCGGCGGGCGAAGTTGCGCTCGCTCTCGCCCAGCGCTTCCGCAACGACCGTGGCCACGTCATTTGCCGACTTGACGATCAGGGCGTTGATGGCGTCCCGCACCGAAATGGTGGAACCCGCCGCCAGGCCGAGCTTCGACGGCGAGCGGCCGGCCGCCGTGCGGGATACCGGCAGTTTCTGATCCATGGTCAGGCGGCCGGTCTCCAGCGCCTCGAAGACCAGATACAGGGTCATCATCTTGGTCAGCGAGGCCGGATAATTCCGCGTCGCGGCGTTCTCCTGATGCAGGATCTGGCCGGTCCGCGCGTCAATCACGATGGATGCATAGCGCGCCTCGGCAGGCGCCACGCCTACCGCCAGCACGCCACTCAGCACCATCAGGCCACCCAGCACCAGGCCAGCCAGTCCGCGCACACGCAGGCGCTGACCGCGGCGCGCCTCATGACGGGCGTCGCCGGCCTGCTCTGGGCCAGTGTGATCTGGCCGCTTATCGGATCTGGTCGTCCCCTGCACGACCCGCCTCCTGCCCTTGTATGGCCGCCACAGATCGTCCCCTCCCGGGACAGACGATATGCTAGCGAAATCAATGGGATTCTAGCTAAACTTGCAGTATTCCGTCCACCCCTGACTAAAAACCCAGTGCTTCTGCCGCCTTGCCGCCGCACCAGCCGCCGCACCACGCCCACATCTGCCCCGGTGCCCCCGGGTCGCCCCAGAAGAGCATTCTGCAACGGCGGTCGCCCGCCACTGTGCGGTGGTCGTGGTTAGGGAAGGGTAAAACCGGCCGGTCAACCGGCTCGCCATGGCCAACCGCACAGCGCTCACAACCGCCATGCCCGTTCGCCGGACCGCTCGTCACATTCCGGTCACAACGTGGCACCAATCAAGCCTTTCTTGACTGTCGCCCTTTGCGGCGGCCGGCTCCATCCCATATGATTCCCATGTGGTTAAAGCCTGCTTTACGTCTCCTGTGTCAGACTGCTGCGGCGGCGTCAGCCGCACCGTGCCGGCAGGGTGTGCCATGCGGCATGGCTGTGTGGATGAAAATGCAGTGACGATGATGTCGGTCCCGCCGGTCCCTGCGGTCCCGCCCGCACCAATGTGCGCGGCAGGGGGTTCGCGCGGGCCGATCCTGCGGTCCCGGCCGGCGCCGGGTCTGGCTCGTCCATCGGTGCCGCCATCACAGCCCGGCACGCCGGACAGGACGGATCCAGGCGGTCCTGAGGGGCCGGGCGACGCTGATGGCGGCCGCGACGGTCGGGGCGGGCGCGGCGATGATACGGGGGTCGTGGTGGAGACCCGGGTGCGGACGAAGAAGCCGTCCATGTACAAGGTCCTGCTGCTCAATGATGACTACACGCCCATGGAGTTTGTCGTTCTGGTCCTGGAACGCTTTTTTCACAAGAACCAGGAAGAAGCGACGCAGATCATGCTGCATGTCCACCGGCGCGGTATTGGTATCTGCGGCGTCTATACCTACGAAGTCGCCGAGACCAAGGTGAATCAGGTGATTGAGTTCGCGCGGGAGAACCAGCACCCGCTGCAGTGCACGCTGGAGAAGGAATAGGGCGCAAGCCCGGAGAGGAGCCGTCGCCGATGCTGTCACGCAACCTGGAGCAAAGTCTCCGTCGCGCCCTCGCTCTGGCTAATGAGCGGCGGCACGAATATGCGACTCTGGAACATCTACTGCTGGCGCTGACCCAGGATCAGGACGCGGTTGCAGTGCTCAAGGCGTGTGGCGTTGACGCGGAGCGGCTGACCCAGGACCTGACGGAATATGTGGATGGAGAGCTTGATGGTCTGCGCACCGACCACTTCATCGAGGCCAAGCCCACCGCCAGTTTCCAGCGTGTCCTGCAGCGAGCGGCGATTCATGTTCAGTCGTCGGGCCGCGAGGAAGTCACCGGCGCCAATGTGCTGGTGGCTATCTTCTCGGAGCGTGAGTCCCACGCCGTGTACTTTCTCCAGCTCCAGGATATGAGCCGGCTCGACGCAGTGCAGTATATCTCGCACGGTATCGCCAAGGTGCAGGGACTGTCGGAGCCGCGCCCGGTGCAGGGTGCCGAAGAGGAGGGTGGCGAGCCGGCGGTCAAGGGCCAGGAGGCCTTGCAGGCTTATTGCGTCAATCTCAACAAGAAGGCGCGCGACGGTCGCATCGATCCGCTCATCGGCCGCGAAGCGGAAGTGGAGCGCACCATCCAGGTGTTGTGCCGACGCACCAAGAACAACCCGCTCTATGTGGGGGATCCCGGCGTTGGCAAGACGGCCATTGCCGAAGGGCTGGCCCTGCGTATCGTCAAGGGCGATGTGCCGGACGTCCTGGCCGACGCCACGATTTACTCGCTCGACATGGGATCGCTGCTCGCTGGCACCCGTTATCGCGGCGACTTCGAGGAAAGGCTCAAGGCCGTCCTGTCAGAGCTGGAAGCCATTCCCGGCGCCATCATGTTCATTGATGAGATTCACACGGTCATCGGCGCCGGCGCCACCTCCGGCGGCTCCATGGACGCTTCCAATCTGCTCAAGCCGGCGCTGGCTTCGGGCACTGTCCGCTGCATCGGCTCGACCACCTACAAGGAATACCGCAGCTACTTCGAAAAGGATCGCGCCCTTGTCCGTCGTTTCCAGAAAATCGACGTCAATGAACCGTCGGTCGAGGATACAGTGAAGATTCTGCGCGGTCTGAAGCCCTACTATGAAGAGCATCATGGCGTGCACTACACCGCCGACGCCCTGCGTACGGCGGTGGAGCTGTCACACCGCTATATCGGCGACCGCAAGCTGCCGGACAAGGCGATCGACGTGATCGATGAGGTTGGCGCCGCCCAGAAGCTGCTGCCGCCCAGCCGGCGCAAGAAGACAATTTCGGTCAAGGACGTGGAGGCGGTCGTGGCGAAGATCGCCCGCATACCGCCGAAGACCGTGTCGAACGATGACAAGTCCGTTCTGGAGAACCTGCAACGGGACCTTAAGACCATGGTCTTCGGTCAGGACCCGGCCATTAACGCGCTGTCCAGTGCCATAAAGCTGGCCCGCGCCGGTCTGCGTGAACCGGAAAAGCCCATCGGCTCCTACCTCTTCTCCGGTCCTACCGGCGTCGGCAAGACCGAGGTGGCGCGCCAGCTTGCCCGCGCCATGGGAATCGAACTGATCCGCTTCGATATGAGCGAGTATATGGAGCGTCACACCGTGTCGCGCCTGATTGGCGCGCCGCCGGGCTATGTGGGATTCGACCAGGGCGGCCTGCTGACCGATGCCATTGATCAACATCCCCATGCGGTTCTGCTGCTGGATGAAATCGAGAAGGCCCATCCTGACCTGTTCAATATTCTTTTGCAGGTCATGGACCACGGCAAGCTGACCGACCACAACGGCAAGAACGTGGACTTCCGCAACGTCATTCTGATCATGACCACTAACGCCGGCGCGGCCGACATGGCCAAGCCGGCTATTGGCTTCGGCGGCAGTGTGCGGGTCGGCGACGACGAGGAAGCCATCAACCGCATGTTCTCGCCGGAGTTCCGTAACCGGCTTGATGCCACAATTCCCTTTGCCAACCTCTCTATGGAGGTGATGCAGCGCGTGGTGGACAAGTTCGTCATGCAGTTGGAGGCGCAGCTTGCCGACCGCCATGTCACTATTGAGCTGACCGACCAGGCGCGCCTGTGGCTGGCGGAAAAGGGGTTCGATCCGGCCTTCGGCGCGCGACCGCTGGCCCGTGTCATCCAGAGCAAGATCAAGCAGCCGCTGGCGGAAGAGCTTCTGTTTGGCGCGTTGGAGAAGGGCGGCGCCGTCACCGTCCATGTGAAGGATGACGCACTGGTCTTCGAATATCAGAAGGATGTGCCGGCGCTTGCCGCGCCAAAAACGGAGAAGCCGACGGCGAGCAAAGCGCGCTCCCGTGGCAAGGCGGGTGGTGCCGGCGGTGGCGGCAAAGAGAAAGTCACGCCACGGCGCTAGGCGCACTCAGGTGTCATCTGACTCCCGTCGCCTGGTGGATGGCCTGGAACTGCGGTTGGCCGGTCCGCAAGATGCGGCGCTGTTCGACCATATGGATGACGAGATCTTCGATCATCCCGTGGCCTACGCTCACTTGCAGGCTTATCTCGCCGCACCGGGCCACCTGATGGCCATTGCCCGGGTCGTGGCCGACGGGATGACGCCCGGCCGCGGGCCGGCCGGGCTCCTGGTCGGTCAGGCTCGCGCCATGGTTCATCACCACCCGGACGGCGCGCCACAGCTCTATGTGGACAATCTTGGTGTAGCGCCCCATTGGCGTCGTCGCGGCGTCGCCAGCCGCCTGCTGGCGATTCTGGCGGCGGCCGGCCGTGCCCGCGGTTGTCAGGAATGGTGGGTGGCGACTGAACCGGATAACCGGGCGGCCTGTGCGCTCTATCTATCGCTGGGATTGCGGCAGACCCGGGCTGCGGTGTTCGACGGCCCGCTCTAGCCGGCGGCGGACAGCAGCCCGCGGTCGTCCGGGCGGCCGTGCACAGGACGCGTATCGGGGCGCGCCACCATCTCTTCGGGCGTACGGAACACACCGGCGCGCATGACCCGCCGGCCCCATGCCTTGTCTCCAGACAGCATGATCATCGGTGCCGCCGCCACCAGGCCCAGCAGCACCGGCGCCAACCACCAGAAGAACAGCGGCGCCGCGGCCAGGGTCACGCCGCCCCAGACCAGGCCCACAAGGCCGGGCAGTCGCCCGGCGCGCAGCGCCAGGGTCCGGTCCGCCGCCCCTTCGCCGCGCCGGGGGGAGCGCCAGCCGACGGCGCGGCCGGCCAGAATCCCGGCCACGAAACGGCTGTGGTAGAGCATGATCACCGGTGCCATCAGCACGGCGAACAGGCTTTCCGCCAGGGTGCTGGCGGTCAGGGTCAGACCGCCGCCGAAGCCGGCTCGTGCGGTCTGGCTGGTCAGGGCCAGGATCAGGGCCAGGACCTTCGGCAGGAACAGCATGGCGGCGGTGGCAATGAACAACGCCCGGATTTCGTCCGGCTTGCCCACAAGCCAGTCGGGGAAGAGCTGTCGTCCGGCGGTGAAATAGTCGTGTGTGCCCAGGCTCCAGCTCATGGCTGAGACAGTGGTCAGCGCCAGGAGTCCAAGCCAGATCGGCGAGGCCAGGAAGGCCAGCGCGCCAAGCAGCAGGTTGAGCCGGCTCATGACGTGCAGGCCCGGCAGGGCCAGCAGCCGCAAGTGCTGCAGATTGCCCTGGGCCCAGCGGCGCTCGCGCGCCAGATAATCGAACAGGTCGCCTGGCAGGCCTTCATAGCTGCCGCCAAGGTCGGCCCGGACATAGGTGCGATGGCCGGCCCGCCGCAGCAGCGCGGCCTCGACGAAATCGTGGCTCATGATGTCGCCGCCCATGGGCGGCGGCCCGGGCAGCGGCGTCAGCATGGCGTGGCGGTGGAAGGGGGCCAGGCGGACCAAGGCGTTGTGGCCCCAGTAGTTGGATTCGCCGCGCTGCCACAGGGCATGGCCGGTGGCCAGCATAGGGCTCGACAGGCGGGCGGCGAACTGAATGGCGCGTCCGAAGATCAGCGACTGACCGACCGGCAGGGGCACGGTCTGGATGATGCCGGCGTCGGCCCGCCGGCTCATGTCGGTGATCAGGGCCAGGATCGTCTCGCCGGTCATCACGCTGTCGGCGTCGAGCACCAGCATGGCGTCATAGTCGGCACCGTGCGCGTGGCAAAAGGCGGCGATGTTGCCGGCCTTGCGCCCTTCATTGCTGGTCCGCCGGCGATAGTGGAAGCGCTCCGCCGCGCCAAGCCGTCTGGCCAGGGCCCTGGTTCCCTCCGCTTCGCCGTCGAACAGCGCGGCGTCGTCGGAATCGCTGAGGACGAACACATGGAAATGGGCGAACTGGCCGGTGGCTTGCAGCGAGCGGCAGGTGGTCTCCAGGCAGCCCAATGCCGCCGCCGGGTCTTCGTTGCGGATGGGCATGACGATGGCGGTGCGCAGGGTCGCCGCTGCGGCCGCTGCCGCCGGTTCCGCCAGAGCTGGCGGATAGCGGCGCAGGGTCAGCGGGTCCAGGCGCACAAGCCGCAGCACGAAGCCCGCCACCGCCGTCCAGAACGACAGGGCGATCCAGCCGAAGGTGATGACGAACAGCGGCAGGATAAGGGCCTCGGTCAGGCTCAACCCGTTGGCCCGCAGAATGTCGAACAGGATCAGCCCGCCACCAAGCACCGTGGTGGCGACCAAGGCGAAGAACAGCGGCCGGACCACCACGTCGTGGGTGGCGTCACCCACTACCGGCCGGCGGTGCTCAGCGGGCGGCGTGACGTTTCGCGGCAGGCCGTGAGCGGCGGCGGTCTCAGCGGAGGTCATGACGGCTCCACACCGCGGTCCATGTCTCGCTCAGGCGCTGGCCGTTGAGGCTCAGGAACAGACGCATGTCCACCGCATCGCCGCCGTCCGGCGTGATGGTAAACGAGACGCGCCACAGGTCGGTCCCGGGCACCGCCGCCACGTGATCCACGCGGGCCAGCGCCCCTGTCACCTGCAGGTCGGCGGCGACCGGCTGGCTCGGGTCGAGCCCGTCCAGTGCGCCGCCCGTGAAATCCACCACCAGGCGGCGCACCGTACGCGGCGGCTTCACGGCCGATCCGGGCACCGATGCCCATCCTTCGCGCGTGCGCACCGCATGGCCCATGTGGCCGTGCCCGTCCGGCATGGTCGACAGCGCATACTGGCGGTAGCGAACCTCCAGTGGCGCTTGGCGTGTCAGTGGCGCGGCCGGCTGCCAGAAGGCGACAATATTGTCGTTGATCTCTTCGGGGCTGGGAATTTCCACCACATGCACGGCGCCGGGGCCCCAGCCGTCCACCGGCTCCACCCACAGACTGGGCCGGCGTTCATAGTGCGCCTCGCTGTCCAGATAGTTGGCGAAGTCCCGATCACGCTGCATCAGGCCGAAACCGGCCGGACCGCCTGCCGCGTCATCCAGCAGGGTCGTGACCCGCAGACGGGCCGGATTGGCCACCGGCCGCCACAGCCATTCGCCGCGGGCGGTGTGCATCAGCACACCGTCGGAGTCGTGCACTTCCGGGCGGTAGTCGTCGTGATAGGGGCGGCGGTTCTCGCCATAGAGAAACATGCTGGTCAGCGGCGCCAGGCCCGGCCGCAGCGGCTCGTCCGCGCGGGCGAACAGACGAAGGCGCGTGTCCACTACCGTCTGCGCGCCCGGCCGGATGTCAAACCGGTAGGCACCGGTCAGCGAGGGGCTGTCCAGCAGGGCATAGACCGTGATCGTCCCGCTGTCCGCTGCCGGCTTGACCAGCCAGAACTCGCGGAAGGTGGGGAATTCTTCGCCCTCGGGACTGGCGGTGCCCAGCGCCAGGCCGCGTGCCGACAGGCCATAGACCTGGTTGCGCGCCAGCAGCCGGAAATAGGACGCACCGAGAAAGACTGCCACCTCATCCCGCACATCCGGCCGGTGCAGCGGATAGAGAATCTTGAATCCGGCATAGCCGATGGCCGCAGCCGCATCGCTGTTGGCGCTGCCCAGGGCCTCGCCAATACCGCTCTGGCCATAGTCGAAGAGCGTTTGGTCGAAAGGCAGGGCATGAGTCCCGGATTCGTCAACCAGATTGATCTGAACCTGTGTCCGGAACAGGAACCCCAGGTGAAACAGTTCGACGGAGAACGGTGTTTCGTCGCGCCACAGCGCCTGGTCCTTGCGGAAGCGGATGGTGCGATAGGCGTCATAGTCAATATCCGCCAGGGCGCCGGTCAGCTCCACATCGGCGGTCTGGAAGGGCGCGTTGGCCATGTTTTCGGCCTGCGCCGCCACCTGCTCGAACAGGCTATCAGCCAGGCTGCCGGCCAGGGTGCCGGCTGATGGGGTGGGGGTCTGGCCGCTGGCCGGCGGGCCGGCGAGAATAGCCGCCGTCGCCACAAGCAGCACAATCAGTCCCTTTGCCGGGCGGATGGCCGCCGGCCAAACTGTCCATCTCGTGTCCATGCCTGTCACCTGAAAGGCGGTAAATCGGGCACGCGCTGGTTCTGGCTTGTGGGGTCTGTTCCGCTCCGGAAGGCGCGGTCGCGATCATCAAGGACGGCGTGTCGTCAGCGCTGAATCAGCACTGTGATTTTGGCGCAATTGTGACAAAACCATCCCGTGACGGCGGTAATTTACAGGCCCGCTCAGTGCTTTCCGTCACCCTCCTGGCGGAACGGGGATTGCGTCGCCACCGCCTCCATCTCGTGCCGCATGGCGCGTTCCTCGCGCCGGACGAAGTTCTCCACCGCCTGGCGGAATCCCTCGTCGCGGATCCAGTGGGCGGAGTGGGTGGCCACCGGCAGATAGCCGCGCTGCACCTTGTGCTGGCCCTGGGCGCCGGCCTCGACCCGGCTCAGACCGTGGGCGATGGCATAGTCGATGGCTTGGTAGTAGCAGGCCTCGAAATGGAGAAAGCGGAAATCGGCGATGCAGCCCCAGTTGCGGCCGAACAGGCAGTCGCGTCCCACAAGATTGAGGGCGCCGGCCACCGGCTGGCCATCGTCCTCGGCCATGATCAGCACCACCTGATTGGCCATGGTTTCGCCCAGCCGGGCAAAGAACTCCCGCGTCAGATAGGGATAGCCCCATTTGCGATCGCTGGTGTCCATGTAGAAATGGAAGAAGGCGTCCCAGTGGCGCGGTTTGATGTCGTCGCCATTGAGCGCCCGCACGATCAGGCCTTCGCGCACCACCGCCGCGCGTTCCTTGCGGATGGCTTTACGTTTACGGCTGTTCAGGGCGCCGAGAAAATCATCGAACGTCTCATAGCCGTCGTTGTGCCAGTGGTACTGCATGCCAAGGCGCGGCAGGAACCCGGCCTCCACCAGCGCTGCCTGCTCGTCCTCCCGGCAGAAGGTCACGTGGACGCTTGACAGGTCCATGCGCCGCGCCACCTCCATCATGGCGGCGGCCAGCGCCTGGCGCAGGCGCGGCGTGTCAATCGCGCCGCCGGTCAGCAGCCGTGGCCCCGGCACCGGCGAAAAGGGCACCGCCGCCTGCAGCTTGGGATAATACCGGCCGCCGGCCTGCTCCCACGCCTGGGCCCAGCCATGGTCGAACACATACTCGCCCTGGGAATGGCTTTTGAGATACATCGGCGCGGCGGCGATCAGCCGCCCTTCGCCATCCTCCACCGCCAGGTGCTGCGCCTGCCAGCCCTGGCTGGCGACGGCCGATCCGCTTTCCTCCAGGGCCAGCAGAAAGGCATGGCCGACAAACGGGTTGCCCGCCGGATCGGCCAGTGCGTCCCACTGGCCGGCATCCAAAGTGGCGATGCTGTCAATGACCCGGATCTGCACCGGATCGGCGCCGTCGGGCATGGTTCAGGGCCTCCGGGGCAGGGCGCTCACCGGACCTCGAACAGGCCGTCGATCTCCACCGCCACGTCGAACGGCAGGCTCGGCGCGCCCACCGCGAAACGGGCGTGGCGTCCGGCCTCGCCGAACACCTCCACCATCAGGTCCGAGGCGGCGTTGATGATCGCCGGGTGCTCGGTAAAGTCGGCCGTGGCGTTGACGAAGCCGCCAAGCCGCAGGACCCGCACCACCCGGTCCAGATCGCCGTCCACCGCCGCCCGCACCTGGGCCAGCAGGTTGATGGCGCACAGCCGCGCCGCCGCCTGGCCGTCGGCGTTGCTGACACCGCCACCCAGCTTGCCCACATAGGGCCGCTTGCCGTCCCGGACCGGAATCTGGCCGGCGACGATGACCTGATTGCCGCTTCTCACCCATGGCACATAGTTGGCCGCCGGCGGCGGCGCCTCGGGCAATGTGATGGCGAGTTCTGAGAGACGGGCAGCAATGCGTCCGGCCATGGCGGGCTCCCTGAAATTGAAATCGGGGCCCAAGCATAGGCGCTGACCGACGCTCTAGCCAGCCGTCCACGGCAAGGCGTTGCGAACAAAAAAAGGGGCGGGAGGGTCATCGCGGTGACCTCTCCCGCCCAGTGTCAGGGAGAACGAACGGAGGGCGGTTCTCCCGTCAGCTGCAGCCCGTGGTGGAGCCGCAGGTGACACATTTGAGGCAGGTGCCGTTACGCACCAGGGTGAAGTTCCCGCACTCGGGACAGGAATCACCCTCATACCCCTTCATTCTGGCTTCGGCCCGGCGCTGCCCGGCCTGATTGGCGATGGTGCCGGCGCTGGTCACCGTCACACTGTCGGCCACCGTCGTGGCGATTGTGGCGGTCCCGCCGCCGCCGTTGATGGTGTCGCTGACGCTGCGGCTCTCGCTGTGCCGGGCGGTCACGGTCTGGCCTGCGCCATGGGTGCCGGTGGCTGCCGCTTCATCATCGTGCAGGCGCGCGGTGGCCAGCGGCCGCGACGTCTGGCCGCCTTCCACCACCGTCAGGCGGTTGCGGATGAAGCCGCTGCTGACCCGGCTGCGCCAGGCTTCCGCCTCGGCGTGCATCAACCGGCTCTGCGCCTCGCCACCGCCCATGGCGTCGTGCGCCATGTCGTCGGGCACCGCATGGGCCAGGTCATCGCGACCCATATAGCTGATGGCCAGCTCGCGGAAGATATAGTCCAGAACGCTGGTCGCCATTTTGATGGCGTCATTGCCTTCGACCATGCCCTGCGGCTCGAAACGGGTGAAGGTAAAGGCCTCTACATATTCCTCCAGCGGCACGCCGTATTGCAGGCCGATGGAAATGGCGATGGCAAAGTTGTTCATGAGAGAGCGGAAGCTGGCCCCTTCCTTGTGCATGTCGATGAAGATTTCACCGATGCCGCCTTCCTCATATTCGCCGGTGCGCAGATAGACCTTGTGGCCGCCGACCACTGCCTTCTGGGTATAGCCCTTGCGCCGCGAGGGCAGGGGCTTGCGGCTGATCCGTTCCACCACTCGCTCGATGATGCGCTCGGCCACCACCGCGGCGCGTTCGGTCGCTGGCGCGCCGGCGACCCGTTCGGCCACCGTCGCCGTCTGGTCCTCATCTTCCTCATCGGTATCCGCTTCGCCCAGCAGGCTGGCATTGAGCGGTTGCGACAATTTGGAGCCGTCGCGGTAAAGCGCATTGGCCTTGAGGCCAAGCCGCCAGGACAGCACATAGGCCGCGCCGCAATCATCCACTGTGGCGCTGTTGGGCATGTTGATGGTCTTGGATATGGCGCCGCTGATGAAGGGCTGCGCCGCGGCCATCATGCGAATATGGCTTTCCACCGACAGCGAGCGGGTGCCGGTGCGGCCGCACGGCGAGGCACAGTCGAACACCGGCAGGTGTTCGGGCTTCAGATGCGGCGCCCCTTCAAGGGTCATGGTGCCGCAGCAATAGGCGTTGGCCGCTTCGATCTCCGCCCCGCTGAAGCCCAGCGCCGGCAGCATGTCGAAGGTGACATCGTCCATCGCCGCCTTGTCGAGGCCCAGAACCCGGATGCAGAAGTCCTCGCCAAGGGTCCATTTGTTGAAGGCGAAGCGGATGTCGAAGGCGCTGGCCAGGCTGTGTTCCAGGCGCTCGATCTGCGCCTCGGCAAAACCCAGGGCCTTCAGCCGCTTGTGGTTGATGCCCGGCGCGTCCTTCAGGCTGCCATGGCCGACCGCATGGGAGATGATGTCGCTGATCTCCCGCTCGTCATAGCCAAGGCGGCGCAGGGCGTCGGGCACCGTGCGGTTGATGATCTTGAAATAGCCGCCGCCGGCCAGGGTCTTGAACTTGACCAGGGCATAGTCGGGCTCGATGCCGGTGGTGTCGCAGTCCATGACCAGGCCGATGGTGCCGGTCGGCGCAATGACGCTGACCTGGGCGTTGCGGAAGCCGTGGGTTTCGCCAAGCTCCAGCGCCCGGTCCCAGGCCCGCTCGGCGGCGAAGGTCACTTCCGGCTCGGGGCAATGAGCGGAATCCAGCGGCACCGGCGCCACCGACAGACCCTCATAGCCGCTGCCCTGGCCGTGCGCCGCGCGGCGGTGGTTGCGGACCACCCGCAGCATGGCCTCGGCGTTCCTGGCATAGCCCGGGAAGGGCCCCAGTTCGCTCGCCATCTCCGCCGATGTGGCATAGGAAACGCCGGTCATCAGCGCCGTAATGGCGCCGGCCAGGGCCCGTCCCTCCACACTGTCATAGGGCAGGGCCGAGGCCATCAGCAGCCCGCCCAGATTGGCGTAGCCAAGGCCCAGTGTGCGATAGCGCCATGACCGTTCGGCGATGGTCCGTGACGGGTATTGCGCCATCAGCACGGAGACTTCCAGCACCACCGTCCACAGCC
Organism: Alphaproteobacteria bacterium; assembly: GCA_040218575.1. Classification (NCBI taxonomy): domain Bacteria; kingdom Pseudomonadati; phylum Pseudomonadota; class Alphaproteobacteria; species Alphaproteobacteria bacterium. Next base: position 611,359 of record JAVJRE010000007.1, on the reverse strand, counting down.
GGACCGCATGTTCGAACGCGTCCACCTGCAGGGTGCCGTCCTCGGCCTGGAAGGCCATCAGGTTGAGGCTGGCCAGATTGCACGCGGTGTCGTCCAGGAACATGTACTCCGAACACGGATTGGACGCGTTGATGCGGCCGTCTTCGGGGCAGGTGTGCCACTCGTTGATGGTGCTGTCGTACTGCACGCCGGGGTCGGCCGAGGCCCAGGCCGCATGGCTGATCTGCTCCCACAGGGCGCGCGCCGGCAGGGTGTGCGAGACGTCGCCGTCGGTGCGCCGGATCAGGGCCCAGTCGCGATCCGCCTCCACCGCCTCCAGGAAGGCGTTGGTGACGCGCACGGAGTTGTTGGCGTTCTGACCGCTGACCGTCAGATAAGCGTCGGAATCCCAGTCCGTGTCATAGGTGGGGAAGTGAATCTCGGTATAGCCCTGACGGGCGAACTGGATCACCCGCGCCACATAGTTTTCCGGCAGCATGGCGCGCCGTGCCTCGCGGATCGCCTTCTTCAGCACCGGGTTGCGCTTGGGGTCAAAGCGCGCCGCCTCGTCCAGCGCCACCGCCTCGTGGCACGCCGCCATGATGGCGTTGAGACAACGATTGGCCAGCTTGGAGCCGGCCACCAGGGCGGCCACCTTCTGCTCTTCGATCACCTTCCAGTTGATGAACTTCTCGATGTCCGGATGGTCCAGGTCGACGCACACCATTTTGGCCGCCCGTCGCGTGGTGCCGCCGGACTTGATGGCGCCCGCCGCCCGGTCGCCGATCTTGAGAAAGCTCATCAGGCCGGATGAACGGCCACCGCCGCTCAGCGACTCGCCTTCACCGCGAATGGCGGAGAAATTGGAGCCGGTGCCGGAGCCGTATTTGAACAGTCGCGCCTCGCGCGTCCACAGGTCCATGATGCCGCCTTCATTGACCAGATCGTCGCTGACGCCCTGGATAAAGCAGGCATGGGGCTGCGGCCGGGCATAGGACGACATCGATGCCTGCGCCTCGCCGCTGGCGCCGCCGGCGGCCAGCTCGTCCACGAAGAAATGGCCCTGCGACGGCCCGTCAATGCCATAGGCCCAGTGCAGGCCGGTATTGAACCACTGCGGCGAATTGGGTGCGGCCATCTGCCGGGCCAGCATGAAGCGCATTTCGTCGAAGAAGGTCCGGGCGTCTTCCTCGGACGAGAAATAGCCACCCTTCCAGCCCCAGTAGGTCCAGGTGCCGGCCAGACGGTCAAAGACCTGCCGGGCGCTGCGTTCGCCGCCGTTGCGTGAGTCCGGATTGAGGCTGGCAAGCGCCGCACTGTCCGCTTCGTGGCGCCACAGCCAGTCGGGGATGTCAGCCTCCTCAACCGGCTTCAGCGCCGCCGGGACACCGGCCTTGCGGAAATACTTCTGGGCCAGAACATCCGATGCCACCTGGCTCCAGTCCGCGGGAACCTCAATATCCTTCTGGCTGAATACGATGGAGCCATCGGGATTGCGGATCTCGCTGGCCGCCCGGCGAAAGGCGATCCCCTCATAGGGTGACCGGCCGGCGGTGGTGAATCGGCGTTCAAAGCGCATGCTGCCCCCTGGCGTTCAGGCCGTCCTTGTGGCCGGCTCTGTTTCCCCTGTGGCAGGCCCGTCTTTGAGAAAGCCCCGCGACTCCTCATTGATCGGAAGCCTTTGTGCTTCCCGGCTTGCCACCGCACAAGATGTGCGGTCCCCGCTATATGTTGTGGGACTGGAAACGCTAAGGGCGAAACCTTGTAGGATCAACCCGGTTTAGTGTCTGATCCGGTATTTTTCTCTATATCCGGTATTGGCTGTGACTTTTTCGACTCACTTTGGCCTCATTGACGCGGCCCCGGGGTGGCGGGGCCCGACTCCCGGGTCGCCGACTGCCGGCGGCGCGGCCGGCTGACCCACACCACCGCCGCCAGCACCAGCCCGGCGCCGGCCAGGCGGACCGCGCCCAGCGGTTCACTCCACAGCCAGGCGGCGAACAGAATGGCCCATAGGGGTTCCAGATTGGCGAGCACCACTGTGCGTACCGCCCCGATCATGGCGATGGCCGAAAAGAAGCAGGTAAAGGCCACCACATAGGCCGCCGCCGCACCGACCATGCCGCCCCAGCCCGCCGCGCTGACCGGCAGCGCCGGCGCGCTGAAGACCAGGATTGCCAGGCCGACCGCCACCGCCACCCACAGGGCATGCAGGTTGAGGACGATGGCCGGGTGATGGGCGGCGTGGTGGGCGTTCCACAGCAGAATACCGCTCAACGCCAGGCTGGCGGCAAAGGCGGCGGCGGTACCGGTCAGATCCAGCTCGCCCAGGCCGGCACCCAGCGCCAGGGCCAGGCCGGCGAAACCGGCAAAGACGGCCAGCAGCCGGTCCCATGGCAGAACGTCACGGCCCAGCATACGGCTGGCGACGGTGACGATCAGCGGGAAGGTGAAGAAAATCAGGACCGCCAGATTGATCGGAATGCGCTCGATGGCGGTCAGATAGCCGGCCGAAACGGTCAGGAACAGCAAGCCGGCGCCGGCCGCCTCGATGCGTCGCGCCCGCGGCAGGCCGACCCGGCGTCCGGTCAGGCGCAGCAGGATCAACAGCACAGGGATCAGCAGCGCCATGCGCAGCACGGCGACGGTCAGGGGCGAGACCGACTCCGCATAGGCGAAGCGGGCCAGGCTGGGGGCGATGGCATAGTGCAGGGTGGCCACCACCACCAGCAGCGCACCGGCCACCGTCAGGGGCGGGGGCGTGGCCGCCGGCCGCGCCGCTGGCCGGGCCGCTGGTCGTGCGCCGCCCGCGGCCGTCTCCGTGGCGGTCCTGGCCGTGGTCGTCCCGTGGCCCGTGACGGGCGGGATCCCAGGGGCAGCCGGTCTGCTCATGGCGTGGTCCTGCACGAAGGTGATTGGCGCGCTGAAACTGGACCGCCGGCCGGCCCGATGCCATAGTCGCCGCCGCGCGCCGGGACTGCCGCAAGCGCGCCGTTTTTTCTGTCGCCCGCCCCAAGCCGCCCGCTTTATGCCGTCCGCCCACAAGCCACCCGTGATATCAGCCATGGCCAATCTCTGGACCCGTTTGTTTACCTGGACCCGCGGCCGGCCGGTCGGTCGCGACGAGCAGGGCAATCGCTATTTTGAAGAACGGCGGGCGGTCGCCGGCCGCCGCCGCCGCCGCTGGGTGGTCTATGCCGGCGAAGTAGAGGCCAGCCGGGTGCCGCCGGCGTGGCACGCCTGGCTGCATTACACTACCGACGCGCCGCTGACCGACGTGGCGGTTCATCCCTGGCAAAAACCGCACCTGCCCAACCTGACCGGCACCGCCGCGGCCTATCGGCCGGCCGGCCATGTTCTAGCCGGCGGAAAGCGGCCGGCCGGTGACGGCGACTATGTTCCGTGGAGGCCGTCCTGAGGTCTTCGCCCGCCATCGGCCCGCGCCAGCAAGCCCGCCGCACCCGCCGGGAACTGACCGAGATCGCGGCCGGCGTGGTCATCCTCATTGGCCTGGTGTGGTTTGCCTCCGGCGCCCTTGTCGGGCGGCCCGGGGGCGGTGATCAGGGCATGGAGCTGAATGCCCGGTTCGGCCGGGTGGATGGCCTGCGGGTCGGCGATCCGGTGCGTGCGGCCGGCGTTCCGGTGGGTGTCGTCTCTGCCCTCAGGCTCGATGCCAACAACCGTCCGGTGGCCACCCTAGCGCTGGATCCGCTGGTTGGGCTGACCACTGATGCCTCCGCCGCCATCCGCACCCAGGGCCTGTTCGGCGGCAAGTATGTAGAGGTTGATCCCGGCGGCTCGGACAATCCGCTCGTCGCCGGTGGTCGTATAGACTTCACCCAGGATGCGGTCGTGCTCAGTGACATCCTGGAACTGATTATTGCCGAGGCGCAGCGTGCCCGCGCCGCGCCCGACGACGGCGCTATCGACACTAACCGGACCGACACCAACGGGGACACAGCGCCATGAAGCGCAGCCTGATTGAAACCATGCTGGGTGCTGCGGTGCTGGTGGTGGCCGGCGGCTTCCTCGCCTTCACTCTGGCCCGCACCGACCTTGACCAGGGGGAAACCTATACGGTTGCCGCTCGCTTCCTGTCGGCCGGCGGCATCACCTCCGGCAGCGAGGTGCGGGTCAATGGCATCCGCGTTGGCTCCGTCGCCGGTATTCGCCTTGATACCCAGGCGTTTGAAGCGGTGGTCGATCTCAGCATTTCGCGCGATGTGCGCCTGCCCACGGATACGGTGGCGATCATCGCTTCCGATGGTCTGCTCGGCGGCAGCGTCATCAATCTGCGACCGGGCATCAGCAACGGCCAGATCGAACCGGGCGGTCAGATCAGCCACACCGAGAGCCAGCGCTCGCTGGAAGAGCAGGTGGGCGAGATTATCTTTCTGGCCACCGACCGCTAGACCGCGGTTGGCGGCGGCGCTTTTAAGAGACGGTGCGGGACTACCGATACAGGGAGGCGACGGCATGACCGAGGAGACCGCAGGCACAACCACCAGCGCCGGGCGAACCGTCTGGCGTGACCGCACCGGCGCGCCGCTGACCTGCCACGAAAAGATCAAGGTTCTGGAAGACAATCTGGAGGAAATCCGCCAGCTCGCCCAGGACGCGTTCGAAGATGGCCTGCTTATGGAGTGTGATGAACAGCAGTTACGCCAGGTCCTCCATGACATGGTGGCCGGCCTGGCCAATCCCTGGCCGGTTCGCTGATGGACGGCGTTGATGGGCAGCGCTGACATGGGGCGCTGACGTGTCGCGCCGCGGCGCCATGCTGTGCGCGGTTCTGGCCCTGGCCGTCCTGACCGACGCGCCGGTCGCTGCCGCGCCCGGCGATATGGCTGTGCTGCAGGGACTCGACAAGGTGACGGCGCGCATCTCCACCTTTGAAATCCCGGTGGGTGCCGCGGGTATTTTCGGGACACTGGCTATCACGGTTCTGGCCTGTGACCGGACGCCGCCGGAAGACCCGCCGGAGCGTTCGGCCTATCTGGAAATCGATGACCGGCGTTCCGGCGCTGCGGCGCTGCGTGTGTTTGAGGGCTGGATGTTCGCCTCCAGCCCGGCCCTCAATGCTCTCGAACACCCGGTTTATGATGTGTGGGTGACCGACTGTAAAATCTCCAGCGGCGCACAATCGGAATAGACGGGAAAGCGTGCCGTGTGCTGCACGGCCTCTTCCAGCAGGCGACGATAGGCGGCGCGTGGCACCTCGATGGCGCCGAACTGCGTCAGATGGCCGGTCAGAAACTGAACGTCCAGCAGGCGATAGCCGCCTTCCACCAGGCGCGCCGCCAGGTGGACCAGCGCCACTTTGCTGGCATCGCGCTGGCGGCTGAACATGCTCTCGCCAAAAAAGGCGCCACCCAGGGACACGCCATACAGACCGCCGACCAGCACCCCGTCACGGCGGCACTCGACGGAATGGGCGTGGCCACGGTCAAACAGCGCCCCGTACAGGTCCAGGATGGTGTCATTGATCCAGCTTTCGCTGCGGTCCTTGCCGGGCGCGGCGCAGGCTTTCATCACGGCGCGGAAGTCACGGTCGGCGGTCACCTGAAAGCGGCCGTTGCGCACGGTGCGGGCCAGGCGACGGGGAATGTGCAGGTGGTTGAGCGGCAGTATGCCGCGCTGCTCCGGATTGACCCAGTACAGGGCCGGGTCGTCGCGCCGCTCGGCCATGGGAAACAGACCCGCGCCATAGGCCGACAGCAGGATTTCAGGGGTGATCGCGGCCATCAGTCAGGTATCCGCCGCCGGTCTGGCGGCGGCGTATTCGCTGCCACGTCAGGTGCGGCGGCCGACGAATCGCTCCAGCCAGTGGATATCATAATTGCCATTGACCACATCGGCCTCGTTGACCAGCCGGGCGTGCAGCGGGATGGTGGTCAGGATGCCGCCGATGGCGAATTCCTGCAGCGCCCGGCGCAGCCGCATCAGGCATTCGTTGCGGCTGGCCCCGTGGACGATCAACTTGGCCACCATGCTGTCATAAGTGGGCGGCACGCGATAACCGGAATAGAGCGCTGAATCGATCCGCACGCCGGGCCCGCCCGGTGCGTGGAAGTCGCTGACCGTGCCGGGCGAGGGCACGAAGGTCTGCGGATCCTCCGCATTGATGCGACATTCGATGGCGTGGCCGCGAAACGTCACGTCCTCCTGGCGGATCGACAGGGGCATGCCGGCGGCGATGCGAATCTGCTCGCGCACAATATCGACACCGGTGATCGCTTCGGTCACCGGATGCTCCACCTGCAGGCGCGTGTTCATCTCAATGAAATAGAACGCGCCGTCCTGATACAGGAACTCCAGGGTGCCGGCATTGCGATAGCCGATGGCCGCCACGGCGCGGCGCGCCACCTCGCCGATCTCGGCCCGCTGCTTGTGGTTCAGCGCAGGTGAGGGCGCTTCCTCCAGCAGCTTCTGATGACTGCGCTGGAGCGAGCAGTCGCGCTCGCCCAGGTGAATGACATTGCCTTCGGTGTCGCCCAGAACCTGCACCTCGATGTGGCGCGGGTGGTCCAGATACTTCTCCATGTAGAGCGCGTCATTGCCGAACGCGGCGCTGGCCTCGCGCCGTGCCTTGAGCAGGGCCTGCGGCAGGGCCTCGCGATTTCTCGCCACCTGCATGCCCTTGCCGCCGCCGCCGGCCGAGGCCTTGATCAGCACCGGATAGCCGATTGTCTCGGCCACCTCGCGCGCTTGCGCGTCGCTGGTCACCGGGCCGTCGGAACCCGGCACCGTCGGCACGCCGGCGTCCTTGACCGTCTGTTTGGCGCGAATCTTGTCGCCCATCATGGCGATGTGGTCGGCTGACGGACCGATAAAGGTCAGGCCGTGTTCCTGGACGATGCGGGCAAAGCCGGCATTCTCCGACAGGAAACCATAGCCCGGATGGATGGCCTCGGCGCCGGTTACCATGGCCGCCGACAGGATCGCCGCTACGTTGAGATAGGAGTCACGGGCCGGCGGCGGACCGATGCACACGCTTTCGTCGGCCAGGCGCACGTGCATGGCCTCATTATCGGCGGTCGAGTGCACGGCCACCGTGGCGATGCCCATCTCCCGGCAGGCGCGATGGATGCGCAGGGCGATTTCCCCGCGATTGGCGATCAGGATCTTTTCGAACATGAGGCTGGATCTATTCGATGACCAGAAGCGGCTGATCGAACTCGACCGGGTCGCCATTGTCCACGAGGATCGCGATGACCTTGCCGCCCTTGGGCGCGCGCACTTCGTTGAACGTCTTCATGGCTTCCACCAGCAGCAGCACGTCGCCGGCGGCGACGGTGGCGCCGACGGCTACATAGGCCGCCGCACCCGGTTCCGGCGACAGATAGGCCGTACCGACCATGGGCGAGGTGACCGCGCCGGGGTGGGACTCGTGACCGGCCGCCGGCGCCGCCGCCGGGGCGGTGGCGGGCGCTGCCGGCGCCGCGGCCGCCGGTGCGGCGGTCAGCGCGCGCGCCACCCGCACCTCGCGCTCTCCCTGCCGGTAGGCGATTTCACTGAGCCCGGTTTCATCCAGCAGGTGGGCCAGCCGGCGCACCATTTCGTCGTCGATTTCAAAAGGGTCCATCAGGCGTCCGCTGTGTTGGAGAGTCGGTCGGCCGCGGCGTCAATCGCCATATCATAGCTCAGGGCGCCAAAGCCGCAGACCACGCCGACCGCGGCGGCGCTGAGCCATGAATGATGACGAAAGGGCTCGCGGGCGTAAATGTTGCTGAGATGCACCTCGATGGCCGGCACACCGGCGGCGCGCAGCGCGTCGCCCAGGGCCAGCGACGTGTGGGTCAGGGCGCCGGCATTGATGATCAGCGCCGCCGCTTCGTCGGCCGCGCCCTGAATCCAGCCGATCAGTTCCGCCTCGCTGTTGGACTGGCGGAAGATCACCGTCAGGCCATGACCGGCCGCCCGCCGGTCGCAGCGCTCGGCGATTTCGTCCAGGGTCGTCGCCCCATAGATCTCCGGCTCACGCCGGCCCAGCAGGTTCAGATTGGGGCCGTTGAGGATCAGGATGGTCGAGTTGCGTTCCACCGGCACTGGCACGGGATGGCGCCTCCGTTGCGGCACTGGGCGCCGGCCGCCGGGGCGACCGGCGGTGGCCCCGCCTTATACCATGGCGCCGGAGTCCGGCAATCGCCGGCTGGCCGTGGTTGCCGGACGCTGGCCGGTACATACCGGCCCTGTGCAGGCGGGCCTGCGGGGCGGGCCTGCGGGGCGGGGTTGTGAGGGCAGGGATCGCCGCCGACACTGGCGGTTATGACATCGCCCGTCCCGCCGCCCACTCCGCCGCCGGCCACAACACGCGCCGTCCGCCCTTACGGGGCCTGGCCGTCGCCGATCACCGCCGATCTGCTGGTCGGCCAGGTGACTCGCCTCGGCGCTCCTTCTTTTGTCGGCGGTGACCTGCGCTGGTTGGAATCCAGGCCGGCCGAAGGTGGCCGCACCGTGGTCGTGGCCCGCCCGGCCGATCAGGCGGCGGACCTGCCGGTGCGCGACCTGTTGCCGCCGCCGTTCAATGCCCGCAGCCGGGTCCATGAATATGGCGGTGGCGCGATCATGCACGCTGCCGCCGCCGACCCTTCCCATGGGGCCGGCACGGACCGCGCGGGCGCGGCCGGGGCCGGGCGTCTGTGGATCTCCAACTTCGCCGATTGCGTCGTCTATGAGGTGCCGGCCGACGGTTCGCCACCGCGTCCCCTAACGCCCGTGCCGGCGGCCGGCGCGTCGCCGCGATGGCGCTATGCGGATGGTGACTACGACGCCCGCCGTCGCCGCCTCATCCTGGTGCGTGAGGACCATGGCGACAGCGCCGCGGCACCGGTCAACACCATCGTCGCCCTCGCCACAGACGCGGCCACAGATATGGCCGCCAACGCGGATGGCGGCCGGATTCTGGTGCGCGGTGATGATTTCTACGCCGCCCCCCGGCTCGACCCGGCCGGTCGGCGGCTGGCCTGGATAAGCTGGAGCCATCCCGACATGCCGTGGGACGCGACGCGCCTGTGGCTGGCCGATGTGGCCGACGATGGCGCGCTGGAGAACCGCCGCTGCGTCGCCGGTGGTGCGGGCCAGTCGGTTCTGGAGCCGCGCTGGTCGCCTGACGGTGTCCTGCACTACATCAGCGACCAGTCGGGCTGGTGGAACCTGTACCGGCTGGGGGACCATGCGGGCGGCCGCAACCTGTGGCCGCTGGCGGCAGAGTTCTGCGGTCCTCCCTGGCAGTTCGGCGGTCGTCACTACGGTTTTCTCGATGACCGTCGACTGCTCTGCATCTATAGCCGGGACGGTCAGGACCGGCTGGCGCTGCTGCCGCCCGATGGCGGTCCCGGCCAGGACATTGACCTGCCTTTCACCGCCATCGGTGACCTGTGCGTCGCCGGCCACCGCGCCGTCTTCGCCGCGGCCGGGCCGCGCCAGCCGTCCGGCCTGTGGTCCCTCGATCTTGCCGTCCGGGCCGGGCCGGGCGCTGCGGCCCCCATGCCCCAGGAGATCGCCCTCTCCACCCGGCTGGCGCTTGATCCGGCTGATATTTCCGTGGCCCGGCCGCTGTCCTTTCCCACCAGCGACGGCGATACGGCGCACGGCCTGTTCTACCCGCCGGCCAATGGCCGCTTCAGCGCGCCGCCAGACGAGCGCCCGCCGCTGATCGTCAAGAGTCATGGCGGGCCCACCGGCGCCACCTCATCGGCTTTGTCGCTGTCCATTCAGTACTGGACCAGCCGCGGCTTTGCCGTGCTCGATGTGAACTATCGCGGCTCAACCGGCTATGGTCGTCCCTACCGCCAGCGGCTGGAGGGGCAGTGGGGCGTCTATGACGTGGCCGATTGCGTTGCCGGCGCGCAGCACCTGGCCGATCAGGGGCTGGTGGACGGCCGGCGGCTGGCCATCACCGGTGGCAGCGCCGGCGGCTACACCACCCTTGCGGCCCTGTGCTTTCATGACGTCTTTCGGGCCGGCGCCAGCCACTACGGCATCAGCGATCTGGAAACCCTCGCCGCCGACACCCACAAGTTTGAATCGCGCTATCTTGACCGTTTGATCGGTCCTCTACCGGCGGCGCGTGACACCTACCGGGCGCGCTCACCGATTCATCATGCCAGCGGGTTCACCTGTCCGGTGATCTTCTTTCAGGGGCTGGAGGATCGCGTAGTGCCGCCGGACCAGGCGCGGCGCATGGCCGACGCCCTGGGTGAGCGGGGCCTGCCGGTCGCGCTGGTGGAGTTTGCCGGCGAGGGCCACGGCTTCCGCCAGGCGGCCAATATCCGCCGCGCCCTGGAGGCGGAGTTGTGGTTCTACGGACGGGTGTTTGGTTTTTGTCCGGCCGATGTCATCGATCCGCCGACCGTCGCCAATGAGTCGGCCCTGCCGCCCGCGCCCCCGTTTGTCCCGCCGGCCGGTTCCGGCAGCGCCGCCTAACGCTCGCGCTGCTGCCGCCGCACTTCGTCCACCCGACGCTGCAGGTCGGCCAGACGCAGCGCCCACGGCGACCCCACCGGCAGCAGGGCCTCCGCCCGATCGGCGTGCAGTTTGACCGCCGCCAGGTCACCCACCGCGAAATAGAACTCCGCCAGCGAGGCGGCGGCGGGGCCCGGCTGGTTGGTGCGGCCATAGGCGATGCCCAGATCGCGCCACGATCCCACCTGGTCGGGATCGCGGCTCAGTGACTTTTCCAGATGCCCGACCGCCGCCACAAGCTCGTCCGGCTGGCCGGACTCCACCTGCACCCGGCCAAGGCCGGACAGCAGCAGCGGCTCGTCCGGCGCCAGACTCACTGCCGCCTTATAGTCGTCGAGCGCCGCCGCATTCTGTCCCGCCTCGAACAGAATCTGGCCGCGCGTCTCGCGGAACCACGGATTGTCCGGCGCCGCCGCAATCAGCTCGTCGAACAGCGGCAGCGCGCGGGCCAGATCGGCCTGGCGGCCCCACGCAATGGCCCGGGCATAGCGCGCCGGCACCGACAGGTCGCTTTCGGGATAGGCTCTGAGGGTCTCGCCGGCGGACCGGGTAAAGCCGAACAGCTTGGCGCGGGCCAGCCCATGCAGGTCGATCAGCCGCTGTGGCATGGACCGGTCCGCCGCCGGCGTTGCCGCCACGTGGCGGCGCACCACGTCAATGCGGTCGCGGGTCAGCGGGTGGGTACGCAAATAGTCCGGCTGACCACGACCGACCAGGATGCTCTGCTCGTCCAGGGTGTCGAGAACGTCAAGCAGACCGTCGGCCGGCAGACCGGCCTGGTCCAGGTAGCGTAGTGCCGCGGCATCGGCCGCGGCTTCCTGGCCGCGGCTGAAGCTCGCCACATTGGCCATGGCGATGCCGCCGCCGGTGCTGGAGATGACCCCCGTCGCGGCCGTATCGCCGGTGGCCACCCCGGCGACAACGCCAAGCACCATGGCGGCGATGGTCTGCGCCCGCGCCTTGTCCAACTCCGCGTCCAGCCGCAGCAGGTGACCGCCGGTGATGTGGCCCACTTCATGGGCCAGAACGCCGATGACGGCGCCGGGATCGGTGGTATTGAGGAACAGACCGGTATTGATGAACAGGTTTTGACCGCCGGCCACAAAGGCGTTCAGACTGGGATCGTTTATGATGAAGATGCGCACCTGACCGGGCGACAAACCGGCGGCGTCGAACACCGGCTGGAGAAAGGCACGGATCGTATTTTCCAGCTCGCCGTCGCGGACGAAGTTCAGGGCCTGGGCGGGGCCGCCGGAAAAGGCCAGCATGAGCGCGGCCAGCAGGGCGGGAATCAGCCGTCCGGTCTTGCGTCCACCGCGTTCAGGTTTCATCAAGGTGATCCGTCTGTGGTCACGGGCCGTGCCGCGCGCCGCGGGCGCAAGGTGGCCGGCGCTGATAAGCCTCCGGCGCCGGTTGTGAAGTGCCGACTATAGCAGGTCGGCCATGATCAGGGCGCGCGGGAACACGGCGCGCATAAACAGGGTGGCACGAACAGGGTGGGCAGGACGTGATGGTGGTCAGCTTCTCTTCTCCCGGCTTGCGTCGCCTGGTGCGCCGTGCCCCGTCCGGCTGCCGTCGGTCGGCCGCTGCTGCGTTGGCGGTGGTGGCCGGCATGGTCCTTTCCGCCTGTGGCCTCGGGTCCGATACCAGTGTTTTCAGCCGTAGTCTGAATGATGATTTTGTCGGCATGGCGGCAGCCAGCGAGCCGGAAGCGGCGCTGGTCGCCCGCAATATCCTGCGCGGCGGCGGCAATGCGGCCGATGCGGCGGTCGCCGGCTCACTGGCCCTGGCAGTGACCTATCCGGCGGGCGTGTCGCTGGGGGCCGGCGGCCGTTGTCTGGTGATTGACGGGCAGGCCGGGCGTTCCGGTGTGCTGGAGTTCCCGGCCGCTGGCGCTGCCGGCGTCGGCCTGCCGGCTCTGGTCCGTGGTCTGGCGGTCCTGCACGACAGCTATGGCGAAATCAAATGGCAGGGCCTGACCGGACCGGCCGTCCGCCTGGCCGGCGGCGTGGCGGTCTCCCGCACTCTGGCGGCGGCGCTGGCGGCCAACAGCCGCAAGCTGGCTGACGACCCCCTGACGGCGGCGCTTTTCCTCGACGGGTCCGGCCAGCCGCTGCAGGAAGGCGACCGCCTGGTCCAGCCGGCCCTCAGGCGCATTCTCGGCCAGATACAGTTCGAATCCGGCGGCATTCTCTACACCGGCCAGAGCGGCCGGACGCTTGCCCTGACGTTGCGGGACATGGGCCTGGCGGTGACCGCGGCGGATCTGGCGGCGGTGCAGGCCACCTGGGGCGCGGCGTCGGCTGCGGGCGCCGTGGACGGTCGCCTGCGCTGGCTGGCGGCCGGACAGGCCACAGGGGCGGCGGCCACCGGTACCCGCCATTCCGGTGGCGGGATCGTCACCGCCGATGGCAGCGGCATGGTGGTGGTCTGCGGATTGAGCCTGGGCGCACCCTTCGGCACTGGCGTGACGGTGCCCGACTGGGGCTTCCTGCTGGCCGAACCGGCGGTCACCACTTCCGGCACCACCGCCCTCGCGGCGGAGCTCAGCGACAGTGCGCGCACGGTCTACTCCGCCGTTGCGGTCATCGGCGACGCCGCCGCTGCAGAGCGGGCACAAGGCCTGCTCGCTCGCCTCGGCGATGGTGCGCCGGCGGCCGCGGCGCTTGCCGCCACGGTGACAGCGGCGACGCAGGCCGTCGCCTTTCATTGTCCCGACGGCGTCGCCAGCCGCGCGGCGCCCTGCGCCATCGCCGCCGATCCGCCCGGCCTGGCCCTGCTGGATCGACGCTGAACCGGTTTGCCGCTTCGCCCATGGCGCTCAAGTCTTCACGTCGCGGCCGCACGGCGCCGTTCCATGCCCTGGCCATGATGCGCCAGGCGCGTGAAGTGGCGGCGACCGGCGCTGATGTCATCCACATGGAGATTGGCCAGCCTGGCAGTGCGGCGCCGCGGGCGGTGCTTGCCGCCGCCCGCGCGGCGCTGGACAGCGACCGTCTCGGCTATACCGAGGCTCTGGGGCTACCGGCATTGCGGCACGATCTGGCGGCGCACTACAAGGCCATGTACGGGGTCGCCGCGGCCATGGAGCGAATGGTGGTGACCACCGGGTCTTCGGCCGGGTTCGTGCTGGCTTTCCTGGCAGCCTTTGACGCCGGCGACCGCGTTGCTCTTGCCGCGCCCGGCTATCCCGGATACCGCAATATCCTGCATGCGCTTGATTTGCAGGCTGTGGAGATCGCTACCGGGCCCGACAGCGGGTTTCAGCCGACCATCGCCCATTTGGCGGCACTCGACCCGTTGCCTGACGGCCTCATTGTCGCCAGTCCGGCCAACCCTACCGGTGCCATGCTGTCGCCTGAGGATTTTTCCGCTCTGGCCCGCTGGTGCCATGACCATGGGGTGCGCCTGATCTCCGACGAGATCTATCACGGCATTACGTTCGGCCGGGCCGCGGCCACTGCCGTGGCGCACAGCCCCAGCGCCATCACTGTTAACAGCTTCTCCAAATACTATGCGATGACCGGTTGGCGATTGGGCTGGCTGGTGGCGCCGGACGACCTGGTGGCGGCTATAGAGGCTCTGGCCCAGAACCTGTTTCTGGCGCCGCCGACCCTGCCGCAGCTTGCCGCCCGCGCCGCCCTCCACAGCCATGAAGAGCTGGACGGCCATGTGCAGCGCTACCGCGCCAATCGCGACCTCTTGCTGCATCACCTGCCCATGGCCGGTTTCGACAGTTTCGCGCCGGCCGATGGCGCCTTCTACCTCTATGCGGATGTATCCGCACGGACCGACGACAGCATGGGCTTCTGCCAGCGTATGCTGCGCGAGGCGGCGGTCGCCACAGCGCCGGGCATCGATTTCGACACCCGGCGCGGTCACCACTATCTGCGTTTCTCTTTCGCCGGCTCAACCGCCGACATGGAAGAGGGTGTGCGACGGCTCAAGGCCTGGCACTAGCCGGACATCAGCGGCCGGCTGTCAGCCAAAGGCCCGCTGCCACCACCCTTTGCGTCGCGATGCGCTGTTGGCGCCACCATCGCCCCCATCGTCGCTCGCGCTGTCGCTCGCACCATCAACATCCGCCGAAAGGCTGGCGCCGTTGACTGAGGCATGGTCGCCCGCGTCACGCCGCGCAGAAGAATGACTCTGCGTCTCAACCGCCGCTGGCGCACCGCCGGACTCGACGGCCGTGCCCCGCCCACCGCTTGCTTGGGGCGCACCGTCGCCATCGCTGTCACCGTTCGCGGCCGCTGTGCTGGCCGCTCTGGCTGGTGTCTTGCGGCGGGTCCGACTCTTGGTGGCGGGCTTTGCCGTGGTCTTGCCGGCGGTCTTGGTCTTGGCCTTGGCGCGGCTGCGGCGCGCCGGTTTGACCGTCTCGCCGTCGGTCCCGCTTGCGCTGGCCGACTCGTCGGTAGCCGTGGCGGCGATGGTATTGTCATCGCGGCTCTCGTCGCCGCTGCTTATGCCAGGGCCGTCAGCGGACTCCTCGGTGACGGCGCCATCATCGGCGCTCGCGGCACGACGTGCGCGGCTCGGCCGTCGCCGTGATCGGGGTTCTGGCGGCGTGGCTTCATCCGCCGCCGCTACGCGCCCGTCATCATCACCGGTCGGTTCCCCTCCAGCGCCGTTGGCGGCATCGCCAACCTGCTCGTCGCCCGTCTGGTCGTCATGCGCTGGTTCGCTGGCTGCCGCCTGGTCATTCTGACCGGACTCGCCGGCCTCGCTGGACTCATCGCGCCGCCGCCGGCGTCTGCCGCCACGTCGGCCACGGCGCCGCCGCGGCCGGCCGTCGCCATCCTCACTGTCGCGCGTCGTTCGCTCGCGGCTGTCCCCTTCCGCGTCAGGTGTCGCTGACACCTCCTCTTCGCCGGTCTCGGCAGATGACGCTTCGCCTTCGCCGCCGTCACGCCGACGGCCGCGACGAGGCCGTCGCCGGCCGCGCGCCTCCTCCTCGCCACGGGGTCGCTCTTCCTGGCGCGGTGCTTCTTCACTTCGTGCGCGGTCGTCGCCCCGGCTGACGCGGCTTTCCGGACGGGCCTCGCCGCTTTCGCCCCGATCGCTTTCAATGCGGTAGGCGGGCGGGGTCAGGCTGTCATCGCCCAGGATACGCAGGCGCACACCAAAACGCTGCTCGATCTGCAGCATGTCGTCGCGCTTGTCGTTGAGTATGTGCAGCGCTACCGGCGTCGCGGTGTGGACCGTCAGGTTGCCGCCACCCCGCATGCAGCTTTCTTCTGCCGCGCGCAGAACGTGCAGGGCGCTGGACGGGATGTTTCGGGTCAGGCCGGTGCCGCCGCAGGTTGAACAAACATTATAGGTTGCCTCGATCAGGCTGGGCCGCATGCGCTGACGGGACATTTCCATCAGGCCAAAGGGGCTGATGCGGCCAAGCTGGATACGTGCCCGGTCGTTGGCCAGGGCCGCCTTCAGCCGTCGCTCCACCGCATGTACATGGCGCGTATCGTCCATGTCGATGAAGTCGATGACGATCAATCCGGCCAGGTCACGCAGGCGCAGTTGCCGCGCCACTTCGTCCGCCGCCTCCAGGTTGGTCTTGTAGGCGGTCTCTTCGATATTGCGTTCGCGGGTGGCGCGGCCTGAATTGACGTCGATGGCGACCAGCGCTTCGGTCTGGTTGATGACGATGGAGCCGCCGGCAGGCAGCTTCACGTCCAGATCGTGCAGATCGTCGATCTGGCCGACAATGCCGCAGTCGTGGAACAGAGGTACGGATTCGTTCTTATACTGTTTGACGCGCCGGGCATGACTCGGCATCAGCATCCGCATGAAATCCTTGGCGGCTCGATAGCCTTCCTCGCCTTCCACCAGCAGCTCGTCAATCTCGCCGCGGTAGAGGTCACGGATGGACCGGCGCACCAGGTCGCCCTCGGCATGAATCAATGCCGGTGCCGTGGATTTCATGGTGTTTTCGCGGATGTCGCTCCACAACCGCATCAGATAGTCGCAGTCGCGCTTGATTTCGGTCTTGGTCCGGTCCTGCCCGGCGGTGCGGACGATCACCGCCATGCCGGCCGGCAGTTGCATCTCTTCGACAACGCTGCGCAGGCGCTTGCGGTCCTGTGCGCTGGCGATCTTGCGGCTGACGCCGCCGCCGCGCGGTGTGTTGGGCATCAGGACGCAATAGCGTCCGGCCAGCGACAGATAGGTGGTCAGCGCGGCGCCTTTGGTGCCGCGTTCTTCCTTGGTCACCTGAACCAGCAGGATCTGCCGCCGCTTGATGACTTCCTGAATCTTGTAGCGGCGGGCGAAGGCGCGCCGTCGCCGGTCCTCGGCTTCATCGGCATCGGAGTCGTCGGTGCCACCGACGGTCTCCACCGGCTCGCCGTCGCCATCCTCGTTGTGGCTGGCCTCACCATTGCCGTCGCTTTCGCGGTCCGCCTCGGCGGTCAGGGCTTCGCGGTCGGCGACGGGAATCTGGTAATAGTCTGTGTGGATTTCGTTGAACGGCAGAAAGCCGTGGCGATTGCCGCCGAACTCAACAAAGGCCGCCTGCAGGGAGGGTTCTACCCGCGTCACCTTGGCCAGATAGACATTGCCTTTGACCTGCGCCTTGGCGGCGGTCTCAAAATCGAAGTCTTCAAGCCTGTTGCGGGAATCCACCACCGCCACGCGGGTTTCGCCCGCGTGGGTGGCGTCGATGAGCATGCGTCGTGTCATGTATGGCTCCAGAATCCGGCGCACGGCTATCAGGCGCGGCCCGAAGGGCGCGGACAGCGGCGCGGGAAGTAAGGTCGATGGGAGAGGAGCACGCCAGCGTCGCCCTGAAGCGAAGGTTGGTGCGGGCGGGGCGGGGCGTGTCCAAGTGTGCAATGATCCTGTTGGCCGGGCCGTGGCGAAATGCCGGTGGGCACCGGATGGTCTTGCGGTACTGCGATAACGGGCCGCTGCACGAATGCCGGGAGTGGCGTTGCGGCGGTGCCGGATTATGGCGCCCCGTCCATCACCGGCCGCAGGCGGGCCGATCCACCCAGTCGGGCGAAGGTCGTCCTGCGGCATGTAACCTGGCCACCATACAGGCCGCCGCCGTCGGGCGCCAGAGTCCGTTTACCATGCCGTCGCCGGGTCCGCCGCCTGGCACGACCGCGTGACTGCCTGACAAAGGGCTTCCCATCGAGTCAAGGAATCTGCCATATGTCCTTGACATGACTGCGACTCTTGACTGCCTTCGCCGCCTTGTATCCGGCTGCCTGCTGGCCGCCCCGGTGGTCGGGCTGGTGGTCGGGCTGGCGGTCGGGCTGGTCGGCATTCTGGCGCCGCTGGCCGGTCCCGCCGCCGCTGCCGGGCCCCAGGTCATGGATGTGCGGCTCGGCGTCCATCCTGACCGCACCCGACTGGTCCTGGACCTGTCCGGGCCGGTGCCGTTCCGTATCTTCACCCTGGTGGAGCCGAGGCGGGTGGTGGTCGACTTGCCGCCGGTGGACTGGCGGTTGCCCGGCACCCTTGGTCAGACCGGCGCCGGCGTGGTGCACAGCTTTCGCTTTGGCCAGTTCGATGCGGCCACCTCGCGTCTGGTCCTTGACCTGTCGGCGCCGGCGGCGGTTAGCCAGGCGTTCCTGCTCGCCGCCGCCGATGGCGCCCCCGATCGTCTGGTGATCGATCTGACAGTCAGTGACCCGGCCAGTTTCGCCGCCGCTTCGGCCGCCACCGCCCCCCCTGCCGCCGCTGCTGCAGCGCCAGCGGCGCCTGCCGCCGGGCCGGACACGGCGACGGCCGGCCTGCCGGGGGTGCAGCGGCGGCCGATTGTCGCCGGCCCCCGTGTCATCGCCATCGATGCCGGCCACGGCGGGGTTGATCCCGGCGCCATCGGTGTCCGCGGCACCTATGAGAAGTCCGTTACCCTGGCTTATGCCCAGGCCCTGGCGGCGCGGCTGCAGGCGACGGGCCGCTACCGCGTCTATCTGACCCGTGATCAGGACACGTTCCTCAGGTTGCGTGACCGTGTGGCGCTGGCCCGGACCCAGGGGGCGGACCTGTTTATCTCGCTGCACGCGGATTCCAATCCGGACAAGGGGCTGCGCGGGGCCAGCGTCTATACCTTGTCGGAAACCGCCTCCGACGCTGAATCCGCCGCCCTCGCCGCCAAGGAGAACAAGGCCGACATCATTGCCGGCATAGACCTCAGCAGCGAAAACCCGGAAGTCTCCGGCATCCTGATTGATCTGGCCCAGCGCGAGACCATGAACCTGTCGGCCCGCTTCGCCGGCATGTTGACCGCTGAAATGGCCGAGGCGGTGACCGTCCTGCGGCACAGTCACCGCTTTGCCGGGTTTGCCGTGCTCAAGGCGCCGGATGTGCCGTCGGTCCTGCTGGAGCTGGGCTACCTCTCAAACCGGGAGGACGAGGCGCAGCTCAATGGCGCCGATCACCGCCGTGCCGTCGGCGATGCTCTGGTCCGTGCGCTCGACGCCTATTTTGCCTGGGCCGACGCCCTCAATCGCACATAGGTTGCGGGCCGCGGGCGTATGGCCGGCGCCGCCGGCCGCGGGGCCGGATACCATGCGCAATTCCTGCCATATTTGCCGCCTATGTTTGCGGCATAGGGCTAGACTGGCGACGGCGGCCGGTCCGCCGCCGCAGCAGGCCACCGCCGGCCAGTCCGCCGCCGCAGTCGCAGGAGCGCCACCGGTGCCATGAGACGTTTCTTTGCCTTTGTCCTGGTTTGCGGCCTGCTGCTTGGCCTGGCCGGCGTTGCCGGCGTGCTGGGG
Organism: Alphaproteobacteria bacterium; assembly: GCA_040218575.1. Classification (NCBI taxonomy): domain Bacteria; kingdom Pseudomonadati; phylum Pseudomonadota; class Alphaproteobacteria; species Alphaproteobacteria bacterium. Next base: position 592,184 of record JAVJRE010000007.1, on the reverse strand, counting down.
CTGTTCTGGCACTTTGGCCGCGATCTGCCGCGCTATGACCAGTTGGCCGACTATGAGCCGCCGACCACCACCCGCATTCACGCCGGCGACGGCCGGCTGATCGCCGAATATGCCAGCGAGCGCCGGGTCTTTGTTCCCATCGAGGCCATGCCCAAGCTGGTGGTGAAGGCCTTCCTCGCCGCCGAGGACAAGACCTTCTACAGCCATCCGGGGGTCAATCCGTTCAGCGTCGTGCGCGCCGCCATCACCAATGTCAGCCGTCTCGGCACCAACCAGCGGCCGGTCGGCGCCTCCACCATCACCCAGCAGGTCGCCAAGAACTTTCTGCTGACCAACGAGGTTTCCATAGAGCGCAAGGTCAAGGAGGCGATCCTCGCCCTGCGCATGGAGCGCGCCCTCGGCAAGGACCGTATTCTCGAGCTTTATCTCAATGAGATTTTTCTTGGCTTCCGCTCGTTCGGTGTCGCCGCGGCGGCTCTCAACTATTTCGGCAAGTCGCCGGATGACCTGACTCTGGAAGAGGCGGCGTTTCTTGCGGCTTTGCCCAAGGCCCCCAACAACTATCATCCCCGTCGCAATTACGAAGCGGCGCTGGACCGCCGCAACTGGGTCATCGGCCGTATGGAAGCGGAGGGCTTCGTCACCGCGGAGGAGGCCGCGGTGGCGCGCGACCAGCCCCTGACCATTCGTCCGCCCGGCCGGACCACGCTCGCCGACGCGGATTGGTTTGCAGAGGAGGTGCGGCGCGAACTCGCCGACTCCTACAGCGAGACCACCCTCTATGAGGGCGGGCTCAGTGTCCGCACCAGTCTCGATCCCCGCTTGCAGGCGATTGCCGACCAGGTGCTGCGCGACGGATTGGAAGCCTATGACCGGCGTCATGGCTGGCGCGGCCCCTTGGCGCGCCTGGCGGACGGCGCCGACTGGCGGGTGGAGCTGGCCGGGCTGTCGGTACCGGCGCTGGCTCCGGGCTGGCGGCTGGCCGCTGTCCTGGCCCTGGGCGCGGACGGGGCGGAGATCGGCCTGGTCGGTGGTCGCACCGCCAGCCTGCCGTGGAGCGAGATGGACTGGGCCCGCCCCTGGCAGGCGGGGCAGTCCGTGGGGCCGGCGCCGTCGCGTCCGTCGGATGTGCTGACGGTGGGCGACATCGTCGCTGTCGAGCCGCTGGTTGATGCGGTTGATGCGGCTGCCCAGGCCGGCGGTCAGGCCGACGCCCAGAGCGCTGGCCAAAGCGGCGGTGCAACCGCCGGCGCGGGGCTGGCCAGCCGCTTTGCCCTGCGCCAGATCCCGGCCATCGACGGCGGCCTGGTGGCGCTCGATCCCCATACCGGGCGGGTGCTGGCCATCTCCGGCGGCTACAGCTTTGCCCGCAGCCAGTTCAATCGGGCCACCCAGGCCGCCCGCCAGCCGGGGTCCGCCTTTAAGCCCTTCGTTTATCTGGCAGCGCTGGAGGCCGGCCTGTCGCCGGCGACCATTGTCCTCGACGCGCCCTTTGTCATCGATCAGGGGGTCGGCCAGGGGCTGTGGAAACCCAGCAACTACACGGAAGAGTTCTATGGGCCGAGTCCCATGCGTGTCGGCATCGAGAAATCGCGCAATCTGATGACCGTGCGTCTGGCCCAGACCATTGGCATGGCGCGGGTGGCCGGTGCGGCGGAGCGTTTCGGCGTGGTCGACGATCTGCCTGAACTTCTGTCCATGTCGCTGGGGGCGGCGGAAACCACGCTTCTGCGCCTGACCAGCGCCTACGCCATGCTGGACAATGGCGGCCGGCGCATCACGCCAAGCTTCATCGACCGGGTGCAGGACCGCCATGGCCGCACCGTGTTCCGCCATGACACGCGCGCCTGCGCCTGCGGTCCTGGCACGCTGAACGCAGGCGTGCCGCCGGCCTTGCCGGACCTCAGGCCAAGGGTTGCCGATCCGGTGACCGCCTTCCAGATCGTCTCCATGCTGCAGGGCGTGGTGGAGCGCGGCACCGGCGTACGCATTGCCGCTGTCGGCAAGCCGCTGGCCGGCAAGACCGGCACCACCAACGATGGCCGCGACACATGGTTCGTTGGCTTTGCCCCCGATCTGGCGGTGGGCATCTACATCGGCTTTGATGAGCCGCAGACCCTGGGCCCGCGCGAGACCGGTTCCAGCGTTGCCGTGCCCGTATTCCGCGACTTCATGGCGGCGGCGCTGGAAGACCAGCCGGCCATTCCGTTCCGTGTGCCGCCCGGCGCGCGACTGGTCTGGGTTGACGCCGCCAGCGGCCAGCCCACGGGCGGTCGCCGTCAGGGCGCCATTCTCGAGGCTTTCCGCGAGGGTGCCGTGCCCACCGAGGCCGGCGCTGTCATTGACGGCGGCGTACCGGCCGACTCCACTGCACCGGCCGCCGGCACCGGTGGGTTGTACTAGCGCTTGCGGCCATCGAGCCACGCCACCTTGCGCTGGCCCGGCCCTCTGCTAGGGTCCGGCCGGGTTCAGCACCAGCCGGAGCACGACGGATGAAGGCGGAGATTCAGGCCAAGGCGGAGGAGATACGGGAGTCTCTCGCTCTGCTGAGGAGGTTCCTTTGACTGGGACACAGCCCTGCGTCGTCTCGACGAGCTGAACGCCGCCGTCGAAGACCCGTCTTTGTGGGATGATGCGGCCCGCGCCCGCCGGATCATGAGCGAGCGCTCCACTCTGGAGCGCCAGGTCACCACCTGCCGCGATCTGGAACAGCAGCTCGCGGACTCTCTCGACCTCATCGAGCTGGCGGAGATGGAGGGAGACGATTCCGTCCTGGCCGATGCGGAAGCCACGGTTGATCGTCTGGCGGCCGAGGCCGGGCGAATGCGCTTCCTCTCCCTGTTGTCGGGCGAGGCCGACGCCAATGACTGTTTCGTCGAGATTCACGCCGGCGCCGGCGGCACCGATTCCCAGGACTGGGCCGAGATGCTGTCGCGCATGTATGCCCGCTGGGCTGAGGCGCACGGCTTCAAGGTGGACTGGCTGGAGGAAAGCCAGGGTGAGGAGGCCGGCATCAAGTCGGCGACGCTGCGTATCTCCGGCGACTATGCCTATGGCTGGCTCAAGACCGAAAGCGGCGTTCACCGTCTGGTCCGCATATCGCCGTTTGATTCCAACGCGCGGCGCCAGACCGGCTTCGCCAGCGCCTGGATTTATCCGGTGGTCGAGGACACCATAGAGATTACCGTCGATCCCAAGGATCTGCGGGTGGACACCTATCGGGCATCCGGCGCCGGCGGCCAGCACGTCAACAAGACGTCCAGCGCCGTGCGTCTGACCCACCTGCCGACCGGCATCGTCGTCGCCTGCCAGAACGACCGCTCACAGCATCGCAACCGCGACACCGCCATGCAGATGCTCAAAGCCCGGCTCTATGAGCGGGAGTTGCAGAAGCGCGAGGCGGAGGCCCAGGCCATCGAGGCCGCCAAATCCGACATCGGCTGGGGCCACCAGATCCGCTCCTATGTGCTGCACCCCTACCAGATGGTCAAGGATCTGCGCACAGAGGCCGAAACCGGCAATGTCCAGGCGGTGCTCGATGGCGACATCGACATGTTTCTGGAAGCCTCACTCGCCGCCCGGGTGGGTGAGGGCGACGGTGACGGCGCCGCCGGCGCCGCCACCTGATCCGCCGGCCGGTCTTAGTTGCCGGCCTGCTCGGCGGCGACGATAGCCGTCATCTGGCCGTGCATGCCGGTCAGCAAGGCGTGTACGGCATTCGCCGCCGTCTGCTGTTCCTGGCTGCCGATCTGTTTGGCCACATCCGCCAGGGTCTTGGCTTCCTGCTTCAGGTCGTCAAGAATCGCCAGCCGCTGGGCATTGGTGCGGCCGATGGCGCGGCTCAGATACTTGGCCGCCAGGTCGGGATTGTTGCGGGCCAGCAGGAAGACCTGCTGGTCGAACGCGTCGCCGCCCTCAATGGTCGGTTGCAGGCCGGACCGCTGGAACGACTCCATATAGCCGCGCACCTGTTCGGCCGTATGCTCGCCGCGCGGGATGGTGATCCGCCGGGTGTGCTCGGGCGGGCCACCGCGGTCGGAGTCCGTGGCCAGCGCCGGGGTCACCGACACCGGCGCAAGCACGGACATAGAAGACGGCCCTGGCCCCATGCCCGCCACGGCAAAGGCGGTGATCATCCCCGCCGCAAGGGCCAATCGCTTCGCTGCGGCCATAACCGTCTCCTTTTCATTTCTTGTTTTTGTGTCTTCGGATTCCGCTTGCTCAGCTTTCCTGCTGCTGGGCATGGGCGAAGGCCGCCAGATAATAGCACAGTGACGACAGCCAGTGCAGCGCTTCAGCCGCTTCATAGACATCGTCATCGTCACCGAATTCCAGGGCGTCGTCCAGATTGTTCTGGGCCTGCACGATCAGGCCCTCGGTGTAGGAAACCCGCTGCAGCGGATTGAGGGCGCGCGCGTTGTTGAGATAGAGCAGGGCGATCGCCGCGTTGTAGAAGGCGACCCGCATGATGATTGCCTCGTAGGGCACGATGGCGCCTTCGATGGTGATCCTGTTCATATGGCGGAACGGGTCCACCACCGACAGCATCTGGGTCAGTTGCAGCGCCGTGATGACCGTCAGGGCGACGATCAATTGCTGGCTGCTGACCACTGTGGCGGCGCCGGCCGGCGGGCCGCCGCGGTCACTGTCGGTGGCCAGCGCCGGTGCCACACCCAGACCGAAGGGAATGGTCCGGTTGGCGGCCGGCGTAAAGACCAGACTGGCGGTCAGCGCGAATGCGATGATTGCGGCGGTGATGCGACGCATGGTGATTTCCCCTGATAGAGTTTTAACGTCCTTATGCGGCCCCTAGTGTAGCGCCCATGCGGCGCAGGGGAACCCTCTCGGGGCCGCCGCCTGGTTCAGGCGCGCGCCGCAACCGCCTCGATTTCCACCAGAAATGGCGGCGCGGCCAGGGCGCTGACGATAACCATGGACGAGGCGCAGGCGACCCCGGGGAGCAGGCGGTCGCGGGTCTCCCGGAAAGCCGGAATCTGGTCGGTGTTGGTCAGGAAGGCGGTGATCTTGGCCAGATCCATGGCCGTCATCCCTGCCGCCTCGACCACCGCCAGGACGTTGATAAAGGCCAGTTCCAGTTGTTCTGCCGCCCCGTTACCGACCCGGCCGTCGGCCGCCAGGCCAAGCTGGCCGGAGACGTGCAGGGTGCGCGCGCCGGCGGGAATCACCGCGCCGTGCGCATAGGCGCTGGCCGGCTTTGCCATCGTCGGCGGTACCAGTTTTTCGATCATGGCTTTTTCTCCTCGTTCGGTTTGATGGCGTCGTCGTCGGGCTCGCCGATCAGGCTCATGAATACGGTGCGGGCCCGTTCTGTTGCCTGGCTGAGGCGTGTCGCCAGATGGTCGAAGCTGTCGCTCTGCGTCGCCCGGGTCAGCGCCGTCCTGACGCTGGCCGGCGCGGCGTCGGGATCGAAGGGCCGGTCCATGGTCAGGCGCAGGATCGCCTGCACGGCCCGCCACAGGCGGTGTGTGTCGGCCAGATCCTGTGCGGTGGCCGGCGGCAGTACGCCGGCCTCGCCCAGGCGAATGAAGGTGTCGGCCGTGCCCTGGCCCAGTACCTCGGCGTGCGCATGGCCATGGGCCAGCATCAGAAACTGCGCGATGAACTCAAGGTCCATCAGGCCGCCCGCACCGTATTTCGGACTCCAGGGTCCGCGCGGCGGGTGCTGGCGGGCAACGCGCTGGCGCATGTCGGCAATGTCGTGGCGCAGTGTGTTCCCATCGCGTGGTCGGGTCAGGACCTGGCGAATGGTGTGGTCTATGGCCCGGCGCAACGGATCCGGTCCGGTCAGGGCGCGCGCCTGGGTCAGGGCCATATGCTCCCATGTCCAGGCTGCCTCGCCATAGTAGCGGGTGAAGGCTTCAAGCGATGATGCGATGGGACCGGCATTGCCGGACGGGCGCAGACGCATGTCGATTTCATATAGCCGGCCATCGCCGGTAAGCGCGGTGATCGCGGCAATGACGCGCTGGGCGAAACGGGCATAATAGTGGCTGGGGGACAGCGGCTTCGGCCCGTCGCTGGCGGTCACGTCCGGCGGCGCGTCATAGACGAAGGTGAGGTCGATGTCAGAGGTCGGCGACAGCTCGCCACTGCCCAGCTTGCCCATGGCGACGATGGCAAAGCCGCCGCCGGGGACATGTCCGTGCTGCCGGCTGAACTCGGCTTCGACCGCCGGCTGCAACTGGTTCAGCGCCGCTTCGGCAATGTGGGTGTAGTGGCGGCCGGCCTGGTCGATGACGCTTCGTCCGCGCAGCACCTGCACCCCCACCTGGAACTTTCGCTCATTGGCCCAGCGACGCACGATTCCCAGCACGTCCTCATAGTCGGCGGCCTGCTTCAGCAGAACCGCCAGCTCGCTCTCCAGTATCGCCCGGTCGCCAGGGGGGGCGAAGAAATCGCCACTCAGCATGGCGTCGATCAGGCCCGGGTTGCGCGACAGAGTTTCGGCCAGGCGCGGTGCGTCCCCCATGATGTCCACCACCAGGCTCAGTAGGGACGGGTTGGCGGCGAACATGGAAAAGAGCTGCACCCCGGCCGGCAGACGACCCAGGAAGGAATCGAAATTGGCCAGGGCGCCGGACGGATGCACTGTGCCGGCCAGCGACTGGAGCAGGGTCGGCGTCAGCTCGGTCAGCAACTCGCGCGCGCGGGCGCTGCGCATGGCGCGATAGCGGCCGTGATGCCAGCCGCGGATGATGCCACTGACCGCCACCGGATTGTCGAAGCCAAGATCGGCCAGGGTGGCCAGCGTATCGGGGTCGTCATCGCTGCCGGTGAATACCAGATTGCCTACCGTCGCCGCACCGTCAGGGCCGGTGCTGTCGCCTGCGCCCCGACCCAGTTCCGGCGCGTCCTGGAACAGCTCGCCAAAACGACGTTCCACCAGTTGCAGCGCCGCCAGCAGTTCACCGTCGAAGCGAGCCGGACCGTCTGTCCCGCCATAGCCCATGAAACGGGCAAGGCGGGCGCGCCCGGCCGCCGTCGCCGGCAGGCTGTGGGTCTGCTGGTCGTCGATCATCTGCAGACGGTGCTCTACCCGGCGCAACAATTCATAAGCGCCGCCCAGCTCCACCGCCACCAGCGGCAGAACGCGGCCGGCGGTGGCCAGGGCGTGCAGGGCCTCGCGGGTCGGCGCCTGCCGTACGGTGGCATCGCGGCCGCCCCAGATCAGTTGCTGGGTCTGGGCGAAGAACTCGATCTCGCGGATGCCGCCGCGGCCAAGCTTCACATTGTGTCCGTCCAGCTCCAGCGTCTGGCCGCCGCGATGGGCATTGATCTGTCGCTTGATGGAGTGAATGTCCTGGATGGCGGCAAAGTCCAGATGCCGTCGCCACATGAACGGACGCAGATGGGCCAGAAAGCGTTCGCCCGCTTCAATGTCGCCGGCCACCGGCCGCGCCTTGATCATGGCCGCCCGTTCCCAGTTCTGGCCAAGACTCTCGTAGTAGGTTTCTGCGGCGTGGACCGACACGGCCAGCGGTGTCGCGGCCGGGTCCGGGCGCAGGCGCAGGTCCATCCGCATCACATAGCCGTCGCGGGTGGCCTCCTGCATGATCCGCACCAGACCGCGGGCCAACCGCACGAAGGCCGCCTGCAGTTCGTCCGGTCGCGGGCTGGCGATGGCCTCGTCGTCATAGAGGACGATCAGGTCCACGTCGCTGGAGTAGTTCAGCTCGCGAGCGCCCAGCTTGCCCATGCCCAGCACCACCAGGCCGCTGCCCGCATCGGGCTGCGCCGGGTCGCCCGGCGTGATCAGTCCGCTCGCCGCCATCTCACCCAGCAGGTGGCGGCAGGCCAGCCGCAGGGCCTCACTGGCAAAATCCGACAGGGCGGCGGTCACCTGGTCCAGCCGCCAGGCGCCGGCGATATCTGCCAGCGCGATGGCCAGCGCCGTGCGCCGCCGTGCCTGACGGAGCGCGCGCATCAACCCGTCGGTGGTCGGCGGTCCGCCATCACTGCCACCATTGACCGCCGCTGCCAGCTCGTCGCGGGCCAGTCTCACGCCGGCGTCGGCCCCCTCGCTGAATATCCGCAGCGTAAAGGCCGGGTCGGCGGTGGCAATGGCGGACAGGAACGGGCTGAAGGCGAATACACGGTCCAGAACCGCGCGGCCGGCGGCGTCGTCGGCCAGTGCCGCACACTGCCGCCGCAAGGGTTCTTCCAGTCCGTCAATGGCTTCCTGCCAGCGGTGGACGGCGGCGGTATAGGCCTCGCCGGCGGCTTCGCCCGGTTCCCTGGCCAGTGCCGGCAGAGGGTCCAGTCCCTCCGTCAGCCGGCTCACGGGCCGGACCCTCGCCGCCGCGGCGCGGGCGGCCTCTGCGTCATGCGTCCCCACATGTGCTGGGCGTTGCCTTTGTCTATGGTCATGCTGCTGTCCGGGCCCACACTGGCCGCCCGCCCGGAAGCCCGTCAACGCCGTTCCCCGCGCCACTGGCGCATGCTGACCTGGTGCCCGTGTGAACTACCGTTTCTTTCGCCTGCTGCTTCGTCTGGTGGCCGTCCTCGCCGCCGGCCTGGTTGTTGCCGGCGGGCTGCTGGCCTGGCGTCTGTCGGCCGGTCCGCTGGAGATCGGCATGCTGGCGCCATCATTCTCGCGCGGTCTGTCGGATGCCATGGGTGGCCTGGCGGTGGAGGTCGGGCCACCGGCTCTGACGTGGTCGGGCTTTGGCCGGGCCTTCGATCTGCGCCTGCCGGACGTGGTGGTGCGCGACGATTTGGGGCAGCCGCTGGTCCGCCTGGCTGATGTGGCGGTCAGCTTTTCGGCGACCGCGTTGCTGTCAGGGCGATTGCAGCCATCGGTGATCGAACTGGTGCGGCCCAACCTCCGGGCCGTACTGGCGGAAGACGGCAGCCTCACTCTTGGAATTGGTGACAGCGCGGCGCTGTCGCTTGATCGGTTGCTGTCGCTGGCAACGCCGGACCCGTCGAATCGGCAGGGTGCCCCGCTGCGGTTCGCCGTGCGTGACGGGGCGGTGCGTCTCGACGACCGCCTGAATGGCCGCTTGTGGCAGGCCGTTGATGTCAACCTGACAATCATCGCTGCCGGCGCCACCGGGCCGACCGCGCCCAGTCGCATCGGCATGGTGTCGGGCCTGTCTTTGATTCTTGATGGCCGTCCTGTGCCGTTTACGGCCACGGCCTCCTACAGTGCAACAGCAGGGCCGGCGTCGGACCGCCCTGCCGCCGTCCTCGACGGCCGTCTGGTGGCGCCGGAACTGCGCATGGGCGAGGCCCTGGCGCTGGCCAGGATCGGTTTGCCGGAGGGCTGGCATGCCAGCGGTGAATTCGCGGCCGAACTTGATTTTCGTCTGCGGGGCGGCCGTCTCGAAAGTCTGGCGGTCGGTGCGCGCGGCCGCGATGGTGTCATTGCCAATGACCAGCGCCTGCCGCGACCGCTGTCGCTGGCCTCGCTGGAGGCGCGGGGTCACTGGCGACCGGCTACAGGGAGTTGGGGGCTGGACCGGCTGGTGGCGGACCTGGGAGAATTTCGCCTCGCCGCCCAGGGCAGTCTGCGGCCGGCGGTGGACGCCACCAGCCTGACCGGGGGCGCGGGTGCGGACGGCGACGCGGTCGATCCTGACGCGGTGGTCGTGGCGCCCGACGCCGCCACCATGCAGGCGGGTTTTCGTCTGGCCGGGGAAGTATTCGTCCAGGACATACCCATGGACATGGCCAAGGCCCTGCTGCCGGACGTTGCCAGCGGCGGTGAGGTTGGGGCGTGGGTCGACGGAAATCTGGCCGACGGTCGTTTTACACGGATTGCTCTGGCGGTTGAGGCGCAATCGCCGGGCGATTCGCCTTTCGCGTTTGCTGCGCCCCGGATCTCCGGCTCGTTCGACTATAGCGGTGTTACGGTGCACTACTTCCGTCAGTTGGATGCGGCACGTGATGTAGCCGGGTCGGGCACTTTTTCACCGGAACAGCTCGATCTTGATATCGTCTCCGGCGACATCGCCGGGCTTTCCATCGGCCACGCCCAGCTATCCCTGACCGGTCTCGATACAGCCTTTCCCGTGGGTCAGGCTGATCTCGTGGTGCGCGGCCAGACGGCACAGTTCCTCCGTGTCATGGATCGCCCGCCCCTTGGCATCGCCAGCCGGCTCGGCCTGCCGCCGGCGGATGTGGCCGGGCGTGCCGCATGGCGCCTCAGGGTCGGTTTTCCGGTGGGCCCGGCCCGGCCGGGCAGCGAAACCCGGGTAATCGCCGCGGCCAATCTGAGTGGCTTGTCCCTGCCCAATATCGGTGGCGGCCTGCCGCTGGACGACGGGTCCTTCCACATGATCGTCAGCAATGACGGGATGCGGCTGGAAGGTCAGGGGCTGGTAGCCGGCATTCCGGCGGAGGTGGGTGTGCGCCAGTCTTTTGTGCGTGGCGCGCCGGTGCCGCGCCAGACCCGCCTGCGTGCTGTGCTGGATGATGCCGGACGTGCCGCCCTCGGTCTGCCGGGTGGCGATCTGCTGCGGGGTGTGGTTGGAATTGATGCCACGCTTAGTGAGCGTGCGGCCGCGCCGACCGCCGCTCTCGTCTCCCTCGATCTCTCGTCCGCAACCTTCGACGTGCCGCCGCTCGGCTGGCGCAAGCCACCGGACATGCCGGCCGAGGCGCGCCTGACATTCGATCTGACGGCGGTTGCGGACGGTCCGCCGGCTATCGCCGCCATCGACACGATCCGTCTCGTGGCCGGTGATCCGGCGGCCGGCGGCATGCTGGCCACCGGCGCCGTGACCCTGGCGCCGGACGGCGCGGTGGACAGCCTGACCCTGCGCGAGCTGCGCGTCGGCCAGACCGATGCCCGTGGCCAGATGCGGTTGGCGGCCGATGGTGTCTGGCTGATCGACGTAGAAGGCAACAGCCTGGATGTAGGTGGATTGCTCAACACCGGTGATGACGACCAGGCCGCAACCGCCGCCGCAACCACTGCCGACGACCGGCCCGCGACGGTGCCGCCCATGCGCCTCAGCGTCCGGGTCAGCTCGCTGTGGCTTGGTCCCGGGCAGTTGGTGGACCAGGCACTGCTGGCGGCTGACCATGACGGGGTGCGGCTGGCCCGCCTTGATCTGTCCGGGCAGGTCGGACGCGGCGCCCCCCTGCTGGTGCAACTGACGCCGGTTGCCGGCGGTCGTGCGCTGCGGGTTCACAGTGACGATGCCGGGGCGGCGCTGCGGGCGCTGGGTCTTTTTGATCGCGTCTTCGGCGGCCGTATGGAGGTGCGGGCCGCCTATGACGACAGCCAGGATCCGGCGCTGATGACGGGTCGGCTGCAGATGGTGGATTTCCGCACCGTCAGCGATCCGGTGGTGGCGCGGATCGCGGCATTGATGGAGATTGATGCGGCGGAGGAGTTTCTCGTCGGCGAAATCGGTTTCACCTTCGCCAGCCTCATTGTGCCGTTCACCCGCCTGGGTGACATCATCACTATCAGCGAAGGACGGGCGGTCGGCGCCCAACTGGGCCTGTCCGCCGACGGCACCATTGATCTGTCCGCCGACACACTGGACATAGAGGGTACCGCGGCTCCCATCTATGCCATTAACAGCGTTGTCGGCCGCATCCCGATCCTCGGGCCGCTCATCGCCGGCGGCCAGGACGAAGGGCTGTTCGCCGCTACCTACACCGCGCGCGGTTCGCTGGCCGAGCCCGATGTCTCGGTCAATGTCCTGTCGGTCTTTACGCCCGGTCTGCTGCGCAACATCTTCGGTATCTTCACCGGCGACCCCTCTACCGTGGATGTGCCGCCGCTGGACGCGGACAACAGGCGCTAGGTCTCACACCAGCCGCACCCTGACGTGACGTTTGCGTCCGGCCGACAGCTTGAACGCGCCATCGGTGGCTGCCGCCATGTCCACCACCAGGCCCTCGTCGCTGATCGCCTTGTCGTTGAGCCTGGCGCCGCCGCCGCGCACCAGCCGTCTGGCTTCGCCATTGCTGGCCGCCAGACCGGCCTCCACCAGCAGGGTCAGGACCCCGACCCCGGCGGCCAGTCGCTCACCCGCCAGGTCAATCTCCGGCAGGCCTTCAAGGCCGCCGCCGGCGAACACCCGTTCGGCTGTGGCCGCCGCTTCCTCCGCCGCCGGACGGCCATGGATCATGGCCGTCGCCTCGGTCGCCAGCACCGCCTTGGCGGCGTTCAGCTCGGCCCCCTGCAGCGCTTCCAGCCGGGCGATCTCGGCCATCGGCAGTTCGCTGTAGAGCTTGAGGAACCGTCCCACATCGGCGTCCTCCGCATTACGCCAGTACTGCCAATAGTCCCAGGCCGACAGGCGATCCGGGTTGAGCCACACCGCGCCGTCCGCCGTCTTGCCCATCTTGGCGCCGCTGGCGGTGGTAATCAGCGGGCAGGTCAGGCCGAACAGTTGGCGCTGATCGACGCGCCGGCCAAGCTCGATGCCGGCGATGATATTGCCCCACTGGTCGGAACCGCCCATCTGCAGCACGCAGTTATGGCGCCGGGCCAGCTCCAGAAAGTCATAGGCCTGGAGGATCATGTAGTTGAACTCGAGAAAGCTCAGGGGCTGGTCGCGCTCCAGGCGCAGCTTGACGCTGTCCATGGTCAGCATGCGATTGACCGAGAAGTGCGGACCGTAGTCGCGCAGGAAATCCACATAGCCGAGGCCGTCCAGCCAGTCCGCGTTATTGACCATCATGGCGTCGCCCGGCCCATCGCCGAAGGTGAACAGCCGGCCCATGACCTGGCGGATGCCGGCGATGTTGGCAGTGATGGTGGCGTCGTCCAGCATCTTGCGGGACTCGTCGCGCCATGTCGGATCGCCGATGCGGGTGGTGCCACCACCCATCAGGATGATCGGCCGGTTGCCGGTCTTCTGCAGCCAGCGCAGCATCATCAGCGACACCAGACTGCCGGCGTGCAGGCTGTCGGCGGTGGCGTCATAGCCCACATAGGCGGTCAACGGCCCGTCTTTCAGGGCCGCCGCCAGCGCATCCTCATCGGTCGCCTGATGGATGAAGCCGCGCTGCCGCATGACGGCCAGGAAATCACGGGTCTCGGGTGCTTGCGCCATGGTGCGCCTGCCTCTTCTGGTTGAGGCCGGGTCGCGGCAGGTCGGGGAGAGGGGTCGCCCTAACCTGGCGACCCGGCGGACTCTAGTGTGCGCCGCCGGGTCTGGCGACGGTATAGGCCCTGAAAGCGGCGGGGCGGCCGATTCTGCGGTGTCCGCGTGACATGACGGGATTGATAGCCGGTCGGGCGGCGGCTGACAAGCTTCCGGCGGGGCCGGTAGTCTGATATGGCCCCTGTGTCCCGTTACATCCGTGTGTCCCGTTCCCTATGGCCTCCGGAGGCGCGCTATTTCTGCTCCCCCAGTCCGCACCGTCATCGGCCTCATGAGCGGCACCTCGGCCGACGGCATAGACGCCGCCGTTCTGGAGACCGATGGCCGGATGGTGGTGCGTCCCGGCCCGTTCATCACTGTTCCCTATGAGCCACCCATGCGGGCGCGCCTGCTGGCCGCCCTCGGCCCTGAATCGGATCCGGCATCGGCCGCGGTGCAGGCGCTGGCCGCCGACCTGACGGCGCTGCACGGCCGCGCCGTTGCTGACCTGCTGCATGAGGCCGGCCTGACGCCGCGTCAGGTGGCGCTGATTGGCTTTCACGGCCACACCCTGTGGCATGATCCAGGACAGGGCCGCACCTGCCAGATTGGCGATGGCGCGGCACTCGCCCGCGCCACCGGGATCACGGTGGTCAATGATTTCCGCGCCGCCGACATGGCCGCCGGCGGGCAGGGCGCGCCGCTGGCGCCGCTCTATCATGCGGCCCGGGCGGCGACCCTGGCCCGGCCTCTGGCCGTGCTCAATCTGGGTGGCGTCGGCAATGTGACGTGGATCGGTAGCGACGGAGATGACGAGTGGCCAGTCCTGCTGGCCTTCGACACCGGCCCGGGCAACGCTTTGCTCGATGACTGGATGGCCGGACGGACCGGCGCGGCCCGTGATGACGATGGCCGGGCGGCGGCTCGCGGTCGCGCCGACGCGGCGCTGCTGGCGCAGCTCATGGCGCGTCCCTGGTTCGACCGGCCGCCGCCCAAGAGCCTCGACCGTCAGGACTTTGCCGGCGCGCTGGCCGCTATCACCGCCGCTGGCCTGGCCACCGACGATGGCGCGGCCACACTTACCGCCCTGACCGCTGCGGCCGTGGCCGCCGGCACCCGTTGGTTCCCGACCGCCGCGCGACGCTGGCTGGTCAGCGGTGGTGGCCGCCACAACCCGGTCCTGATGGCCGCCCTCGCCCGCCGGCTTGGCTGTCCGGCGGCGGCGGTGGCGCCGGTGGAGGCGGTCGGCTGGCGCGGTGACGCGCTGGAGGCAGAGGCTTTCGCCTGGCTCGCCGTGCGCAGCGCCGATGGCCTGCCGCTCAGCCTGCCGACCACCACCGGCGTTGCTCGCCCCACCACCGGCGGTGTGCGCCACCACCCGATGCCCTGAGTCCCGCGGCACCCGGTCCCCGCAGCGGCCGGGCCACGGAGTCGTTGCAATTCAGTGAGGCCAGCCGCACAGTTGACCGGTCCCTGATGTCAGAAGGGGCTTCGTCGGCAAGGGGTCCGGCGCGGCCGGTCTGAATTGATCGGCCTGCAACATGGGGAGCACGTCATCATGAAGCGGTTCCGTCTTTCGCACCTGGTCGTTGCCGGCGCCCTGTTCGCCGTCGCCGCGGCCGCGCCATTGGCGCTTGCTGCGGATGTTCTGCGCATCGGCAGTTTCACGCCGGTCACCGGCGTCAACAACGTCAAGTCCGTACCGGCCTTTATCGAGGCGGTCGAGGCGGCCTCCAACGGCGCCCTGACCATAGAGCACTATCCAGGCGGCAGTCTGGGGCCGAGCCCCGTCGCCCAGCTCAAGCTGGTGGAGGACGGTGTCGCCGACATCGCCGAGGTGGTGGCCAGCTATACGCCGGGCCGCTTTCCGGAGCTCTCCATTTTTGAGTTGCCCTTCCTCGCCGATAACAATCTGGAAGGCGGGCTCGCCGCGTGGGAAATGTATGAGCGGGGTTATCTCAGCGGCTTCGAGGACCTGATGCTGGTCGGCATCATCGAGTCCGGTCCCTACGGCATCCACGGCAACTTCCCGATCAATTCCCTGGACGATCTGCGTGGTAAGAAAATCCGCGCCGCCGGACCGATTCAGGGCGAGATTGTCCGCCGTCTCGGCGCCGTGCCGGTCGGCAATATTCCGGCCACCCAGATCGCCGAGTCCATCAGCCGCGGTCTGCTCGACGGCACGCTGATGACCATTTCCGGTATCTATGGCTTCGGCATCGCCGAGGTGGCCACCCATCACCTGCCGGAAATTGAGCTTGGCTCCGTCAGTGTGCCCTATCCCATGCGTCGGGACCGCTATGAGGCCCTGTCGCCGGAGGCGAAAGCCGCCTTTGACGAGTATGCCGGCGCCTGGTTCACGCGGGTTCTGGGCGAGAACCTCAATGCCAATGAGGCCGAGTTCCGCGGCACCCTGGCCAGCGACCCCACGCACACGATCTATACGTGGAGCGTGGCGGAAATGAACAAGGCCCGTGCACTCCTCGCCGGTATAGAGGCGGAGTGGGACCAGCCCAACGCCGCCGGCGTCAACCTGTATCAGGAGCTGCAGCAGATCCTGGCCGACGTCCGGATCATGAACTAGGGGCGTCGGGCGTGCCGACGGACTTCTCGTCACTGTCAGAGAGCGTGGCGCGGGCAACCCGCGTCATCGCTCTCGTCGGCCTGCTGGGCCTGTTGGTGATTGCCGGTGCGACCATCATTGACGTGCTGATGCGCTGGCTGTTCAACGCGCCGCTCGACGGGCTCAGCGACATTGGCGAACTGGTCATCGTCCTCATGGTTGCGGCGTGCTTTCCGGCGGCCATCGCCGGTCGCCATCACATCACCATCCGTTTTCTTGGCAAGGTGAGCGGCGTGCGCGGCCGCGAGGTGCTGGACATGTTCGGCCAGCTCATGACTCTCGCCTTCTTCACGGTCACCGCCTGGCAATTGGTGGACTATGTGGTGGACCTGATGGGTAATGGCCAGACCACCTGGCTGATCGGCCTGCCTCTGTGGCCGTCGTGGACGGTGGCCGCCCTGCTCATTGTGCTGTGCGTTCCGGTGCAACTGGTCATTGTCGCCGGCCAGGTCGTGCGCCTGCGTCTGGCTTTCGCTGGTGTGGATCTGGCCGAGGCGCGCCGTCTCGATGTCACCAGCGACACTCTCGATCTCGACCGCGAACCCGGGCTGTAAAGGGCCGCCATGGATCCTTTTTTCATCGGCGCTCTGGGGCTCGCCGGCCTGTTCATTCTTATCCTGCTGCATGTGCCGATCGGCATCTCCATGGCGATGGTGGGTTTTGCCGGTTTCTGGGGCCTGACCGGCAATCTGTCGGCGGCCGCCTCCCTGTTCGGCACGGAGGCGGTATCCGCCTTCTCCAGCCCCGAACTGGCGGTTATTCCGCTGTTCCTGCTGATGGGAGCGTTCGCCGGCTCGGCCGGACTGTCGGCAGATGTCTATCGCTTTGCCGAGGCCTTTATCGGCCATCGTCGGGGCGGCCTGGCCATGGCCACGGTGGCCGGCTGTGGCGGTTTCGGCGCGGTCTGCGGCTCGTCCATCGCCACCACCGTCACCATGGCGCGCATCGCCCTGCCGGAAATGGAAAAGCGCAACTACTCCCCGTCGCTCGGCGCCGGCGCCATCGCCGCCGGCGGAACGCTGGGCACCCTCATTCCACCGTCCATCATCATGGTCCTGTATGCCGCCCTGACCGAGCAGTTCGTCATCAAGCTGTTCGTCGCCGCGATCATCCCGGGCGTCATCACCATCGCGCTCTATTTCGCCGCCGTCGCGGTCTATGTGCGGGTGCGGCCGTCGGCGGCGCCGCCGGGGCCGAAGATGCCGTGGCGCCAGCGGTTGCAGGTAGCCTCGCAGACCTGGGGCATTCTGGTCATCATCACCGCCGTCACCGGCGGCATCTATGGCGGCATCTTCACGGTGACCGAAGCGGCGGCGGTGGGCGTCGGCCTGACTCTCGCCTTTGCCTGGGCGCGCGGCAAAATGCGCGGCGAATCCTTCTGGCAGGCCCTGTTCGAGACCGCGGCCAATGTGGGCATGCTTTATCTCATCCTGATCGGCGCGCGCATCTTCACTTACTTCATCACGCTCACCCATGTGCCGTCGGCTTTTGTTGAGGCCATCACGGCGCTGAATCTGGCGCCGCTTGCGGTGGTCTTCCTGCTGGTTGCCATGTACATCTTTCTGGGTGCCGTGTTTGACGCAGTGGCGGCCATGGTGCTGACCCTGCCGTTTGTCTTTCCACTGATTATCGGCATGGGACTGGACCCCATCTGGTGGGGTGTCGTCATGGTCATCGTTATCGAGATCGGGCTGATCACGCCGCCCATCGGCATCAATGTCTTTGCCATGCACAGTGTGCGGCCGGACATTCCGCTGCCCACCATTTTCCGCGGCATCGTGCCGTTTCTTGGCGCTGATATCATCCGCCTGGCGCTGGTTATCCTGATCCCGGGGCTGGCCCTGTGGCTTCCCTCGACGATGTAGCGTTCACAAACCCCGGTAGATTTCGAACGCCGGCTCGCCCGCATCCTCTTCGCGGACGGTGAGCCACGGACCCGGCGCCGGACTTGTGCCTTGACGCCGGCCGGTTTTGCGCCGCCCGGCGCCAGCCCTTATTGTGGGATCCCGCTCCTGACCCCATATGCGATCTATGCGAGGCACGGATATGACCGATCCTGTTGAGACCTTCGGCCGCAAGGCCCATGACATCCTGCGGGCGGAGCCTGGCCCCGCCGGCGTGGAAAAGGTGCGTGCCGCGCTGGAGCCGGTGCTCACCGACGCGGCTGTGCGCCGGCGCTACTTCGGCCCCGACAACACCGCCGCGCGGACGCCGATCTATGAGGACAAGGATCTGGGCTTTGTTGTTCTGGCCCATGTGTCAAAGGACAGCGGCGTATCGAAACCCCACGACCATGGGCCCACCTGGGCGATCTATGGCCAGGTCAGTGGCGAGACCGAGATGACCGAGTATGAAGAGGTGGCTCCGGCCCGGGGCGACACCCCGGGCACGGTCCGCCCGACCCGCACCTATCGCATGACCCCGGGGGTCGCCGTTGCCTATGGGGTAGGGGCCATCCATGCGCCGACCACCACCGGTCCGACGCAGCTCATTCGCATCGAAGGCCGCGACGCGACCCGGTTGCCGCGCCGCTCCTATGCCCGGCCCGGCGACTGATCCGGCGGCGCCTCTTTGGCTACCTCTGTAGTGCTTCCCCGTGTGCTGAATTCATTGCATTCTGACAAGCCGGACGGTGTTCCGGCTGGTCCGTACACCCACCGATCATAGGAGGACTCCCTGATGCGCCGTTTTCTGGTTCTGGCCGGCCTGGCCGTCATTGTTGTTGTGGGCGCCATCGTGCTGCTGCGCGAGTCCTCGCCGGACCACGGCCAGTCGATGGACACAATGTCCGGCGACACCATGTCCACTGACACCATGTCCGGCGATGCCAGCATGGCGGATGAAGCGCTGGCGGAAGGCATGGTCGCGGCGGAGCTTGGCGATCTCCAGATCCTGGCGCCCTTCGCCCGGGCCAGCGCCGGCGCCAATGGCGCGGCCTATTTCACCATCCGCAACACCGGCGCCACCGACGATGTGCTGGTCAGCGCCCGCGCTTCTGTCAGCCAGGCGGTGGAGCTGCACAGCGTTCGCATGGACGATGACGGCGTCATGGCAATGATGCCCCTGGCCGACGGCATTCCCGTGGCCGCCGGTCAGATCGTTGTGCTGGCGCCCGGCGGTCTGCATGTGATGTTTGTTGGTCTCAACGATCCGCTGACGGAAGGCGGCAGTGTCAGCCTCACCCTGGTCTTCCGCGATGCCGGTGAAACCACCATCACCGTTCCGGTGGGTGACCTGGGCGCCGGAATGGCGATGGACGGGAACACGGACGGGGATGCAACGACAGACAGCGGCGACAACTAGCGCTCGCCTGCCACGGGCGGTGGCGTTTGCGCCGCCGCCCGTGGCAACTACCGCACTTTCCCGGCCCCTGTCGCCAACGCTACGGCAATCAGGGTTACCACCATGCCGCCAAGCTGCACCGGGCTCAGCGCTTCTCCGAACAGCAGCCAGGCGAACAGCACCGAAACTCCGGGCACCAGATACAGGTAGGTCGCCGCCTGCGATACGCTGCCGTCGCGGATCAGGATCATCATCAGGCTGATGGCGCCGATGGACAGCGCCAGCACCAGCCAGCCCAGCGACAGCATGAAGGCCGGCGTCCAGTCCACCGCCATGCTCTCGCCGAGCCACGCTGCGCCACCGACCACCAGCAGGGCGCCCAGATACTGAAAGACCGACCCGGTACGCAGGTCCATGCGCGCGCCGAACCGTTTTTGGTGAATGGAGCCAAGCGTAATGGCGGCAACCGCCCCCAGTGTCGCGCTGACCGTGGCCAGGGTGATGCCGCCGGCGCCGTCACCAAAGCGCGGCCACAGCACCAGAAGCAGGCCGGCCAGCCCCAGCCCGAGCCCGGCCCAGTGGCGCGGCCGGGTGCGCTCGCCCAGCATCAGACCGGCCAGCACCGCCGTCAGGATCGGCTGCAGCCCCAGGATCAGTGCCGACACACCAGCCGGCATGCCGCGGTCAATCGCCCAGAACACGCCGCCCAGATAGAGGCCGTGGATCAGGCCACCGGCGACCATGGCGTCCAGGGCCGGGCGTCGCCGTGGCCACGGTGCGCGAAAGATCAGCGCCACAACCGTCAGCACCACGATCACCAGGCCGAAGCGCAGGGCCAGAAAGGTGAACGGTTCGGCATAGGGTACGCCGGCCTTGGCGCCGATGACGCCGGTCGCCCACAACACTACGAAGGTTGCCGGCAAAAGCCGTGTGGCGGTCATCGCGGGTGCGTCTGTATCGGCCGCCAGGGGTGGCTCAACCGGCCGCCGCCGGCGCCATGCTGTCGCGGGCGAAGCTGTGCGCCACATAATCGGCGAAGCGCTGCGCCCCGGGGCTGAGGTTGCGGCCACGCAACAGGCCGAAGGTCTGGTCGGGCAGTGGCGGCAGGCCGTCCTCCGGACCCAGCACATGCAGTCCCGCCGGCACCGTGCTGCGCGGGATGGCGGTGATGGCGATGCCCGCCTGCACCGCGCACAGCAGTCCCACATGGCTGGGGCTCGAATAGACCAGGCGATAGGGCCGGCCGGTTCGGTCCAGCGCTTCGCACACCGCTTCGCGGCACGGACAGCCGGGGTCGAACAGAGCCAGGGGCAAGGGCTCCGTCTCATGCGCCAGGTGGCGCTCTGAGGTCACCCACACCAGCGGTTCATGGGCCAGGATTTCGGCTTCGCGCACCACCCCGCCGACGGTCACTACCGCCACGTCCAGCAGGCCGCCGGCCTGCATCCGGACCAGCTCGCTGGTCGGCCGACAGGTCATCTCGATCTCGATCTGCGGCATCTCGCGATGACAGCCGGCCAGGATCGGCGGCAGGAAGCGCGCCACATAGTCGTCCGGCATGCCGAACCGGACGGTGCCTTTCAGCTCCGGTTCGGCAATGGCGGCAATGGCCTCGTCATGCAGTTTCAGAATGCGCCGGGCATAGCCGGCAAAGGCAGTGCCTTCGACCGTCAGCGTGACGCCGCGATCGCCCCGTTCCAGCAGGCGCTTGCCCACAAGGGCTTCCAGCTTGGCCATCTGCTGGCTGACCGCCGGCTGGGTGCGCAGCACCATTGCCGCGGCGCGGGTGAAGCTGCCGGTGTCGGCGATGGCGGTAAAGCTGCGCAGCACGTCCATGGGGACTGAGGGCGGCACGGCGGGTCGCGCGGCGACAGGCGGCGCAACCGCGGGCGGGGAGGGGGTCGCAGTCATGACCAGAGAATAAGCAGTACTAATCGAAACGAAAAGAACTATTTGTTGGACGAATATAGTGGCCGTGGCCAGTGTGGCGTTTGCACGACCCACGGGACCGGAGGCCCCCATGACCCTGATCCGCTCCTTCGCCCGGCCTGCCGGCGGCCAGACCATCGGCGGCCGGACCGTTCTTGCCGCCGCCGGCCGGCTTGCGGCCGCCGCCATGGCGACGGTCGGCCTCTGGCGCCGTCGCGCCCGCGGCCGCCGTGATCTGGCCAGTTTGAGTGATCGCGACCTGCGCGACATCGGTATCGATCGCTTCACCGCCCGGCGGGAGGCGGCCAAACCGTTCTGGCGTGCCTAGGGGACGCTGAGTGACTGTCGCCACTGGCTTAGATGGAGAAAGCACGCTCTATGACCCACTGCATGAACGGTCGCTCAGAGGCTGATCGCACCCCATGACCCGCCGCACCCTTGGCGCACTGGTCTTTCCCGGTTTCGAACTTCTCGACCTGTTCGGCCCGCTGGAGATGTTCGGCATGTATCCGGACGCGTTCAGCGTACGGATCGTCGCGCAATCGCCTGGGCCGGTGGCCAGCACCCGCAATGGCCCGTCCGTCGCGGTGGATGACCTGCTGGCGGACGCGCCGCGCTATGACGTTCTGCTGGTGCCCGGCGGTCCGGGGACACGGAATGAGGTCGCTAACCATGCGCTTATCTCGTGGCTTGGCCAGGCGGCGGCGGAGGCGGAACTGATCTTCTCGGTCTGCACCGGCAGCGTGCTGCTGGCCCGCACCGGCATGCTGGACGGGCGGCGCGCGACCTCCAACAAGCGGGCGCTTCACTGGGCCAGGAGCTAGGGAGCAGGCGTACTGTGGCAGGACAAGGCGCGCTGGGTGGAGGACGGCGATATCGTCACCGCCAGCGGCGTCTCCGCCGGCATTGATGCGGCGCTGGCGGTCATCGCCCGCTTGCTGGGAGGTGAAGCGGCGCGACAGGCGGCGCTATGGGCAGAGTATGAGTGGCGGGGCGACCCGGCGCGTGATCCCTTCGCGTATTGAGGTGCGCGCAGTTATGCGAAAAGTGGCTCAGCGTTGACGCAAGTTTGGTAGGGTGCTTCTACCGCGCCGCTGCCTTCGCTTTATCACTGGCCGCCTTGGCGACTTCTTCCGCCTCCAGGGCGGCGGCCTCGGCGGCAGCGATCCGTTCGCGCGCGCTGAGCAGATAGCGCTCCACCACATTGCTCACATCGTCGGTGTGATTCTGGAACAGGTGATTGGCCCCCTCGATCAACGCCATCTCGATGGCGATGCTGCGTTGCCGGGTCAGCTTCTCGCCAAGCTTGGCCACTTCTTCCGCCGGCACGATCTCGTCGGCCGTGCCGTGCATGAACAGACCCGATGCCGGGCACGGCGCCAGGAAGCTGAAGTCATACATGTTGGCCGGCGGCGCCACCGCTATGAAACTGGTGATCTCCGGCCGCCGCATCAGTAGCTGCATGGCGATCCACGCGCCGAAGCTGAAGCCGGCGATCCAGCACTGCGCCGCGCCGGCGTTATAGCCCTGCAGCCAGTCCAGGGCCGATGCGGCATCCGACAGCTCGCCCTCGCCATAGTCGAAGGCGCCGACCGAGCGGCCGACACCGCGGAAGTTGAAGCGCAGGGTAGAGAAGCCCTGCCGCACAAAGGTCTGGTGCAGGGCGAACACCACCCGGTTGTTCATGGACCCGCCATAGCGCGGATCGGGATGGAGGATCAGCGCAATGGGCGCCGCCGGCGTGTCGGAGTGGGTATAGCGGCCTTCGAGCCGGCCTTCGGGGCCGTTGAAAATGACTTCGGGCATGGCGACTGTGTCTGGCCTCCCAGGGCAAACCGGTTCACTGTGGCGGGTGGTCGGCCGTTTGACCGGCTCCGTTCCGCGCTCTATATCCCGCTTGATGAACGGGCCGACGCGCCGTGGCGCCATGTCTCTGCCGTCGGGCAGGGGGGCTGGTGGCGCTGGCGGGCAGGCGCCGTCCGGACGGGTCCGTAGCAGGCGCTGATTGCCCGATGACTATAGGTGATGCGCCGGTCCAATACAACAATTGACGCGAGTTCACTATGTATTTCAAGGACTTGCAGAGGGATATCCAGGCGTTTATGCGGCGCGATCCGGCCGCCCGCTCGGCTGCCGAGGTGGTGCTGCTCTATCCCGGCTTCCACGCCATCTTCTGGTACCGGCTGTCGCACCGGCTGTGGCTGTGGCGGCTGCGCTTTCCGGCCCGCTTCATCTCCCTGTTCGCGCGCTTCCTCACCGGCATAGAAATCCATCCCGGCGCGGTCATCGGCCATGGCTTCTTCATTGACCATGCCACCGGCGTGGTCATCGGTGAAACGGCGGAAATCGGCAATGATGTGACGCTCTATCACGACGTCACCCTGGGCGGCATCTCGCCGGCAGTGGATTCCGCCGCGCAGGTCAATCAGAAGCGCCACCCCACCCTGCTGGACGGGGTGATCGTCGGTTCGGGCGCACAGATCCTGGGCCCCATTACCGTTGGCCGAAACGCCCGCGTCGGCGCCAATGCGGTGGTCCTCAAGGACGTGGCCGAGAACACCACAGTCGTCGGCATCCCGGCTCGCGCCGTCGGCCCCCGGCCCAGTGACGAGGTGACGCAGTTTGCCGCCTATGGCACGCCGGCCGGCGCGCCCGACCCGGTGGCCCGCGCTCTGGACGGCCTCAACCAGAAGGTGGCGGAGCTGACCCGCCGTCTGGCGGAGATGGAAAACGCCCGATCCGGCAAGGAATCTGCCGGTTCAGACGTCAGCGACCCGGCGGGTGCTGGTGGCACTACCGGCACTACCGGTAAGCTGGCCGGATCCGGTGCGGTGGCGCCCGATCAGCGTCGTTCCTCCTGCGGTGGCTAGGCCGGCTGCCTCTTGTCCGGCTTTTCGACCAGCCTGCTGACTAGGCGCCCATGACCGCTCCGCCCATGATTACTGCGCCGGCCGCGCCGCTGACCTATCTCGACTGGAACGCCACGGCGCCCCTGTCGCCGGTGGCGCGGGCAGCTGTCATTGCCGCACTGGAGGTGACGGGAAATCCCTCCTCGGTCCATGGCGCCGGCCGCGCCGCCCGCCGCCTGGTGGAGGATGCCCGCGAGCAGGTCGCCGCGCTGGCCGGTGTTGCGCCCTCGGGAATCGTCTTCACCGCGAGTGGCACGGAGGCCAATGGGCTGGCCCTGCACCAGGCGCCGGCCGGCCGTCCCGTCGCCGTCTCGGCCATCGAACATGACAGCCTCCTGGCGCCGCTTGGCGCCCTGCCGGCGGCGCGGCGGGTCCACCTGCCGGTGACCGCGACGGGCCGGCTGGACGTCACCGCGGCGGCCGAACTCATCGCCCGCCACCGGCCGGGTCTGGTGTCGCTCATGCTGGCCAATAACGAGACCGGCGTCATTCAGCCGGTGGCCGAGGTCGCCGCCCTGGCCCGCGCCGTGGGCGCCCTGGTTCACTGTGATGCGGTGCAGGCGCCGGGCCGCATGGCCTGTGACCTGCTGGCGCTGGGGGTGCACATGATGTCCCTGTCGGCCCACAAGCTGGGTGGTCCCAAAGGCGCCGCGGCACTGGTTCTGGCCGATGGGCTGGAGATCCGGCCGCTGCTGGCGGGCGGCGGCCAGGAGCGCCGGCGGCGGGCCGGCACGGAGGCGGTGCCGGCGCTGGCCGGCTTCGGTGCCGCGGCGGCGCAGGCGCTGGCCGGCTGGCGCCCTGCGGCCGGCCACATGACCGCTCTGCGCGACCGGCTGGAAGCGGCGGCGCTGGCCGCCGTACCGGCCGCCACGGTCTGGGGCCGGGATGTCCCGCGCCTGCCCAACACTACCGCGCTGGCCCTGCCGGGGGTTGCCGCCGAGACCCAGGTCATTGCCCTCGACCTGGCGGGAATCGCAGTCAGCGCCGGCAGTGCGTGCTCTTCCGGCAAGGTCGCCGCGTCCCCTGTGCTGGCGGCCATGGGGGCCGGTCGGCTGGCCGGCCAGACCGTGCGCATCAGCCTTGGCCCGACCACCAGCGAGGCGGCGGTGGATCATTTCCTGGCCGCCTGGATCCGCCTCGCCGCCGACGCCGCCGGGCCAGCCGTGCAGGTGGCCTGATGGACGGCGAGCGCTCGCGGCCTCTGATCTATCTCGATCATCACGCCACCACGCCGCTAGACCGGCGGGTGCTGGACGCCATGCGGCCGTGGCTGGAGGCGGAGTTCGCCAATCCGGCGTCCATCGAACATGTCATGGGCCGTACCGCCGAGGCGGCGGTGGCCACCGCGCGGCGGCAGGTGGCCGATCTGATCAACGCCGATCCGCGCGAGATCATCTTCACCAGCGGCGCCACCGAAGCCAATAATCTGGCGATCAAGGGCACGGCGATGTTTCACGTGAAACATCGCGCCCGCATTGGTGAGCTGCCGGGCCACATGGTCACTTTCGCTACCGAGCACAAATGTGTGCTGGAGAGCTGCCGCCGGCTGGAGGGTGAGGGCTGGCGCGTGACCCGCCTGGCGCCGGGCGCGGGCGGTGTGCCGGACGCGGCGGCGGTGGCGGCGGCGCTGCAGCCGGATACGCGGCTGGTGTCGGTGATGGCCGCCAACAATGAGATCGGCGTACTGGCGCCGCTGGCGGAGATCGGCCGGCTGACCCGCGCTCGCGGCATCCTTCTGCACTGCGATGCGGCGCAGGCCTTCGGCAAGGTGGCGCTGGACGTGCAGGCGCAGAATATCGACCTGATGAGCCTGTCGGGCCACAAGATGTACGGCCCCAAAGGCATTGGCGTTCTTTATGTACGGCGGCGGCCGCGGGTGCGCCTGGAGCCGCTGTTCGACGGCGGCGGCCAGGAGCAGGGGCTGCGCGCCGGTACCCTGGCCGCGCCGTTGATCATCGGCCTGGGCGAGGCGGCGCGCCTGGCCGGCCTGGAGATGGCGCAGGACGCGGCCCGCCTCGACCGCCTGGCGCAGCGCCTGCACCAGCGTCTGGCGCAGGAGGCGGGCGGCATCAGCCTCAACGGCGCCGGGCAGCCGCGTCTGCCAGGCAGCCTCAATCTGCGGGTGGCGGGCGTCGCCGCACAGGACCTGTTGGCGGCCGTGCCGGAGCTGTGCCTGTCCACCGGTTCGGCTTGCGCTTCCGGTGCGCCGGAGCCGTCCTATGTTCTGACCGCGCTGGGCCTCGACCGGCAGGCGGCAATGGAGAGCTTTCGCCTGGCCATCGGCCGCTTCACCAGCGATGACCAGGTGGCGCGCGCCGGCGACCTGCTGACCGCCGCCATCGGCCGTCTGCGCCGGGCCACACCGCCAGCCGCCGCGTCCGGCCAGGCGTCCGCCGCGCCGGCCAGCACCTCCGGCAAGGCTTCCGGCACGGCGACGTGAGTGCTACCAACCTGTCACGTATGCGGCGCCCGACCGATGCGCCGCGTGTGCCGTATTTCCGACCCGCCGAACCTGCAGGACCGCTATGCCGAAACTGACCTTCATCGACCCCGACGGCACCCGCCACCACGTGGACGCGCCGGTCGGTCTGTCGGTCATGGAAATCGCCCACCGTCACGGCATCAATATCGAGGGCGCGTGCGAGGGCTCGCTGTCGTGCTCGACCTGCCATGTGATCGTCGCGCCGGAAGACTATGAGCGGCTGGCCGAGGCCAGCGAGGACGAGGAGGACATGCTGGACCTGGCCTTCGGCCTGACCGCCACGTCGCGCCTCGGCTGTCAGATCATCATGACCGAAGAGCTGGACGGGCTGACGGTGCGTCTGCCGGACGAGGTCAACAACCTGCTGCTGGGCTAGACCCCATGGACTATGCGCCTCTGCCGGCGGATGCCTTCGCCGACCTCTACGGGGCGGACAGCCTGTTCGCCCGGCTGCGGGCCCGCAGTGCCGGAACGTGGCAGGCCCATGTGGGCCATCGCTTTGTCGCTGCGCTGGCCGACGGCAGCCTGCCCGCAGCGGCGTTCCGCACCTATCTGGCGCAGGACCATCTCTACATCGTGCAGTTTGCCCGCGCCCATGCGCTCGCCGCGGTCAAGGCGGATACGGTGGCGGCCATGCGGCACGCGCTTAACTCGGCGGTCAGCCTGCTGGAGGTTGAGGGCGGCATGCAGGATGACATGGCCGAGCAACTGGGCGAGAAGACGCCCGACACGCCCGGTGACGCGCCTGATAGTGGGCCCGATAGCAGGCCTGATGACGGGGGCGACGACTCCGCCGACGGTTGGCGGCCGCGCGCCATGCACCCGACGACGCTGGCCTATACCAGCTTTCAGATGGAACGCGGCATGTCCGGCGATCTGCTGGACCTGCGGGTGGCGATGACGCCGTGCACGGTGGGCTATGCGGAGATCGGCCGCTCGGTCGCCCGCGCCCTGGGCGACGGCCGGAACGGCGCGCCGTTCGATCCGGCCGGTCACCCCTATGGCCAGTGGATCGCCACCTATGCCGGCGAGGCGTATCAGACGGTGACGCGCCAGCACCTGGCGGAGCTCGACCGGTTGTGGAAGAGCCGCGGCGGCGACGCGCGCTTCGCCTCGCTCAGCGCCATCTTCGATCAGGCCGCCCGCTTCGAGGCGGCGTTCTGGGAGATGGGACTGGAATAGGGTCGCCAGCGGCGCAGGTGCAACGCCGGCTAGCCTGCCGGAAACGGCAACGGCGGGCCGCTCAGTTCTTGGGCTGCTCAGGTTGAGCGGGTCATGACCTAGAATGCAGCAGATTTTCCCCAACCGAGTAAACAGCCCCGAACGATATGCCAAGCGAAGCAATCCCTGAGAATCTCAAGTGCCTGCATACCCAGGAGGAACAACTACGCGAGAAGGCGCTGGCTCTGGTTAAGTCTGATGACCGCCTCTCCATACACCTTTTTGTCGTTGAAAGTGCGATGGATTTGGCTGACGTACTTCGACAATTTGAGACCGATGAGGAGGATATGAAGGTAGTTCAGATTCTCGGGATGCGAATGTTCAATGCGTTTGGCGCAAGCCTCAAGTTAGCGCTCTCCGGCTATGTGCAAAACAGCACTCTGATCATGCGCGACGTTTTGGAAACGGTCTTTCTTCTGGATTTATTCAAGACAGACCGAAACGCCATCAAGCGCTGGCGGTTTGCCGACAAACGAGAACGTATGAAAGAGTTCGCTCCAGTTAAAGTGAGAGATGCCCTAGACAAGCGTGACGGATTTAAGAGTGGGAGGCGCACGGAACTTTACGCACAGTTTTCTGAACTCGCAGGTCATCCGAGTATGAAATCGGTACACATGATGTGTCCAGAGAAGGGTAGCGATGCCG
This sequence comes from Alphaproteobacteria bacterium, assembly GCA_040218575.1. Taxonomy (NCBI): domain Bacteria; kingdom Pseudomonadati; phylum Pseudomonadota; class Alphaproteobacteria; species Alphaproteobacteria bacterium. Next base: position 564,023 of record JAVJRE010000007.1, on the reverse strand, counting down.
TGATTGGCCCCTTCATGGAGGCCACCGCGCTTGAAGCTGTTTTGTCAGAAATGGGACGTCTTGCCATTCAGGCTGGCGAGCATTTGGCTGCTTTCTTCCCGCCAGAGTGGGGCCACGGTAAGTGCTCGCGCGATGCCTTTACTAGAGTGAAGCTGGAATGGATTGGCAGATTCTACCCCCAGGCAACATCGCTAGGAGAGAGGTGACTGCCGCTCCGGGCGCAAAATGAGATAGCACCTCACGCAGCCGCGCCATGCCCGTCATCCTCAGGTGACGGGCATGGCGCGGCCAGCGGTGGGCGGATAGGCTCTTGCGGTGGCGTTCCGCCGGTTGCGCCGTAACACTTTGCCGCTCACATTGGCGCTGCACCCAGTGCGTTGCTGGCCAGCCCAACTCTCAACACACCTCCCCCCCAACGAACAGTCCCGGGAGTCACCTCATGCCACGCGGTCAGGCAACCCTTCTGATCCTCGCCGTTCTGGCGGCCATCGTCGCCATCGGTATCTACGCCTTTCGCGTCACCGACGGCGGCGGCCGGATGGACGGCGCCCAGGACGGCGCAGCGAGCAGCACCATGGCGGCGCCGGCGGACCTGCTGGTGAGTGACGATGCGGCGGGCGAAGGCGCGGTGGCCGAAGCCGGCCAGCGGGTGCGGGTCCATTATACGGGCTGGCTGTATCGCGACGGCGCGCGCGGCGAAAAGTTCGACAGCTCGCTGGATCGCGGCGAGCCCTTCAGCTTTGTCCTGGGTAGCGGCCAGGTCATCCGCGGCTGGGACCAGGGAGTCGCCGGCATGGCCGTGGGCGGCAAGCGGACCCTGATCATTCCGCCGCATCTGGCCTATGGCGCGCGCGGCCGCGGGCCGATCCCGCCCGACGCCACCCTGCTGTTCGAGGTGGAGCTGCTGGAGGTGCAGTAGGCCGGGCCTGTCCCTCCGGCGGGGGCAAAGCAGAGAATTTTGTGAACCAGTTAACATCGCTTAAGGAATAGTTGGTCAGTCTGGCGCAGCTTAGAACCCTTGCCTGCCGCCTGACCGGACCCCATGACCCTATTCCCCCTATTCCTGTGACAGCCTGCCCCATGCCAGCCTCCCCCACGCTTGTTTCCAACATGCCAGTTTCCACCACGCCTGTTTCCACCACGGGCGCTCCGGCCATTCCTGCCTGCGCCCCGCTGGCCAATGTCGATGCGTCCGACGAGGGGCAATCCACCGTATTGCGGACAGCCGCGTGGCCGGGCGCGGCGCAGTCCCCGGCCGGTAGACCGGCCACGGGGCCAGCCGCCAGCGATTCAGACGACGAGCTCAGTCCGGCCAATCCGGACGGACTGGCCGGTGCGCGTTCCAAGCTGCTGCGTTTTCGTCTTGAAGGCATGTGGGGCCGCGTCGCGGTCGTTCTGGCCAATCCGCTGGGCACCGGGCTGGTCGTCGCCTTGTTTCAGGACAGTGCGCCGCAGAACGGCCTGCTGATCTGGCTTGCGGCGGCAGTGGCGGCGGCGGCGGTGCGCATCGCCCACCTGCACAGTGTCGCCGGCCGGGCCTTTGCCCTGCGCGGCGCGGCGCGGCGGCGGGCCTATCGGGTCGCGGTCGCCGGCGCTACCGCCTCGGGCCTGGTGTGGGGCATCGGTGCGGCGTGGCTGGTGATGACCGTGCCTGGCCTGACCCCGGTCCTGCTGCTGGCGGTCATCCTGATCGGCATGACCATGGGCGCGCTGGCGTCATCCATTGGCGCGCTGGCCCCGTTCATGGGCTATCAGCTCGGTGCGCTGCTGCCGTTCGCGGCCGGATTGATGACCTGTCCCAGCCCGTGCCGTGAGATCGGCTTCTTCGCGCTGATGTATGCGGCGGTTCTGACTTATCTGGGGCGCAACATGGCGCGCCAGGCGCGGCGGGCGGAAGAAGCCCGCATCCGCATCGATCGTCTGGCCCGCCGGCTGTCGCGGATGCGCCGTGATCTGGTTCTGGAGCGGCGCGAGCGCTGGCGTGTTCTGGCCCACCTCAGCCACGAGCTGCGTACGCCGCTGAACGCGGTCAACGGGTTTGCCGATCTGATGGCCGAGGAGACCATGGGGCCGCTGGGCATGCCGGTCTACAAGGACTATGCCCGCAGCATTTCCCGCAGCAGCGGCCAACTGGTCGAGATGGTGGATCGTCTGACCCAACTGGCCGCGGCGGAAACCAGCGGCCTGGCGCTGACCATGCATCGCACGGATATCGAGAGCCTGGCCCGTGAAACCCTCGGCCGCTTCGCCCGCGCCGCGGTGGCGCGGGGTGTCACCCTGCGCGTCCATGCGGACAGCGCGATGCCGGCGGTGGCCAGCGATGCCACCCGTCTGGGCGAGGCGCTTGCGGCCCTTCTGGAAAACGCCATCGATCATTCGCCGCCGGGCGGCCAGGTGGTCGTGCGGCTGACGCAGGAAAGTGACGGGCGCGGTGTGCGTGGCGTTTGCCTGGCGGTGGTGGACACCGGCAGCGGCATGAGCGCGGAAGACCTGGAACGCGCCATCCTGCCTTTTGCCAGGCTGCGCGACCCGTCGTCGGCTGGCGCGTCGGGCATCGGCATCGGTCTGACCTATGCGCGACGCGTGGCGGCGCTGCATGGCGGCCGGCTGGACATCGACTCGGCGCCGGGTGTGGGCACCCGCGCCAGCCTGTGGGTGCCGCTGGCCGCCGGCAGCGCCGTCGCGCCGCAGGCCAGCGAGGCCGGCCCCGACGATTCATCAACCGCAAATGGCGCCCCAAATGACGCCCCAAATGACGCCTATGATGAAGCGGACGACGCAGACGACGGGGACAGTCCGGACGACGGGGCGCGGCACAGCCGGACCGTCGGCGCCCGCGAACGCCGCGAGCGTTTCGTGGCCTCCGGGTCCGTCGCTCCCGGATCGCCCTAGTCGGCGGTCGGCGCCGCCAGGGGCGGTGCCTCGTGCAGATAGCCGTGGGACAGCGGCTGCATGGCATCGTCCAGTTCATAGACCAGCGGCCGGCCGGTCGGAATCTCCAGGGCCGGCACATCCTCCGGCGACATGCGGTCAATATGCATGATGAGGGCGCGCAGGCTGTTGCCGTGGGCCGAGATCAGGACCGTGCGCCCGCCGCGCAGGGCGGGGACGATCTGGCCGTCCCACACCGGCACCACGCGCTTGACCGTATCGGCCAGACTCTCGGTGGCCGGCCATGCCGCCGGGCCGAGATCCGCATAGCGCGGGTCCAGCCGGGGAAAGCGCGGATCGTCCTCGGCCAGGGGGGGCGGGCGCTCGCCATAGCTGCGACGCCAGGCGCGTACCAGGTCCAGACCGACTTCCGCCGCTACCTCTGACCGCAGCCGTCCCTGCAGCGCGCCGTAGTGCCGTTCGTTGAGCCGCCAGTCGCGGATCACCGGCAGCCACATGAGGTCCATCTGCTCCATGACGATCCACAGGGTGCGAATGGCGCGGCGCAGATACGAGGTAAAGCAGACGCCCGGCGTGATGTGGTTGCGACGCAGCAGCGCGGCCGCGTGCTCGGCCTCTCGCACGCCGGTTTCGGTCAGGTCCACGTCAGCCCAGCCGGTGAACCGCTTTTCGTGATTCCACTGGCTTTGGCCGTGACGCAGGAGGACCAGACGGGGCATCGGCAGCCTTCAACGGATGGCGGGGGCCGGCGCGGGGCAGGCGGGTTCAGACGAACGCAGGTGGGGCGACAATTCCCCGAACCGCCGGTCGGGTCAATCGCCCTTGCGCAGAAAGATCCACTGGCTGTCATCGGACAGGGTCGACTGATAGCGGTAGCCGCCGTCACGGAAATCGCGCAGGCCGGCCGTCTCATTGATGCGCTGGCGGACGATGTAGCGGGCCATCATGCCGCGCGCCTTCTTGGCCGGAAATCCCTCGCTTTTGATCTTGTCGCCATAGCGAATTTTGAAGACCGGGGTAACCACCGGCAGGTCGAGAGCGGCCTGCGGCAGAGCGCGGAAATATTCATTGGAGGCCAGGTTGACGATGGTCCGATCACCGTCACTGGCGGCCACCGCCTTGCGCGCCGCCGCCGCCAGCTTGTCGCCCCAGAAATCGTAAAGAGTGGCGCCGCGGTCGGTCTTCAGACGGGTGCCCATTTCCAGACGATAGGGCTCTATGGCGTCGAGCGGCCGCAGCAGACCATAGAGGCCGGAGAGAATGCGCACATGGTCCTGCGCGAAGGCCAGATCCTCGGCAGTGAAATCATCCGCGGCCAGACCAAGATAGGTGTCGCCGCGAAAAGCGCGGATGGCCGGCTGCGCCGCCGCCCGCGACGCCTTGTCGCCCAGTGCCTGGAACCGTTCGCGAGTGAGGTCGGCCAGAGACTCGCTGAGCCGCATCAGGCGCGCGATGTCGGACCGTTTTAACTGTTTGACCCGCTGCACCAGCTCCGCGCTGTCACGGGAGAGCGCCGGTCGGGTCGGCGCCAGCGGCAGCGGCGCCGGCGTGAAATCCAGCTTCTTGGCGGGTGACAGGATGACCAGCATGGAGCCTCACAGGTGATGCGGGGGTGCGGCGCAAACATGGCCGGGTGGCCAATGGCCGGGAAGACGGCCATGGTCGCGCAAGCGGCCCGGCCAAGACAAGGGCGGTGGACGCAATCGGGCCGAATCAGGGCCCGGTGCCGGACAGCGCGGCGGCCGGCCGAAGGGCACCGGGAGCGGATGGTGAGGCTTTCCAAAGCTTCGCGGAATGTCGTAGGGTGCCACCCTGAGGGGCCCCGCGGGGGGAGTAACTATAAAAGGTCGGACCTATGAGCAGGAAGATCAGAAACATTTCGTCGCTTCTGGCGGCACCAGTCGTGGTGATCGGCCTTATGCTGGGGGCGGGGCAGGCCTCGGCCCAGGAGGCGCACGCCCACATCGGTCACATTACGACCACATGGGCGCTGGCGCCGAACCAACTGGGTCTTTTGCCGGCGGCCAATGCGGAAGCCTTCATGGCTCTGTCGCAGGCCGGCCTGATGGTGGCCAATCTGTCGGACCTGGCGAAGGCGCAGGAGCATGCGCGCAACGTCATCCACGCCATTGACCCGGCGTTCCAGGCGGAAGGTCCGGCGCTGAACTACGGCGTGCGCGCCGCGGCGCAGGACATCATCACCCACGTCAATCTGGCGGCGGCCAGTCCCGATGCCAGTGACAATGTGAAACTGCATGCCGAGCATGTGGCGACCAGCGCGCAGAACGTCATCGAGCGTTCGGAACTGCTGGTGGCGCAGGCTCTGGGCGTTCTGGCGGCCAGTTCCAGCCGGCAGGCGGCGCCCTTCGCCCGCGCGGCGGCGACCCTGGCCGATCAGATCATCGTCGGCGTCGACGTCAATGGCGATGGCCAGATCACATGGGCTGCCGGTGAGGGCGGCCTCAACCAGGTCAGCCAGCACATGGATCTGATGGTTGCCGGCGAAGACATGATGATGTCGGACCAGTAGACCTGTTGCGCCGGCCATCGGCCGGCAACAAGCAGAACAGAGGCGCCGCGGCCGGCTTGGCCGCGGCGCCTTTTTTTGGTGGGGCAGGCGGGTTGGCGGCGGATCGCGCCAGGGCCTTGCCCGCGGTCCGGTGCGCGGTCATCGTGCGGTCGGACACGCCAGAAGATATGTGAGGAGAGCCCCATGACCCGCACCCCCGCCGCCGGCCGCCGCCGCCGCCAGGACGCCCGCCCCACCGGCCTTACGGTCCGCCAGTTGCCGGCGCGTCGCCTGCGCCACCAATGGGAGCCCATGCGGGTCCTGAGCGACGATCAGATCGAGGACATCCACCGGGCCAGCCTCAGGGTGCTGAAGGAGACCGGCGTCGAGGTCATGGATCCGGAAGCCTGCCGGATTCTCCACGCGGCCGGCTGTGCCGTGAACCACACTACCGGTCGGGTGCGGTTCGAGGCGGACTTCATCGAGACCCAGATCGCCAAGGCGCCATCATCCTGGACCCACCGGGCCCGCAATCCTGAGCGGTCGGTGGAAATAGGCGGCCCTAATCTGGTGTTCAGTCCGGTCGGCGGTCCCGCCTTCATGAGCACCCTGGACATCCCGCGCCGGCGCGGCACCCATGCGGAGTGCCAGGACTTCCTGCGTCTGACCCAGCACCTCAATATCCTGCACCGGGCGGGCTCCGGCTTCGTGCCGCATGACCTGCCGGCGGAGACCCGCGGCTATGACCTGATGCTGGACAGCATCATCCTGGCCGACAAGCCCATGTATGGCGGCGCCTTCGGCCGGGCCGACGCGCGGCGCGGCATCGAGATGGCGGCCATCGCCTTCGGTGAGAGCGAGGAGGCGTTCTGCCGTCATACCAATGTGGATGGCGTGGTCAACATGAACTCGCCGCTGCGTCTCGACAAGGAGATGAGCCAGGGGCTGATTACCCTGGCGCGGCACAATCAGACGGTGATCTTTACGCCGTTTACCCTGGCCGGCGCCATGTGCCCGGTCAGCCTGGAAGGCGCCCTGGTACAGCAGAACGCCGAAGCCCTTATGGGCATTGCCCTGGTGCAGACGGTGCGCGCGGGATCCCCCGTCATGTATGGCGCGTTCACCTCGAACGTGGATATGCGGACCGGCGCACCGGCCTTTGGCACGCCGGAATATACCCGCACCACCATCGCCTCGGGCCAGCTTACCCGGCGCTATGGCGTGCCCTACCGGTCAAGCAATGTGACGGCGTCCAATGCGCCGGATGCCCAGGCGGCCTATGAGGCGGAGATGAGTCTCTGGGGAATTATCCTGGGCCGGGTCAATTTCGTCCTGCACGCCGCCGGCTGGCTGGAAGGCGGCCTCACCGCCAGTTTCGAGAAGCTGATTCTGGACGCGGAAATGCTGCAGATGGTGGCCGAATTCATGAAGCCCTTCGACACCTCGGAGGAAAATCTCGGCGTCGAGGCCATTGCCGGGGTCGGCCCCGGCGGGCATTTCTTCGGCAGCCCGCACACGATTCAGCGATACAACACCGCCTTCTACGAGCCCATGGTCAGCGACTGGCGCAACTTCGAGAACTGGTCGGAGGACGGTGCCCTCACCGCCACCCAGCGGGCCAACGCCATCTGGAAGCAGATGCTCAAGGACTATGAGCAACCGCCCCTGGACCCGGCTATCCGCGAAGAGCTGGAGGCCTATGTGGCCAGGGGCAAGGAAGCGGTGAAGTCCGCCGCGTGACGGCAGATGTCCTAATCTGGCGGCGGGTTGAACCGCCAGGATCCTAGCCCGCCGGCGGGTGGACCCTTCGCCAGTGGTCGGCGATCTGTTCGCGGCGGCAGAACCAGACATCGGGCCTGGCGGTCATGTGGTCGAGCAGGCGGGTCAGGCCGGCGATGCGGCTGGCATGGCCGATCAGCCGGCTATGCAGGCCGACGGTCATCATGCGAGGCCCCATGTCGCGGGCGCCCTCGTCATACAGCCAGTCGAAGTGATCCCTGAGGCAGGTGAAATAGTCGTCGGCGAAGTTGAACCCGGCACCGCGCAAATAGCGCGTGTCGTCGGTGTTGAGAGTCTCGGGAATAACCAGGAAGGGACGGCCCGCCACCGTCACCCACAACGGAATCTCGTCGCTATAGTCGTCGCAGTCATACTCATAGCCAGCCTCCATCGCCAGGCGGCGGGAATTGGGGCTGGGCAGGCCGGCATAGAAGCCACGCGGCCGTTTGCCGGTGAGGCGCGTAATGGCGTCGGTGGCGCGCGCCATCTGCTCGCGCTCCGTATCTTCCGCCATGGTGGCGTGGTCAATCCAGCGCCAGCAGTGATTGACCATGTCGCAATCGGCCTGGCCGAAGGCGGCGGCCACGACGGGATTGAGCTCCAGCGCCCGGCCGACCGCATAGACCGTGAAGGGCAGGTCAAAGCGCCGCAGAATCCTGAGCAGCCGCCAGACACCGATGCGCGCGCCGAAGTCATAGAAGGACTCCATGTTCTGGTCGCGCCGGCCGATCATCGGCTGCGGGTTGTATAGGTCCGACAGGCGGGTTTCCGACTGGCCGTCGCCGTTGAGGATGGTGCGCTCCGCCCCTTCCTCGTAATTGACCACGATATTGACCGCCACACGGGCGCCGCCCCGCCATTGCGGGTCCGGCGGATGCTCACCATAGCCGATCAGGTTGCGCGGATAGTTGTCGTGGCTGTGGATGGTCATCACGGGGCGTCCGGCGGATGGTTGGCGATCCAGTGGTCGGCGATCTGGCTGCGCTGGCAGAACCACACCTTGTCGTGCTTCATCATATAGTCGATGAGGCGGGCCAGCCCGGCGATGCGGCCGGGATGGGCGATGACCCGGCAGTGGAGAAAGACGCTGAGCAGGCGCGGCGTTTCCTCGCCCTCTGCATAGAGCCAGTCGAAGGAGTCCTTCAGGTAGGTGTAGAAGTCGTCGGCCAGGTCAAAGCCGTGGCCGCGGGCATAGCGGGTATCGCCGCTGTTGAGGTTGCCCGGAATGACCAGGAAGGGCTGCTCGCCGACGCGCACCCAATAGGGAATATCGTCGTTATAGGCGTCGCAGTCGAAGTCATAGCCGCCATGGTCCATGACCAGGCGGCGGGTGTTGGGGCTCGGCATGCCGGCGTAATAGCCGCGTGGCCGCTTTCCCGTCAGGCGGGCGATGGCGTCGGTGCCATGGGCGATGTCGGCCCGTTCCGCCTCCTCGGCCATGAGTGAATAGTCGAGCCATCGCCAGCAGTGGTTGACCATGTCGCAATCGGCTTCGCCCAGGGCCGCGGCGGCGGCCGGGTTGAGCTCCAGCGCACGGCCCACCGCATAGGTGGTAAACGGCACACCGCGGGATTCCAGCAAGCGCAGCAACCGCCACACACCGACCCGGCTGCCATACTCATAGGCCGATTCCATGTTCTGATCGCGGCGGCCGATGAGAGGAGCGGGATTGTAGATGTCGGAGAGGCGGGTTTCCGACTGGCCGTCGCCGTTGAGGAGGGTACGCTCGGCCCCTTCTTCATAGTTGAGGACGATATTGACCGCGAGGCGCGCGCCGCCGGGCCAGGGATCGCGCGGCGGATTGGCGCCATAGCCGGTGAGGTCGCGCGGATAGGAATCGATGGTCACAGGCTCAGCCCCCTGTCGCGGTCGGATGGGCAGGCCGGCCGGCCGGTGGGTGAGTGCGCCGCCAGTGATCGGCGATTTCCTCACGGCGGCAGAACCACACGTCCGGTTTGGTCAGCATATAGTCAAGGGTTCGGGTGAGTCCGGCGATGCGGCTGGGATGGCCGATCAGCCGGCTATGCAGGCCGAGCGACATCATGCGCGGTCCCAGGTCACGGTCCGCTTCATCATAGAACCAGTCGAAGGTGTCCTTGAGGACGGTGAAATAGTCGCGGGCAAAATTAAAGCCGTGACCGCGGGCAAATCGCGTGTCGCCATTGTTGAGGCTGGCCGGCAGGACGAGGAAGGGGCTGCCGCCGAGGTCCACCCAGAACGGGATCTCGTCGCTGTAGTCGTCGCTGTCATAGTCATAGCCTGCCGCCATGATCAGGCGACGGGTGTTGGGGCTTGGCATTCCGGCGTAGAAGCCGCGCGGCCGCTTGCCGGTGGTGCGGGTAATGACGTCGGTGCCGTGGGCGATCTGCTGGCGTTCGGTGTCTTCCGCCATCAGGGAGTGATCAATCCAGCGGTAGCAGTGATTGACCATGTCGCAATTGCCCCGGCCGAATGCTTCCGCCACGGCGGGGTTGAGTTCCAATGCCCTGCCCACCGCGTACACCGTGTAGGGCAGGTCATAGCGGCGGAGGATTTTCAGCAGACGCCAGACGCCGACCCGGCTGCCGAAGTCGTAGGCCGATTCCATGTTCTGGTCGCGCAGGCCTATGCGCGGCGCCGGGTTGTAGAGGTCCGACAGGCGGGTTTCCGACTGGCCGTCGCCATTGAGGATGGTACGTTCGGCCCCTTCCTCATAGTTGATGACGATATTGACGGCGATGCGCGCGCCGCCCGGCCAGCGCGGGTCCGGCGGGTGTTCGCCATAGCCGGTCAGATTGCGCGGATAACTGTCGATGGCCATGGCTGCCTCGGATTAGCGGGTGCCGCATCACTCTAGGCAAGGGCGGGCAGGGCGAAAATCCCGGCCGTCGCGCATTGCCGGGGCCGCTTGCCGGCCATAGTTTACCGGCCGAATGCCGCACGCCGCTTACAAGCCGGGGCCAGCGCCTGTCTCATGTCCGAACTCACGCTCGCCCACGGCCTGGCATTTGCCGATCTATATGACGATACGGGTCTGGGCCGCATCGACGCCCTGTTTGTCGAGCATCTGAACGCCGCCGACGACGGTCTGGCGGCGCAGATGGCGGCCGGCCGGGCCGATCCGGACAGTTTGGATGACAAGGCGGAATCCGACCTGCTGATTGCCCTGGCGCCGCACCTGGAGGATTTTCTGGCCGGCCTGTTCGCCATTACGGCGGAGGCCGGAGCCCTTGCCGCGCGCCACCACGAGCTGGCGCCGCTCTACCGGTGCAAGCGGCTGTTCGTGCAGCGCCGCGCCGCGCGCCAGGTAAAGCCAGCCGAGGCCCTGACCCTGGATGGCACGGTCCTGCGGGAGGGACTGGCGGCAGTGCTGGGGCCGGATTTCGGCGAACCGGATTTCGCCGGCGCGGTCATGGGCTGGCTGGACGACGAGGCGGCGCACACCGAGCGGCTGGACCTGGCGACCCGCTATGCCGGTTGGGCCCTGTTTCATCCGGAAGGGCGGGCCCGGCATGGCGACGGCGTGCTGTTCCAGGTGCCGGAAAAAGTGGACGGGTCCGATCTGGTGCCGGATGCCGTGCGCGCCTGTGACCAGGATGCGGACGTCGCCGCGTGGCGTCTGGCCGACGGTCATCTGCGGCGGCGTGAGGGCTTTGGCCTGACCGATCCGGGCTTTGACCTGACCCATGCGCTGGACGAGACCAACTACTGCATCTGGTGCCACAACCAGGGCCGCGACTCGTGCGCGCGTGGCCTCCGCGACCGGCGCAGCGGCGCGGTCCTGGAGAATGCTCATGGGGTGCGGCTCAACGGCTGTCCGCTGAGCGAGAAGATCAGCGAGTTCCAGTGGCTGAAAAGCGAGGGCGTACCTATCGGTGCGCTGGCCATGATTGCGGTGGACAACCCGCTGGCCGCGGCCACCGGCCACCGCATCTGCAACGACTGCATGAAGTCGTGCATCTATCAGAAGCAGGCGCCGGTGGACATTCCCCAGGCCGAGACGCGGACGCTGAAGGATGTGCTGGGCCTGCCCTGGGGGTTCGAGATCTACGGCCTGCTGACCCGCTGGAATCCGCTCAATCTGCGGCGGCCGCTGCCGCGCCCGGCGAGCGGTCGCACGGTGCTGGTGGTCGGTCTGGGGCCGGCCGGGTTCAATCTGGCGCACCACCTTCTTAACGACGGCCACCGGGTGGTGGCGGTGGACGGCCTGAAGATCGAGCCGCTTGCGGCGGACCTGTCGGGGGTGGCGGCGGATGGATCGCGGGTGCCGTTCCGCCCGGTGCGCGACCTGGCGGAGCTGGCCGAACCGCTGGCCAGCCGCGTCATGGCCGGCTTCGGCGGCGTGGCGGAATACGGCATCACCGTGCGCTGGGACAAGAACTTCCTGAAGATCATCCGGCTTTGCCTGGAGCGCCGCCGTCCGTTCGCCATGTTCGGCGGTGTGCGGTTCGGCGGAACCCTGACCACCGAGGATGCCTTCGCTCTGGGCTTCGATCATATTGCGCTTTGCGCCGGCGCCGGCCGGCCGACCATCCTGGACATGCCGAACGGTCTGGCGCGCGGTGTGCGTGCGGCGTCGGACTTTCTGATGGCGCTGCAACTGACCGGCGCGGCGCGCGCGGATTCCATTGCCAATCTGCAACTGCGGCTGCCGGTGGTGGTGATCGGCGGCGGCCTGACGGCGGTGGATACGGCGACCGAGGCCATGGCCTATTACCCGGTGCAGGTTGAGAAGTTCCTGGACCGTTTCGAGACGCTGACCGCCGAGCGCGGCGAGGATGCGGTGCGCGCCGCGTGGAGCGCCGAAGAAGCGGAGATCGGCGAGGAGTTCCTGGCGCACGGCCGCGCCGTGCGGGCCGAGCGTGCGGCCGCGGCGAAGGAGGGCCGGCCGGCCCGCGTGCGCGAGCTGGTGCAGGGCTGGGGCGGCGCCACAATCGCCTATCGCCGCGGCCTGCATGAGGCGCCGAGCTATACGCTGAACCACGAAGAAGTGCGGCTGGCGCTGGAGGAAGGCATCGCTATTGCGGACGGCCTGACCCCCATCGCGGTGGACAGCGATGCGCAGGGCCACGCCCGGGGGCTGACCTGCACCCGCCAGGCGCCGGGCGGGGATCCGGAGGCCATCACTCTGCCGGCGCGGGCCATTCTGGTGGCCGCCGGCACGCGGCCCAATACGGTTCTGGCGCGCGAGGAGCCGGGCCTCTATCACCTGGAGGGGCGTTTCTTTCAGGCGGTGGACGGGGCCGGCCAGCCGGTGGCGCCGGAGCGCAACGCCAAGCCGGCGACGGTTGAGGTGTTGCTGCACAGGCGCGATGACGGCCGCGCCATCAGCTATTGGGGCGATCTGCATCCGTCCTTCGCCGGCAATGTGGTGAAGGCCATGGGCGGCGCCAAGCAAGGCTTTCCGGTGGTGACGCGGGTTATGGGCGAACAGCCGCCGGTGACGGCAGGGGCCGCAGGGTCGCCGGGGCCGCAGGCCAGCGACCTGTTCGCCCGCCTGAACGGCGATCTGCGCGCCGTGGTCCATGCGGTGAACCGTCTGGCACCGACCATCGTCGAGGTGGTGGTGCGGGCGCCGGCGGCGGCCCGCGCCTTCCGGCCGGGGCAGTTCTTTCGCCTGCAGAACTATGAGAGCCACGCGCGCCGCGACGACGGCACGGTTCTGGCCATGGAAGGGCTGGCGATGACCGGCGCCTGGGTGGATGTGGCGGCCGGGCTGGTCGGCGTGATCGTGCTGGAGATGGGCGGGTCATCGGACCTCTGCGCCCACCTGCAACCGGGTGAGCCGGTGGTGCTGATGGGGCCGACCGGCGAGCCGACGACAATCGCCGCCAAAGAGACGGTGCTGCTGGCCGGCGGCGGTCTCGGCAATGCGGTGCTGTTCTCTATCGGCGCGGCGTTCCGCGCCGCCGGCAGCCGGGTCATCTATTTCGCCGGGTATCGCAACATGGCCGACCGCTACTATGTGGAGCGCATCGAGGCGGCGGCCGATCAGGTGGTGTGGTGCAGCGACCATGCGCCGGGCTTTGCGCCGACGCGCCAGGGCGATCTGTCCTTTGTCGGCAACATCGTGGACGCCATGGTGGCCTATGGCGAAGGGCGGCTGGGTCAGGCCAGCATACCGTTGCAGGCGGTGGACCGGATTATTGCCATCGGCTCCGACCGCATGATGGCGGCCGTGGCGACGGCCCGGCACGGCGCGCTGAAGCCGCACCTCAAGCCTGGCCACCGGGCCATCGGTTCCATTAACTCGCCGATGCAGTGCATGATGAAAGAAATCTGTGCGCAGTGCCTGCAGATTCATCGTGATCCGGCGACTGGCCAGGAGACGGTAGTGTTCTCATGCTTTAATCAGGACCAGCCATTGGACCTGGTGGACTTTTCCTGTCTGCACGAACGGCTGGGGCAGAACAGCGTCCAGGAAAAGCTGACGGCACAGTGGATTGATCGCAGCCTCAAGCGGCTGAACCTACGGGAGGAGGGCCGACCATGAGCAGCGATGCGGCGCCGCCGGTCAATATCCAGACCCTGGTGGGGGCGGAGCGCCTGCGCCGGCTGGAGCGGCTGCGCAACGGTCCGGGGCTGTTGTTCCTGGCTGGCCATTTCGCGGTGCTTGGTCTGAGCGGCGTCCTGGTATGGGCCAGCCGGGACAGCCTGTGGCTATGGCCGGCGATGTTCGTCCATGGGGTGGTGCTGGTGCACCTGTTCGGGCCGCAGCACGAGGCGGCGCACATGACCGCGTTCAAGAGCCGCTGGCTCAATACCGCCGTCAACTGGATCACCGGCGTACTGATTTTTGATCAGCCCACATACTTCCGGCTGGAGCATTCCGCCCATCATCGCTTTACCCAGGACGTGGAGCGCGATCCGGAGCGCATTCCGGCGGCGGACAGTGTTGGCGGCTATTTCTGGTATCTGACCGGCCTGCCGTATTACTGGGCACTGGCGACGACCCTGGTGCGCACGGCTCGCGGCCGCTTCATCAAAAGCGAGGAGGCGTTCATCCCGAAGTCGTGGCGCGGCCGGGTGGCTCGCCACAGCGCCATCATGCTGGCGATCTATGGGGTGGCGATCATCGCATCGGTGGCTCTGATGAGTGATGCCATCCTGGTCTACTGGGCCTTGCCGCTGTTGCTGGGGCAGCCGGTGCAGCGGGCGATCCGCATGACGGAGCATGGCGGATGTGACAAGTCACCGAACTTCCTGCGCAACACCCGCACCACCCTGACCAATCCCGTGCTGCGGTTGCTCGGCTGGAACATGGCCTATCATGCGGAGCATCACGCCATGACCACCGTGCCGTTCTTTCGTCTGGGCCGCGCCCATGACGCGGTGAAGGACCATTTGCAGTTTGTCGCTCGTGGCTATGGCGCGGCGACGGCGGACGTGCTGCGGCGCGCCCGCGGCTCATGACCACGACAAAGCGGAATGGCCTATGAAGGTTCTGATTCACGACGACCGGCCGGACCTTTATCAGGATCTGATGGCCGACCACCTGGCCGGCGATACCACCGCCATCTGCCAGACCTATGACGGACTGGCCGCGGCCGCCGCGGCGGCGCAGCCGGAGGTCGTCTATAGCTGCAAGTTTGCCGGGGTGCCCTATCCCCACGCCGCGATCACCGGGCTGGACAGCGTCAGGTGGATTCACGTGGCGGGGGCGGGCTTCGACCATCTGGAGCCATGGGACCGCGACCGCATGGTCATGACCAACTCGGCGGGCTCGCAGGGCGAGGCCATGGGCCAGTATGTGCTGGGCGCGGTCTATGGCCTGAACTTCCGCTACCACACCTTCCTGCGCCAGCAAGCCGACCATGTGTGGCGCCAGGAAGATGTTCATACGACGCTGGGCAAGACCATGCTGATCGTCGGCCTTGGCCGGATCGGCCGTGTCGTGGCGCGCTATGCGCAGAGTGTCGGCATGACCGTGATCGGCGTCCGCACACGGGCCGAGCCGGTGGCGCCGGTGGACGAGGTGCACGCCATCGCCGACCTAAAGGCGGTGCTGCCGAAGGCCGATTATGTGGTGGTGCTGACGCCGCTCAATGAGACGACGCGCGGTCTGTTCGATGGGGCGGCGCTGGCCGCCATGAAACCGGGCGCCTATCTGATCCATATTGCCCGTGGCGGTATCGTTGACGAGGCGGCGCTGGTGCAGTCGCTGGCCGCCGGCCACCTGGGCGGGGCGGTGGTGGACGTGTTCGATCGTGAGCCGCTGCCGCCGGAGAGTCCGCTGTGGACGGCGCCGAACCTGATCGTGACGCCCCATGTGGCGGCCATCTTCGTCGGCTGGCAGCGCGCCTGTTTCGAGATTTTCGTGCAGAATCTGGCCCTGTGGCGGGACGGCAAGCCGCTGATTAACCGGGTCGGGGCCTAGGGCGCGCGGAAGGTTGACGGCGCCGTCGGCTCCATAGCGGATGGGTATTTTCCGGCGGGATGGCGACCGCTTTCCGTCCTAAATCCCGTCTTTGGCGATCTCTTCCTTGCGCTTTGCCACATAGGCCGCCAGTTCCTCGCGGCGGTCGACCGCCATGGCGGGCTCTTCATATTCGTCCAGGAGCTGCTTCCACAGGGCGGTGGCGCGCTGGGTGGCGGTCAGGCCGCCGGCGATTTCCCAGTTCTCATAGTTGCGCCAGTCCGACAGGAAGGGCGCGTAGAAGGCCGTCTCGTAGCGCGCCATGGTGTGGGGCTCGCCAAAGAAATGCCCGCCCGGCTTGACACCCTTGATGGCCTCGAAGCCCAGCTCGTCCTCGTCGAACTTGACCGGCTTAAGAAACTCCATGACCTGCTGGATCAACTCGGCGTCGAGCATCAGTTTCTCGTAGGAGAAGAGCAGGCCACCTTCCATCCAGCCGGCCCCCTGATAGACGATGTTGGCGCCGCCCAGCACCGCGCCCCACAGCGAATTGAGCGACTCATAGGCGGCCTGGGCGTCCACCGTGTTGGCCGAACAGGCATTGGACGAGCGGTAGGGCAGGTTGTAGCGGCGCGCCAACTGGCCGCCGCCCATGGCGGCAACCATGTATTCCGGCGTGCCGAAGGCCGGCGCGCCCGATTTCATGTCCACGTCCGACACATAGCAGCCATAGGCCACAGGCGAGCCGGGGGCGGCGATCTGGCTCAGCACCACGCCGGTCAGGGCCTCCGCGTTCTGCTGTGACAGGGCGGCCGGTATAGACACCGCCGTCATGGCGCCCATCAGGGTGAAGGGCGTGATGATCGACGGCTGGCCGGCCTTGGCCATGGCGACCAGGCCCTCGGCCATGGGGCCGTCGAAGCGGCGCGGCGAATTGACCGAGATGACCGTGGTGACACCGGGGTCCTTGGCCATCTCATCCACGGTCATGCCACGGGAAATGGCCATCATGTTAATGCCGTCCATGGCGCGGTTGGCGCCGATGGCGGTGGTGTGATAGCTGCGGTCGGTCAGGGTCAGGTTGGCGAAGTAGCAGTCCAGATGGCGGCTTTCTGCCGGCAGATCGATGGGCGCGATGACCTGGTTGCCCACATAGTGGATGCAGTTGAGCTGCTGGGCGATGCGCAGAATGTTCTCAAAATCCTTGAAGTTGGCAGGGCGGCGGCCGCGTTCGGCATCGTGCACGCTGGCCGCACCGGCCATCAGGGAAAAGACGACGCTGTTGTCGCCGATGGTCAGCCGCCGCTCCGGGTTGCGCGACGTCAGCGTGAAGGTGCTGGGCGCCCTGGCCACATACTCCATGACCATGGCGCGGTCGAACTTGACCAGCCCGGTGGAGTCGTTCACATCGGCGCCGGCCTTGCGCAGCATATCCAGGGTCACCGGGTCCATGAACTCGATGCCCAGCTCTTCCAGAATACGCATGGAGTTGTTGTGGATGGCCTCGATCTGGTCCTCGGAGAAGACCTCCACCGGCTTGTAGGGCCGCACCACATTGCGCCAGGGCAATTGGTTGAACAGCCCGGTCTTGCGCGGCCCGCCGCGCGAGCGGGCGCGGACCGGCCGGCTGGAGCGGCCGCGACCGCGTTCGCCGTCGGGAGCCTTGGTGCTGGCGTCGGAAACCATGAGGTATCTCGCTGTTGCAGGGCGGTTGGTCGGGTGCGGGCCTGGGCCGCGAGCGGTCTGGTGCTGCCTGGTTCAACAATCGTGAAGGCAGGTCATGAGGAATGGCTTGTGTGCGGCAAGGACTGTCCGGTTTCCGACAGAGCCCGGGGCGCTCCGTCACAGCCACGCGACGGAGCCATGCGGCGGGGCCATGCGACGGGGCCATACGGCGGGGCCGCGCGCAGCCGGGCCGCGCGCAGCCGGGCGGCGTTTTGGCAGGGCCCGGCCCGTGCTACCAAATCGGCCATGGACCGCTACTCTTTCCTCTCGCTGCTGCGGCACGCGCTGAACGGCCATCAGGGCTGGCGGCCGGCGTGGCGCGAGCCTGACCCGGCGCCATCCTATGACGCGGTGATCGTCGGTGGCGGCGGCCACGGCCTGGCCACCGCCTACTATCTGGCGAAGGAGCATGGCATCACCAATGTGGCGGTGTTGGAGAAAGGCTGGATCGGCGGCGGCAATACGGGCCGCAACACCACCATCATCCGCTCCAACTACCTGTTCGACGAAAGCGCCCACCTGTACGAGCACGCGCTCAAACTGTGGGAGGGACTGAGTCAGGAGCTTAACTTCAACATTATGCTGAGCCAGCGCGGCGTGATGAACCTGGCCCATGACCAGCATGAAGCGCGCGACCTGCGCCGCCGGGTGCACGCCAATCGCCTGAACGGCATCGACTCCGAATGGCTCGACCGGGCCGGCTGCGCCGCCTTCTGTCCGCCGCTGAATACCCGGCCCGACATCCGCTATCCGGTGGTCGGCGCCACCCTGCAGCGGCGTGGCGGCGTGGCGCGCCATGATTCCGTGGCCTGGGGCTATGCCCGCGGCGCCGACCGCAGGGGCGTGGACATCATCCAGAACTGCGAGGTGACCGGTTTTCACATACAGGACGGGCGGGTCGCGGGAGTGGAGACCACGCGCGGCCGCATCCGCGCCGGCAAGGTGGGAATCGTCGCCGCCGGCCACACCAGTGTGCTGGCGACCATGGCCGGTCTGCGGCTGCCCCTGGAAAGCCATCCATTGCAGGCGCTGGTCAGCGAGCCGGTAAAGCCGGTGCTGGACACGGTGGTCATGTCCAACGCGGTGCATGGCTATGTCAGCCAGTCGGACAAGGGCGAATTGGTCATCGGCGCCGGAATAGACCCCTATGTGTCCTACACCCAGCGCGGCGGCTTTGACGTCGTGGCCGATACCATACGGGCCATCGTCGAGTTGTTCCCCATGTTCGGGCGGCTGCGCATGATGCGGCAGTGGGGCGGCATCGTGGACGTGGCGCCGGACGCCAGTCCGATCATCTCGAAGACACCCGTCAAGGGCCTGTATATCAATGGCGGCTGGGGCACCGGCGGGTTCAAGGCGACGCCGGGCAGCGGTCATGTCTTCGCCCATACCATCGCCCGCGACGCGCCGCATCCGCTTAACGCCGCCTACAGCCTGGAGCGGTTTTCCAGCGGCCGGCTGGTGGCCGAGCACGGCGCCGCCGCCGTGGCGCACTAGGGCAGCATTCGATGCTGCTGATCACCTGTCCCTGGTGCGGCCCGCGTGACGGGTCGGAGTTCAGCCATGGCGGCGAAGCGCATATCCGCCGACCGGACGCGGCCAGCGAACCGGATGACGGCCAGTGGGCCGATTATCTGTTCATGCGGTCAAACCCCAAGGGGGTGCATCTGGAACGCTGGTGCCACAGCCATGGCTGCGGCAAGTGGTTTCATGCGGCGCGCAACACGGCGACAGACGAGTTCCTGGCATTCTATGGCATGGACGCGGCGCGGCCGGAGGTTGCGGCGCTGGCGCGCACGGCGCGTCTGCCGGCGACCCCGTCGGGCGAACCCGCGCTCGGCTCCGGCAACCGGCCGCTGGCGCCGCCCGGCGACGGCGAGGACGGGCCATGACCGGGCAGCCGTTTCGCCGGCAAACGGGCGGGCGCATCGACCGTACGCGCCCGGTGCCCTTTCGCTTCGACGGGCGGGCGTTCGAGGGCTTCGCCGGCGATACCCTGGCCAGCGCACTGCTGGCCAATGGTGTGCGACTGGTCGCCCGCAGCTTCAAGTATCACCGGCCGCGCGGCATCGTCAGCGCCGGGGCGGAAGAGCCCAACGGACTGGTGACCATCGGTGACGGCGCCTGGCGCGAGCCCAATGTGCGGGCCACCCAGGTGGAGATCCATGACGGGTTGGATGCGGTCAGCCAGAACCGCTGGCCGTCGCTTGGTTTCGATACCGGCGGTCTGGCCGACCGCCTGTCGCCGCTGCTGCCGGCCGGCTTCTACAACAAGACCTTCATGTGGCCGGCCGGCGCGTGGCCGTTCTATGAACGCATGATCCGCCGCATGGCTGGTCTGGGGCAGGCGGCGACGCTGGCCGATCCGGACCTGGGTCCGGGCTATGAACAACGTCATGTGTGGTGCGACGTGCTGGTCGTGGGCGGCGGCGCGGCGGGCCTTATGGCGACGCTGGCGGCGGCACGCAGCGGTGCGCGGGTCATGGTCTGCGATGAGCAGGCGGAGGTCGGCGGCGGGCTCCTGGCCTATGGCGCCGGTGACGGCACCCGCATCGGCGGTCGCTCGCCGGGGGCGTGGCGCGATGACGTTCTGGCCGAGCTGGACAGACAGCCGGACGTGACGGTTCTGCCGCGGACCACGGCGGCGGCATGGCATCACGGTAATTATCTGGTGCTGGCGGAGCGTGTGAGCGATCACCTGCCGCCAGCGGCTCGCGGCGATGGTGTGCCGCGCCAGCGGCTGTGGCTGGTCCGTACGCGGCAGGTGATCCTGGCCAGCGGGGCGCACGAGCGGCCGCTGATCTTCGCCGACAATGACCGGCCGGGTGTGATGCTGGCCGACGCGGCGCGCACCTATGCCAACCGTTACGGGGTGCTGGCGGGGCGGCGCGCCATCGTCGCCACCGGCAATGACAGCGCCTACCGGGCGGCGCTGGATTTGCAGGCGGCCGGCGTGGCGGTGGCGGCGATCTTTGATATGCGGCCGGCGGGATCGGAGCCGGGCGGGCTGGCGCGGCAGGTGACGGCGGCGGGCATCGTCGTGCGGCACGGCACGGCGGTGGTCGGCAGCCACGGGCGCAAGAGCCTGAAGGCGGTCAGGGTGCGGCAGCTCGACAGTGCAGGTCAGCCGAGTGGCGCGGAAGAGGTCTGGCCGGCCGATCTGCTGGCGGTCTCGGGCGGCTGGACGCCGGTGGTGCACCTATGGTCACAGGGTCGGGGAACCCTGCGCCACGACGAGACCATCGGTGCGCCGGTGCCGGCGCGCATGGCCCAGGCCGGCCGCGCCGTAGGGGCGGCCGCGGGCACATTTGATCTTGGCGCGGCGCTGGCCGAAGCGGCTATGGCCGGCCACAGGGCGGCCGCCGCGGCCGGATTCGACGGGACCGCGCTGGCGCCACCGGCGGTGGAAAACGATAGTGCCGGGCCAGCGCCGGTCGGGCCGGCGCTGTTTGTGCCGGCGATCGCCCGGGCCGGCGGCGAGGAGGGGCGCAAGGCCTTTGTGGATCTGCAGAACGACGTCACCGACAAGGATCTGAAACTGGCGCTGCGCGAAGGCTATCGCGCGACGGAGCACGTCAAGCGCTATACCACCACCGGCATGGGGACGGACCAGGGCAAGACCGCCAATGTCAACGCGCTGGCCATCATCGCCGAGCAAAGCGGTGTGCCACTGAGTGATCTGCCGCCCACCACCTTCCGTCCGCCCTATACGCCGGTGACTTTCGGTACGCTGGCCGGGTCGCGGGTCGGGCCCCTGTTCGATGCTGAGCGCACGACGCCACTGCATGTCTGTCATGTGGCCGCCGGCGCGCATTTTGAGCCGGTCGGCCAGTGGCAGCGCGCCTGGTTCTATCCAGAGCCGGGCGAGGACATGGCGGCGGCCGTGCAGCGCGAGGCGCTGGCGACGCGGCGGGCGGCCGGGCTGCTGGACGCCACCACCCTCGGCAAGATCGATATTCAGGGGCCGGACGCGGTCGAGCTGCTGAACCGGGTCTATACCAATGGCTGGTCGACGCTGGCGGTGGGCCGGGCGCGCTATGGCCTGATGCTGGGCGAGGACGGCATGGTGATGGACGATGGCGTCACCACCCGTCTGGGAGAGCATCATTTCCACATGACCACCACCACCGGCGGCGCGGCGCGGGTGCTGGCCTGGCTGGAGGAATGGCTGCAGACGGAATGGCCGGCGCTGCGGGTGCATGTGGCTTCGGTGACTGAACAGTGGGCGGTCATGAGCCTGTCGGGACCGAAGGCGCGGGCCATCCTGGAGCCGCTGACCGAAGGCGTGGACTTCGCCGCCTTCCGCCACATGAGCCTGTCTGAAGGCCGCGTCGCCGGTGTGCCGGCGCGCCTGTTCCGCGTCAGCTTCACCGGCGAGGCGAGCTATGAGATCAACGTGCCCGCATCATGGGGCCGGCACGTCTGGCAGGCGCTGATGGAGGCCGGCGCGCCGCATGGCCTGACCGCCTATGGCACCGAGGCCATGCACCTGCTGCGGGCGGAGAAGGGCTATATCATCGTCGGCCAGGAAACCGACGGCACGGTGACGCCCTTGGATCTTGGCCTGGAGCGGCTGGTCAATCTGAACAAACCGGACTTCATCGGCCGCCGCTCTTTGTTCCGCGCCGACATGCAGCGCGAGGACCGCAAACAGCTTGTCGGCCTGCAGACGCTGGACCCTGACCTGGTTCTGGAGGAGGGAGTGCATCTGGTGGCCGAGGCCACAGTGCCCGAGCCGCCGGTGGCGATGCTGGGCCATGTGACGTCGAGCTATCGGAGCCCCAGTCTCGGCCGTTCCATTGCGCTGGGTCTGGTCAAGGGCGGCCGGGCGCGCCTGGGCCAGACGATCCATGCGGCGCTGGCCGACGGCACCCACCCGGTGCAGATCACCACACCGGTATTCGTTGACCCGGACGGGGAGCGGTTGCGTGGCTGAGGCATCGCGTCACACGGTGCTGGCCGATGCGCCGCCGCCGCCGGGTGGCGGACCGCTGGCCATGGGTGAGGTGGCCTACGTTGAGAAGGTCGTGCTGCGCGGTGATCCGGCGGACGCCGCCTTCGTGACGGCGGTGCGCGACGGGCTGGGCGCCGCACCTCCGGTGGAGCCGTTCCATGTGGCGACAGGCAGCGATTGCCACCTGCTTTGGCAGGCGTGGGATACGTGGCTGGTGCGTGGGCCTGACGGACACACGCAAGCCGGCCCGGGCGCGGGCGCAAAGTTCGGCGGACCGCTGGTCGGCCTGTTGCGTGAGGCGCTGGCTGATGTAGAGCACGGGTCGGCCACCGACATCAGCGAGGCGGAGACCATCATTCGTCTGGCCGGAGACGAGGCGCGGCTGGTGCTGTCCAAGGGCTGTCCGCTGGATTTGCACGTCCGTGCCTTCCGGCCGGGCGAGGCGCGCCGTAGCCTGCTGGCCGGCGCCGATGTGACGTTGCGGTTGCTGGATGGGCCGGGTCAGGACACATTTGATATCCATGTGCGGCGGTCGTTTGCCGCCAGCCTGTGGCGCTGGCTGGCCCAGGCCGGGCGCGCCCACGGCCTAGGGCCGCTGCCGCCCGCACCGGCCGGACCGGTCCGTGGGGAATTGGGGGACTCATGAAGAGCCATGCGGAATACGTAATCATCGGCGGCGGCATCGTCGGCCTGTCCGTTGCCTATCATCTGGCGAAGCTCGGCAAGCGCGATGTGGCGCTGCTGGAGCGGCGCGACCTGACCCACGGCTCCACCTGGCATGCGGCCGGCCTGCTGCCGCTGTTCAACATGAGCTACAGTGTCGGCCAACTGCATAAATATTCCATCGACCTGTATCAGCGCCTGCAGGAGGAAACCGGCCAGGGGGTCAGTTTCCACAAGACCGGCAATCTGCGCCTGGCCAAGACCAAGGCGCGCATGGACGAGTATCTGGCCTATTGCGGCACGGCCAACACCATCGGCGTGCCGTTCGAGGTAATCGGTCCCGATGCGGTGGCGGACCTGTGGCCGCTGGCGAAAATGGACGGAATTATCGGCGCGCTGTTCCACCCGGACGACGGCCATGTGGCGCCGGTGGACGTGGCCCAGGCGCTGGCCCGCGGCGCCCGCGACGGCGGCGCCGAGATCAGCCGCTCCTGCGAGGTGACCGCCATCGCCCGCCACAACCGGCAGTGGCGGGTCACCACCAGTCAAGGCGAGATCACCGCCGATACGGTGATTACCGCCACGGGGTCGTGGGCGCGCCAGGTGACCGCCATGGTCGGCCTGGACATTCCGGTCATCCCGGTGGAGCACCAGTACATTATCACCGAGCCGGTGCCCGAGCTGCTGGAGCGCAAGGCGCAGGGCCTGGCGGAGATGCCGGTGCTGCGCGAGAGCGACGAATCCTATTACCTGCGCGAGGAAGTGCAGGGCCTGATCGTCGGGCCGTATGAGAAAGGCGCCAAGGCATGGGCGGCGGACGGTGTGCCGGCAGCCTTTGGCCGCCAGCTTCTGACGCCGGACCTGGAACGGCTTGACCCCTATATCGAGGCAGCCATCGAGCGGGTGCCCATGCTCGGTGAGGTGGGTATCCGTGAGACGGTCAACGGTCCCATCCCCTATACGCCGGACGGCAGCCCGCTGATCGGCCCGGCCTATGGCCTGCCCAACTTCTGGCTGGCGGAAGGCTTCAGCTTCGGCATCACGGCGGCCGGTGGCGCCGGCAAGGTGCTGGCCGAATGGATCGTCGGCGGCGAGCCCAGCATGGACATGCTGGCCATGGATCCGCGCCGTTTCGGGGCCTATGCCAGCCGCAACTATACGGTGGCGAAGAACGTGGAGGCATATGAGAACGTCTTCACCATCCACTTTCCGGACGAGGAGCGGCCGGCGGCGCGGCCGGCCCGCACCAGCCCGATCCACCACAAGCTGGACAACGCCGGCGCCGTCTGGGGCCAGCGCTATGGCTGGGAGCGGCCCAACTGGTTCGCCGCGGAAGGCGAAGAGCGGCGTGACACATGGAGCTTTCGTCGCAGCAACTATTTCGCCGCGGTGGGGCGTGAGTGCCAGGCCCTGCGTCAGGCGGCCGGCCTTATCGACATCACCAGCTTCGCCAAGTTCCAGGTGACGGGAGCGGGGGCGGAAGCCTTCCTCGACCGGCTGGTGGCCAACCGCCTGCCGCAGCGCGACGGACGCATCGCCCTGACCCACGCCCTGACGCCATCGGGCGGCGTACGCAGCGAGTTCACCATCATGCGCGACGGGCCGCAGGCCTTCTATCTGGTGAGCAGCGGCGCGGCGGAGCGCTATGACCATGATCTGCTGCTGAAGGAAATGCCCGATGACGGCAGCGTCAGGGTGGAGAACATCACCACCAGCCATGGGGTGCTGGTTGTGGCCGGCCCGAAGTCGCGGGACATACTGCGCCAGGTGACCGATGCGGATCTGTCGAGCAACGCCTTCCCGTGGCTGAGCGGTCAGATGATCGACGTGGGCATGGCCCGGCTGCGCGCCATGCGGGTCAATTTCGTCGGCGAGCTGGGCTGGGAGCTGCATCACCCCATCGAAATGCAGCATGTGATCTTTGACGCGCTGATGGCGGCGGGGCACGATCACGGCCTGACGCTGGTGGGTATGCGGGCCATGGACAGCCTGCGGCTGGAAAAGAGCTATCGCATGTGGGGGCAGGACCTGACCACGCAATACACCCCGCTGGAGGCGTCGCTGGACCGTTTCGCCCGCCTCGACAAGGGGGACTTCACCGGCCGCGCCGCGCTGCAGAAACAACTGGCGGCGGGCATCCCCAACCGCTTCGTCACCCTGGCGGTGGCGGTGGATGAGAAGGATCCCGACGGCCCGGCCGACGCCCGCGGCAATGAGCCGGTCTATAAGGACGGCCGCATGGTGGGGCGGGCGACAGCCGGCGGCTATGGCCACACGGTGGGCCAGAGCCTTGCGCTGGCCTATGTGGCGGCCGGCGCCGAGGCGGTGGGCACGACGCTTGAAATCGACATACTGGGCAAGCGCCATCAGGCGGTGGTCATCGCCGAATCGCCGCACGACCCGGGGAACCAGCGCCTGCGCGCCTAGGGCAGGCCGAAGGAGGAGAGGCAGTCATGACCGTCCCGGAGTTCCCGACGCTCTTCTCACCCCTGGCCCTGCGCCACAAGACCCTGAAGAACCGAATCGTCTTCGGCGCCCATACCGCCAACATGGCGGAAGACGGTCTGCCCGGCGAGCGCCATCTGGCCTACTACCGCGAGCGGGCGCGCGGCGGGGCGGCGATGATTGTGGTGGAGCCGACCCCGGCTCACCGCACCGGCGTTCTGACCCGTGGCAATTTCCGGCACGAGGACGATTCCGTCATCGCCCCGTTCCGCCGGGTGACCGACGCCTGCCATGAGCACGGCACGGTGATGATCCACCAGATCTATCATGTGGGCGCGCACGGCGATCTGGATAATTCATGGCAGCCCTACTGGTCGCCATCAGGCACCGTGTCGCATCACGACCAGTATGGCAGCCACGCCATGAGCCAGGCGGAGGTGGAGGAGATGATCGACTCCTTCATCGCCGCCGCCCGCCGCGACCACCAGGCAGGGTTTGACGGGGTGGATCTGTTCGCCGGCTATAACGCGCTGATGGACCAGTTCTGGTCGCCGCTCACCAACAAGCGCAGCGACCAGTGGGGCGGCAGCCTGGAGAACCGCCTGCGCTTTACGGTGCGCATCATCGAGGGCATCCGCGCCGTCGCCGGCCAGGACTTCATCATCGGCCTGACGGTCTCCGGTGCGGAGCCCTATCCGGGCGGGCTCAGCCTGGCCGACAAGCAGGAGATCGCTGCCTGGCTCGATGCGCGCGGTCTGGTGGACTATTTCTCGTGCGGCACGGGCAGCTATCTGAACGACTTCTCGAAGATCGTGCCGTCCTCCATCTTCGACATGTTCCTCGGCGCCGACGATGCGGCGGCCTACAAGGCGGCGGTGCGCCACGCCCGGGTGACGGCGGAGGCGCGCATCAAGACGCCGGCCAACGCGGAACAGGTGCTGAGCGACGGTAAAAGCGATCTGGTGAGCATCGTGCGCGGCCAGATCGCCGACCCGCACCTGGCCAACAAGGCGTTGCAGGGCCACGGCGACGACATTCGCGGTTGCATCAGCTGCAATCAGTTGTGCATCGGCCGGCGCATGCGCGATTACTGGATCAGTTGCCTGGTCAATCCGTCGGTGGGCCGCGAGGCGGAGATGGACGGGGACTCATACCCGACGGCCGACCGGCCGAAGCGGGTGCTGGTGGTGGGCGGCGGCCCGGCCGGCATGGAGGCGGCGCGCACCGCGGCCGAGCGTGGCCACCAGGTGACTCTGGTGGAGAAAAGCGACCGGCTGGGCGGCCAGTTCCGCCTGGCCGGTCATCAGCCCTATCGCGGCGAAATCCGCGACCTGATCGAGAGCTGGTATCCGCGCCAGTTGCAGAAGCTGCAGGTGCAGGTGCGGCTCAATACGGAGATGGACGAAGCGGCGGTGCGCGACTTCGCCGCCGACAAGGTGGTCATCGCCACCGGCGCGCGCGCCGCGGGCACCGGTTTCCAGCGGGCCCTGCCGCACATCGAGCGGCTGCCCGGGGCCGACGCGGACACGGTGCTGAGCGTTGCCGGGGTGCTGGCGGAAAAGGCGGTGCCGGGCAAGCGCGTGGTCCTGTTGGACGATGTGAAGGGGTCATGGCCGGCGACAGGGACGGCGCTGTACCTGGCCGAGCGTGGCCACGACGTCACCATCATCACCGCCGAGGCGGGCTTCGCCGGGGCGCTGGGCGGCAGCCTGTCAGCCGGGGTGCGGGGCCGTATGCGCCAGTTGGGGATCGGAGCGGTGACCGACGCTGCACTGCTGGCGTGGACGGCGGAAGGGGCGAAGGTCAAAGACCTGCTGAGCGGCGAGGAGCGGGTGATCGCCGCCGACAGCCTGGTGCTGGCCACCACCAACACGCCGGAGGACGAGCTCGCCCGCACACTGGACGGCGACCAGACGGTGGACAGCACGGCAATCGGCGATTGCGTGGCGACCCGTTCGGCGGCCATGGCGATCTATGAAGGGCGCAGGCTGGGGCTGGCGCTTTAGTTGCTTTCTATGCGGCTTTCGCAACTCTCAATCCACGCAGATATTCTTTGGCCAGCTTCTCCAGTTCGGGATTCCGGAATTAGACGCTCCATACGTTGCGCTCCGGCAACGGCCTCCATCAGCTGAGCTCTGGCGTTCGGGTAGCGGAGCAATACCGCACCAGCCAACATATACCACTTGAGAGCTTCGATAGCGTTCTTATCAACTCCCAGGCCTTTTTCATGCATAACGCCAAGCCGGAGCATGGCTCTGCCGTTCAGGTGGTCTGCGGCTCTGAGATACCACTGGACCGATTGCTGCAGGTCCACGGGAACACCGATACCATCTTCGTAGTGGGAGCCGAGGAGCGCCATGGCGGAGGCACTGCCATCGTCCGCCGCGCATTAGAGATCGCGAATGGCGGCCTCGATATTACCCCGTTGGAAGGCGATCATGGCTTCTTCCACGCTGCAAGCCAGGGCCGGCACGGGAACAGTCAGGGACAGGGGAAAAGCAAGCCTGCGAGTATGCCGCCAACCCTGCCAGTCATGAATTCATTCCTCGGCGCGGCCTATGCCGCCCGCTTCTTCAGCAGGCCGGACTCCTCGATGCACTGGGCGCAGGCCGCTTCCTGGCGCGGCGCCATGAGGTGGACGCCGGCAACCCCGGGAATCTCGGCCAGGACCTGCATCATCTCGACGCAGATGCGCCGACCCTCGGCTTTCTCGTCCTTGGCCTGCTCCATGCGCTTGAGGATGGGATCCGGGATGTGTACGCCGAACAGGTTGTCGTTCATCCACTTGGCCGAGCGGAAACTGGCCAGCGGGCCGCAGCCGATGATGAAGTGGGCCTGCTCGGTGAAGCCTTCCTCGCGCAGGCGCGAAGCATAGGCCTTGGCGGTGGCCGGCTCAAAGCAGTACTGGGTCTGGAAGAAATCAGCGCCGGCGGCGATCTTTGAGGCAATGCCGTCCGGCTTCCAGTCCGGCCCCGGCACACTCGGCAGTTCGGTGGCGCCGACCATGACCGCCGGCGGCGTGGCGATGTCGCGCCCTGACGGCAGCTTTGCGGTATCCCGCATGTCGCGGATCAGGCTCATGAGTTCGCGGCTGCCCGGCACGTCATAGACCATTTTGGCATCGGGCTGGTCGCCGCCATCCACCTTGTCGCCGTGAATGCACAGGATGTTGGGCACGCCGAGCGCGGCAGCGCCCAGGATATCGCCCTGCAGGGCCAGGCGGTTGCGGTCGCGCAGGGTGAATTGCAGCACCGGCTCTATGCCCATGCCGATCAGGATGGCCGATGTGGCGAGGCTGGAAAGGTGCGCCCGGGCGCCGGCCCCATCGGTGACATTGACCGCATCGGCCAGCCCCTTGAGCGGACCGGCCTTGGCCTGCACGTCCGCCGCGCTGGCCGACAGTGGCGGCGTCGTCTCCGCGGTCATGACAAAGGTGCCGGCGCGCATCAGCGCCTCCAGGCGGCCCGGCGAGCGGAGGGGGGACGTTTCAGTCAAGGGAAGTCCTTTCTGTTCGGGTCTTCTCGGGTCTTCTCTGGTCTTCTCTGGTCTTTTCCGGCAGATCAGCCGCCGCCGCGGCCGGCTCAGACGAACGCGTCGGGCATGGCGCCCTTGCGTTTGGCGATGAAGGCCTGCAAGGCCTCGTCAATGGCCGGGTCCATCGGCGGCTTCTCATAGTCCTTGAGCATCTGTTTCCAGATGGCGTTGGCCCGCTGGGTGGAGTCGAGCGAACCGTCCGCCTGCCACTGCTCGAAGCTGTTATTGTCGGCCACATTGGAGCGATAGAAGGCGCTTTCGAAGTTGTCCTGGGTATGTTTGCAGCCAAGGAAGTGCTTGCCGGGACCCACCTCGCGGATGGCGTCCATCGCCTGGCCGTTCGCCGATGTGTCGAAGCCCCTGGCCAGCACATGCATCATGCCCAGCTGGTCGGCGTCCATGATGAACTTCTCATAGCCGGCGGCGAGGCCGCCTTCCAGCCAGCCGGCGCCGTGCAGCACGAAGTTGGTGCCGGCCAGCATGGCCGGCCACATGGTCTGGGCGCTTTCATAGGCCGCCTGGGCATCGGAAATCTTCGAGGCGCACAGCGCGCCGCCGCTGCGGAACGGCACACCGAGACGGCGGGCGAGCTGGCCGGCGGCGAGAATCACCATGCTGGCTTCGGGCGTGCCGAAGGTGGGGGCGCCCGACTGCATGGACATTGAGCTGGCGAAAACGCCGAAGACGGTCGCCACACCGGGGTTGAGAAGCTGGGTGAAGGCCATGCCGACCATGGCTTCGGCCAGGGTCTGGGTGAGGGTGCCGACGGCGGTGACCGGGGCCATGGCGCCGGCCAGGATGAACGGCGTCACCAGGGTCGGCTGACCGGCCCGGGCATAGACTTTCAGTGCGCCCATCATGGTGGCGTCGAGCACCAGCGGCGAGTTGAGGTTGATCAGGCCGAGCACCACCGGATTGTCCCGCACCACGTCGGCTCCGAACAGAATCTCGCACATGGCGATAGTGTCGGCGGCCCGCTCCGGCGCCGTGACGGAACCCATGAAGGGTTTGTCCGACAGCCGCATGTGGGCATAGACCATGTCCAGGTGGCGCTTGTTCACCGGCACATCCACCGGCTCGCAGACCGTGCCGCCGGAATGGTGCATGTAGGGCGTCATGTAGGTGAGCTTCACGAAATTGCGGAAGTCCTCCATGTTGGCGTAGCGGCGCCCTTCATCCAGATTGCGGATAAAGGGCGGACCGTAAACCGGCGCGAAAATGGTGTTGCGGCCGCCGAAGGTGACGTTGCGCTGTGGGTTGCGGGCCCGTTGCACGAACTGGCGGGGGGCGGTGCGGGTGATCAGGCCGCGCACCAGACCGCGCGGGAAGCGGACGCGCTCGCCATCGGTATCGGCGCCGGCGGCCCGCCAGATCTCCACCGCCTCGGGATCGTCGCGAAACTCGACGCCCACTTCCTGCAGGACGGTTTCGGCGTTGGCTTCGATCAGCTCCAGTGTCTCATCGCTGGCCAGGTCATAGAGCGGGATGACCGGCGAAATATTGCTGAGAAACTCCTGGCGGAAGGTCTGGCGCAAGTGACGCCGGCCCTGAGCGCCGCCACTGCGTCGCCGGCCGCCTGAACGGTCCTTGTCTGCTGTCGCCGCCGCTCTGGCCATGGCTGTTCCCCTGATTGTTTTCTGCCTGCCTGCCGGCGGTCCGGGCCAGCCGGGCTTATGCTAGGGGAAAGGCAGGCGGGACGGAACGCGGCGCGGCGGTGGAGCGCGACGTTCGGCCGCATGGATTCGGCCTCGTCGCATGGGGACCAACTGCCGTCGCGGACTGGACAGCGGGGCCGTTCTGCCCTACTAGCGTTTGAACCGACCCTGGTGCCGGACGACGGCCCCGGGTGCGGCATGTTCAGGGCGTCGATCCATACTGGTGGCCGCCTCTGATTTTCCACAGCCATTGACGCCTGGGGGGGTATTGGTCCCGATGTCCGACGACGCCAAAGATCAGGAAGTTGACCTGCGTTCCCTGTCCGATCAGGAACTGACGGAGCAGATGTGGGACGACCTTTATGACGGGCTGAAGGATGAGGTCCTGGAAGGGACCAACATTCTGCTGGAGCGCGGCTGGGCACCATACAAGGTACTGACGGAAGCCCTGGTGGAGGGCATGCGCATCGTCGGCATCGACTTCCGCGACGGCATCCTGTTCGTGCCGGAAGTTCTGATGGCGGCCAACGCCATGAAGGCCGGCATGTTCGTCCTGCGGCCGCTGCTGGCTGAAACCGGCGCGCCCAAGGTTGGCAAGATCGTCATCGGCACGGTCAAGGGCGACATTCACGACATCGGCAAGAACCTGGTGGGCATGATGCTGGAGGGGGCCGGTTTCGAGGTCATCGATCTCGGCATCAATACCGATGTGGACGAGTATCTTGGCGCTCTGGAAGAGCACCAGCCGGACATTCTGGGCATGTCGGCCCTGCTGACCACCACCATGCCCTACATGAAGGTGGTGATCGACACGCTCAAGAGCAAAGAGTTGCGCGACAAGTATATCGTCATCGTCGGTGGCGCGCCGCTCAACGAGGAATTCGCCATGGAAGTGGGCGCCGACGCCTATTGTCGTGATGCGGCGGTGGCGGTGGAGACGGCCCAGGACTGGATCAAGCGCCGTCACAATGTTCGCGGCTAGGGCGCGGCCAGGGCGCGGCTAGGGTGGCCGGCGGCGGAATGGTCAGGCCATGACGACGCGGGCGCCTGGCGAACCGTCTGCCGGCCTGTCGCCCGCCCCGTCGCTTGCCGGGCCACCGCGCAGCCTGATTATCGCCTGCGGCGCCCTGGCGCGGGAGCTGCTGGCGATCATCCGGGTCAACGGGTGGAGCCACATGGATATCACCTGCCTGCCGGCATCCCTGCACAATCGCCCCGAGCACATTCCGGAGCGGGTGCGCGACCGTATCCGCGAAAATCGCGACCGCTACGACGCCATTTACGTGGCCTATGCCGATTGCGGCACCGGCGGGCTTCTGGACAGAGTTCTGGCGGAAGAGGGCGTGACCCGTATAGGCGGCCCGCACTGTTATTCCTTCTTCGCCGGCCATGAGGATTTCGACCGGTTGATGGACGAGGAGCTTGGCAGCTTTTTCCTGACCGATTATCTGGTGCGCCATTTCCATACCCTGATCATCAAGGGGCTCGGGCTCGACCGTCATCCGGAATTGCAGGACATGATGTTCGGCAACTACCGTCGTCTGGTTTATCTGGCGCAGACCGACGACGCCGATCTGGTGGCCAAGGCGCAGGCGGCCGCCGACCGGCTGGGCCTGGCATTCGAGATGCGCCGGACCGGCATGGGAGAGCTGGCGCGTTTTGTGCAGGACGCGGCCGGCGGTCGCGCCACCGGCGGGACGACGGGTAAGGATTTGGAGACGCACTGACCATGGCCGAACTAATCATCATGTACTGGCGGGACATTCCGGCCCAGGTGATCGCCAAGGCCGGACGCCGCAACCAGTCCAAGGTGGAGCTGCATCCGCGCTTCAGCGCGGCGATCGATGCCGCCGCCATGGGCGACGGCTTTACCGATACCGACCAGTACCTGGCCGAGTGGCGACGTGGCGACCCGGCGCCGTGCGGCGACGACCTGGCGGCCGAGGCGCAACGTGTAGCGGACGCGCTGGAGGCGGAGTATGACGAAGACCGGCTGCGCCTCCTGGTCCGCAACAAGGGGCGCCTGCCGGGCTGACCGGCGCCGGCGGCAAGCCGCACCAGAAAACGACACCAGCGCCGGATGCCAGAAGGCGGCGGCGCGGAAGCAAGCGAGGAAGGCATGACCGATACCGTCATCAGCTCAGCCACCAAGGAGGTGGTCATCGGCTTTGATCGCCCATTCTGCGTGATTGGCGAGCGGATCAATCCGACCGGCCGCAAAAAGCTGGCCGAGGAAATGAAGAACGGGGACTATTCCACGGTCGAACGCGACGCCATCGCCCAGGTCGAGGCCGGCGCCATGATGCTGGACGTCAATGCCGGTATTCCGCTGGCCGACGAACCGCGCATCCTGGCCGAGTGCATCAGGCTCGTGCAGTCGCTGACGGACGTGCCGCTGTCTATCGATTCATCCATTGTCGCCGCGCTGGAGGCCGGTATCGCCGCCTATAAGGGGCGGCCGCTGCTCAACTCGGTCACCGGTGAAGAGGAGCGGCTAGAGGTCATCCTGCCGCTGGTCAAGAAATATGACTGCGTGGTGGTGGCCATCTCCAATGACGAGACAGGCATTTCCGAAGACCCGGACGTGCGCTTTGAAGTGGCCAAGAAGATCGTCCAGCGCGCCGCCGACCATGGCGTACACCACTCGTCCATCGTTGTTGATCCGCTGGTCATGCCGATCGGCGCCATGCGCTCGGCCGGACGCTCGGTCTTCGAGCTGGTGCGCCGTCTGCGCGACGAGCTGCAGGTCAACACCACCTGCGGCGCGTCGAACCTGAGTTTCGGCCTGCCCAACCGGCATGGCCTGAACGCCGCCTTCCTGCCTATGGCGGCAGCGTGCGGCATGACCTCGGCCATCATGAACCCGCTGCATGAGCCCGAAATGCAGGCCATATTGGGGGCCAATGTGGTGAACGGCGTGGATCCCGATTGCGCCACCTGGATTCGCCGCTTCCGCGAGCCTGTGCCGGACGGTGACGGCGGCGGCCGCCGCTCCACCGGACGGCGCGTCCGGCGCGGCGCGGCCTGAGGCGCCTAGCGCGGTCAGCCAGTGGAGGACAATCCCATGAACGCCGACGGCAGCCCCCCAGCAGCCCCTGACCCGGCCGCGGCCGATCAGGATGGCGAGACGCCGGCCGCGGCCAGCGGCGAGGCGCGTATCGCCTTCATGCCGTCCGGCCGGCGCGGCCGTTTTCCCATCGGCACCACGGTGCTGGAGGCGGCCCGCAGTCTGGGCGTGGACATTGACAGCGTGTGTGGCGGCAACGGTATCTGCGGCCGCTGCCAGATCGTTGTCAGCGAGGGTGAGTTCTCCAAATTCGGCCTTGAAAGCCGGGTCGATCATCTGTCCGGCTACGGCGCCAACGAGGTCGCCTATCGCGAACGGCAGACCATGAAGCCCGGCCGCCGCCTGTCGTGCTCGTCAACCATTCGTGGCGATCTGGTGATCGACGTACCGCCGGAAAGCCAGGTTCACAAGCAGGTGGTTCGCAAGCGGGCCGAGGTGCGGGCCATCGAAATCGATCCGGTGGTCACCCTGCACTACGTCAAGGTGGAAGAGCCGGACATGCACAAGCCGTCCGGCGATTTCGAGCGCCTGAAGCAGGCGCTGGCCGACCAGTGGCAACTGGAGGGGCTGACGGCGCGGTTGGCGGTGATCCAGGGACTGCAGGCGGCGCTGCGCCAGGGCGACTGGAAGGTGACCGTGGCGGTGCGCGAGCGGAGCGAGATCATCCATGTCTGGCCGGAGTTCCACGACGCCGCCTTCGGTATCGCCTACGACGTGGGCTCCACCACCATCGCCGCCCACCTGACCGACCTGCATTCGGGCGAGGTGGTGGCCTCGGTCGGCCGTATGAACCCGCAAATCCGGTTTGGCGAAGACCTGATGAGCCGGGTCTCCTACATCATGATGAACCCGGGCGGCGACGTGCGGCAGACCGAGGCAGTGCGCGAGGCGGTCAATGAGCTGGCCGGGGAGGCGGCGGAGCGGGCGCAGATCAACCGCGAAGACATTCTGGAAGTGGTGGTGGTTGGTAACCCCATCATGCATCACCTCTATTTCGGGATTAATCCCATTGAGCTAGGTGGCGCGCCGTTTGCGCTGGCGACCAACGGTCAGGTTGACGTGCGGGCAAGCGAACTGGGCCTGGACATCAACCCCGGCGGCTATGTCCATTCCCTGCCGTGCATTGCCGGCCATGTGGGCGCCGATGCCGCCGGTGTGGTGCTGTCGGAAGAGCCCAATCGCCGCGACGAACTGACCCTGGTGGTGGATGTGGGCACCAATGCCGAAATCGTGCTGGGCAACAAGGAACGGCTGCTGGCCTGTTCCAGCCCGACCGGACCGGCCCTGGAGGGCGCGCAGATCCTGCACGGCCAACGCGCCGCGCCCGGCGCCATAGATCGTGTGCGTATCGACCCGGTGACCCTGGAGCCGACGTTCACGGTGATCGGCTGCAATCTGTGGTCGGACCATGAACACTTTGTGTCAGCGACCCGCCGCAGCGGCATCACCGGCATTTGCGGCAGCGGCATCATTGAGGTGATCGGCGAGATGTTCCTGGCCGGGATTCTCACCGCCGACGGCGTACTGGACCCGGCCATGGCGGAGAAGAACGATCGCGTGGTCCCGAACGGCCGCACCGCCGACTATATCCTGTGGCGTGGTGACGAGAGCGGCGAGGGCCAGGTGCGCGTCACCCAGAACGACGTGCGCGCCATTCAACTGGCCAAGGGCGCCCTGTATGCCGGGGCCCGGCTGCTCATGGACAAGCTGGATGTGGCCAGCCCGGAGCGCGTGGTGCTGGCCGGCGCTTTCGGCAGCCACATCGATCCCAAATACGCCATGTTGCTGGGTCTCATTCCCGACTGTCCGCTGGACAAGGTGTCGGCCGCCGGCAATGCCGCCGGCACCGGTGCCCGCATTGCCCTGCTCAATCGCAAGTCGCGGGAAGATATCGCCGATGTGGTGCGGCGGATTGAAAAGATCGAAACGGCGGTGGAACCCATGTTCCAGCAGCACTTTGTGGAAGCCATGGCCATTCCCCACAAGACGGCGGCGTCCACCTACCTGTCGCAGGTGGTCACGCTGCCGGCGCCGAAGGAAGTGAATCTGGGCGGCGAGGGCGGCGGAGAGGGCGGTCGCCGCCGCCGCCGCGGACGGGGAGCGGCGGCATGAGCGCTGATGCCATGGCCGGGCTCCATCCGGTACAGGCTTTTCTGACGGACGCGTCCATCGAGGTGACGCCGCGCGAAGCGGAGAAGATCGACTCGTTCCGCGACTTGCTGGCGCCGGACACGCGGGTCTTTGTGACCTTCCTGCCGGGCTCCGACTTCGCCGATACCATTCGCACAGCAGAGCGCCTGCGCCGTGACGGCATGCGGCCGGTGCCGCACATCGCCGCCCGGTCGGTGCCGGATGCCGCCAGCCTCGACCGCTGGCTGCGCGATCTGGCGGAAGAAGCGGCGCCGGTCGAGGCGCTGGTCATCGGCGGCGGGCTCGACCAGCCGGTCGGCGGGTTTGATGCGTCCATCGAGGTGCTGCGCACCGGCCTTCTGGAGAAGCACGGCATCCGCCGCATCGGCGTCGCCGGCCACCCGGAAGGCTCACCGGATATCTCCGATGCGGCCATTGCCGAGGCGATTGCCCAGAAGAACGCCTATGCGGAGCAGTCCGGTACGGCGCTGTACATCGCCACGCAATTCGTCTTTGCCGCCGACCCGGTGATCGCCTGGGACAAGCGCCTGCGAGTCGAGGGCAATCGCCTGCCTATCGAAATCGGCCTGCCGGGTCTGGCCACCCTTAAGTCCCTGCTGCGTCATGCCAAGGCCTGCGGCGTCGGCAACTCCATGCGGGTCATCACCCGCCAGGCGGCCAATCTGAGCCGGCTGCTGCTGCCGTGGGAACCGGATGCGCTGGTCGCCGGACTGGCCCGCTATCAGGCCAATGACCGGGAGTGTGGCATTCGCGCCGCACATTTCTTTGCCCTCGGTGCGCCCAAGCGCACGGTGGGCTGGCTGCGGGCGGTGCAGGACGGCGCTTTCGAGATGAAGCGCAATGACAGCGGGTTCAAACTGACTCGTCCGCTCGATCAATCCTAGGATCGCTGCCCTCGTGCGGCCGGATATGCGGCGGCGCCGGCAGATTGAGGCGCGCCTCGGCCCGCCGCTGACGCGGTGTTCGTCCGAAGTGGCTGCGGTAGGACTTGGCAAAGTGCGACGCCGAGACAAAGCCGGTGGCCAGCGCCACATCCAGGATCGGCATGGCCGTCTGGCGCAACAGGGCGTCAGCCCGCTCCAGCCTTAGCTGGAAGTAATAGCGCCGGGGCGATACGGCAAGCTCACGGGCAAACAGTCTTTCGACCTGGCGTTCCGACAAGCCGGCCCGCTCGGCAATGTCGTGGCGGCCGAGCGGAGCTTCGATGTTCTGCTCCATCAGATCAACGATGGCCATGAGGGTGGGATTGCCAGTGCCGAGCCGGCGCCCGGTGGCCATGCGCTGCCGTTGACGGGACTCGCGAATCGCCTGGTGGATGAACTGGTCCGACACCGCCGCCGCCAGACCGTGACCATGCTGGGCGACGATCAGGTGCAGCATCAGGTCCATGGCGGCGGTGCCGCCGGAACAGGTGAAGACGGGCCCGTCAATCTCGTACAGATCGTCGGTGACATTGAGATCGGGCCAGTCCTGGCGGAAGGAGTCCAGATTCTCCCAATGGATGGTGCACCGCCGGCCAGCCAGCAGACCGGCCCGGGCCAGCACATAGGAGGCGGTGGAGATGGCTCCCATGATGGTGCCGGTGCGGGCAAGCCGGCGCAGGGCCGCCAGGGTGCGCGGATCGTCGAACGCCTGCATACCATAGCCGCCGCAGACGACGATGCACGGATGGCGCGTCACGTCTGTGATGGCCCGGTCGGGGGGTATGGCCACGCCATTGCTGGCGACCACCGGCCGGGCATCGGGGCCCAGCACCTCCCAGCTGTAGAGCGGTCGGCCAGCCAGACGGTTGGCGGCGCGCAACGGCTCTACGGCAGAGGCAAAAGCCATGAGAGAAAACTGGGGCAGCAGCAGAAAAGCCAACGACTGAGGCAGATGGTCAGGCGGACCTGCAAACATGGGCGCGTTGCTTTCGGCCGGGCGGCAGCCGCGGCAGCGGTGACACGACGCGAACAGACTAGTCCAGGTCGGAACAGGAATAAAGGCGGGCGGCCGGCCCCGTCTGCTCCCCGGGGGCCTAGGCGTTCTGCGCCTCGTGTGCCTCCTGCTCCATTAGGCGGATTTCCTGCTCCAGAGCCTGAAAGCGCATGTCTGCCGTGCCGCCGAACAGGGGATCGCTGCCGGCCCGTCCCTCGACATCGGCGCTGGCCCAGTCCGCATCGGTCAGATAGGCCGCGGCAACCGGAAAGAAGATCTCGTTTTCCTCGTGCATGTGATGGAAATAGAAATCCACAAAGTCGCGTCCCAGGCGCACCAGCTCGTCGCGCTCCATGGCTGCACCGTCGTGTGAAATCTCGCGCACGGCGTCGGCGAAGCGGCGGGTGCGCAGGGCCAGATCGCGGTGTTCCGCCAGCAGGCCGCCGATCTCCGCCGCCGCGTCCGGGGCGCGGGCCTGCAGCAGGCCCAGCAACATGTCCTCCTTGGGGTGATGCACCTGGTCAGGAAAATCGAGGAAATAGTCGAGCAGCAGGCCAAGCAGAAAATAGTCCGGCCGCTCCGCCGCCGCCAGGCGGTCAAGCTGGCGCTCCGCCACATGCAGAAGCCTGGCCATATTGCGGTGTTCGGCGCCCAGTCGGTCTAGCAGAGTGATCATGGCTGGCGTTTGGCCGGGTAGGGTTGCGGGAAAGGCGGGGTCGCGGAGCAAGGTTAGGCAAGACTGCCGCCCTATGCCAGCCCGGACCGGCGGCGCCCGGCTGCGGCAAATACTGTCGCTGCCGCGGACCGTGCGCTATGACTGAACGGTCAGCGTAGCGGAGGACCGGACAGTGGCAGACACGACAGGTGGCAGTGCAGGTGCGGCCGCCACAGGCGGCGAAGGCGTCAGGCGCAGCGGCGGCCAGCTGGTGGTGGACGCCCTGCTGGCGCAGGGCGTCACAACGGTCTTTACGGTGCCGGGCGAGAGCTTCCTTGCGGTGCTCGATGCCTTGCATGATGCAGCCGATCATATCCGCGTCATCACCTGCCGGCATGAGGCGGGTGCAGCCAATATGGCTGAGGCCCACGGCAAGCTGACCGGCTGGCCGGCGGCGTGCCTGGTGACGCGAGGGCCGGGTGCCTGCCATGCTGCGGTCGGCGTCCATACGGCGTCACAGGATTCGACGCCGATGCTTTTGCTGATCGGTCAGGTCGCCCGTGATGTGCGCGACCGTGAAGCGTTTCAGGAGGTGGATTTCACCGCCATGTTCGGGCCGCTGGCCAAGTGGGCCGGCGAGGTCCGCGAGGCCAGCCGGGTCGGCGAGTATATGCGCCGCGCGGTGCAGACCGCCGTAAGCGGCCGGCCAGGCCCGGTAGTGTTGAGCCTGCCGGAAGACATGCAGAACGATGCCGCGCCGGCCCTGCGCCAGTCCCGGGTGCGCCCGACCCAGGCGGCGCCGACGGCGGCGGCCATGGCCGAATTGCGGCAGCGGCTTGACGACGCGGAATGGCCGTTGCTGTTGCTCGGCGGGGGCACCTGGAGTGCGGCCGGCGTGGCTGACATCCAGGCCTTTGCCGAGGCCAACGGCCTGCCGGTGACCACCAGCTTTCGCGCTCAGGACCGCTTCGACAACCGCCATCCCAACTATGCCGGCCATGTGGGAATCGCCATTGATCCGGCCCTGGCGCAGCGGGTGCGCGACGCCGACCTGATCATCGCCGCCGGACCGCGGCTGAGCGAGATCACCACCTCGGGCTATACGTTGCTGGTGCCGCCGCGCTCACGTCAGACTCTGATTCACATTCATCCCGACGCGGATGAGCCAGGCCGCACCTATGAGCCGGACCTGGCCATCGCCGCCGGCATGGACGCCTTTGCCGCCGCCGCCCGGGCCATGGAGCCGGTCAATGGCAGCGAGTGGCTCGACTGGCGGGGTGCGGCGCGCGCCGATTATGAGGCAAGCCTGAAGCCGGGGCCGTTTCCCGGTGCGCTGGACCTGGGCCGGGTGATACAGCACCTCGATGCGACCCTGCCGGACGATGCCATCATCACCAACGGCGCCGGCAATTACGCCACCTGGGTCCACCGCTTTTTCCGCTATCGCGGCTTTGGTACGCAACTGGCACCGACCAGCGGGGCCATGGGCTATGGCGTACCGGCGGCCATCGCCGCCAAGGCCGCCTTTCCCGACCGGGTGGTGGTCAATATCAGCGGTGATGGCTGCTTCATGATGAGCGCGGCCGAGCTGGCGACAGCCCGCCAGCATGGCCTGGACCCAGTGTTTCTGGTGGTCAATAACGGCATGTACGGCACCATCCGTATGCATCAGGAGCGCCACTATCCCGGCCGGGTGGTGGCGACGGACTTGATCAACCCGGACTTCGCCGCGCTGGCCGAGGCGCATGGGGTGCTGGGCCAGGTGGTGACCGAGACCAGTCAGTTTCCGGATGCGTTTGAGCGGGCGCTCAACGCCGGACGGGCGGCGTTGATCGAGTTGCGGATCGATCCGGACGGCATCACCACCCGCGATACCCTGTCGGCCATCCGCCGGCGAGCCCTTGAGGCACAGGCGTGACCGTCACCCTGAACGGTCTGGACGATTTCGGCCTCAGCCAGTTCCGCCGGGTGGCTTGGGACGGCGAGGCGGTGGCCATCGGCGCCGATGGCGAACGGGCCATGGCGGAGGCTCGCAGCGCCTTCATGGCCTATGTGGATGACCCCGAGCGGGTGGTCTATGGCGTCACCAGCGGCTATGGCGATTCCGCCGGCCAGCATCTTGATGCGGCCGGCCGCAAGGCCATGGCCGAATCGCCGCCTTATCATCTGGGGGTCGGCTTCGGCCCGGCCTATCCGCTGCGGCTGGCCCGCGGCATCCTGTTCGCGCGCCTGGCCAATTTCGTCAGCGGCCTGTCGGCGGTGCGTCCGCGCCTGGCGCATGAGGTCGCGGCGTTGCTGGATGGCCGCGACGTGCCGGTGCTGCATCGCCATGGGCAAATGTCGTCGGGCGAGGTGGAGCAGTTGCTGCCGCTGATCGGCCACCTGATCGGCCCCGGCCGGGCCGAGAAGGAAGCGAGCGCCCTGCTCAACGGTTCGCCCTGTGCCGCCGCCCTGTTGTCGGACGCGGCGCTGCGCGCGCGCCACCGGGTCGGTGTGATGGCACGAGTGCTCGCATTGGCGACGGATGCGGCCGGCCTGCCGGAAGAGGCATGGGATCCGGCGCTGGCCAGGGCCAGCCGTGACCGGTGGATGGGCCCGGCCTTTGCCACCCTTGCGGCCCTGCGTCAGGGTGCGGCCCGGCCCCGTCGCGCCTGGCAGCCGCCCGTCAGCTTTCGTATCGCACCACAGCTTCTGGCGGCGGCCATGCGGGCGGCCGATCAGGCGGCGTCGGCAGCGGCGGACTGGCTGGCCACGGTGACCGACAACCCGACCTTCTTCACTGACGAGCCGGCGTATGAGGCAGGCCGGGTTCTGACCAACGGCGGATTTCATAACCCGGTGGCCACGCCGCATCTGGCGACGCTGGCTTTTGTGTCGGCCGACCTGGCGACGCTGGCCGGCCGTCTGGTCACCAAGCTGCACGACGAGCGGGTGACGGGGCTGACCAACGCCCTGGCGCCGGCCGGCACCAAGCTGTCCACCCAGCGTCTGCGGGCGGTCCAGATGTGGTTCACCGAGCGGGCCCGCGACGCGGCGCAGCCGGCGTTCATTCCGGCCAGCGACGGCGGCGTTTTGCAGAGCGATATATTTCTGCCGGCGTTTCCCGCCTATGACAAGGAAGAGACGGCGGCCGATGCGTGCCTCGGCGCGTTTGCCTGTCTGGCGGCGACGGCCAGCCAGGCGTTGTGGGCCGATGGCGACCGCGCGCCGGCGCCGCCGTTGCGGCCGGCATTGGCGGCGGTGCGGGCCGTCTTCCCGCCAGTGGACACGGTGCGTGACCAGGGCGCGGCGCTGGCGCGGCTGATCGCTGCGCTGCAGGAAGCGTGCCTGGGCAACCGGCCGGAGCTGGCCGGCAACCACGCGGCCGACAGGCCTTTTGCCAGCCACTCGCCAGCGCCGGAGCCGGACGACGGAGACAGGTCATGAATACGGACATGCACTCGCACTATTACGGGCGCGGCCTGATGGCCCATCTGGCAACGCGCAGCCAC
The DNA here is from genome assembly GCA_040218575.1 of Alphaproteobacteria bacterium. Lineage (NCBI taxonomy): Bacteria > Pseudomonadati > Pseudomonadota > Alphaproteobacteria > Alphaproteobacteria bacterium. The sequence goes on along the minus strand of JAVJRE010000007.1, from coordinate 522,251 downwards.
CGGCCGCGACTGGCCCGGGACGAGTCCGGCCGCCAGTGGTTGCATACGCCGACGACGGAGTTGCCGTTTCTGGACCATCACATGGACATGGACGAGCGTGTCGCCTTTCTCGACCGCTTGGGCCTGCAACGCCAGATGCTGACCTTTCCCGGCGCGCTTGGCGCCGATGCCCTGCCGATTGCGGAGTCGGGGCCGCTGGTGGCCGCCTATAACGACGAGCTGGCGGAGATCATCGCCGGCTCCGGCGGGCGCTTTGTGGGGCTGGCCGGCCTGCCGCTGGCCGATATGGATCGGGCGGCGGCGGAACTTGGCCGGGCGCGGCGCACCCTGGGGCTGCTGGGGGCGATTCTGCCGGCCAACTATTTTCTGTCCGGCGACGAGGCCGTGGCGTTGGAGCCGGTGCTGCGCCAGGCAGACCAGGACGGCGGCCACATCATGATCCATCCGGGCTTGCGCGCCGACCAGGAATTGTCGGTGCCGAAGTTCGCCGACCACCATCAGCACCGGGCCAGCACCATCGCCCTGCAGACGGCTCTGTCGCACGTCATGGTGACCCTGATGTTCGGTGACCTGACCGAACGCTTTCCCAATATCAGCTTTCAGGTGATCAATCTCGGCGGCACCCTGCCTTATCTGCTGGAACGCATGGACGAGGTGTCACGGCTGCGCACACCGGACGATCCCCTGCCGTCGAGCCGGGCGCGACGGGTATATGTGGACAGCGCGTCACTGGGACCACGCGCCCTGGAGCTGGCGGTCAGGACCTATGGCGCCGACCGCATCATGCTTGGCAGCGACTTTCCCATCTTCACCGGAGACGGGCCGCGTCGGGCGGTGGAGGAGGCGGCCATCGGCGATGACGACAAACGCCGTATCCTGTCCGGCACGGCGACGGCGATCATCGACCGGCTGGCCTGATCCGGCGGCCCCGGTCAGGCGGCCAGTCAGTTATCCCAGTCCAGACCCTCTGCATCGACGCCGGTCTGGCGGCCGTCCGGCCGGGCGAGAGCGTGAATGCGCGCCATCTCGTCATCGCTCAGGGTGAAGTCGAAGATATCCAGATTGGCCTTCATGTGTTCGGGCCTGCCGGCCTTGGGAATGGCGATGACGCCCGGCTGCTGTATCAGCCAGCGCAAGGTCACCTGCGCCGCGCTCTTGCCGTGGCCGGCGCCGATCGCGGCCAGGGTCGCGTCTTTCGCGGCGCGACCCTTGTCTAGCGGTGAATAGGCCACCAGCGGCACATTCATGGCGCGCAGCGCGGCCAGCAATGTGGCCTGGCTCAGTCCCGGGTGGTATTCCACCTGATTGCAGAAAATGTCGCCGACGCCGGCGGCCACCGCCGCCTCCATGCGCCGGACGTTGAAATTGGATACGCCGATGTGGCGGGTCAGGCCTTCATCGCGCAGGTCGGCCATGGCGCGCAGCGACGGATCGAGGGGCAAATCCGGGTTGGGCCAGTGGATCAGCAACAGGTCCACATAATCGCAGCCGAGATCGGCCAGGCTGGATTCCGCAGAGCGCCTGAGGTCGGCGGCGCGCAGGTTGGCCGGCGCCACCTTGGTGGTGACGAACAGGTCCTTGCGGGCGATTGCGGAGTCGGCGATGCCAGCGCCCACTTCGGCCTCGTTCTCATACACGCGGGCGGTGTCGATATGGCGGTAGCCAAGGGCAATGGCCTCGGCCACCGCGGTCCGCGCCGCCTTTCCCCGCAGGTCCCAGGTGCCAAGCCCAAGCACCGGGCAGCGCGCGCCGTCGCGTTCGATCATGTCCATGGCGTTTCCCTTCCGTGTCTGATGGTGTTCGCCCAGTCTACAGATAGCGGTGGAGAACAGAAGCTGCGGGCGACCGCGCTTGACCTTGCCGCGTGTGATTCGCACCCTGTGCCGGCCAAGAAACGGGGGGCATTCATGGCGCGTCGCGGGTCGGTCCGGCGGATGATCGCGTGCTGACGGTCGAAGGGCTGGCCAAGTCCTTTGGCGGCGTCACGGCGCTGCGGGGCGTCAGTCTGGAGATCGCCGCCGGCACGATCACCGGCCTGATCGGCCCCAACGGCGCCGGCAAGACGACCCTGTTCAACTGCATTGCCGGGGCGCTGAAGGCGGACAGCGGGCGTATCCGTCTGGACGGCGAGGACGTCACCGGGCTGCCGACCCATGCCCTGTTTCATCGGGGCATTGTGCGGACCTTCCAGATTCCCCATGAGTTCGGCCGCCTCAGCGTTGTGGAGAACCTTATGGTGGTGCCGGCGGCGCAGCCAGGCGAGGCGTTGCTGGCCAACTGGCTGCGGCCGGCGGCCGTCGGCCGGCGCGAGGCGGCGATCCGCCAGAAGGCAGAGGAGACTCTGGCCTTCCTGACGCTGCATCACTTGCGGGACGAAGTGGCCGGCAACCTGTCGGGCGGGCAGAAAAAGCTGCTGGAGCTGGGCCGGGCGATGATGGCCGAACCGCGGCTGGTTCTGCTGGATGAGCCGGGGGCGGGGGTCAACCCGACTCTGCTGCAGGTTCTGGCGGACCGCATTCGCGCACTGAACCAGGACCGTGGCTATACCTTCTGTGTTATCGAGCATGACATGGACCTGATTGCCGGGTTGTGCGACCCGGTCATCGTGCTGGCCGATGGCGCAGTCCTGACCGAAGGACCGTTCGGCCAGGTGCGGCGCGACCCGCGTGTGCTGGACGCCTATCTGGGCGGAGCGGCGGCATGAGCGCGGTTCTGGCCATGCGCAACCTGTCGTGTGGCTATGGCGGTGCGGATATCCTGCGCAACGTAAGCCTTACCGTGCAGCCGGGAGAGATCGTGGTGATCATCGGCCCCAACGGCGCCGGCAAATCCACCGCCATGAAGGCGGTCTTTGGCCTGGCCCGGGTGAGCAGCGGCGACATCCTGCTGGACGGCCTGTCGATCCGTGGTCTGTCGCCGGATCGGATCGTCCGGCGCGGTGTGTGCTATGTGCCGCAGACAGCAAATGTGTTCGCCAATCTGACGGTCGAGGAAAATCTGGAAATGGGAGCCTATGTGCGGCGCGACGACTGGCGACCGCGCCTGGCCGAGCTCTATGGCCTGTTTCCGCCGCTGCAGGAGCGCCGACGCCAGGCGGCGGGCACCCTGTCCGGCGGCCAGCGGCAGATGGTGGCCATGGCCCGCGCCCTGATGCTGGAGCCCAAGCTGCTGCTGCTGGATGAACCGACGGCCGGTCTGTCGCCTCTGTATCGCGGCGAGATCTTTGCCCTGGTGCGGCGGATCAACGACGCTGGCACCGCCATCCTGATGGTCGAGCAGAACGCGCGTCAGGCGCTGGCGGTGGCGGACCGCGCCTATGTTCTGGTGGATGGCGAGAACCGGCTGGACGATAGCGGCCCCGCTCTGCTGGCCAATCCCGAGGTGGCGGAGATGTTTCTTGGCGGTGGTGGGGGTGGCGGCATGACGGCGGCGGACGCGTCATGATGGATTTCATCAATTTTCATCTGCTGCCGGGCATAACGCTTGGCGCGATCTATGCCCTGGGCGCCATCGGCGTGTCGCTGACCTTCGGCATTCTGCGCTTCGCCAACTTTGCCCACGGCGCCACCATGACTCTCGGCGCCTATATCTCGCTGACCCTGGTGCAGGCCACCGGCTGGCACCCGATTGCTGTACTGCCACTGGCCATGGCGCTGACCGGAGCGGTGGCGCTGGCCATGGATCGCGCCTTTTTCCGGCCGTTGCGGGCCAGCCAGACCATCGTCCTGGTGATGGCCAGCTTCGGCCTGATGCTGATGCTGCGCTCGGCCATCCAGCTTGTCTGGGGCGTTCAGTTGCAGGCGATGGTGACCGGTATTCAGCGGCCGTGGATCGTGTTCGACGCGCTGCGGATTTCACCGCGTCACCTGATGATCGTCGCGGCGGCGGCGGGTCTCATGCTGGCGGTGCACTGGCTGCTGAGCCGCACCCGCACCGGCAAGGCCATGCGCGCCATGTCAGATTCGCCGGAGCTGGCGCAGGTGACCGGCATCGACACGGAGAAAGTGATTCGCGCCACCTGGCTGGTTGGGGCGGCGTTGGCCGCGGCGGCCGGCACCTTTCTGGCCATCGACACCCATGTGGAAACCCAGATGGGCTTCAAGATCCTGCTGCCGGTGTTCGCCGCCGCCATTCTGGGCGGCATCGGCCGGCCCTACGGCGCCATGGCCGGCGGCCTGGTGATCGGCATCGCCGAGGAACTGTCGAGCTATGCATGGATCGGCACAACGCCGCTGCTGGAGCCGGGATACAAGGCCGGCGTCGCCTTCGCCATCATGGTGGCCATGCTGATCTGGCGGCCGTCGGGCCTGTTCCGCGGCCGGAGCTTCTGACATGGAGCAGGCCACCGGCATTTTCCTCTATGGGCTGTCGCTGCTGACCATGGGCGGCATCTATGCGGTGCTGACCCTGGGGCTCAACCTGCAATGGGGCTTTACCGGTCTGTTCAATGCTGGTGTCGGCGGCTTCTTCGCCGTCGGCGCCTATACCGCCGCCATCCTGACGACGCCGGCGGCGGCGTCCCATCTCGGTGGCTTCGGCCTGCCCATCGCCGTGGCGGCGATGGCGGCCATGGCCCTGTCGGGGGTGATGGGCTGGGGCGTGGCGCGCATCTGCGTGCGCTTGCGCGCCGACTACCTGGCGATCGCCACCCTCGGCATCGCCGAAATCTTCCGCCTGATCCTGAAGAACGAGACATGGGCGACCAACGGCGCGCGGGGGATTGCCCAGGTGCCCAAACCGTTCGAGAGCCTGGCCGGTCCGTGGAACATGGTGGCCATGACCCTGGTGGTTCTGGCCATCGTCGGCGTTCTGTACGTTCTGTTGGAGCGGGCCCGCCTGTCGCCGTGGGGCCGGGTGATGGCGGCGATCCGCGACAATGAGCCGGCGGCGCGGGCGGCCGGCAAGGACGTGGAGCGTTTCCGTGTGCAGGCCTTCATCTTCGGCAGCGCCATCATGGGGCTGGGCGGCGCCCTCATGGCGCACAACCTGAAATTCGTAGATCCCAACCTGTCGGAGCCGATCACCGCCACCTTCCTGGTGTGGGTCATGCTGATCGTCGGTGGCAGCGCCAGCAATCGCGGCGCCATTGTCGGCGCCATGCTGTTGTGGACCATCTGGTCGGCGACGGAAATCCTGACCAGCCGCTTGCCGCCGGACTGGGCGATCCGCTCGGCCTATATCCGGATATTCCTGATTGGTCTGCTGCTACAGGTGGTTCTGCAGCGCTTCAGCGGCGGAATCCTGCCGGAGCGGCGAGGTTTGGCGCGACGACCCAGCGGCGGCGATTGACGGTCGTTCGGGCGGCTGGATATGGTTTGGCGGCGTCCGAACGAAATCGGACAACACGACCCGGGGGAGGGCAGAGAATGATTGGCGGAACTTGGAAGATGGCGCTGGCGGGCGCTTCAGCGCTGGCCATGGCCAGCGTGTCGGCCATCGCGGCGGACATCAAGGTGGGCTCGCTTGGCGGGGTGACCGGACCGATCGCCGAGCTCGTGGCGCCGATCGTCGCCGCCCGCAATCTGGCGGCGCAGCATGTCAACGAGCAGGGCGGCCTGCTCGACGGCGATACCTATGTCCTGGTGCTGGGCGATTCGGCCTGCGATGCCAAGGCCGCGGTTGACGCCGCCAACAAGGTGGTCAATGTGGACCAGGTGGTCGCTGTGGTCGGTCCCAACTGCTCTGGCGCGACCAGTGCGGCGGCGCAGTCGGTGACCATGCCGGCCGGCGTCGTGCTGCTATCGGAATCGGCCACGTCGCCGGCGATCAGCGACCTGGCGGATGGCGACACGGTATTCCGCGTGGCGCCGTCGGATTCCTTCCAGGGCCGGTCCATTGCCGAGCAGGCGCGCGCCGCCGGCTATCAGCGGGTCGCCGTGACCTTTGCCAATGACGACTACAACAGCGGTCTGGCCCAGGTCTTTATCAATTCGTTCCAGGACATGGGCGGCACGGTGGTGGCCAGCCAGATGCACGAGCCGGACAAGGCCTCCTACCGTTCGGAGCTGGCGACCCTGGCGGCGGACGGCAACCCGCAGGCGCTGATGGTCTTTGCCTATTACGGCGGCAGCGGCATCACCATCCTGCGCAACAGCCTGGAGAATGAGCTGTTCGACAAGTTCATGGCGGCGGACGGCATGTTCGACAATTCGGTAGTCGAACAGATCGGCGCCGAGAACCTGGCCGGCCGGCTGGCCGTGTCGCAGGCGGCGTCGGATACCGACAGCGAAGCTTATCAGCGCTTCGCCCAGGCCTTTACCGCCGCCGGTGGCGATCCGCAGTCGCCGTTCGTGGCCCATGGCTATGACGCCGCCTTCCTGATGGCGCTGGCGATTCAAAAGGCCGGGTCGGCAGATCGCAGCCTGATCGCGGCGGCGCTGCGCGAGGTGGCCAATGCACCGGGCGAGATCGTCCTGCCCGGCGAGTGGGAAAAGGCGCGGGCGCTGATCGCCGCCGGTACCGACATCAACTATCAGGGGGCGTCGGGCGACATCGAGTTCGATGCCAATGGCGATGTGAGTGGTCTCTATTCGTCCAATTCGGTCAATGCCGACGGTAGCTGGACGACCAAGCTGCTGAAATAGGGCTACGCGCTTCTGTTCCGCGAGAACGCCCGCCTCCCGTGGAGGCGGGCGTTTTTCGTTTCCGGCGGCAGATCGTATCCGGCTGCACAAAGCCTGTTGCGTGTGCGCCTATAATTCGATAATTTCCGAAATATGGAAGATATAGAAGCTGTTGAAGCCCTTTCGGCTCTCGGACAGGAAAGTCGTCTGCGGGTGTTCCGCCTCCTCATGCAGGCCGGGCCGCAGGGGCTGCCGGCCGGCGACATCGCACGTCGCCTGGCCCTGCCGCCATCGACTCTGTCGACCCACCTGGCGCAACTGGAAGCGGCGGGCCTGCTGGCCGCGCAGCGAGACGGCCGGACCATCCGCTATGGCGCGCGGCTCGACGGGATCGGCGCCCTCATCGCCTATCTGACGCGCGACTGCTGCAACGGCAATCCACGCCTGTGCGGCGCCCTGGTGGACAGCCTGGAACTGCGCGCACCCGCCTGAAACGCAGCAACGGTCACCAGGTCATGAGCAACGACGAACCCACGGGCCCAGCCTCCGGTCGCAGCCGTCCCTATCGTGTGCTGTTCCTGTGCACCGGCAATTCAGCGCGCTCCATCATGGCCGAGGCGATCCTTACGCGCCTGGGCCATGGCCGGTTTCAGGCCTTCAGCGCCGGCAGCCATCCGACCGGCCAGGTCAATCCGCTGGCCCTGGCCTTGCTGCAACGGCTCAATCATGAGACGCAGACCCTTCGGTCAAAGGACTGGAACGAGTTCGCAGGGCCAGAGGCGCCGGAGATGGACTTTGTATTCACGGTCTGTGACCAGGCGGCCGGCGAAGTGTGCCCGGTATGGCCAGGCCAGCCGATGACCGCCCATTGGGGCTTCGCCGATCCGGCTGCCTTCGAGGGCAGCCGGGCGGAGCAGGAGGTGGCGTTCGCCGACATCTATCGTCAACTCGAAACGCGCTTGTCTGTCTTTGCCAGCCTGCCTCTGGAATCGCTTGACAGGCTGAGCCTGAAGGCCAGGCTGGACAGCATGCGCGGTGCGGCCGTCGCGCCCGCCGGCACCGCATGACGGTTTTCCGCGGCGTTGGCGCTTCGGCGCCCGGACCAGCGAATACCGACGTCATGCAAACCGTCGTTGCGACGATGGACAATGGCCATACGGTCGTCCATTGGAGTGTGACGCGGCGGCTGGCGGCCGAGGTGCTGGGCACCGCCTTCCTGCTGGCGGTGGTGATTGGCTCCGGCCAGATGGGCGAGGACCTGTCCAACGGCATCGCCGGACTTGGCCTGCTGGCCAACGCGCTGGCGACCGGCGCCATTCTGGCGGTGCTGATCCTGATGCTTGGCCCTGTGTCGGGGGCGCATTTCAATCCGGCGGTGACTCTGTCGCAATGGCGTCTGGGCACCATCCCCGGCCGCCTGGCCCTGGCCTATGTGGCGGCGCAGGTCGTCGGCGGTCTCGTCGGCGCGGCGGTGGCCCAGCTTATGTTCGACCTGCCGGTGCTTGCGGCAAGCCAGGTGGCGCGGTCGGGTTCAGGTCTGTGGCTGGCGGAGTTCGTCGCGACCTTCGGTCTGGTGGCGACCATTCTCGGCTGCATCCGCTTTCGCCCCGATGCGGTCGCCTATGCGGTCGGCCTCTACATCACCGCCGGCTACTGGTTCACGGCTTCAACTTCCTTCGCCAATCCGGCGGTGACGCTGGCCCGAACCCTGACCACTACCGGCGCCGGTATCCGGCCGGAACATGCACCGGCCTTCATGTTCGTGCAGGTGGTTGCGGCGTTGTCGGCGACGATCGTCTGCCGCTGGCTCTTTGCCCTGCAGTCACCGGGCGGACGGGCATCGGCTGACGTCCTGGACTAGACCGCCGGCTGTTCCGCGCGCCACGCTTGATACGCCTTGTCGGCGGCGACCAGCCGACGGCCGATCAGCTCGTCCATGATGGCGGCACCCGTTCCCGGCAGGTCCAGCGCCACGCCTTTTCCCGTCAAGGTCGGCCGCGTCGCCGCCAGAATGTCCGGCATGCCGCCTGAAAGCGACAGGGCCAGGCGCAGCGCCTGCCCCAGGAAGACGGCGCGCTTGCCGACCTCTTGCGTCAGAAGGTCGATAGGAAAGTCCTGCGGCGGCTGGCTGGCGCCGGCGTATCGGGCATGAACGGCGAGGGCGATAAAGACGCGCTCGTCATGGCGCAGCCCCAGCGTCGGTAGATAGAGAACGCGGTCGCGGGCGTGATCGGCACGGCGATCGGGATGGTTGCGCCAGCCGATATCCGCCAGGTGACAGGCGGCGAGACGCAGCCGCCGGTCATGCGGCGATTCCGTGGAAAAGAGAGGGGCCAGCCAGTCGGCCAGGGCCTGGCCGATGGCGGCGGACCGATTTTCGCGATGGCCGACCGCGCGGGCGGTGGCAATCAGCGGGTCCTGCCGCCGGACGGTCTCGTCCATCAGGTCATAGAGATGGCCTTCGCGCAGGCCGAATGAGGAAAAGACCAGCCGGGACGGCTGTAGCCGCAGCAGCACACGCTCCATCAGAATGGCCGCCAGGGGCAGAGTCTCTATGCGGCGGCGGGGCACGCCGGCCATGCGGCCGAGCGAGCCGTGGCTCATACCGGCAATGGCGCGGGCAAGATTCCGCATGTCGCCGGCCGCCATGGCGTAGCCATGAACGATGTCCAGGGGATAGTCATGCTGGCGCATATGGATGCGGGCCAGGGCACGCCAGGCGCCGCCGACCGGATAGAAGGTCTGGTGGCGTGCCCGGTCGATCCAGGAAATGGCGGCGAGCGCCTGATCCATGGCGCTGGTGGCGGCGGCGGCATCGAAGGACCCGTTATCGAGAAAACGCAGCGGGCCGACAGCCAGAGTGGCGGCGCCACCGATCCGGCCGCCATCAAGCTGCACCAGTTCCAGGCTGCCGCCACCCAGGTCGCCGGCGGTTCCGGTGGCGTCCGGGTCGGCCGAGGCAACGCCCAGGGCGGCCAGTCGTGATTCCTGCTCGCCGGTCAGTACGGTGACCGGGCTGCGGGCCCGGCGTTCCGCTTCGGCAACGAAAGCGGCGCCATCCGCGGCATCACGCACCGCCGAGGTGGCCAGCAAGTCCAGCCGGCTCGCGTGCATGGCGCGGGCCAGATGGGCATAGCGCTCCAGGCTGGCGAGGGCGAGGGCGACGGCGTCGGGGTTGAGGCGGCCGCCGTTGGCCAGGCCGCGACCGAGACCGCATAGGGTACGCTCGTTGAACAGCACCGCCGGCGCGCGGTCACGCGCCTCGAACACAACCAGGCGGACAGAGTTGGAGCCGATGTCGATGACGCCAATGCGCCCGGCCGGCGGCAGCGGCAGCGTGGCCGGATCGTCGTTCTGAGAGCGGTCCCGCCTCATGGCCCGGTCACGCCGTTGGCCGGCGGCCGTAGTGGCGCGCTTGCCAGCGCAATCAGGCGCTGTCTGGGGCCGGCACCGGACGCGGCCGGAAACGGGCGGTGGGCGAATCGGCCAGGCTCAGCGGCGCCGCCGCGTCGCCGGCAAGCGCCCGCCCCCGCCCCGACAGAGAGGGGTTGGTCATGAAATAGTTGTGGGCGCTGAACGCGTCGGCGGGCGCAGCGATCCGGGAGTAGGTGCCGTCGGGGCCTAGGAGCCAAGTCTGGGCCTCGTCCTTCAAATTGGCGACCATGATCTGATCAAGCACCTGACGGTGGACTGTCACGTTGCCGATGGGCACCAGGGTTTCCACGCGCCGGTCCAGATTTCGCGGCATCCAGTCGGCCGAGGAAATATATACCTTTGCCTGGTCCGATGGCAGACCGTGACCGGCCCCGAAACAAACTATGCGACTGTGTTCCAGAAAGCGGCCGACGATGGAACGAACGGTGATTCTCTCCGAAAGGCCGGGCAGTCCCGGCCGCAGGCAGCAGATACCGCGGACCACGAGCTGGATGTCGACTCCGGCCTGGCTGGCCCCATAGAGCGCGTCGATGATTCCGGCGTCCACCAGCGAGTTGAGCTTGGCCCAGATGTGCGCCGGTCTGCCGGCGCGGGCGTGATCGGCCTCCTCGGCAATGAGACGGAGCAGGGTCTGACGGAGATTCACCGGCGCCACCGCCAGCTTGGCCAGGGCCTTGGGCTCGGCATAGCCGGTCATATAGTTGAACAGCACGGCGGCGTCACGGCAGAGAACCGGATCGCACGTGAAGTAGGAGAGGTCAGTGTATATGCGCGCGGTGACCGGATGATAGTTGCCGGTCCCGAAATGGGCGTAGGAACGGAGCGTGTTATTCTCGCGCCGCACCACCAGCGCGACCTTCGCATGGGTCTTAAGGTCGAGGAATCCGTAGACCACCTGAACGCCGGCCCGCTCCAGGTTTCGCGCCCAGCGGATGTTGCGTTCCTCGTCGAAGCGGGCCTTGAGTTCGATCATGGCGGTGACCGATTTGCCGGCCTCCGCCGCCTCGGTCAGCGCCCTGAGAACAGGTGAGTCCTCACTGGTGCGATACAGAGTCTGCTTGATGGCAACCACCGCCGGATCCTGCGCCGCCTGGCGGACGAACTGCACCACCACGTCAAAGCTTTCATACGGGTGGTGGACGATGATGTCCTTATGTTGGATGGCGGCGAAGCAATCCCCGCCGAAATCGCGGATACGCTCTGGAAAGCGCGTCTCGAACGGCGGAAAAAGCAGGTCCGGGCGGTCATCCACGATGAGCTGTCTGATATCCGCCAGGCCAAGGATGCCGTCATGGACGACGACGTCATGCATGTGGGCATCAAGTTTGCGAACAAGAAAGGATCGCAGGTCAGATGGCATGCCGGCGCTGATGTCGAGACGGATGACGATGCCGCGACGGCGGCGGCGCAGGGCGTTTTCATAGACCCGCACCAGGTCTTCCGCTTCCTCCTCGATTTCCACGTCGCTGTCCCGGATGACGCGGAACAAACCGGTTCCCCGCACGTCAAAGCCGGGAAAAATCCGATCGACATGCGCCGCGATAATATCCTCCAGCGCAATGACGCGGCGCGGCCCGTCAGCCGCCGCTTCCACCGGCGATGCGGGCAGGGCGACAAAGCGGTCGATCTGCGGCGGGATCAGAACCAGCCCGTCCATGAGCTCGCCGTCGCTCTGGCGCCGCATTTGCAGCGCCATGCCGAAGCCGAGGTTGGGGATGAATGGAAAGGGGTGGGCCGGGTCGAGAGCGATCGGGGTCAGACAGATAAAGACCTCAGCGGCAAAATAATCGGCCAGCCAGCGGCGCTCCGCCGCGGTCAGGCTGTCGGCGCGGACCACCTCTATCCCGTGGTCGCTCAGTTCGCGCTGGGTGTTGATCCAGCAGGTCTGCTGATTCTCGATGAGACGGGCGGCCTCCAACCGGATCGGCTCCAGTTGCTGAGCCGGGCTGAGGCCATCATCCGCCGGGCTGACGATACCGGCCTGCACCTGCTCCACCAGTCCCGACACGCGGACCATGTAAAACTCATCAAGATTGCTGGCGGAAATGGACAGAAAGCGCAGCCGCTCCAGAACCGGATGGCGCGGGTCGGCGGCCTGCTCCAGCACACGGTTGTTGAAGGCGAGCCATGACAGTTCCCGATTGATGAAACGCTCGGGCGAGGTGGCCAGCGCGACGCGGTCAGGCGCGCTGGCCGGGTGGGCGGCGGACGGGACGGCGTCCAGGCTCATCAGAGACTCCGGGGCAGGGGGAACAAGTACATCTAGCAGCGAATTGTGACAGTAGAATGAACCGGACCCGGCTGACGGCGGCATGGGACGGCGGCAGGGGGCGGGACGTCCGGCCGAGTCCGGAGGTTGGGGCAGCCGGTTATCCTATCATACCGGAACGAACCGCAGGAGCGCGGCCCTGGGCTGTGGCCGGTCGGACCATTTGGGGGGACTGGTGGGCGGTGGCCGACCGCGCCATGGTAGCGCCGTATCGCCACCACGTTTCATCTCAGATCGCCATGCCCCAGCCCACTGTCACGATGCTCGGCGCCGACGGCCCTCTGTTACTGGCCGGCCGGCCGCCGGCCGGCCTGTCGCCGGTGGCGGGCGATGTGCGGTTCAGCGCCCGGCGGCACCTGGCGCCGGGCCGGCCCCGTCGTCGCATCCGGCTGGATGAGATCGGCTACAGCCGCCGCCAGGCGGAAGGGTTTCCGGGCCCGGTGGCGCTGGCCGGCCCCTTTCGCCTGCTGAGCGAGGAGGGTGTGCGGACAGCCGGACGGATCATCCGCCGTCTCGCCCGGGAGCGGCGACTGGCGCCGGACCTGCCGAGTCTGATTCGCGGCGGGGTTTATCGCTCGCGCTTTCTGGACGGGCTGTGCGCGTCGCCGGAGGTGACGGCCCATGTCTCGCATATGCTGCACTGCGCGGTGGCGCCGCACCCACTGCTGCTCAACCGCGCCCACACCAATCTGGCGCCGGACGACGCGGCACTGGGGCGTGACCGCTGGCATGCGGGCTCCGTGCCGTTTGTCATCATGCTGGCGATTGCCGAACCGGCAGATGACCATGCGGATGATTTTCAGGTGTGGCGCGGCCGCGTGGCCGACGGTCTGGCCCGTCTCGCCGCCGGCAAGCCGCTGACCGCGGGACGCCGGGAGTCCACCGGGCTGGTGCGGCCCGGATTTGCCATTGCCATGCAGGGACCGGCGATCCTCCACTGGATTCGCGACATCAGCCGTGTGCCGGGCCGCATTACGCTGGTCAACTGCTATGTGCCGGCCGATCCGGCGGCGGTGGACAGGACAGAACTTGCCGGATTACAGGCGACCGACCCGGACATGCTGCTGTTGCCGGAATATGCCCGCATGACCGCGCGGCAGACCGCCCGGCGGCTGGATCAAGTGGCCGACCAGATCCGCGCCGGCCAGCCGGCGGCGGATCTGGCCCGGACTCTGGCTGCCAGCCGTGACGGGCTGGACCGCGCCATCGCTCAGTTGACCAAAGCCAAAGCAAGAGGACGAAAGATATGAACGACGGCTATCCGCGTGACCTTATCGGCTATGGCGCCGAGCCGCCCCACGCCCAGTGGCCCGGCCAGGCCAAGGTGTGCATCTCGCTGGTCATCGCTGTCGAGGAGGGGTCGGAATATTCCATCCTGCACGGGGATGCCCACTCGGAGTCGATCCTGTCGGAAGTGGCCGGCCTGACGCCTCTGCCGGGCCAGCGCGAAGTCAATATCGAGAGCATGTATGAGTATGGCAGCCGGGCCGGCTATTGGCGGATCATGCGCTCGCTGACCTCCCGCGGACTGCCGGCGACGGTCTATGCGGTGGCCATGGCGCTGGAGCGCAACCCGGCCGCCGGTGAAGCCGCCGTCAAGGCCGGGTTCGAGGTCATGAGCCACGGGTATCGCTGGATCAACTATCACGGCATGGACGAGGCGCTGGAGCGTGAGCACATGGAGAAGGCGGTGGATATCATCGCCCGCATCTGTGGCAAGCGCCCGGTCGGCTGGTGCACCGGCCGGCCGAGCATGAACACCCGGCGCCTGGTGGTGGAGGAAGGCGGCTTTCTCTACGATTCAGATTCCCTGTCGGATGATCTGCCATACTGGGAGACGGTGGCCGGCAAGGGCCATCTGGTGCTGCCCCATCAGTTCGACAACAACGATACCAAGTTCGTGCACCCCAACGGCTTTTCCTATGGGGGCCACTACGAGCATTATCTCAAGGACAGCTTCGATGTGCTGTACCGCGAAGGCGAGGTGGCGCCGAAGATGATGACCATCAGCCTGCACTCGCGCATTGTCGGCCGTCCCGGCCGCATCCTGGCGCTGGAGCGGTTCCTCGACTACGCCATGAAGCACGACGGCGTGTGGTTCGCCACGCGGGAGGAGATCGCCCGGCACTGGATGGCGACCCATCCCTATCAGGCAGGTGGCGCATGACCCTTGTGGTCACCGGCGGCACCGGTTTCGTTCTCAGCCATCTGGTGCGCCAGTGGCTGGAGAAGGACCCGTCGGCCGAGGTCATCGTGGTGGACCGGTCGGCACCGGACAAGGCAGCGGAAGTGTTCTTTCGCCCGGTGCGTCACCGCATCCGCTTCATCGCCGCCGATATCGGCGACTGGCAGGCATGGTCTGGCGCAATAGACCCCGCGGTGGTGAGCCGGGTGGTGCACGGCGCCGCGGTCAGCCCCATCGCCCCCGACCCCAGCGTCAACCCGGACAAGGACAATCCGGCACGGACCCTGGCCATCAATATCATGGGCACGGTCAGGGCTCTGGACTGGGCGAGGCAGTTGCCCAACCTCAAACGCTTTATCTATCTCAGCTCCGGCGTATACGGATATGGCCATCAGGGCCAGCCGGACGATCCGCCGGAACCTCCGATCACGGAGGACGAGCCGCTGCAGCCGGATGCGGCGCTCTATGATATTTCCAAGGCAACGGGCGAGCGTCTGGTGCGGCGCTTTGCCGACCTGTTCGGCCTGTCGGCGCTGAGCGTGCGGCCGTCGGCTATTTATGGGCCCATGGACCGCGACACCGGCGCGCGCAACGTCCATCCGGTGCCCTGGCATATGGCGCACCGGGCAGTGGCCGGCCAGGCGTTCCGGGTCAACAGCCTGCAAGGATCCTATGACTGGCTGTACGCGCCGGACGTGGGCCGCGCCATGGTTCATCTGCTGGAGGCGGATGCGCCGCGCCACGCGGCCTACAACATCGGCTATGGCGAGCGGGCGACGATCAGCGATCTGGCCGAGGGCGTGCGCCTGGCGGCGCCCGACTTCGCCATCAGTGAAGCGCCGGCGGCGGCGGCCGACTATGTGCAGCCGCTGCACATGCGCGGCGGAGTCTGGCGGGTGCGCAGCCGGGCCCGTCTGGAAGACGAGTTCGGCTGGCGGCCGACACCGCACCGGGACGCCATGGCCGATTATGTGCGCTGGCTGCGGGACTCCGGCGCCGGCAGCTAGCGTCCGCCGGGCCCGAGCGCGCGGCGCTGGATCACGGCTATGACGAAATGCGTCTGAATACCCATGCAGACATGACGGAGACCATCCGGCTCTGCGAACGCAACGGCTGGGCGCAGATCGCTACGGCGGGCAAGACGGTCCGCATGGGCAAGACGCTGTCTTCGGGGAAGTCGCCGGTCTGACCGCGACGGCCGGCGGCCTCTCCGGCGCTGCTCAGGACTGTGCTTGTGCCTTTGCCGCTGCCGCCGCCTGGCGGCTGAACTTGTCGATATGGTGGGCACCGGCAGTGACCGGCGCGAAGCGCGCCGGATGCTCCGCATCAACACAGGTCGGCAAGGCGGTCACTTCGATGTCGGGATTGATCTCCTGGAAATAGGCCAGAGAGATACGGCGACTGCCCAGCGCCTTGTCACGGGGTGGATTGACCACCCGGTGCAGGGTGGAGACCCAGCGGTCATTGGTCCAGCGCGCCATCAGATCGCCGATATTGATGATAAAGCCGCCTGGCAGACGGGGCGCGTCGGCCCATTTGCCGGTCTTGTCCAGCACCTGCAGCCCGCCCGGTGCGTCGTCGGGACGGAGAATGGTGAGCGTGCCGAAGTCGCTGTGGACGCCGGCGCGGAGCTGGCCGGGTCTGGGCTCTTCGGCCTGGTCGGGATAGTGGATGGCCGAGAGGATGCTGAAATGACGATCCATGCGACAGAGGAAATAATCCTCCTCCAGATCCAGGGCGAGAGCAAAGGCGCGCATGAGGGTGCGGCCCAGCTCTTCCAGGTCGCGATAATAGGCCTGCCAGGCCGGGCGCAGCGCCGCCGGCTTTTCCGGCCACAGATTGGGAGAACGCAGGGTCGCCAGAGCCCCCGGCGCGGACGGGTAGGGCTGCAGCGCGCCGATGGTCAGGCTCTCCTTGAGGTCGGGCGGGGTTTCCTCGCCTTCGGTCGCGGCCAGAGCGCCGCCGCCGAGCGGAATATAGCCCCGCACGATGTTGGCGGCCGGCTGGCGGATGGCCATCTTCTCCGCCATGGGCCGGTCAAAAAAGGCGCGAGCGGAGTCGTAGCAGGCCTGGATTCGCGCCTCGTCAATGCCATGGCCGACGACGCCGAGAAAGCCGATTTCGCGGCACGTCTGGTCTATGAGACGAGCCACTTTCCGCTTGGCGGATTCATCGCCGGTGCGGAAGGGTGTCAGGTCTATGACCGGAAAGGCTGTATCCGCCATGGTGCGCTCATATTGCTGTAGTAGACCGGAACGGCGCCGCTGCCGGTCAGGACAGCAACGCCTCGTCGTAGGGATAGGTGGA
The DNA here is from genome assembly GCA_040218575.1 of Alphaproteobacteria bacterium. Classification (NCBI taxonomy): domain Bacteria; kingdom Pseudomonadati; phylum Pseudomonadota; class Alphaproteobacteria; species Alphaproteobacteria bacterium. Next base: position 505,492 of record JAVJRE010000007.1, on the reverse strand, counting down.
GAGGAGCTGATAGCCATTCTCGGTGATCAGCACCTGCTGCTCCATCTTGACGCCCTCTGCGCCGCTATCGGCGCCGATATAGCTTTCAACGCAGATGGTCATGTTCTCCAGCATCACATCGTCCGGGTCGGTCAGCTTGTCCATTTCGCCGCGGTGAACGATGGCCGGCCATTCATCGGCCATGCCGACACCGTGATAGAGCGGGTAGGCGTTGGCCGCATAGGCATTGGGAATGCGCCAGCTCTTTTCCACCAGCTCACGGAACGACATGCCGGGCTTGAGCAGCGCCATGTTGTGTTCGATCTGTTCGACCGACAGCTTGTAGAGGGTCTTTTGCTCTTCGCTCGGCTTGCCGGGGCCGCAGTGGAACGTGCGGCTGATGTCGGCGCAATAGCCGAAGGGACCGATGAGGTCGGTGTCGAAGGCAATCAGGTCGCCGGGACGGATCATCCGTTCGCCGCATTCCTGGAACCACGGATTGGTGCGGCCACCGGAGGCCAGCAACCGCGTCTCAATCCACTCGCCGCCCATCTCGATATTGGTCTGGTGGAGGATGGACCACAGTGCGTTTTCCGTAAGGCCGGGCTTCAGCGCCTCGTGCATACGGGCCATGCCGGTCTCGCACACCGAAATGCAGACATTCATGCAGGCGATTTCTTCCGGCCCCTTGACGGCGCGGGCGCGCTCCACCGGCATCTGGGCATCGGTGACGGTTATTCCGCGATCCTGCAGCAGGGCGACGCCCTTATAGTCCAGATGGTCGAAGGCGATGCGATGATTGCCGCCGCAGCGTTCCTTGACCAGGTCGGCGATCTCGTCGGCCCATTGCACGGCCCGCTCGTCTGCCTTGCCGCCGGCGACAAAATAGAACCACATGATGGCCGGCCGCACCTCGCCGATGGACTCCAGCGCCCTGGCCGCCTGGAGAGCGCCTACCGCATCAAACTCAAACAGGACAGGCTTGCCCTCCGCCGGCACGAACGCATAGCGGCAGGCATTGTGCAGCGACCACACGGCCATCTGTCGGCTGCCGGTGGCATAGCGCACATTGATCGGGTCGTAGAGGACAGCGCCACCGAGGTCCAGGCGCCGTAGCTCCGCCTGCAACCGCTTGAGACGGAAGGCGCGCAGCGCCACCATGTCGATCTGCGCCTCATAGTCCTTGATCCCGGCGCCGGGCGTGTTCTTTGCCACCATCGTTATGTCAACCGACATGTCGCCTTCCCCCCAAAAAGAGCATTGAGCAGCGTTCTGAAAGGCTGCCGGTGTCGCACCACAGGGCTGTGCCGGATCCCGCGAGGGGTCAGGCACAGCCCTGTTTTCAACGGGGAGTGTGGACCCGGTTTGGTTCCGGCTCAAGCCGATTCAACGCGCTGCCTGAACTATTCCGGCCGGACCGATTCGGGGCCAGACCTATTCAGGGTGGAAGAGCGTCTCGGCGTGAGCGAGGCAGTTGAACTCCAGCGCATTGCCGCTGGGATCACGCAGGAACATGATGAGTTGCTCGCCACGGCGGCCGGCATCCAGCCGCTGCGGCCTGGTGATGAACTCCACGCCGGCGGCGGTGAGTCGTTCAGCCAGGGCGTTGAAGGCCGGCTCGTCAAGGATGGCACCGAAATGGCGCGACGATATGTCATCGTCGTGAATGGGCTGGCCAGCCGCCAGACGGTCGGCCCGGGGATGGCGATAGGCCGATACCTTGTGACCGAAGAAGTCGAGCACGATCCAGTCCGGGCTTTCCGCCCCCGCCGTGCACCCGATCAGATTGACATAGAAGTCCTTCGCTTCCGGCACGTCGCGTACGGTGAAGGCCAGGTGGAAGGGCGGTCGCGCGGTCATAGTTCCTCCTGCAGGGTCGCAGCATCGCTAAGGGTGGTCAGGCGGCGTGGTCATGGGCCGACATACCGTCAATCAGGGATTGAAGCGCCCGCGGCTCGGCAATGACAAGGCCGCGGCCCGCCCGGCTGGCGATGCCCGTGGCGGTCAGGTGGGAAAGGGCGCGGGCAACGGTTTCGCGCGTGGTACCGGCCAGGCTGGCGATGCGGGCATGGGCCGGCAGGCGCTCAATGCGTACGCCGTCGCCGTCGGTATTGCCGGCTGCATTGCCAGCCGCCTCCTGGGTCATGTGCTGTATCTGACGATAGACCCGCTGCAGGGCGGAGAGAGTGGTCAGGTCCATGACCCGGTCATCCAGCGCCCGCACCATGCCGGCGAGACGGCGCAGCACGGACCAGGCCATGTCCGGATGGTCGGCCAACAGGCGGCGGAAGGCGGCGCGCGGCAGCATGGCAAGACGGCAGTCGGTCAGGGCGACGATGGCGGCGGAGCGTGCACCGCCGTCTATGGCCGACAGCTCGCCCAGATAGTCGCCGGCCGAGAGGGTGGCGAAGGCCACTTCGTGGCCGGTGCGGGAATAGTTGAACACGCCGACCGCGCCCCGCGTGATGAACAGCACGTCGTGACCGCCGCTGTCGCGATCGAAAATGGTCTCGCCTTGGGCCACCTCGCGCCAGGCGCACTGGCCGGCCAGGCGGGCGCGGGCCGCGCCGTCGAGCGGCGCCAGCAGGGTGATGGCATCCAGTGCGGTCGTATGGTCAGCCATCCGCTCGGTCCTTCGGCAAGCTCCGCCGGTGAGTGTGGCAGACGGCGGCGGCGGCCTGAAGGCCGGCCGCGACCGCTTGGAGGCCGACACCGACCGGCGCATGATGTCGGCCTGGCCAACGGAGCGCTCCCATGAAACTGTTTGCCGCCTCTCTGGCGACCGAGACAAATGCCTATTCGCCGATCCCGACGGACCTGAACAGCTTCAGGGATACGCTGTGGTTTGAAGGCGGCAGCCATCCCGACCATCCGACCCTGATGACCGCGCCCCTATGGGTGGCGCGGCGGCGGGCGCAGCAGGAGGGGTGGAATCTGGTGGAGGGGCTTTCAGCCTGGGCCGAGCCTTCGGCTGTCGTGCGGCGCGATGCCTATGAGGCCATGCGCGACCAGATTCTGGCGGAACTCAGCGCTGCCCTGCCGGTGGATGGTGTGGTGCTGGGTCTGCACGGCGCCATGGTGGCGGACGGCTATGATGACTGTGAGGGCGATCTGCTGGCGCGCATGCGTGCCATGGTTGGGCCAGACGTGGTGATCGCAGCGGAACTGGACCTGCATTGCCATCTGACCCGGGCAATGACCGACGCCGCCGATATTCTGGTCATTTTCAAGGAGTATCCGCACACGGACTTCGTCGAACGTGGCGAGGAAGTGGTGGATTTGTGCCTCCGGACCATCCGCCACCAGATACGTCCGGTCATGTCGGTGCATGACTGCCGCATGATCGGTCTGCACCTGACCAATCGTGCGCCCATGCGCGGATTTGTCGAATCGCTGTTCGCGGCAGAGCGTGAGCCAGGGATTCTCTCGGTCTCGCTGGCGCATGGCTTCCCCTATGCGGATGTGCCGGAGACCGGCGCCAAGGTGCTGGTGGTGAGTGACGGCGAAGCCAGCCGGCCAGCCGGCGAAGCCCTGGCCACACGCCTGGGCCATGGGTTCTTTGCCTTGCGTGGTCAGACCATGCCGCCGCTGGTGGCGGCCGGACAGGCGGTGGACGAGGCACTGGCGGCGGGCGGCGGGCCGTGGGTGCTGGCCGACCCCACGGACAATCCCGGCGTCGGCGCGCCGTCGGATTCCACCGTGCTGCTGCGTCACCTGCTGGAGCGCGGCATCGCCGATGCGGCGGTGGGGCCGATCTGGGATCCGATGGCGGTGGCCATGTGCCATGCCGCCGGCGAGGGCGCGGAACTGGCCCTGCGGTTCGGCGCCAAGGTGGCGGCGGCGTCGGGCCAGCCGGTGGACGCCCGGGTGCGGGTCATCCGCGCCACGGCCGACGCCAGGCAGAGTTTTGGCAAGGCGCGGGTAGCCATGGGCGATGCGGCGGCGGTCGAAATACTGCCGGACGGCCGGACGGATGACGGAGCCGGCAGCGGCGGCGGCCCGGCGGTGGTGCTCACCAGCTTCCGTTGCCAGGGCTTCTCGCCGGACCTGTTCACCGGCATGGGAGTGACGCTGGCCGACCGGCGCGTGGTGGTGGTCAAGTCGACCAACCATTTCTCCGCCGCCTTCGCGCCCATCGCCAAAGGCATTGTCTATGCGGACTCCGGCGGGGTGGTGACCTATGACCATGCCAGCCTGCCGTATCAGCGGGTGCCGCGTCCCATCTGGCCGCTGGATCCGGTGAACTGATGCGGGCCGCGGTTTGACCGGCTGAACCGCGCTCCATAGTGTGCCCCGGATGAACGGGTCAGGGGGATCATGTGGCACTGAAACTCAATCGCATACTTGTGGTCGGCGGCGGCACGGCGGGCTGGATTGCCGCCACCTGTCTGAATGAGTGCATGCGTCGCGCCGGCGCCGGTGCGGAAGTGGCTTTGCTGGAATCGGAAGCCATCGGCATCATTGGCACCGGCGAAGGCTCGACCCCCATTCTGCGACGCTTTCTTGACGAGTTCATCGGCGACGAAGACTCCTTCCTGCGCGAGACCGGCGCCACCTTTAAACTGTCGGTGCTGTTCCAGGGCTGGCAGAAGGACAAGGTCTATACCAACCCCTTTGAGAGCGTGAACTTCGACGGCCTGCCGCCGGGGTCGCCGGTGCATTTCGACTATCTGCGCGCCGCCTGTGTGGCGCGGGGCGAGGATCTGGGACTGGCGCTGGGTTTTCATCCCCACCTGCTGCGCCAGAACAAGGCGCCGATGCTGCAGAAGGGTAATGAGGTGGAGCGGCTCGGCACCTATTCTTATCACTTCGACGGCCATTCGGTTGGCGCCTGGCTGTCGAAGCGGGCGCAGGCCGAAGGCGTCAAGCGCATCGAGGGCAAGGTCGTCGAGGTCCGGAAGGACGAAAGCGGCAATGTGGCCAGCCTGGTGCTGGAGGACGGCCGCATCGAGACAGCGGATTTCTTCGTGGACTGTTCCGGATTCCGCCGCCTGCTGGTGGGTGAGGCCATGGGCGAGCCGTGGATTGATTACACGCCGTTCCTGCCGGTCAATTCGGCCATTCCCTTCCCGGTCAAGCGCAAGGACACGGACCCCATCCGCAGCTATACCGGCGCCACCGCCATGAAAGCCGGCTGGATGTGGGAGATCCCGCTGCAGCACCGGATCAGCCAGGGCTATGTGTTCTGCGATGCCTTCACCACGGCGGAAGAGGCGCAGAAGGAAGTGGAGGCTCTGCTGGGGCACGAGATCGAGCCGGTGCGGCACATCCGCTTCACCACCGGCCGGCTGCGCAACATGTGGGTCAGGAACTGCGTCGCCATCGGCCTGTCCTCCAACTTTACCGAGCCGCTGGAGGCGACAAGCATCGGTATCTCCATCGCCCAGAGTCTGTCGCTCAGCTCAGTTCTGGTCGAGGGGCTGAGCGACGACTCACCGGTCAAGCGCAAATACAATGCTCAGATCGCCGAGGTCTGTGACGGCATCCGCGATTTCATCGCCCTGCACTACCGCACGCCGCGCAATGACACGCCGTTCTGGCAAGCGGTCAACGCCGAGATCAAGGTGCCGGACAGCCTGGCGGAGAAGATGGACCTGTGGCGTCAACGGATGCCACAGCCGGGCGACGAATGGGCGCACATGCAGATCTTCGGTCACGCCCAGGACTTCTATGTGGGGCAGGGGGTCGGCGTGTTGAGTCCGGAAGTGGCGCAGCGCGAGATGGACTTTCACGGGGCCTGGCCGCTGGCCGAACAGATTCTGGGGCAGATCAAGGGCGCCGTGCCGCAAATGACCGGCCAGGCCATGGACCACCGGGCCTATCTGGAGCGCGTGAATCAGGCTGGCTGAACCATGAGATCTGAACCATGAGGTCTGTACCATGGTAGCGCCGCCCAATGTGGTGTGGCTGGTGAGCGATCATCAGGCGCTGGGCAACCGCCCGGCCATGGCCCGGTCCTTTGCGGTGCAGTCAGGCCTGGCGGACCATGGGGTGACCTTCACCAACGCCTATACGGTCCTGCCCATCTGTACGCCGTCGCGGGCCAGCATGTTGACGGGGCTTTATCCGCACAATCACGGCCTGACCGAGAATGAAGGTCGTTTCGGCGGCCGGCCGGGACTGGACCATGGCGACTGGCTGGTTCATCAGCCTTTCGCGGCGGCGGGCTATCGCTGCGGCTGGTTCGGCAAGTGGCACCTGCATCCGACGCAATCGGCGGCTGACTTCGGCTTCGAAGGGTTTTCCCTACCGGGCTATGGCTATCCCTACGGGGCCGATGCCTATGGCGATTATCTGAAGCGGTGGCGGCTGCCGCCACCGGTGGTGGAAATCGAGATGCCGGGCGAGTCCGGCCGGCCGGCCGGGGAGAGGGTCGCGTTGCGCGACGCCGCGAGCTGGTTTGATTTCGAAGCAGGCACCGCGCTGCTGCACGGCCCGGCCGAAACCCACGAGGCCTTTTTCGTCGCCCGGCTGGCCGGCGAATGGCTGAAGACGGTGGCCGGCGAGCCTTTTTTTCTGCGGGTGGACCCATGGGGACCGCACCCGCCCTATATGGTCGCGCCGCCCTTCCGGGACACCGTGGCAAACAGCGGCTTTGCACTGGGCGCGGGCTTCCATGCGGACCTGCGCGAGCGGCCGGCCCATCACCGTGCCTATCGCGATGGCTGGGCCCGGACCCTGGGTCTGGACGAAGCGGGCTGGCGGCATATGACCGCCCGCAGTCTGGAGCAGGCCGCCCTGGTGGAGGCGGCGCTGGCCAGCGTGCTGACAATGCTGGAGGAGCTCGGCCTTCGCGACAATACCATTGTCGTGTTCTCCGCCGATCATGGCGATGCGGTGGGCTCCAATGGCGGTGTCGCCAATAAGGGCGGGCTGCTGGTGGAGGAGACCCTGCGGGTGCCGCTGGTCATGGCCGGTCCGGGCCTGCCGGCGGGGCGGGTCAGCCAGTCGCTGGCGGCCAATATCGACCTCGCGCCCACTTTGCTGGAGCTGTGTGGCCTGGCCGGCGATGCCAGCGATCAGCCGTTCGACGGGGTCAGCCTGGTGCCCGGGCTGAACCAGCCGGCCAGCCAAACGCGGCAGGGACTGATGCTGGAGCACTACGGGCTGCATGAGCTTATCGTGCAGCGGGCCTATCTGGCCGACGGTTGGAAGCTGGTGGTGCAGGATGATGGCTTCATCGAACTGTATGACCTGCCGCGTGATCCGTTCGAGATGAACAACCTGGCGCGGCGCGAGGAATGCGCCGGGCGCCTGGCGGAACTGCTGGCCGGTCTGCGCCGCGAGATGCAGCGGACCGGCGATGATGACAACCGCCTGGCTGGTCTGCTGCGCTCGCAAGCGGCCGGATGACGCCGGTCAATCGGTGACGGGCGCGGAGCGGCACAGACGCCCGCGCTCGGTGACCAGCAGGACGATCAGCGTGGCGCTGGCCGACACCGTAAAGCCGAGGGCCAGCGGCGTCGCCGAGCCGTCGAAAGCCTGGCCGATGAGAAAACCGCCGCCGGCGCCGATCAGGATGGTCACGGCGCCGATCAGCGACGAGGCGATGCCGGCAACCTTTTGCTGCGGCTCCATGGCCAGCGCGTTGAAATTGGCGAACACCAGACCCGCCAGCAGCATGGCCATGACCTGCAGAGGCATGAAGGTCCACACTGTCAGCCAGCCGGTCAGGGCGAGGGCCAGCATGGTCAGGGCGACCGCCAGAAAGGTGAGGGTCGCCCCGTGGCTCAGGGAGCGCATGCCCATGCGCTCCACCAATAGAGCGTTGATGAAGGAGGACACGGCGATACCTCCGGCCAGCACCGCAAAGGCCAGCGGAAACCAGTCGCCGAGGCCGAACACCTGGCCCAGAAGCTGTTGCGCCGAATTGACGAAGCCCAGGAGCGCGCCGAAGAAAGCGCCGCTGGCCAGGGTGTAGCCGACGGTCTGACGTGAGCCGAAAATGGAGCGGCCTGCCTGCAGGATCGGCCCCGGGCGAATGGCCCGCCGCCACTCCGGCCGCAGGGTTTCCGGCAGCCATCGCCAGCAGACAACGAACATGACCGCCGCATAGACCGCCAGGACGGCAAAGATCGCCTGCCAGGGGGCGGCCAGAAGAATCAACTGACCGATGGATGGCGCCAGTATGGGCATGGCCATGAAGACCATCATCACCAGTGACATGACGCGGGCCATCTGCCGCCCGCCATAGCAGTCGCGGACGGCAGCGACACCGACGACACGCGGCGCGGCGGAGCCGAGCCCCTGAATGAAGCGCGCCACCAGCAGCGCCGTCATGTCCGTCGAAACGGCGGAGGCAATCGCCGCCAGGCCATAGACCAGCAGGCCGGCCAGCAGAATCGGTCGCCGGCCAAAGCGGTCTGACAGCACGCCCATGAACACCTGGCCAACACCAAACCCCACCAGGTAGGCGGTGATCACCGTCTGCGCCGCGTTTGCATCGGCCAGAGCGAAGGCTTGCCGGAAGTGCGGCAGGGCCGGCAGCATGATGTCGATGGCCAGGGCGTTGAGCGCCATCAGGGCGGCCATGACGGCGACGAACTGGCCGACGCTGAGCGGCGCATGGACCTGCGCCGCGGTGGCGGCGGGCGACAATGCAGCGGGCTGGCCGGGAGAGGTCTGGGACATGGTGCCTGTGGATGGATGTGCGAAAGGAGAGCCGGGAGCGGCGCGGCCGGCAGTGTTCCACAGCAACGGCGGCGGGTCTTGCCCCCGCACCCGATCCGGCCGGTCGTGGTAGGCCCGTTCAGTCGGCCAGGCGACGGATGTAGCTGACGGTCCGCTCTACCTCGCTGAAGCCCATGCTGTGATGCCAGGCATGGCTGACGGTGTTGTCCAGCAGGGCGTCGGAGCCCAAGTCCTCGCATCCCTGCTGGCGGGCCCACGCCGCGACCCGGTGCAGCAGCGCCGTGGCGATGCCCTGCCGCCGGTGGTCGGGTGCGACCCAGATGCCTTCGAGGAAGGCGGTGTCGGGTGCCGCGGCACCCGGCACATAGGCGCGGCGGCGCACTTCGGCGAAGGCGACCGGCCGGCCGTGGCGTTCTGCGACGAACGCAGCGAAGCCGGGGTCGGCGAACAGGCGGTCCAGCTCGCTCTGGTGAGCCGCTGGCGTATGGGGCCACAGATTGCCGCGCAATACCGCCAGACTGTCCCGTTCGTCGGGCATGATCCGGCGAATGGGAACGGTCACCGCGATCAGCCGGCGACGGCCCGTCCCGCCGCCGTATCGCTTGCGCCCATGGTTTCAACCCTACGCAGGATGATGGCGCACATCTCCGCCATTTCATCATCGTTGAGCGCACGAGGATCGATGAACAGATAGTTACCCGCGGTTGGCATGGCGCGCACGGCGACCGCCGGATCGCCGGCATAGAGCGCGGCCGCCAGGGCGCGGGCGTCGACGCCGGTGGCCGCCTGATCGAAGTGGACTTCCAGATCAGGCCAGGGATTGCCGGTCGGGTCGGCGCCGACCCGCGTCGTAACGCCGGGCCGGCCGGCGAAAGCCTGCTCGGCGATGGCCAACCGGTCCAGCAGGGTCTGGCGCACGGCGGCCGTATCCTGGGTCTGCCAGCGTTCCAGTGCGGCAAGTGCCCCGAGAATCCCCTCCTTGCCTACCTTCATGGCACGACCGATGCCGGCGGCCTGGTGGGCGAGCACGGCGCGGATCAGGTCCGCCCGCCCGGACACCACGCCGGAGGTGGGGGCGGCGAGGAACTTATGGCCGCTCTGGATGACCAGATCGGCGCCATCGCGGTGAAAGCGGTGGAGGTCTGCCTCGGCCGCCGCATCGACGACGACCGGCACACCACGGCCATGGCAGATAGCGGCAAAGGTGGGCAGGTCCAGCAGCCCGTCCTGCTGGCTGTGCCACGAGGCGACGAACAGGCCCGCGGCAGTCTGCTCGGTGATGACTGATTCCAGGTGGCTGGCGTTGCACGATGCACCGGAGACCGGGCGCAGGCTCCGGGCCGGCGTACCGGCGGCGACCACCGTACCCCCGGCCAGCCGCACCGCCTGGGTCACCTCCTGGCCATAGCTGACGAAGTGGCCGGTCATCAGGACGATCTCGTTCTTCATGCCGCCTGTATCCGGCAACTGCCGCACTCTGGCTTCGTCTGCGCCGGCCATGCAGGCGGCCACGGCCAGGGTGATGCCGGCGGCGGAGCAGGCGGTGATGCAGCCACTTTCCGCACCGGTGGCACGGGCGATGACCGGGCCCGCCCGTTCGTGCAGCTCGGCCAGGACGAAGCTGCGGGCAAGCGCCCAGTCGGCCACCTGACGCAGCGCCGGCGGCACCGGCGAGGCGGTGTTGATGGTCAGGGTGCCGCTGGCGTTGAGCAGCCGGCGCAGTCCCCAGCGCCTGTAGAGATCGTCACACATGGTCGCGGGGAATGGTCAGGTTCCACACCTTGGAGTGGATGCGTTTGTCCTTTTCATAGGTGTCGCAGGTGCCTTCGAGGAAGAAGTGCGCCGTGTCGCAGGTCAGCCGCGTCTTCAAATCGAAATGGATGGGCGAGTCCGTACGACCCATGTCCTGGGTACGATACTCGATCATCTCGGCGCTGGTGGGATCGCCTTCGCGGATGCGCGCGGTCTCGTCCTTGGTGCCGCCGACGGTCATGCCATGAGTGTCGATGCGGTAATGGCCGGCATCCACCCGGTTGATCACGTCGGTGGTCTGGGTCGCCGCGTCGGTGTGGATGATGCGCGCATAGCTTTCCGGCCGCAGCCAGGTGACCGGCGGCGGTGAGGCGCCCTCGGGCTCGGAATTGGGCTGCTGCCAGTCGGCGTCGGGACGCGGCGCGCGCTGCGGCAAGGTCAGCACCGCGTCGGCCGTGTCCACCGTCAGGGTCGCCGCTTCCGGCGATGGCCAGACCAGCGGCCAGTAGGTGGTGGACAGGGCCAGGCGCATGCGATGGCCCTGGCGGAAAGCGTGGGCGCAGTCGTTGAGTTGCAGCCGTACGCGCACCTTGCGGCCCGGTTCCAGCGGCCGCGGATGCTCATGGCTTTCGCGATGGGTCAGGTTCAGCACGCCATAGCTGACCCGCGCCGAGGCGCCGTCCGGCGCCACGTCGCACAGGCGGGCGATGAGGTTGGCCTGGGGCTTGTCGCTGGCGAGCGTCAGCTCGATCACCGGTGCCCCCAGGATCTCTGTGCGCTGGTCGAGAACCGGCGAGTCGAAGACCACCGACTTGCCGTCATCCTCACGCTGGTCGGTGGCGAACTCCGCGCCGGTACCGCCGGTACCGCCGGGGCACCATTCGCCGCCGGCGAGCCCGTTGGTCTGGGGCGTGCGGACCGTGACAATGGCCTTTTCACCCTGCGCCCCGTCGAGACGACCGGGCGCCAGGTGCAGTGGAGTCGCCTTGATATGGGGCGAGGGCCAGGACGGTTCTGTCACCCAGCGACCGGGCACATAGTCATAGCGCGCGGTCAGGGGCAGGTCTTCCTGCATGTAGGCGCGGTACATGGGCAGGTTCATGATTCCGTTGTCCACGCTTTTGAGCCAGTGATCCCACCAGCCCACCGCCTCGGCCAGCCAGTTGTAGGCCGGATCGGGGAAGCCCACATGAGGGAAGGCGTGCTTCCACGGGCCCACCAGCCCCAGACGCGGCACGTCGAGATTCTGCAACAGGCGGGCGACGGTGTTGGAGTAGCCGTCGAGCCAGCCGGCGCAGGCATAGACCGCGCATTTGATGCGGCTGTAGTCCTCGCACGCCGATCCCGGCTTCCAATAGTCGTCGCGCCGCTGATGACGCAGCCAGGTTTCGATGGAAAACGGCATGTTATCGAGGCGCTCCTGCCACATCTGGCGCCAGCGCTGGCCGACGATCTTGCCGTCGGGCGGGCGCGGAAAATTGCCGAAGAAGACGGTGCCCCAGTCCATGATGTCGGTCAGCAGGCAGCCGCCCATATAGTGCATGTCGTCGGAATAGCGATCATCGGTGGAACAGCTTGTGATGATCGCCTTGAGCGACGGCGGAGCCTCGGTCGCCACCTGTAGCGCGTTGAATCCGCTCCACGAATTGCCCAGCATCCCGACGTTTCCGGAGCACCAGGGCATGCGGGCCAGAAGTTCGATAACTTCTGCGCCGTCCTTGATTTCCGGAATGTCATATTCGTCGAACATCAGGCCTTCGGAATCGCCCGAACCGCGCTGGTCCACCCTGACCGCGGCATAGCCATGGCCGGCGAAATACTTGTGCATGGTCTCATCGCGGACGGCGGTGAAGTCGCGCTTGCGGTAGGGCATGTATTGCAGAACCACCGGCACGGGATTGCGCTCTGCATCGTCCGGCATCCAGGCGCGGGCCGCCAGTTTCGTGCCGTCGGCCAGCGTCAGCCAGAAGTTCTCGATCTCCACAACCTTGTGCGGAAAGTCCGTCTGAATCTTGAGCGCCATGCGGCCCTCCCTTTCGCTGTGTAGTTTGCTCATGGCTGTGCGCTCAGTTGCCGTCGCGGGGAATTCGTGTGTCAAAGGTGCGGGCGAAGATCCGCGTGTCGCCTTCATAGGCTTCAATGTCGTTGCTCAGAATGAAATGGGTGTGGTCCGAGGCAATGCGCGAGCGTGTATGTACGCGCGTCTGCCAGTCGCCCTTGCCAAGCGAAAAGTCGTAGTTGATTTCACCCCGGGCCGACAGGGGATCGTCGGGGCAGATGCGCATGTCCTCACTGCGCCAGGCGCCCAGCGCATTGCCGGTGTCCTCCAGCCGCACCAGGCCCTGGTTGAAGGTGATGAGGCTGCGGAGCTCGCCACTGGCCACGTCACGGGTGACAGTCTGGGTCTCGGTGGATGGTTCGAGCACTGTGGTGCGGGCCGGCGGGGCTGTTTCAGGCGGCCGGAAGGAGATGCGCGCATCCTCCGGGCGGGGCGCGCGCAGCGGCAGGTGCACGGCGCTGGCGCCGGCAAAGACGGTCAGGCGCACCGGCTCCGGCGAGGGCCAGACCATAGGCCAGTAGGCGGTGGATATGGCGACGCGCAGCCGGTGGCCCTTCGGCACCTGCTGGCCGATGTCGTTGAGCTGCACCCGAACGCTTGTGCGCTCCCCCGGCACCATGGGCACGACCCGGTCATGGCCGTGGCGGTGGGTCAGGTTGAGAATGCCGAAACTGATACGGGCGACGGTGCCGTCTGGTCGCACATCGTTGAGCCGCACGGCGACGAGGGCGACCGGCCGGTCGCTGGCCAGCTCCAGGGTCACCACCGGCGCGCCGAGCATTTCTATGGTCTCTTCCAGCGGCTCGGAATCGAAGGTGAGCGAGAAGGCATCGTCCAGCCGCTGGTCGGTCGGCAGATCGGTGCCCGTGTCGTGGGCGCACCATTCGCCGCAGGCCTGGCCGGTATCCTGTGGTGAGGCTACGTCCAGCGGCACGGTCTGGCCGCGGCTTTCGGCCATGCCGTCATGATTGAGCGCCAGCTCGCGCACGGTGATGCCGTCCGCCGGCGGCCACACCGGCTCGGCGATCCAGCGGCCGGGGCGGAGGGCGTAGCCGGCGGCGGGCGGCACGCTTTCCTGCATCCAGGCGCGCAACATGGGTTCATCGGTGATGCCGGTGTCCACGTCCTTCAACCAGTGGTCCCACCAGCGCAGCATTTCCTGAAGCATGCCCACAGTGGGCCCCGGCCCGCCGTCGAAGCCCCACTTGTGCGACCAGGCGCCGATGATCGCCTGGCGTGGCACCGTCAGGCCGGCCATCAGGCGGGGAATGGCGTTGGTGTAGGAATCCGCCCAGCCGCCCAGCGCCATGACCGGGCACTGAATGGCGCCATGGTCTTCGCCGACGCTGCCGTGGCGCCAGAAGTCGTCACGGCGCTGGTGGGCCAGCCAGGTATTGAGCGGCGGCCGGTGGTTCTCCAACCGCTCCAGCCACATACGGCGCCAGCCGTCGCCGACGATGGCCGGATCCGGCGCCACGGTGAGCCTGGCGAACATGGTCGCGGCCCAGGAGAAATTGTCGATCAGGAGGCTGCCGCCCATGTAGTGGATGTCGTCGGCGTAGCGGTCGTCGGTCGAACAGCAGGTAATGATCGCTTTCAAGGCCGGCGGCCGGAGCGCCGCAATCTGCAGGGAATTGAAGCCGCCCCAGGAAATGCCCAGCATGCCGACACGGCCACTGCACCACGGCTGGGCGGCGATCCACGCCACCGCGTCCACCCCGTCCTGCAGCTCCTGCGGCGAATATTCATCATCGAACAGGCCATCGGAATCGCCGGTGCCGCGGATGTCAAGCCGGACGCAGACATAACCATGGCCGGCGAGATAGCCGAACATGGCGTCGTCGCGGATGCGGGAATTGTCACGCCGGCGATAGGGCAGATAGTCCAGCAGGGCGGGCAGCGGTGTCGTGTCCGCGCCCTGCGGCATCCACACACGGGCGGCCAGGCGGGCGCCGTCGGGCATGGCCACCCACATGTCCTCGATAACCCGCACGGCGTAGGGAAAGTCGCTGCGGATTGTTGCCGTCATGATGCCCCCCGTGGCGCTCACCCCCGTGGCGCTCACCCCCCCGTGGCGCTCACCCCCCGTGGCGCTCACCCCTGTGGCGCTCACCCCTGTGGCGCTCACCCCTGTGGCGCTCACAAAGCAGTGTGCGTGATTTGCGGCCCGGCACAAGCCGGCTTCACGCAGACGGAGAGCCGGATCGGGCCACGGCGGGGCAGGCACCGGGCGGGCGAGGCCGCGAATCGGCTGGCGTCTGGTGATCGCCCTTGTGCCAGCCCGCGGTTAGACTAGACTTTGCGGAGCCGCGGGGGCGGCGACATGGAACTGGGAGGGACCCCATGACAGATTTCAAGGTTTCGCGGCGCGGTTTCGTTGCCGGAACGGCAGCGGCCGGCGCGGCGGCGGCGGTCGTATCGGCGACAGGGCTGAAGGCCGGAACGGCGCTTGCAGCGCAGACCGACAAGACAGTGACGGTGCGCCTGGCGCGCGACATTCAGGTGCTGGACCCCGGCTATATGGTGGGCGGCGCCGAGCAGATTACCCAGTGGGCCGTATTGCCCCGCCTGGCCTTGATGCGGGCGGGCGACGAATGGGGCTGGGAGCCGACGGATTTCGTCACCAAGCTGGAGCAGACCGACGATCTGTCCATCGCCTTCACCCTGCGGCCCGGCCATATGTGGTCGGACGGCTTCGGCGAGCTGACGTCGGAAGACGTCAAATACTCCATCGAGCGTCTGAAGGACTCCGAGTGGTCAGGCAAGTGGGAGTCGATCAGCCATGTTGAGGTGATCGACAAGTATAACGGCATCATCAAGATGGCCTTCCCCTTCGCGCCGGTCTGGCTTGTGGCCCTGGCCTCGGTAGGCGCCATTACCAACAAGGAGGCGACGGAAGCTGTCGGTGGCCAGTTCACCACGGAAATCCCGGCGCAGCTTGGTCCATACCAGGTGAAGTGGACGCCTAACGAGCGGCTGTTCTACAGCCGCAACCCCAACTGGATCGGCACACCGCCGGACTGGGCCAATGTGGACTATGTGCTGGTGGAGGACGACAACTCCGCCGAACTGGCCTACGAAGCCGGCGAGGTTGACATCAGCGAAGTGACGACAACGACGGCCGAGCGCTGGAAGGACAATCTGCCGGCCAATTCCGTCATGAAGGCGGTGGGCGGCCTGCGCTACACCTGGATGGGCATGAACACGGAGCACCCGCTGCTTCAGGACATCCGGGTACGCAAGGCGATCCAGCGAGCGGTGGACGTGGAGCCGATCCTCCAGGCGGCCTATTCCGGCCTGGCGCCGCGGTCTTACGGCATCGTGCCGCCGGGACTGATCGGCAAGCGCAACCAGTCCAACTACAGCTATGATCCGGACGCGGCCCGCGCGCTTTTGGACGAAGCCGGTGTCAGCGGTCTCAAACTGACCCTGCAGGTGCTGAACCAGCAGAAAAACGTGACCGCGGCCCAGATCATCCAGCAGCAGTTGGGCGAGGTGGGCATCGAGGTGGAAGTGATTCCGCTCGATGGCGGCCCGTTCTGGGAGCTGGGCCAGCAGGCCAAGGGCGACGCCTACAAGGATCTGCAACTGTGGATCATGCGCTACGGCGGTTCGCCGGACCCGTTTGACCACTTCCAGTGGTTCGTTAAGGACCAGGTGGGTGTGTGGAACTGGGAGCGCTGGGTGATTCCCGAGTTCGACGAGCTCTATCAGCAAGGCATCGAGGAATCCAATATCGCCAAGCGCAACGAGATTTATCTGCGCATGGGCGACATCATGGAGGACACCGGCGCCTATGTATGGATCACCCACGAGCCGCCGATCGCCATCTGGCGTGACTTTGTCGGCAACGTGGTCAATCCGCGTGGCGTCTACGACTTCACCCAGATGACCTACGAAGGCTAAATGCACGTGCGGTCGGTTGTGATCTGACTGAACGGCACAGGCGCTTTATGTGAATTGGGCGGTGGCTACCGGCAACGGTGGTCGCCGCCCTTTTCGTTTCTGCACCGCAGCAACATCTGACAGGTGAGCGATGAACGAGATCGCCTGGGACGCCTTTCCCAACGCCATTGAGAAGCACGATCCGGTGTGGATTGAGATGCCTGACGGGGCCCGGCTGGCGGCAACCATATGGCGGCCAAAAGACTCCGACAGCCGGCCGGTGCCGGCAATCCTGGAGTATGTCCCCTACCGCCGGCACGATTTCACGGCGCTGGGGGATTCGCGCCATCATCCGTGGTTCGCCGGTCAGGGCTATGCGTCGGTGCGGGTGGATTGCCGGGGCAGCGGCGATTCCGACGGCATTATGTATGACGAGTATCTGGCCCGCGAGTTGCAGGACGGTGCCGATGTGATCGCCTGGCTGGCGAAGCAGCCGTGGTGCAGCGGCAGCGTCGGCATGATGGGTATTTCGTGGGGCGGCTTCAACGCCTTGCAGGTGGCAGCGCTTAACCCACCGGCGCTCAAGGCGATCATTACCTGCTGTTCGACCGACGACCGCTATGCCGATGACATTCACTACATGGGCGGCTGTCACATCACCGAACAACTCAACTGGGCATCCACCATGTTCGGCTTTAACTCCCGGCCGCCGGACCCGGCGGTGGTGGGCGAGCGCTGGCGCGACATGTGGATCGAACGGCTGGAAAAGAATGCGCCGTGGATCCTGGAATGGACCAGCCATCAGCGGCGCGACGCCCACTGGACCCATGGCAGCGTGTGCGAGGACTTCGCCGCAATCCGCTGTGCGGTCTATGCGGTGGGTGGCTGGTCGGACGGCTACTCCAACGCCATTCCCCGCCTGCTGGCGGGACTGTCGGTGCCGCGCAAGGGCCTTATCGGGCCGTGGGGCCACAATTATCCGTGGAACGGCCGGCCGGGACCGGCCATTGGCGGTCTGCAGGACTTCACCCGCTGGTGGGACCATTGGCTGAAGGACGAAGACAGCGGCATGATGGACGAGCCCATGCTGCGCGCCTGGCTTCACGACCTGACGCCGCCGGCGCCGCAATATGCCGAACTGCCCGGCCGCTGGGTGGCGGAGGAGACCTGGCCGACGGCACGCATTGCGCCGCAGACCTATGTGCTGGGCGACCGCATCCTGGCGCGGCAGGCGACGACCGATGCCGCACTGACGACGGTGTCGCCGCAGACGGTGGGGATGGGGCAGGGCGAATGGTGCCCCTATGGCCACGCGGCCGAGCATCCGGCCGACCAGCGGGCGGAGGACGGCCAGTCCCTGACCTTTGACACGCCGCCGCTGGAGGCGGACATGGCGCTGCTGGGCCAGCCGGTGGTGACGCTGGACCTGTCGGTGGATCGGCCGCAGGCCTTTGTTTCCGTGCGCCTGAACGCGGTCTTTCCCGATGGTGTGTCGCGCCGTCTGACCTATGGCCTGCTCAACCTCAGCCATCGCAAAAGCCACGCCGCGCCAGAGCCGATGACACCGGGCCGCCGTGAAAGCGTGCAGGTCAGGCTGAACGATCTCGGCCAGATGATTCCGGCGGGCACCCGGTTGCGTGTGGCCATATCCACCAGTCACTGGCCGCTGGTCTGGCCGTCGCCGGAGCCGGTCAGGCTGACGGTGCATGCCGGCACGTCGTCCCTGGCGCTGCCGGTGCGACCGCCGCGGCCGGAAGACGAAGACCTGGCGGAATTCGCGCCGGCGGTCTACGCCGCACCGATGAGCCACCGTCAGGACAGACCCTACAGCCGGTCACGCATGGTGCACCACGATGTGGAGACCGGTCAGATCGTCGTCGAGGCAATCAAGGACCGTGGCCGCATCTACCTGAGCGAACCGGATATTCTCTATGAGGGCGCGGGCCGCGAACGCTATGCCGTCACCGAGGGTGACCCGCTTTCGGCCGAGGCCGAGATCACCTACAGCCTTGGGCTGCAGCGGGGCGACTGGCGTATCCGCAGCGAGACTCACACCCACATGACGGTGACGCAAACGGACTATGTGATCACCGCCCGGCTCGACGCCTATGAGGGCGGGCACCGGGTCTGGGCCCGGACCTGGCATGTAAGGGTGCCGCGCGACCACAGCTAGGCGGGCCCGGTGGACGCGCCGCAGGATATGCGCGCCATGCGTCCCGGTGCCGGGTCTGTGGCCGACCGGGGAGCGGCACGCGTATCGACGGGGAGGCCGGCGGCGGGCGGCGGCGCCTCTTGGGTTTTGGCCCAAAGCCCGGACGGGCTTGCGCAACCGGCCGCCATGGCTAGCATGATGACCCATTGGGGCCAGACCGGGAATCGGCAGGTTCGGACAGATTGGGACGGGGGGCAGGGTGAGTCGTCAGCCGGGGGTGTATCTGCCAGAGGTGAGTCTCGGTGACCAGCGGGCCAGGCTGCGTATCCACGGGGCAGCATGCTGATCTACGCCATCCGACGCATCGGCCTGGCGGTGATTATTGCCTTCTCCGCCATGCTGCTGCTGTTCAGCCTGATTCACCTGATTCCGGGCGATCCGGTATCCATCGCGCTAGGCACCCGGGCGACACCGGAAATCCAGGCCAAATACATCGCCAAGATGGGGCTAGACCAACCAATCTATGTGCAGGTCGCGAAGTTTATCGGCAACGTGCTGCAGGGCGATCTGGGCCGCGACGTGTTCTCCGACCGACCGGTGTCGGCGATGGTCGGCCAGGTGCTGCCGAAGACGGTCATCCTTGGCCTGTCCGCGCTGGGCTGGGCGGCGGTGCTGGCGATTCCGCTTGGCTGCTTCTCCGCCGTGCGCCGCAACAGCCTGCTGGACAAGGTGACCGGCGTTGTCTCTGTCGGCGCCATCGCCGTGCCGTCGTTTGTGGTGTCCATCTGGGTGCTGCTGCTGTTCTCCGTGGAATGGCGCCTGTTTCCGGTGATCGGCGCCGGCGAGGCGGGAGATTTCTGGGACCAGGCCTGGCATCTAGTGCTGCCGGCCTTCGCCGTGGGGCTTGGCTGGGTCGGTTATCTGGCGCGCATGGTGCGCGCCTCCATGCTGGAGGTGCTTGGTGAGAACTATATCCGCGCCGCCCGCGCCTTTGGCCTGCGCCATCGCACGATTTCCTATCGCTATGCCCTGAAGGTGGCGGTGCTGCCGACGGTGACGCTGATCGGTGTCGGTATCGGCGGTCTTTTGGTGGGCACGGTCTTCGCCGAGACCATCTTTTCACGCCCCGGTCTTGGCAAGCTGATCGTCGACAATGCCCTGCAGCGCAATTTCCCGGTGGTGCAGGGGGCGGTCCTGGTCACCGCCTTCATCTATCTGGGCGCAGTGCTGGTCGCCGATCTGATCGCCGCCTCCCTGGATCCCCGTGTCCGACAGTCCCTCTAAGAGCATACCGCCAGCGGTGGTCGCCGGAGACCCCGTAGCGGCACCCGCGCCCGACGGTAAATCGGCTGGCCCCTTCCGTCGTCTGCTGCGCGACCCCATGGGGTTGACCGGTCTGATCCTGGTAGTGGTGTTCTTCGGCACGGCGATCTTCGCGCCGATGCTCACGCCCTATGAGCCGTCGCGCATCAGTATCGTGGACGGCAAGATCGAGCGGCAATTGCCGCCATCGCTGGCCCATCCGGCCGGCACCGACCAGCTTGGGCGGGACGTGCTGACGCGGGTCTTCTTCGGCGGGCGGGTGGCGCTGCAGGTGGCGGCGGTGGCCGTCACCGTCAGCCTGGTGACCGGACTGATGCTGGGCATGATCGCCGGCTACGGCCCGCGCTGGCTCGACAGTGCATTGTTGCTGGTGTTCGACACCATCAACTCCTTCCCGGCCATCGTTCTGTCGCTAGCCATCATTTCGCTGACCCAACCCAGCCTGTTCATGGTGATTCTGGTGATCATCATCAACTTCATACCGAACTACGGACGCATTGCCAGAACCCAGACCCTGGCGCTGCGCAATACGGAGTTCATCCTGGCGGAACAGTCGCTGGGCGCTGGCGCCGGGCGTGTCCTGGTCCGCCATGTGCTGCCCAATATCGTCGGCCCCCTGTTGATCCTGGCGGCAATGAATGTGCCGGTGGTGGTGACGGTGGAGGCCGGGCTCAGCTTCCTTGGTCTCGGCATCCGGCCGCCGACGCCAAGCTGGGGGAACATGCTGTCGGAAGGCCGGCAGATTCTGCGGGTGGCGCCGTGGGTGGTGATCGCCGCCGGTATTCCGCTGGTTCTGGTGACGCTCGGCTTTACCTTCCTTGGCGAATCGCTGCGCGATATTTTCGATCCCAAGCTGCGGCGAGGCCGATAGCCCGTGGCCAACGTTCTCGATATCCGCAACCTGTCGATCGATTTCGAGACGCCGCGTGGCCATGTCCATGCCCTGCGCGACGTCAGCTTCTCGGTGCCGGAAAAGAGCACCGTCGGAATCGTTGGCGAGTCCGGCTGCGGCAAGACGACAGTGATTTCCGCCGCCATGCGCTTGCTGGCCGACAATGCGGATGTGGTCAGCGGCGAAGTGATATTCGAGGGGCAGGACATTCTGAAGCTCAGCCCGGCTGAGCTGCGCGCCCTGCGCGGCGAACGCATCTCCATGGTGTTCCAGGACCCGATGACCGCGCAGAACCCGGTCATCACCATCGGCCAGCAGATGGTGGACATTCAGTACCGTCGCAATATGACCAAGGCGGAGAAACGACGGGTCGCCATCGACATGCTGCAGCGGGTTGGCATTCCCGACTCCGAGCAGCGCATTGACCAGCATCCCTATCAGTTCTCCGGCGGTATGCGGCAGCGCATCTCCATTGCCATGGCGCTGCTGATGAACCCGTCACTGCTGATCGCCGACGAGCCGACCACCGCACTGGACGTCACCATGGAGGCGCAGATCATTCACCTGATCCGCGAGTTGCAGAAGGAGTTTCAGACATCGGTTCTGTTTGTTTCGCACAATCTGGGCCTGATCGCCGAGCTGTGCGATTTCGTGGTGGTGATGTATGCCGGCGAGGTCGTGGAACAGGGCAGTGTGCGGGATATCTTCTATCGTCCGAGCCACCCCTATACCCAGGCGCTGCTGGAGTGTGACCCGGCACGGGTCATGGAGCGGACCCGCCATCTGCAGACTATTCCGGGCGAAGTGCCCGACCTCAACCTCATTCCCACGGGCTGCGTCTTCGCCGATCGCTGTCCCCAGGCGTTCGAACCCTGCGCCGGGCAGCGGCCAGCCGACCATCCGGCGCCGCTTGCGGATGATGGACCCGATTCCCGCCATGTGACGCGTTGTCACCTGCTGGATCCCGCGCGGGCGCGGATAGTGGAGCCGGTCGGTGGCTGAGCTGCTGGAAATCAACGATCTGCGGGTTCGGTTTCGCAGCATGAGCCGCCTGCAGGCGCTGCTGACCGGTACCAGTGATCCCTGGCTGGATGCGGTGCTGGACGTCTCCCTGACGCTGCAGGCGGGTCGGACCTATGGCCTGGTCGGCGAATCGGGATCGGGCAAGACGACCCTGGGCCGGGCGATCATTGGTCTGGTTCGGGCGCACAGCGGCTCCATCCGCATCAACGGCGATGAAATTACCGGCCTGAAAGGGCGTCAGTACAAAGCGATCCGTCGCAATGTGGCGATGATGTTCCAGGACCCGGTGGCGTCGCTCAGCCCGCGTCTGACCATCAAGTCCATCATCACCGAGCCTTTTCGCATTCACCACATCAAAGACAAGGATCTGGACCAGGAGGCGCGCCGCCTGCTGGACATGGTCGGTTTGCCGGCGGATTTCGTCAGCCGTTATCCGCACGAGCTGTCGGGCGGCCAGGCGCGACGGGTGGGTGTTGCCCGGGCGCTGGCGCTGGAGCCGAAACTTATCATTGCTGATGAGCCGACGGCCGGGCTCGACGTGTCGGTGCAGGGCGAGATTCTCAATCTGATGGCGGATCTGCAGGACCGGCTGAACCTGACCTATCTGGTCATCACCCACAATCTGCCGGTGGTGCGCCATGTAAGCGACCGGCTAGCGATCATGTATCTCGGCCGCTTTGTGGAGCAGGGGGAATCAGATCGCATCTTCGACAGCCCGGCCCATCCCTATACGGAGGCCCTGCTGCAGGGCGTGCCGCAGCCGGACCCGGACAAGCGGCGCGACCTGGTGTCGATTGCCGGCGAGGTGCCGAGCCTGGCCCAGCGCCCGGCCGGGTGTGAGTTCCACACGCGCTGTCCCTACGCCCAGGACCGTTGTCGCCGGGAAGTGCCGGAGCGCCGTCTGATCGGCGACGACCACTGGGTGCGTTGTCACTTCCCTCTGGGCGGCCGGCCGGTCGCCGCCTGAGCCGGTCCGGCCAGCCTTCACACGCTGTCGCGGCGGATCGTCAGGTCCCAGTCGCGTCGCGTCACGACCTCGCCGCCGGCGCGCGCCTCCAGATGGACGAGAAGGCGGAAGTCCTCGGCCGTTGCCCACATTTCGTGGCGTGAGTCGATGCGCGCGTCCCAACCGTCACGGCGCAGATGGTGGCTGCCGGTAATGACCGCCCGCGCCGTCAGGGGATCATCGGCTTCGACCGAATAGACCAGGTCACCGCCGCTGCTGACGGTCAGGTCCAGATCGTCGTGCCGCACCTCGCTGTTGCCGCTGCCGAAGGGTATGTGCAAGGCGGCCGCACCGCTGGCGGGGTCGAAGCGAATGTCGCGGCCATGGGCCGCCCGCGCCGGGGTTTCGTCCTGTGGCGGCGCGAAGTCCGGCAACGGTCGCCGGCTTTCCAGCGCCGGCTCATGCACCGGCAGATGGAGGCGGGCCGAGAGGCTGTCGAGAGTGACGGAGGCCGCCACCGGCGATGGCCAGACAGTGGGCCAGCAGGTGGTGGAGAGCGCCAGGCGCAGACGGTGGCCGGCCGGCACTACCTCGGCCAGATCATGCAGGCGCAGGCGGACCTCAACCGGCGCGCCGGGGACAAGCGCCCGGGCCGTCGCATGGCCGGCCGCATGGGTCAGGTTGAGCACACCATAGGACAGGCGCAGGCTGGTCCCGTCCGGCGCCACGCTGGTGAGGCGGGCAATAAGGTTGGCCTGGGGCTGGTCGGCGCTAAGCCGGCAGGTAAGGGCCGGCGTGCCCACCAGGCTGAGCGGCGCGTCCAGAGGCGCCGAGTCGAAGCACACCGACAGCGCGTCTTCCGGCGCCTGATCGGTTGGATGATCGGCCCGGCCAAAGCCGCACCAGGCACCGGAGTGAATGCCAACCGTCTGCACCGTGCGGATGGTCACCGGCGGATTGTTGGATGGCGCGCCGGCCGGTGCCGCAGGCGGCGTCAGAACGCCGGCATCCAAGCGCCAGTCCTGCCGGTTGCTGTGAAAGACAGCCGGATCATCAAGGCCGATCCAGCGGCCGGGCCGCGTATCATAATCGGCCCGCGGCGGCACCGGGTCCTGCAGCCAGACGCGCAACAGGGGGCCGTCCATGACCCCGGTAATCTCGCCGGCCAGCCAGTGTTTCCACCAGGCCAGCATTTCCTCGAGAAAGCCGATGCGCGGGCCGGGCCGGCCGTTATGGGGATACTGGTGGCCCCACGGCCCGATCAGCCCTTTGCGCGGGCAGGACAGGCCTTCGAGCATGCGCGCAACCGCGTCTGTATAGCCGTCGGCCCAGCCGCCCACCGCATAGACGGCACAGCGCACGGCGGCATAGTCCTCGCAGACGCTGCCATGGCGCCAATAACCATCGCGCCGCTGGTGGGCCAGCCACAGAGCGCTCGGCGGCTGCACATTGGCCAGACGGTCGGCCCACATGGCCTGCCAGGCATCGCCCACCACAGCAGGGTCAGGCGGCCGGGCAAGGCCGGTCAGGAACTGACTGCCCCAGCGCAGATTGGCCTCGATCAAACAGCCGCCCATGTAGTGGACATCGTCGCTGTAGCGGTCATCGGTCGAGCAGCAGGTGATGATCGCCTTGAGCGCCGGCGGGTTGAGGGCGGCCACCTGCAACGCGTTGAAGCCGCCCCAGCTTATGCCCATCATGCCCACATTGCCGGTGCACCACGGCTGGGCGGCGATCCAGGCGATGACCTGCACGGCGTCGGCATGTTCCTGGGCTGTGTACTCGTCGGTCATCAGCCCGTCGGAATCGCCGCTGCCGCGCATGTCCACCCGGACACCGGCGATGCCGCGGGCGGCGAACCAAGGATAGGTGATGCGGTCGCGCGGGCCGGTACCATCGCGCCGGCGATAGGGCAGGAACTCCAGCACCGCCGGCACCGGGTCGTCGCCAGCATCTGCCGGCAGCCACAGCCGGGCGGCCAGCCGCACGCCATCGGCCATGGGAATCCAGGCGGTCATGATTTCCCGCACCGGACGTAGGCTTTCGGCCATTTGGCGCTCCTCTCCCGCTGGTGACGCGAGACCAGTTTGACCGCCCGGCCGGGTAAGGCAAGATGGGCTCGCCAGGGCAGGGGGACGCCATGACCAAGCGCAGAAACTCACCGCCAACGGTGCGCACCGATTTTCCGCACCGCATCCGTGAAGTCCCGCACCTGTGGATTCCCCTGGCGGACGGCACCCGCCTGGCCGCCCGTCTGTGGTTGCCGGAGGATGCCGGGCCGGACAGTCGCGTGCCGGTGGTGATGGAATACATCCCCTACCGCAAGCGTGATTTCACGGCCGGCCGCGACGAGGCCATGCATCCGTATTGGGCCAGCCACGGCTATGCCGCTATCCGCGTCGATCTGCGCGGCAGCGGCGAATCGGACGGCGTGATGCTGGACGAGTATGTCAAGCAGGAGCAGGACGACGCCCTGGAGGTCATCGCCTGGCTGGCGGCGCAGCCGTGGAGCAGCGGCAGCGTGGGCATGATGGGAAAGTCGTGGGGTGGCTTCAATGTGCTGCAGGTGGCGGCGCGCCGGCCACCGGCGCTGAAGGCGATCATCTCGGTCTATTCGACGGTGGATCGCTACGCCGACGACATTCATTTCATGGGCGGCTGCCTGCTGGAATCCAATCTGGGCTGGGCCGATACCATGTTCGCCTATAACGCCCGGCCGCCCGACCCGGACCTGGCTGGCGCGGGCTGGCGCACCCGCTGGTTCGAACGACTGGAGGCTGGCGCGCCATGGGTCCTGGAATGGCTGGCCCACCAGCATCGCGATGACTTCTGGCGGCACGGTTCGGTGTGCGAGGACTATGGCGCCATCGAGACCCCATGCTACGCGGTCGGCGGCTGGTCCGACGCCTATACCAATGCGGTCTTTGAATTGCTGGCCAATCTGAAGGGGCCGCGCCAGGGCATTATCGGGCCATGGGGCCATCAGTATCCCCATCAGGCCTGGCCGAAGCCCGACTATGGATTCCTGCAGGATGCCCTGCTGTGGTGGGACCACTGGCTGAAGGGCGAGGCGAACGGGGTGATGGACCGGCCCATGCTGCGGGCGTGGATGGAGGACTGGACGGAACCCAGGGCGGTGCAGCTTGAGCGGCCGGGCCGCTGGGTGGCGGAGCCGGCGTGGCCGATTCCGCAGGCTGCAAGCCGCACCCTGCACCTCAACACCGATGGCCTGGGCGACAGACCGGCAGCCGGCCCGCCTCTGGTTTTGCCGCCGGCGCAGACCGTCGGCCTGACTTGCCTCAACTGGTGCGCCCACGGCGATGACGGACCGGAGCACCCGGAAGACCAGCGGCCCGACGACGCGCGAAGCCTGGTCTTCGACAGTGCGCCGCTGGACGAGCCGCTGGAGATTCTGGGGGCGCCGACCATCAGCCTGACCGTGGCCGCCGACCGGCCGGTGGCTATGGTGGTGGTGCGCTTGATGGACGTGGCGCCGGACGGTCGCGCGCTGCGGGTCACCTGGTCGCCCTTCAACCTGACCCACCGGGACAGCCGGTCAAGACCGCAAGCCCTGACTCCCGGCGAGGCGGTGACCGTGCGCTTTGACCTGAAGAACGCCGGCCACCGGTTCCCGGCTGGTCACCGCATCCGCGTGGCGGTCAGCGCGTCATACTGGCCCATCGTCGTGCCCTCGCCGCAACCGGTGACTCTGACGGTGACGCCGGGCGAGGGGTCGCTGGACCTGCCGGTCAGACGGCCGTCCGCGGCGGATAAACGGCTGGCCGACCTGCCGCCGGCGGAGCACGCGGCGCTGGCGCCGCGACGCCAGATGACTCCGCGGCGCAACCGGCCGCTGGCCGTGGAGCGCGACGTGGCCAGTGGCCGGGTGACCATACGCAGCGGTTCCGACACCGGTCTCGTCCAGCTCAGCGATGGCTGGGTGTTTGGTGAGGATTCGTGGCGTGAATTGTCCATAACCGATGAACGCACCGATTCGGCGCGCTCGGAATACTGGACGACCATGCGCTTTGAACGCGGCGACTGGTCGGTGCGCACGGTGACCCGTTCGCTGATGACCTCCGACGCCACCCATTTTCATATAAAGGCCGACCTTGAGGCCTTTGAAGGCGACACGCCGGTATTCAGCCGCACCTGGCTGCGGGCGATCCCCCGTCGTCTGGTCTGAGCCCGTTTCGCCTGGGCGCGGTTTGGTCGGGTCCAAGCGGCAGTCGTGATCCGCCGCTGGCCCCCCGCTGCCACTTCGGATTGCGCCACCACGGCCGACCGGCCAGGTCAACTCTTTGATTGTATTCAGATACCAGCCTTTGAGTCGGCGCCATGGTGGGCGGATTGGCTCTCGGCATGATTACCTGTGGGTCTGCTCCGATTCCGCATTGTCTGGCGCTGTAAACGCGCCCATGATTTCCGTTCAGGAATAAAAAGTGCACTGTCTGAATCCATCGGGGGCATGGCCATGAAGACTCTTGAGATATCGAGACGGCAGGTACTCGCGGGAGCGACAGCGGTCGGCGCTGGTGTCCTGGCGAGCGGGTTAACGGGACGAGGCATTGGCGAGACGGCGGCGGCGGCGACAGATCAACCTGTCGCGGTCCGCATGGCGCGGGACATTCAGGTGCTGGATCCCGGCTATATGGTCGGTGGCGCGGAGTACGTCACCCAACTGGCCGTGCTGCCGGCGCTGGCCCGTGTCGCGCCGGGCGATGAATGGCAGTGGCAGCCGACGGAGTTTGTCACCCGGCTGGAGCAGACCGACGATCTCAACATTGCCTTCGCGCTTCGACCCGGGCTGATGTGGTCGGGAGGCCATGGCGAATTCACGGCGGACGACGTCAAATATTCGATTGAGCGGCTCAAGGAATCAGAATGGTCCGGGCGCTGGGAGGCGGTAAGCCATGTTGAGGTCACTGACAAATACAATGGCGTAATCGTTCTGAACTATCCCTTCGCGCCAATCTGGCTGACGGCGCTGGCTGCGGCTTCGGGCGCCATCGTCAGCCGCTCGGCGACGGAAGCGGTCGGCGGCCAATTCACGACGCAGATTCCCTCGACGCTGGGTGCCTTCACCCATGAGTGGACACCCAATCAGCAGATCACCTTCACGCGCGATCCGTCCTGGACGGCCCGTCCAGCCGAGTTCGCGGTTGTGAACTATCTGCTGGTGGAGGACGACAACGCAGCAGAGCTGGCGTTCGAGGCCGGTGAGGTCAACCTTACGGAGGTGACCCCCTCGACGGCCGAACGCTGGCGCGACAATCCGCCCCGCAACTCAGTTATGAAAGCCATCGCCGGCCAAGGTTACACCTGGATGGGCATGAATACCGAACATCCGAAATTGCAGGATGTTCGCGTGCGCAAGGCCATTCAGCGGGCCATCGACCCGTCGGTCATTCTGCAGGCGTCCTATGGCGGGATGGCGCCGCGGTCGAACGGTATCGTCCCGCCGGGGCTGCTTGGGCACCGGACCTCCACCGCCTACGCCTACGATCCGGATGAGGCCCGCCGACTGCTGACGGAGGCCGGGGTGAGTGATCTCAGCCTGACGCTTCAGGTTCTCAACCAGCAGAAAAATGTGACATCAGCACAAATCATTCAGCAGCAACTGGCTGATATCGGCATCGCGGTTGAAGTGATCCCGCTGGACGCCGGCCCCTTCTGGAACATGGGGCAGGAATCCAAGGGCGATGCATACAAGGACCTGCAGCTGTGGATCATGGGCTATTCAGCGACGGCCGATCCGTTCGACCATTTTCAGTGGTTCGTAAGCTCGCAGGTCGGCGTCTGGAACTGGGAGCGGTGGTCGGATCCCGAATTTGACGCCCTGTATGAGCAGGGGACCAGGGAAACCGATTCGGCGAAGCGCAACGAGATTTATACGCGACTCGGCGACATCATGGAGGATACGGGCGCCTATGTCTGGATCACCCACGAACCGGCCATCCGCGCCTGGAGTCGCTTTGTCGGTGATCCTGTAGGCCCCGGCGGCGCCTATAACTTCGCGCTCATGACCTATCAGGGCTAGGACCGGCCCGTGGCCCGCCCGCCGCCGCTGGCCGGCGGCGGGGTTGTGTTCACGGCCCGACGCAGCGAGCCGGGTGAGGCCGGCTTCATCGGCCAAGGCTTGACGACTCGGCGGCCAGCCTTCTCAATCCCGGTTCATAGCCGGATTCCGCGAGGCCGATCCGCCGCCGCGGTCACAACAGGGGACCTCCATCATGCTTTATCGCCAGCCAGAAGACCTGCCGCACGGCGTGCGCGAGATCATGACCGAGTGGATCACCCTGAAGGACGGCACCAGGCTGGCGGCGCGGCTGTGGCTGCCGGAAGAGGCGAGCGCCGCCGCGCCGGTGCCGGCAGTTCTGGAGTATCTGCCCTACCGCCGGCGTGACGGCACTACCGGCCGCGACTCCGTCACCTATCCCTGGCTGGCTGGCCACGGCATTGCCGGTGTGCGCGTGGATGTGCGCGGCACCGGCGATTCCGAAGGCGTCATCCTCGATGAGTATGACCGACCGGAGTTGCAGGACGCGGTGGAGGTCATCGCCTGGATCGCCGCCCAGCCGTGGTGCACCGGCAATGTGGGCATGTGGGGCATAAGCTGGGGCGGGTTCAATTCCCTGCAGGTGGCGGCGCTGCGGCCGCCGGCCCTGAAGGCGATCATCACCATCGCCTCCACCGACGACCGCTATCACGGCGACTGCCATTTCATGGGCGGCTGCTGGATCGACGGCAATATGGGTTGGGGCAACCAGTTCTTTTCCAACACCACCCGGCCACCGGATCCCACGGTGGTGGGCGAGCGCTGGCGGGCCATGTGGCTGGACCGGCTGGAGAAGATGACCCTGCCGATGGAGATATGGCTGCACCACCAGCGGCGCGATGATTACTGGCGTCACGGCAGCGTTTGCGAAGACTATTCGGACATTACCTGTGCGGTCTATGCGGTGGGCGGTTGGGCCGACGGCTACACCAATTCCGTCTTTTCCATGATCGAGAATCTGAGTTGCCCGAAGAAGGCGCTGGTGGGTCCGTGGGCCCACGCCTTTCCCCATATGGCGCGGCCGGGGCCGGCCATCGGCTTCCTGCAGGAGGCAAAGCGCTGGTGGGACCACTGGCTGAAGGGCGAAGATACGGGCGTGATGGACGAGCCCATGCTGCGCCTGTGGATGCAGGACCATGTGCCGCCGCGACGGAGCTATGGCGAATGGCCGGGCCGCTGGGTGGCGGAAACCGCCTGGCCGCCGCCGGGGCTGACGCCGGCCACATTGTATCTGGGCGCCGACGGACTGAGCGACGGGGAAACCGCGGAAAGCGTACACAGCGCCACCACGCCGCAGGAGCTTGGGTTGAAGGCCGCCGACTGGTGCCCGTACGGCCGCGGCCCCGATATGAGCGATGACCAGCGTAGCGAGGATGGGCTGTCACTGTCCTTTGATTCGCCGCCGCTGGCGGAGCGCATGGAGATACTGGGCGCACCGGTGGTCACCCTCGACCTCAGCGTCGACCGGCGACAGGCGTTTGTTGCCGTGCGGCTCAACGATGTGGCGCCGGACGGCAGCTCACTCAGGGTTTCCTATGGCCTGCTCAACCTGTCCCACCGTGATGGCAGTGAGTTTCCGCAGGCGACTGAGCCTGGCAAACGCTATCGTGTGCAGGTCAAGCTGTGCCACATCGCCCACGCCTTCCCGGTCGGTCACCGTGTCCGCATCGCCGTATCTACCACCTACTGGCCCATCGCCTGGCCATCGCCGGAACCGGTGGCGCTGACCCTGTATGGCGGGAAAAGTGAGGTCCGGCTGCCGGTGCGGCCGGCGGATCCGGCGCTGGACGACAGCCTGGAGCCGTTTGCGCAGCCGGAAGCGGTGGCGCAGAACGCGCATGTGGCCCTGCGCACACCGGAACCCTTCCATCGCACGGAGTTCAACTCCGTGACAGGCGAGACGCGCTATATCCGGCGGCGTGACCGGGGCCGCACCCGCCACCTGGACGTGGACCTTGAAGAGGATGTGGGCGGCTATCTGACTCATTCGATCTTTGAGGGTGACGCGCAGTCGGCCTCCAGCGAAGCGGAGCAGACCCATCGCTTCCTTCGCGGCGAATGGGATGTCAGGACAAGCATCCGTTCGCACCTGACGGCGACCAGTGAGGACTTTTTGCTGCGCGCCAGCGTGGATGCCTATGAGGGGGAAACGCGGGTCTTCAGCCGGACCTGGAACGTACGGGTGCCTCGCGATCACCAGTAGGGCCCGGGCCACCCCGGCATGGGCTCAGACAGCGCGGGAGTGCTGGCGCGGGCTGGCCGGCAGGTAGGCGTCGAAGGCCGCCGCCGCGGCGCGCACCAGGAACCAGGCATCCTCGGCGACCGACACGCGGTTCCCGTCGAGACGGACAATGCCGTCGGCGGCCAGCGGCTGCAGCCGGCTCAGTGCATCGGCCGCAACAGTCGTGTCGCGACCATGGCGGCGGCATACGGCCGCCACGTCGACGCTCATATCGCACATGATGCGCTCAATCAGATCGCCACGCAGACGGTCCTCGGCGCTGAGCTGGTAGCCACGGGCGGTGGCCAGGTGACCGTCGGCGATGTGGGCGGCATAGCGTCCCATGGGCACATGATTCTGCACATAGCCGTGCGCCGTGCGGCCAATTGCCGATGCGCCGAGACCGATGAGCGTTTCGCAATCATCGACGGTATAGCCCTGAAAGTTGCGATGCAGCCGGCCGGTCGCGGCGGCGCGGGCGAGAGGGTCATCGGGAAGAGCGTAGTGGTCGAGGCCGATCCGCACATAGCCCGCGGCAGACAGCGCGGTGGCAATAGCTTCGGCCTGGTCCTGGCGGGCGCCGCCGTCAGGCAGCCATGACGGGTCAATTCGCTGCTGATGCTTTTTGAAGTCCGGTACATGGGCATAGCCGAAGACGGCCAGGCGGTCCGGCGCCATGGCGAGGCAGCGGGCGACCGTGTCCCGGCACGATTCAACACTCTGATGGGGCAGGCCATAGATCAGGTCGAAATTGATGGCGGTGACGCCTCTCGTTCGCAGAGCGGAGACGGCGGCGCTGGTCTCGTCCGGCGTCTGCAGTCGATTGATCGCCGTCTGAACGGCGGGGTCGAAGCTTTGTACGCCGAGGCTGGCGCGGGTGAAGCCGCAGTCGGCCAGGACATCGGCCATCGCAGAGGTCAGTGTGCGGGGATCAATCTCCAGCGCCACTTCCCCATCATCGGCGAACTGGAACAGGGTGCGCAGCACGGTCATCAGGTGGCGCATTTCGTCCGGCTGCATGATGGTGGGTGTGCCGCCACCGAAATGCAGGTGGCGGACAACCGGTGCAGTGGATATGCAGCCGGCGACCAGGCGCGCTTCCTGTTCCAGGGTCCCCACATAGCGGCTGACAGGCTCCGCCTTGCGGCTTACTTTCGTGTGGCAGCCGCAATACCAGCACATGGCCCGGCAGAACGGCACATGCACATAGAGCGACAGCGGCGTCCCGTCGCCTATGCCGGCAAGCCACCGGCCATAGACCGTATGGTCGACCGCATCGGTGAAATGGGGCGCGGTCGGATAGCTGGTGTAGCGGGGCAGGCGCGCGCCGCGCCAGCGGGCGACAGTTTCGCTGGTCATGCTCATGGGCATGATTTTATCACGCCGATGCTTGTGCGCCGGGAGCAGCGCCAATCGGTCGCAGCCCTGCACCATAGCCCGGTCCATTGTGGCGCCCGGCCTACCACATGGTGGCGGCGGCACGGCCCGGCCATTCCTGGTCATAGGGAGCGCCGCCGATCCTGTCGTCGCTGAGCGAAGCCAGAATCTGGCCGGGCGTCGGCAGGGTATCGGGGTCCGCATGGCGGGCCGGGTTCCACAGATCGGCGCGCAGGATTGCACGGGCGCACTGGAAATACACCGCCTGTACGTCCAGCACGATGACCGAGCGTGGAGCCTTTCCATCCACCGCAAAGGAGTCGCACAAGGCGCTGCCGGTGGCGAGATGGGCCCGACCATTGACGCGCAATGTGGTGCCGCTGCCCGGCACCAGAAACAGCAGTGCCGCGCGCGGATCGCGCACGATGTTGCGCAGGGAATCCACCCGGTTGTTGCCGCGCCTGTCCGGCAGCATCAGGGTTTGCCGGTCGGCAACGCGAACGAATCCCGGTCGGTCACCGCGTGGCGAGCAATCGAGCCCTTCGGGCCCGCCGCTGGCCAGAAGAACGAAGGGCGAGGCGGCGATGAACGCGCCATAGTGGTCGGTGATGTGATCCACCTCCTTGATGGTGGAAGTCTCGCCGGGTTGGCCGTAGATGGCCTCCAGCTCGGCAATGGTGGTGATGCGTGTCATGGGGCGTCTCCGGCGGCAGACAGGCGGGCCAGGCCGGCGGCAAGATCGGCCTGCAGATCGTCAGGGTCTTCCAGGCCGACGGCAAGCCGCAGGACCGGGCCTTCGGCGACCCATGATGTCACACTACGGTCGCGTGCAGGGTGAACCGGCAGAATCTGGCTTTCATAGCTGCCCCATGAGCTGCCCAGCGCGAAGACCGTCATGCCGTCCACCATGGCGGCAAGAGCGACGTCGGTTGCCGGCTTCAGGACCACGGAAAAGAGGCCCGAAGCGCCCAGCCAGTCGCGCTGCCACAGGCCATGGTCGTCGTGGCCCGGCAGACCGGGATGCAGCACCCGGGCCACCGCCGGCTGGCCAGCCAGCCAGCGGGCAAGCCGCAGGCCGCTGGCCTGGTGCCGGCGCAGCCGCACGCCGAGCGTGCGCAACCCGCGCAACGCCAGCCAGCAATCATCCGGTCCCACATTGGCGCCATGGTCGGTGATGCACTGACGCAGGGTTGCCGCCAGCTCGTGCCGCGCCGCGATCACGCCCATGCACAGGTCCGCATGGCCGCCGATATACTTGCTGGCCGAATAGACCGCTACGTCCACGCCATGATCGAACGGCCGGTAGAACAGCGGCGTAGCCCAGGAATTGTCCATGACCACACGTGCTCCGCCGGCGTGGGCGGCGGCGGCGATGGCGGGAATATCCTGCATCTCGAATGTATGGCTGGCCGGCGATTCCACATAGACCAGCCGCGTCGTCGGGCGCATCAGACCGGCAATGTGGCCGCCGGCGCGGGGATCATAATAGGCGACGTCCACGCCGGCGCGGCGCAGCCAGGTGTCGGCGAAGCGGCGCACCGGCAAATAGGCGGCATCGCTGATCAACACATGATCGCCGGCGCCGGCCAGCGCCGTCAGGACGTAGGCGAAGGCGGCGATGCCCGACGGCACGGCGAAGCACGCCTGCGCCTCGTCAATGGCGGCGAAGGCCTCTTCGAAGGCGTGAATGGTCGGCGTGCCACGACGGCCATAGACCGTACGCTTGCCGCCCGCATCATAGGCTGCCAGATTCTCCGCCATGGCCGCCATGGTCGGGTAGAGCACGGTAGAGGCGCGCAGCACCGGCGGGTTGACCACGCCGTGATGGGCAAACGGGTGCCGGCCGGCATGGGCCAGTATGGTATCGGTCTTGCGGACCATTGCGCGGCGGTCTCCCGGTTGCGACTGTGGACAGGCGCCAAGTCTGGGGGCAGGCACGGGCTGGCGCAATCGGGGCCGGGCCGGCGCAGGGCCGGAACAGGAGATGGCAGAAATGGCAGTGGTCTTGGGGCTGCGGGCAGACAATCTGGAAGCCTATGTGGCGGCCATCTTCCGCGCCCTTGGCTCGGACGGGAACGAGGCCCACCAGGTGGCGGCCCACCTGGTGGACGCCAATCTGACGGGCCACGATTCGCACGGGGTGGCGCGCATCCCGCGCTATGTGGGCTATGCCCGTGACGGCCTGCTGACCTTCAACGCCCGACCGAAACTCCTGCGTCAGTCGGCGACGCTGGCGGTACTGGATGGCGATGGCGGCCTTGGCCAGGCCATCGGCCACCGGGCCGTGGCGGAAGGCGTGGCCCGCGCCCGCCAGTCGGGTGTGGCGCTGGTGGCACTGACCAATGTCGGCCATCTTGGGCGCATTGGCGCCTGGGCCGAACTGGCGGCGGCCGATGGCATGGCCAGCCTGCATTTCGTCAATACCACGGGCGCCGGTATGCGGGTGGCGCCGTTCGGCGGCAGCGACGCGCGGCTGTCCACCAACCCCATCGTCATCGGCCTGCCGCGCCAGGACGCGCCGCCGGTGATCCATGACGCCGCCACGTCGTTCATCGCCGAGGGCAAGGCGATGGTCGCGCGCAGCCGCGGCGAGCCGGTACCCGACGGCGCGCTGTATGACGCGGCAGGCCGGCCGACGCGCGATCCGGCGGCGTTGTATACGGAGCCACCGGGGGCGTTGACAGCCTTTGGCCTGCACAAAGGCTCCGGCCTCAGCGTCATGGTTGATCTGCTGGCCGGAGCGCTCACCGGCGGCGGCTCCACCCGCGCCGGTGTGCGGCGACTGGCCAACAACATGCTGTCGGTCTTTATTCGACCGGACGGGTTGGGCGATCAAGCGGCCTATGAAGCGGAAGTCGGCCGGTTTCTCCACTGGGTCGCCTCGTCGCGGCCGCTTGTGCCCGGCCATCGGGTGCTTTTGCCGGGCGAGGTGGAGCGCGAGACCCGCGAGCGTCGCCGGCGCGACGGCATCCCCATGGACGAGGCAAGCTGGGCGGCGATCGGCCAGGCGGCGCAGGACGGCGGACTGGCGGCGGCGGAGAACGAGCGGCTGCGGGCAGCCGTGCCGGCCTGACGCCCGCGCTTGCGCTGCCGCCCCGGTTGAGCGCCAGATTGCGGGCGGCGCGCGACAGGCGGCCGCGCGGGCGGAGGACCCCATGACCATCAGCAGCCGGTTGGGCAGTATCGGCAGGGCGCTGGAGGACCGCAACTACCGCATACACACGGTCGGCTATACCGCGTCCTGGCTGACTTTCTGGGGACAGCGCCTGGCGACGGGCTGGGTGGCGTGGGAGCTGACCGGCTCGCCGTTCCTGGTCGGCGTCGCGGGCTTTCTCGATCTGGTGCCGGTGATCGTGCTGGGGCCGCTGTTCGCCGCCCTGGCCGACAGGCTCAACCGCCTGACCATGGTCATCATTTCGGCCTGGCTGGGGGTTGTCCAGGCGGCGCTTCTGGCGGCGCTGGCCTTCAGCGGGTCCATGACCTATGCCAGCCTGCTGGTGCTGGTGGCCATGCACGGCGTGGTCATCGCGCTCTACATGCCGTCCTTTTCCGGGCTGCTGCCCCATCTGTCGGCGAAGCGAAACCTGCCGGCGGCCATCGCCTTCAACTCGGCCATCGGGTCCACCGCCTTCTTTGTGGGCCCGGCACTGGCCACCTGGATGATCGCCGCCGACCCGGGCTATGCCTTTGCGTCCAACGCCGCAGGCTACGCCATCTATCTGGTGTCGCTGTACCGCCTGACGGTCAAACATGCGGCGGCGAGGCCCGCGGTGCGCCGCAGCCTGTTTGGCGATGTCGGCGACGGGGTGCGCTATGCGGTGGCGCACAAGGGCATCGGTCCGTTGCTGGTGCTGGCCTTCTTCGCCGGCCTGCTGTTTCAGTCGACCCAGAGCCTGATGCCGGTCATCGCCGACGGGGTCCATGGCCGCGGCGAGGCGGGGCTTGGCATTCTGCAGACCCTGTCCGGCTTTGGCGCGCTGGCGGCGGCGGTGTGGCTTTCGGTGCGCGGCCGGCTGGAGGGCACTTTGGCCCTGGTTCTGGCGGCTTTCGCCCTCTTCGCCGGCGCCGCCACGCTGTTTGCGCTGAGCCCGCTGTTCTGGCCGGCGGCGCTGCTCATCATCCTGTTCGGCGGCGCGCAAACCGTCTTTCGCACCGGCGCCATGACGCTTGTCCAGACCGCGGTGGACGACGCCATGCGCAGCCGCGTGGTCGGCGCGCAGCATCTGCTGCAAAGCGTCGCCGGGGCCGGTGGCGCGCTTGGCCTGGGGGCGCTGGCGGAGGTCATCGGCGTCGGACCGGCGCTTGCCACGGCCGGCATTGCGGCCGCAGCGGTGTTCGCGCGTGTCTGGCGCCGGCGGGCGGCCATGGCCCTGGCCCTGCCGTCGCGCGACGATGAAGAGGATAGCGGGCCGGGCGCGGCGACGGCGGTGGTATCGCCTCCTGCACCGCATGTGACACCTGGCCGGACGCGGGCATAATACGGCGCGACTGATCGGCGCAGGCAGCACGTACCGGCCGGAATTGATCTATGTCAGTCGCCTTGGGGGCTTGAATCGTTATAGCAGGGCGCTATTGAACGGAGCAGATCGCGGATCCGCCCTGCGGGCGGGCGGTTCGGGGCAACGGTTGCCGTTCAGAGTCAGGGTAAGGGGACAAGGCACATGCAGGCGACGGCAGTACATCCGGCAGCCAGTTGGCTGACCGGCGGGGCACTGATGATTGGGGCCGTGCTCGGGCTGATCCTGTTCGGCCGCGGTGACGATCCGGCCATGCAGTTCCATGGCCTTTTGTTCCTGCTGTTCGCGGTTGGCGGCATTTTCTTTCTGATCCGGCTGCACACCGCCGGTGGATCGGCGCCGCCGCGGCGCACCGGCGAGCGGCCCGACTATAATGATGCGGTGGTGAAGTTCGCCTCTCTCGCCGCTCTGTTCTGGGGAGTGGCGGGATTCGCCGTGGGCCTGGTGATCGCCTTGCAACTGGCTTTTCCGGTCCTCAACTTTGACCTGCCGTGGACCAGTTTCGGCCGGCTGCGGCCGCTTCATACCTCGGCGGTGATCTTTGCCTTCGGTGGCAACGTGCTGCTGGCCACGTCGTTCCATGTGGTGCAGCGCACCTGCCGCGCCCGTCTGGCCGGTGAAATCGCGCCATGGTTCGTGGTTGCCGGCTACAACCTGTTCATCCTCATCGCCGCCACCGGCTATCTGCTGGGCGTCACCCAGTCGAAGGAGTATGCGGAGCCGGAGTGGTATGCCGACATCTGGCTGACCCTGGTGTGGGTGGCCTATCTGCTGGTCTTTCTGGCCACCTTGTGGCGACGCAAGGAACCGCACATCTATGTGGCCAACTGGTTCTTCCTGGCGTTCATCGTCACCGTGGCCATGCTGCACATCGTCAACAACATGGCGGTTCCCGTGAGCCTGACCGGCGCCAAGAGCTATGTGCTGTTCGCCGGGGTCACCGACGCCATGACCCAGTGGTGGTACGGCCACAACGCGGTCGGCTTCTTCCTGACCGCCGGTTTCCTCGGCATCATGTATTACTTCGTGCCGAAGCGGGCCAACCGGCCGGTCTATTCCTACCGCCTGTCCATCGTCCATTTCTGGGCCATTATCTTTCTCTACATCTGGGCCGGACCGCACCACCTGCACTACACCGCCCTGCCGGATTGGGCGCAGACCCTGGGCATGACCTTCTCAATCATGCTGTGGATGCCGTCGTGGGGCGGCATGATCAACGGCCTGATGACCCTGTCCGGCGCGTGGGACAAGCTGCGCACCGATCCCGTCCTGCGCATGCTGGTCGTCTCCGTCGCCTTCTATGGCATGAGCACTTTTGAAGGCCCGGTCATGAGCATCAAGGCCGTCAATTCCCTGTCCCATTACACCGACTGGACCATCGGCCATGTGCACTCGGGGGCACTGGGCTGGGTCGCCTTCGTCAGCTTCGGCGCGCTTTATGTGATGATCCCGCAGCTATGGAAGCGGCGCGAGCTCTACAACCTGCGGCTGGTCAGCTGGCACTTCTGGATCGCCACCATGGGCATCCTGCTCTACATCACCGCCATGTGGGTGTCGGGCATCCTGCAGGGGCTGATGTGGCGCGCCTATGACAATCTGGGCTTCCTGGAGTTCTCGTTTGTGGAGACCGTCGAGGCGATGCATCCTTTCTATCTGATCCGGGCCGCCGGCGGCGCGCTGTTCCTCATCGGCGCCCTGATCATGGTCTACAACATCTGGCGCACGATCCGCGGTGACGTGCCGGAGCCGGCGGCGCAGCGTCGCCCGGCCGCCCTGGCGACGGCGTAGGGGAGGCGGACATGTTCAGCCACGCCCGCCTTGAGCGCAATTCCATCGTCCTGCTGATCGGCATCCTTGTCACCGTGGCGATTGGCGGCCTGGTGCAGATCACGCCGCTGTTCTACCTGGAAAGCACCATCGAGAAGGTGGAGGGCGTCAGGCCCTATTCGCCGCTGGAGCTGGCCGGTCGCAACGTCTACATCCGCGAGGGCTGCTACAACTGCCATAGTCAGATGATCCGCGCCCTGCGCGATGAGGTGGAACGCTACGGTCATTTCTCGCTGGCCGCGGAGAGCATGTACGACCACCCCTTCCAGTGGGGCTCCAAGCGGACGGGGCCGGACCTGGCCCGTGTCGGCGGGCGCTATTCCGACGCCTGGCACGTGGCGCACCTGGTCGATCCGCGCAGCGTGGTGCCGGAATCGATCATGCCGGGCTATCCGTTCCTCGCCGAGCGGCCGGTTCGGGTCCGTGACGTCGAAGCGCATCTGCGCGCCAACCGGGCGGTGGGTGTGCCTTATGACGATGCAATGATCGCGCAGGCGGCGGACGACCTGCGCGCGCAGGCCGATCCGGCGGCCGACGCCAGCGGACTGCTGGCGCGCTATCCCAAGGCGCAGGTACGTAATTTCGACGGCAATCCGGCGATGGTGTCGGAGATGGATGCCCTGATCGCCTATATGCAGATGCTGGGCACCCTGGTGGATTTTCAGACATTCGAGCTTGAAGACAATCTGCGCTGACCTTTGGCGACAGTGGCGGGGCGGGGAGCATGACGCGGCAATATGACCTATGACGG
This sequence comes from Alphaproteobacteria bacterium, assembly GCA_040218575.1. Taxonomy (NCBI): domain Bacteria; kingdom Pseudomonadati; phylum Pseudomonadota; class Alphaproteobacteria; species Alphaproteobacteria bacterium. The sequence goes on along the minus strand of JAVJRE010000007.1, from coordinate 466,099 downwards.
TGCACGGGCCTTCGCCGGATTCTTCGGCCTGTTCTTTTTCATCGCGCTGTTCATCGGCGTCCTGGTCTATGTCTTCTGGCCGCGCAACAAGGCCCGTTTCGAGCGGGCGGCGCGACTGCCGATGGAAGAGTCCACGGGCGAGCCGGGGGACGAAAGCGAAACCGATGGCAGCAATATTCGTCATGGCCGGCCAGGGTCTGACCGCCCAGTGTCTGATGGAGAGAGGTGAGCATGGCGCGACAGTCTGACCAACGCCGGTCCGATCGCGATCCGGGGCCGCGTGGCGAACACGCCGATGTGGGCACCAGCGGTCACGAATGGGATGGCATTCGCGAGCTGAACAACCCACTGCCGCGTTGGTGGACATGGACGTTCTACGCGACCATCGTGTTCGCCATCGGCTATTGGGTTCTGTACCCGTCGTGGCCGTTGATCAACAGCTATACCGAAGGCGTACTGGGTCACTCGCAGCGGGCGGAGGTCATGCAGGCCATTGCCAGCGCGCAGGCGGCGCAATCGGGCCTGCGCCAGGCGGTTCTGCAGTCCAGCCTGGAGGAAATCCGCCAGGACGGTGACCTCAGCCAGTTTGCCATTGCCGGCGGCCGCTCCGCCTTTGCCGTCAATTGTTCACAGTGCCACGGCCAGGGTGCGCAGGGCAGTGCCGGCTATCCCAATCTGAACGACGATTCGTGGCTGTGGGGTGGCAGTCTGGAGGCCATCGAGACAAGCATCCGCTTCGGCATCCGCAGTGACCATCCCGAGACCCGTCTCAACGACATGACCGCGTTCGGCACGCTGGACATTCTCAGCCGCGAGGAAATCGCCGATGTGGCCGCCCACGTGCTGGCCCTGTCGGGTCAGACGGCGGCGGACGGATTTGATCAGGCGGCGGCAGAACGCGGCGCGGTTGTCTTTGCCGAGCAGTGTGTCGCCTGTCACGGCCCGGCCGGCACCGGCGACCGGGAGCTTGGCGCGCCGGACCTGACCGATGCCCTGTGGCTGTATGGCGGCGACCGGGGGAGCATCATCGAGAGCGTGACGAACGGGCGCGCCGGGGTGATGCCGGCCTGGATTGACCGGCTGGACGAGGTAACGGTCAAGCAACTGGCGGTCTATGTGCACGCGTTGGGCGGCGGCGAGTAGCAACCTCTGAGCGAGCCGCCGTCAAAGGCCGGCCCGCCCTGCCGGCCCGGCGATGCGGCGAGGCTGATTGTCGCGGCGCCCCTGCCTTGAACGGATGCCGCCATTGGCCCAGATAAAGCACGGGACACTGGCGTGTTTCCCCTGTGTTTCGAGGCGCCAGATCGGGAGTCATGACGACAGAGATCGAAGCGCCCGTCGAAGCGGTCAACAAGGCCGATCAGCGGTCCCTCTACGCCAAACGTCAGGCGATTCGTCCGCTGGCGGTCCGTGGCACGTTCCGCCGCATCAAGTGGATCGTTATGGGGCTGACGCTGGCGGTCTACTACGGCACGCCATGGATACGCCTTGACCGCGGCGCCGGCGTACCGGATCAAGCGGTGTTGCTGGATATTCCGGCGCGCCGGTTCTTCTTTTTCTGGATCGAGATCTGGCCGCAGGAAATCTACTTCCTGACCGGTCTTCTGGTGATTGCCGCCCTGGCCCTGTTCCTTGCCACCGCCTTGCTGGGCCGGGTGTGGTGCGGCTATGCCTGTCCGCAGACGGTGTGGACGGATCTGTTCGTCCAGGTGGAGCGATTGTTTGAAGGCAGCCGCAACGCGCAGATCCGTCTGGCTCGCGCGCCGTGGGGTCCGGTGAAGATTTTCCGTAAGGGCGGCAAACATGTGGCCTGGCTGGTGATCGCCATGCTGACCGGCGGCGCCTGGGTGTTCTATTTTGCCGATGCGCCGAACCTGCTGGTGAGCCTGGTCACGCTGCAAGCGCCGTCGGTGGCCTACATCACCATCGCCATCCTGACCGGCACCACCTATCTGCTGGGTGGCCTGGCCCGCGAGCAGGTGTGCATCTACATGTGCCCGTGGCCGCGCATTCAGGGCGCCATGTTCGACGAGGACACTCTGATGGTGTCTTACCGCGCGGATCGCGGCGAGCCGCGCGGCGCCCACAAGAAGGGCGAGGCCTGGGACGGTCGTGGCCATTGCATAGACTGCAACAACTGTGTGGCGGCCTGTCCGATGGGAATCGACATACGCGACGGGGCGCAGCTCGAGTGCATCAACTGCGCGCTGTGCATCGACGCGTGCGACCGGATCATGGATCGCGTGGACTTGCCGCGTGGTCTGATCGGCTATGACACGTTCCGCCTGGCGGACGCCCGCGTCGCGGCGAAGGCGGCTAGCGCTCCGGCCGCCGTTCGCTCCGCGCCAACGTCCGGTCTGTCCGTGCCGAAGGCCTGGGGCGGCGGGCCGATGGCCTATCGTCTGGTGCGCCCACGCACCATCATTTACGCTCTGGCGCTGGGGCTGGTCTGCGCGGTCATGACTGTTGCCCTGTTGAGCCGTACGGACATGGAGGTCAATCTGCTGCGTGATCGAAATCCGCTCTATGTCACTCTGGCGGACGGGTCGATTCGCAATGGCTATACCCTGCGCCTGCTCAACAAGGCGCGGGAGAGCCGTGTTTTTGATCTGGCCATAGACGGCCTGCAAGGCAGCGAGATCGCGCTGGCGACGCCCGGCGGGCGTGATCTGGATAGCCTGGTGGTGGGCCCGGACACGGTGGAAAGCTACCGCGTCTTTGTCAGCGCGCCGCGCGCCAGCCTGCCGGATGATGGCAGCGCCGGGATTTATTTCATTGTCAGGGAACGGAGCAGCGGCGGCGCGCCGGCGACGACCTTGCGTCAGGGTACAAGTTTCAATGGCCCGCCTGGCTGATATGAGCGAGGTGGTGGCGAGGCCATGAACGACAAGACGGTCAAACGCCGCCTTACGGGCCGCCATGTGCTGGTGATGGTGCTGGCGTTCTTCGCTTTGATTTTCCTGGCTAATGGGGCGTTTATCTGGCTGGCGCTGGACACCTGGTCCGGCCTGACGTCGGATGAATCCTATGCCGAGGGACTGGCCTACAACGATACATTGCGTCAGGCCGAAACGCAGGCGGCGCTGGGCTGGCAGGTAGGGACCGACGTCCGGCCACTGGACGGCGGGCACATGGCCATTGAGCTGGAGCTCCGCGACCGCGACGGCAGCGTTTTGCGTGGTCTTACGCTGGAGGGTCGGCTGACGCGACCGACTGCCGCCGGGCTTGATCAGGCGCTGGCCTTCGTCGCGGTCGGCGACGGCCGGTGGCGCGCAGAGCTAGTGGCGCCGGTCGCTGGCCAGTGGGATCTGGAGGTAGAGGTGGCGCGCGACGACCAGGTGTTTCGCCTGCGCCAGCGGATTATGGCGCCATGACCGACACAGCCGCCACCAACGCCAACCCGGAGACTGGCAGCTTTGACTACAGCCGCTATGTGACTGAGCGGCCCGGCGGCGTGGCGGCGCTCAGCCTTCTGGTGGGAAATATCCACTGTGCGGCGTGTGTGCGTACCATCGAGACGGCGCTGGAAGGTCAGCCGGGCGTCGTCGAGGCGCGGGTGAACCTGACCAACCGCCGACTGGCGCTGGCCTGGCGCGACGGGGCCGCCGACCCGGCGCGGCTGCTCTCGCGGGTGACCGCGCGCGGCTACCGCCTGGCCCCGTTCGATGCGGCGCTGATGAACAAGCAGGACCGCACGCGCGAACGAGAGCTGCTCCGGGCTATGGCCGTGGCCGGATTCGCCGCGGCCAACGTCATGCTGCTGTCTGTCAGTGTGTGGGCCGGTCTTGCCGCCGACATGGGGCCGGCGACGCGCGGCCTGATGCACTGGGTCTCCGCCTTGATCGCCCTGCCGGCGGTGGTCTATGCCGGACGGCCCTTCTTCCACTCCGCCGTGGCTGCGTTGCGCGGCGGCCACGTCAATATGGACGTGCCGATTTCTCTGGCTGTGATCCTTGCCGCCGGCATGAGCCTGGCGCAAACCGCCAGCGGCGGCGACAGAGTCTATTTCGACGCTTCGGTGATGCTTCTGTTCCTGCTTCTGGTCGGACGCTATCTGGATCAGCGCATGCGTGGCCGGGCGCGGGATGTAGCAGCCAACTTGCTGGGCCTCAACGCGGTGGCGGCAACCGTGGTGGACCGTGACGGCCAGCGGCGGGCACTGCCGGTGGCCGATGTGCGCGCCGGGATGATTGTCCATGTGGCGCCCGGCGACCGGGTGCCGGTGGATGGCCGGGTCACCGCCGGTCGTTCGGAAGTGGACAACAGTCTGGTCAGTGGCGAGACGCTGCCGCAACCGGTGGCCCCGGGCGCACGGGTCTTCGCCGGCACACTTAATGGCGGCGGCGCGCTGACCATCACTGTGACGGCGGCCGGCGACGATACTTTGTTGGCGGATATTGTGCGGTTGATGGAGTCGGCCGGTCAGGGTCGTTCGGCCCTGGTGCGTCTGGCCGACCGGGCGGCGCAGATCTATGTGCCGCTGGTTCATGCGGCCGCCGCGCTGACCGCCGTGGCGTGGCTGGCGGCCGGCGCGCCGTGGACGGTGGCGGTCACCACCGCCATCGCCGTGCTCATTATCACCTGTCCCTGTGCCCTGGGCCTGGCAGTGCCGGCGGTGCAGGTGGCGGCGGCCAGCCGGTTGTTGCGCAGCGGCATACTGGTCAAGAGCGGCGACGCACTGGAGCGGCTGGCCCAGGTGGATCATGTGGTGCTGGACAAGACCGGCACCCTGACGCGGGGACAACCGGATCTGGTGGGCAAGGTCGAGGGCTGTGGCGGGTCCGTCGCCGATGATCTGCTGGCCAGAGCCGCCTCTCTTGCTTCGGCCAGCCGCCATCCGCTGGCGCGGGCGCTGGTGCGGGCGGCGGAAGGCGCCGGCCTCCACCTGACCGCGCCGGGCGATGTGCGCGAAGAGGCCGGCAGTGGACTGGAAGGAATGGTTTCCGGGCACCGTCTGCGGCTTGGCCGGCGCGACTGGTGCGGGTCCGCAGACAGTGATGGGGCTAGCCATAGCGAACCGGGCCCGGACAGGAGCGAGGGCGGGCTCAGGAACGCGGGCGGAGAGGCGGGCACGGGCGGGGATGGGGAACCCGCCGCGCCAGCGGGGCCGGAATTGTGGATCCGCGATGGCGATGCGCCGCCGCGCCGCCTGTGCTTTGTGGATCAGCCGCGCAGCGATGCGGCGAGCGTGGTGCGCGGGCTGCAGGGGCAGGGCCTGGGGGTCAGCCTGTTGTCCGGCGACCGGCCCGTCGTAGTGCAGGCGGTAGCCCGCCATACGGGTATTGACGACTGGGCCGGCGCCCTGCCGCCGGCCGGCAAGATTTCCCGCATCCAGGCGCTGGCGGCATCGGGTCGGCGCGTCCTGATGGTGGGTGACGGGCTGAACGACGCGCCGGCGCTGGCCGCCGCCTGGGTCTCCATGTCGCCGGCCAGTGCGGCGGACATCAGCCAGACCGCCGCCGATCTGGTGTTTCAGGGCGAGCGGCTGGCACCGGTCCATGAAGCTCTGGCGGTGGCCCGCAAGGCGCGCCGGCTGGTCCTGCAGAACTTCGGGCTGGCCGTGGCCTACAATCTGGTGGCGGTGCCCGTGGCGGCGCTGGGCCTTGCCTCGCCGCTGGTGGCGGCGGTGGCCATGTCGGCCTCGTCCCTGCTGGTGACGCTCAATGCCCTGCGCCTGCACCGCCGGCCCCGCGTCGTCGGCGCGGCGCCGTCGGGTGACGCGGCGGCGGACGTGATGGCGGCCACATGAGCATCATCATCTATCTTATGGCGGCGGCGCTGACTCTCGGCCTTCTGGGCCTCTGCGCATTCCTATGGGCGCTGCGCAACGGCCAGTTCGATGATCTGGAAGGCGCGGCCCATCGCATTCTGTTCGATGATGACGGCGCCGATGACGGCGACACGGGCCACCCGCCCGGCGATCAGTCCGCTGACCGCCCATAGGTGTCGCGGTAGGCGTGCCACGTGGCATGGCCGACCAGCGGAAAGGTGATAATCAGGCCGATGCCCAGTGTCACCAGACCGCAGGCGGTGACCATGACGATCAGCCAGGCCCACAGCAGCATGGGCTTCGGGTTTTCCCGCACCCGGCGCAGGCTTTCCAACATGGCATCGACCGGCTCTCTGTCGCGCTCGAGCAGCAGAGGAATGGAGAAGGCACTGATGGCAAAGACGAAAGCCGCCAGGACGCCGCCGACGGCGGTGCCCAGGGCAAGAAACACCAGGCCCCGGACGGTGAACAGCAAAGTGGTAAAGGCCTGATCAAGCGCCGGCGCCGCATGGCCATAGAACAGGGCGAACAGCACGGTGGCGAGATAGAGCCAGGCCAGCAGGGCGAGGGCCAGAAAAAGGCCAGCCATGGCCAGCCGCCCTGGCGCCCGCAGTGACAGCGACAGAGCACTGGCAAGGCTTACGGGCTGGCCCTTATCCAGCCGCCGGCTGGTGTCATAGAGACCGACCGCCAGCAACGGGCCAAGCAGCATGAAACCCGCCGCCAGCGGTACGGCCGCGTAGAGCATTTCCAGCCACATGAGACCGAGGGTCAGGGCCAGGCCGATAATGGTGAACAGGGCGCCATAGGTCAGGCCTATGTGCGGCACCCGCCACAGATCCTGCCAACCGGCCGCCAGCCAAGACCACGGCGCCTCCATAGGGATGCGCCGTGGCTCGCCGGCGGCCGGGTCGCGCGCCATGGTCATTGCCTGCACCGGGTGACCAGGAGATTCAGGCGGTGGCCTGGAGCTCAGCCCGCTCTTTGGCATGTTGCGCCACCACGCGCTTGACCGCCGGCCGCGCCGCCATGCGTTCCATATGCTTGCCCACATGACGGAAAGTGGCGGCAAGGCGCTTGGGGTCGGGATCCCACAGCTCCATCAGGTGAAGGTGGAAGTCGGGGGTCGTCACCGATTTGCCCAGCAGATAGGGGCCGCCGGCGGACAGGTGGCGATCCACCGCCTGCCACAGATCATCGAGCTGTTTGCGCGCCACCTCCTGCTTCTGCTTGCGGACTTTCGCGTTCTTCTCCTCCCGGCCGATGCGGAAGAAGCGGAAAACCGCTTCCTTCACCGTGTCGCCGACGAAGGCGGACCAGCGGTACCAGTCGGCCCGGCGCTTCGTGCCCACCTTGGGTGCCAGCTTGCCGGACTTGTCGGCAATGGTCATGAGGATCGCCATGGTCTCGGTGATGACCTGGCTGCCGTCGGTGACCGTCGGCACCTTTCCCTCGGGATTGAGTTTGAGATAGGCCTTGGTGCGCGGTCCGCGGCGGTCCACCAGCACCAGCTTGTAGGGCAGGCGGGTCTCCTCCAGTACCATATGCGGCACCAGTGACAGGGTGTTGGGATAGTAGTGCAGGTTCAGCATGGATCAGTTCCCCCGGGGCCGGCGAGGGCCGGCCCGCATGGGCCCATGATGCCAAAGGCCCGGCGAAGGGCAAGGCCCGTCGCATGACGGACGCCGCATTTTCATGGGCGAGGGTGAGAGGCCCGGTATACGTCCGGTCGTCGCCTCGGTCAGATACAGGGCCGGGCGTTGGGGACACGCGTTGGGGTCTGGCGCCAGGCGGCAGCCAGCGTCACAATGGACCGTTCGCCGGCGACGATATGCGAACACTCATTTCACTGGGGCAGTGAATCCGCGGCTGTGCGGCGGCTTGCCCGATGCGCCTTTGGGGAGATGCGGCATGACGGTAACCCTGGCCTCGCGGCGGGATTTTTCGCTGGCCAACCTGCAACGCGTGGCCATCGGCGGCGAATCGGTTCGCTTCTCGCCGGCGGCGCTTAAGGCCATCGGCAAGGCGCATGACGATTTCCAGGTTCATGTGGACAAGAATCGCGGCAAGTTCATCTATGGCGTGACATCCGGTGGCGGCCCCGATGCCAAGAACCATCGCGCGCCGGAAGAACAGAAAAAGCGCATGAGCCGTGGTATGCCGTTTGCCGCTCTGGCCTTCGGCGACGACGATCTGCCGGAGAGCGTGGTGCGCGGCGCCATTTTCGCCACCCTGGCCATGTTCATTGACGGCACCACCGCAACCCACCCCGACCGTGCCAAACTGATCGCCGGTATGCTGGACAAGCCGTTGCCGCCGGTGCCGGCACAGGGGCTGACGGCAGCCGGTGAGATCATGCCGTTGTTCGCGCTGTACAGCCCCACATGGCAGCAGAAGGTCAAGGGATACCAGGCCGGTAGCGGCAATGGCGCGCCCTTCGTCAGCGCCATGGGCGGTATCGCCGCTCTTCAGGCGCGTCGCCGGCTGGAGCTTGTGGAGAAGGTGTTCGCGCTGTCCATCGAAGGGTTGGCCGCGCCACTGGAAGCCTATGACCCGGCGCTCAAGCCGCTGTGGGCGGACCCCCACGAAGGAGCGGCGCTGGATGGCCTCAACCGCTGGCTCAAAGGGGTGCCGCGCAAGGGCCGGCGCACCTATCAGGCGCCGGTGTCGTGGCGCATCCTGCCGCGGGTTCTGGGCCAGGCCCACCGCGCGGTTGCCGCGCTGGAGGAGACGGCGGCCCATTCCATCGCCGTCACCGCCGCCAACCCCACCTTCGTCCCGCCGCGTCGTGGCCTGCCCTATGGCAAGACCATGAGCACCGGCACCTATCACAACGCCATCGTGCCGCCAACTCTGGACAGTGTGGCGGCGAGTTGGGTTGATCTGGCAACCCTCGCCCATCGCCATTCGGTCAAGCTGCACAAGGGCGAGTATTCACTGATCCCCGACCGCTTGCTGGTGCCGGGCACCGACTGGCTGTCAGGCCATTCGACCACCTATTTCGAGTATGTGCCGAACGGCTTTGTGGACGAGATGCGGCGCCTGATGGAGCCAAGTCTGCTGTCGCCGGCGGAGCCGGCCGCATCAGAGCAGGATGATATTTCCAGCCCCGGCTTCGCCGCCTGGCGGGCGGAAGCGAAGATCGCCCGGCTGCTGGACATGGTGCTGGCGGTGCTGGCGCCGGTGGCCAGCCAGGCCCTGTGGGTGACCAAGCGCAAGGCGCCGCCGTCGCTGGCCGGGTTCCTGGACGAAATCCGCCAGCTATTTCCGGTGGTGGAAAGCACCCGTCGTCTGGGCGATGACGGAAAGCGCCTGGCTGACGCTTTCTCTGCCATGGTGGAGAGCGGGTCGGACACTTTGCTTCCATCCGGACGGGCATCAGGGCGGGCACCAGGAAAGACCCCCCGTACGCGCGTCGCCACGCGCAAACGAACCGCAGGAGGGCGGACGCGATGACGGTCATCGTCAATAGCCGGCGTGACTTTACGCTGGAGAATTATCGTCGGGTCATGCTGGGTGGCGAGAGCCTGAAGGTGGGGCCGCGAGCAAAGAAGGCCATGACCGATGCGCGCAAGAGCTTTCGCGCATTTCTCGAATCCGATCCTACGCAGTTCATTTATGGTGTGACCAGCGGCTTCGGACCGCAGGCCAAGACGGCGGTCAGCCCCGAAGAGCAGCGCAAGCACGCCGAGCGGACCAACCCCACACGCCAGACCGGTGCCGGGTTCGGTACACAGATGCTGCCTGACCGGGTGGTGCGCGGCATCATCTTCTCACTGCTGTCGAGCCTGATCGAAGGCCATGGCAAGGTGCGGCCGGCCATCGCAGAGCGTCTGGCCGCCATGCTCGATCGTCCGCTGCCGGAGGTTCCCCTGTCGGGGCAGGTGGGCGCCGGCGAAATCCTGCCCCTGGCGCATGTGCTGTCGGCCATGCCGGAAGGCGACTGGGAGGAAGGCGAGCCCGGCGCTCTGTTCGCCGGCTCGTCGGCCACCGCCGGCCTGATTGCCGACGTGGCGCTGGTCGCCCGGCGTCGGCTGGAACTGGCGGAACAGGTCTTTTGTCTGTCCATAGAGGCCATGCGGGCGCCGCTGGAGGCCTATGATCCCGATCTGGTGCACCTGTGGGGCGACCCGTATGAGGGCGAGGCCATCCGTCGCATCAACGCCCTGCTGCGCGGCGGAGCAAAGGACCGGCGCTTCTACCAGGCGCCGGTGTCGTGGCGCATCCTGCCGCGGGTTCTGGGCGCGGCGCGGCGGGCGGTGGCCACCGCCGAGGAGGTGGCGGGCTATGCCATTGCTTCGGTCAACGGCAATCCGACCTATGTCCTGCCGACGAAGCAGAAGCCGCTGGGCTACACCGTATCGAACGGCGGCTATCACAATGGCACCGCCTATCCGGCCATTGATTCTCTCAACGCCGCCTATGCGGATCTGGTGACCCTGGCCGATCATCACACCACAAAGATGCAGAACACCGCGGTCAGCGAATTGCCCAACTACCTGACCAAGGGAGAGGGGTTTGGCACGGCTATTCTGGGTTTCATTCAGATCGGCTTCGGCGAGGAAGCGCGCCATGCCGCCCAACGCACCTTCCTGCCGCCCAGCGAAGGCGGCGGCTATGGCCAGAACGACGTGGCCTCACCCACCTTCTTCGCCTATCAGAAGCACCTCACGGCCAATCGCTGTTTCGATTCCGCCATGGCCATTCTGGCGACGGTGGCGAGCCAGGCGCTGTGGGTGACCGAGCGCAAGGCGCCGCCGCAACTGGCAGCGTTCCTGGACGGGGTCCGCAGCATCGTCCGGCCGTTCGATGGCAAGGGTGAGCGCAATACAGGCCGTGAGCTGGAGCGGCTGGCCACAGCACTGGGCGACGGCGCCCTGACCGGTGCTTTTCCGCCGCCCAGAACCAAAGCAGTCGCACGGTCCAGGGCCAAGGTCGTGACCCGCAAGCCGGCGCCGCGTCCGCCGGCGCGGCCAAAGCCAGTGGCGGGTCGCCGCCCGGCACCCAAACGCACCGCCGCCAAGCGCCCGGCGGCCAAGCGCGGCTCGCCGCGCCCCAAGCGCGGCTGATGGTCCGGGGAACGCCGCGCGGGAATGCCCATGAGTGACGGTGAGCCGGCGCTGGAACCGGACGAATCGAACCGGGTGCTGCGCTATCTGTTCAATGACCTGGCCGCACACCTTTCGCGTTGCGAGGCGCGGCAGAACGAACATGTGATGCAGGCGGTGACGGTTCTGAAGAGCCTGAAGCCGGATGCGGCGATGCAGGCGCCGCGGCCAATACCGGTGACGGCGCATCTGGCGGCCGCCACCAAGGCGGCAGAGGGCCAGCGCGCCTGGCGGTTGGCGCCCAATGTGCGCGGCCTGCGGCGGGCGCTGCAGTGGGTGCAGAATGCCAACTATTCGGGCAAGCCGGGATTCCTGCGCAGCTATGGCTACAGCCTGGTGGCGGGACCGGGCGGCCTGATGGAGAGCGATGCTCTGGCTCTGGGGTTCCTGTTGCTGGCGCCGGGCTTTCACTATCCGGCCCATGTCCACCCGGCAGTGGAACTGTATGTGCCGCTGACCGGCCCGGCGCAGTGGTATCGCCAGGGCGACGGCTGGGCCGAGCGCTCGCCGCCGGATGTGATTGTCCATGACAGCGGCCAGGCGCACGCCATGCAGGCGGGAGACACACCGCTGCTGGCGCTGTGGCTGTGGCTGGGTGATCTGGCGACGGCGGCGACCCTGGTGGATGGCCATCCGCCCCCGCAATCGCCGCCGACCGCCTGACAGGCGCCGGTCCGGCCCCTTAGCCCCGGGGCGGTCGGGCGAACTGTCGCATGGTCCTTGTATCGCCCCTGCCGGTCGCCACATTGTAAGGCACCGGACCGCCTGCCTGGCGGCAGCGACGGTCCGCCAATTGGCGGGAGAGGGTCATGACGGAGTTCACACCGGTGTCCGCCCTGATCGGCGGCGCTCTCATTGGTCTGGCGGCGACGCTGCTGATGCTGTTCAACGGACGCATCGCCGGCGTTAGCGGCGTTGTGGGCGGCGTGGCGCAGCGTCTTGGCGGCGGCGCCAAAGCATCGCCTGACTTTGCCTGGCAGGGGCTGTTCGTGCTTGGTCTGGTGGGCGGCGCCGCACTGCATCGGGCGCTGGCCGTTACGCCGCCGCCGGTGCAGATCAGCCAGTCGGTCCTGCTGCTTATTGCCGGCGGGTTGCTGGTGGGGATTGGCACCCGCATGGGCCATGGCTGCACCAGTGGCCATGGTGTTTGCGGAATGGCCCGTCTGTCTTCCCGTTCCATCGCCGCCACTCTGGTTTATCTGGCGGTGGCCATCGTAACGGTGTTCGTCACCCGCCACCTGATTGCCATATAGGAGGCTCCACATGGCCAATACATGGCGTGCCCTGGGCGGACTCACCGCCGGTCTGGTGTTCGGCTTCGGCCTCAGCCTGTCGCAGATGACCGACCCGGCGAAAGTGCTCAACTTTCTCGATGTGAGTGGCGCCTGGGACCCCAGCCTGGCGCTGGTCCTGGCCGGGGCGGTGGCGGTCGCCTTCATCGGCTATCGTCTGGTCTGGCGCCGGCCGGCGCCCCTGTTCGATGTGCGCTTTCACTTGCCGGAACGGCGTGACATTGATCCGCGCCTGCTGAGCGGCGCGGCGATTTTCGGAATCGGCTGGGGCCTGGTGGGGCTGTGCCCGGGCCCGGCCATCGCCGGGCTGGCGGCCGGACGCTGGCCCAGTTTCGTCTTCGTTGGCGCATTGATCGGCGGCATGCTGTTGTGGCGGGCCTATGACAGCCGCACCGCGCAGGACGCCGCAGGCCGCGGCGCCTGACACCGTGGCGGCGGCGCGATGATGGCGGTGGCGTTCTCCCGCCATCTGGTGGCCTCGCCACTGCAGGTGGCGGCGGCGCTGCGCTGTCTGGTGGCGGGAGACGCGGTCAGCCTGCGCCTGGTGGACCAAGCCGGCTGCGACATGTTGCTGGCGGCGGAGGCCGGCCTGCCGGTGCGCCGGTCGCGACCGGTACAGACGACAGGGGGCGCCACCGTCATGCAGGATTTCTGGATCTGCTGGCCGCCGCCGGCAGATACGCCCTTCCATCCGGCGGCGGACGCTATTGAGGCGCTAGTGAATGAGGGGCTGGCGCTGGGTGATCCGCCGCTGTGTGCGCCGCTTCGTCTGAGCGACCGGGTAGTGCAACGCTATCCCGTTGGGTCGGCCGGAATCGGCTTTCATCGCGACCATATCCGCTATGAGCGGCTGATTCTGATTCTGCTGCTCAAAGGGAAAGGGCGTTTTCGTATTGCGGAAGACCGCGCCGGCAGTGCGGCGAATGACGTGCCGCTGGGGCCAGGTGAGGCAGTGCTCATGCGCGCGCCCGGCTTTCCCGGAGACCGCAAGCGGCCATTCCATGCGGTTGATAACATTGTTGAAGAACGGGTGATCTTCAGCCTGCGCCACGATGCGCGGGCCGACCGGCCGGAATATCTGGAGCGAACATGAAACGATGGATGGTGATGAGCTGTGTCCTGGTCATGGCCATGACGCCGCCGGTGGCTCTCGCCCAGCAGGCAAGCCCGGCCGGCGGACTGACTTTCGCTTTGGAGCGGGCGGTGGTGCTGCGTGGCGCCTGCGTCGCTACACTATCGATAGAGAGCACCCTGGCCGGCGATCTTGATCGCTTCGCCATGGACCTGGCCGTGTTGGATGGGGCAGGCGTAACGGTGCGCCGCCTGCGGCTCGACCTGGCGCCGCTTGTAGCCGGGGCGTCCACGCGCTTTTCACTGCCACTTTGGGATGGCGACTGCGGCGGCGTCGCATCACTGCGGCTGGAGGCCATGCCGCAGTGCCGTGACGAGGCCAGTGGCGCCGATCTAGACTGTCTGGCGCTGACGACGCTGGCGACACGAGGCGCGACGGTATCCGGCATCCGTCTGCAACGCTGACCGGCCGTCAGTCGCCAATCCCGAACACCTTGAGCAGGAAGGCATAGGCCAGCGCCACTTCGCCCAGCTTGTCGAAGCGACCGGCGGACCCGCCATGGCCGGCTTCCAGATTGATCTTCAGCAGGGTCATCCGGTCATCGGTTCTGAGGGCGCGCAGCTTCGCTACCCACTTCGCCGGCTCCCAATAGGTGACGCGCGGATCGGACAGGCCGCCGGTGGCCAGCACATGGGGATAGGCCTGGCTCCGCACATTGTCGTAGGGCGAGTATTCCAGAATGTGACGATAATGTTCCTGTGACTCTATGGGATTGCCCCACTCTTTCCATTCAGGCGGGGTCAGTGGCAGGGACGGGTCGCACATGGTGTTCATGACGTCGACGAACGGCACGTCGGCAATACAGGCCATGAACAGGTCCGGCGCCATGTTGATGACCGCGCCGACCAAGAGCCCGCCGGCGGAACCGCCATGAATGGCGATTCGGCCGCGCCGTGCCAGGCCGTTGTCAATCAGCCCTTCGGCGGCTGAGATGAAGTCACGAAAGGTGTTCATCTTGCTGGCCATCTTGCCGTCGCGATACCAGCGATAGCCGCGGTCCTTGCCGCCCCGGATGTGGGCGTGGGCGTAGATGAAACCGCGATTCACCAGGGAAAACCGGTTAGTGGTAAAGGCCATGGGAATGGTGATGCCGTAAGAGCCGTAGCCGTACAGGAGAACCGGTGCGGTGCCGTCGAGCGGCGTATCCCTGTGCCACAGCAGCGACACCGGCACCTGTTCGCCATCGTGTGCCGGCACCATCAGTCGGCGTGTCTGATAGTCGGCCGGATCATGGCCGCTCGGCACTTCCTGGGTCTTGCGCAAGGTGCGCTGACGGGTGGCCATGTCATAGTCGAAGGTCTCGGCCGGGGTGCGCGGCGATGAAAAGACGAAGCGCAGTGTGTCCGTGGCAAACTCATAGCCTGGCCGGGGCGCCAGGTCGAACACCTCCTCGTCCATGGCGATGGAATGTTCGTCGCCGGTTGCGATGTGGCGAACCACAATACGCGGCATGCCGTCTTCCCGCTCGTGCCAGACCAGCCAGTCGCGAAACACCAGCATGGCCAGGATGAGGGTGCCGGGCCGATGCGGCACCACCTCCGTCCAGTGTGCGGGGTCGGGCTGGTCAAGCCGCGTGGCGACAATGCGGTAATCCTCCGCCATTGTGCCGTCGCAGGCGATGTTGGTGCGCAGATAGACACGCTCGCCATGATCGCTCAGGTCATAATCCTGATCGTGGCGGCGCGGCCGAAAACAGACCGGCGGTGTATCGGGCGCATCGGCCGGGACGATGTGCAGTTCCGCGGTGGAGTGATCGTGGGCATCGATAACGATGAGGCGACCACTCTCGGTCTTGCCGACCCCCAGATAGAAAGCGCTGTCCGCCTCCGCATAGACCCGCGCATCATCACCGGTCTGGCCGAGGGTGTGACGGCGCACCTCGGCCGGCCGGTGATTGTCGTCCAGCCAGGTGTAGAACAGGGTGGCGGAATCCGCCGACCACACAACGTCGCCCTGGGCGGAGGCGATTTCATCGGCGAGCCACTCGCCGGACTCCATGTCGAGGATGCGGATCAGGCTGTATTCAGAACCAGTGATATCCGTGGCGGTGGCCAGGCGGCGATGATCGGGGCTGTGCGCCATACCGGTGATTCGAAAGAACGGGTGTTGCAGGCTGGCGGCGTGGGAATCCAGCAGCACCTGTTCGCTGTCCGGCTGACCGCGGCGTGAGCGGCAATACAGAGGATGCTCCGCGTCTTCGGCAAAGCGCATGTAATAATCCCAGGGGCCGTCCGGGGTCGGGACCGATGAATCGTCCTCTTTGATGCGGCCGCGCATTTCCGCGACCAGTCTTTCCTGCAACGCTTCGGTGGGCGCCATGACTGCGGCGGTCCAGGCGTTTTCCGCCTCCAGATAAGCCAGAATATCGGGCCTGAGGACGGATGGGTCGCGCATGACCTGTTGCCAGTTATCGTCACGCAGCCAGGCATAGGGGTCGCTGTGGCGCTGGCCGTGGCGGACGGTCACCACCTCGCGGCGCTCCGCTACCGGCGCGTGAGCGGGGGGCGTATTGGTCGGGGGCGATAAGGGGGTCGATGACGGGGCGGAGTCGGGTCTTTGGGTCATGGGGTATCCGGGGAGCGTGGCCGGGCAAAGCCTGCCGGCAGAGTGATCACAGCTAGGCGCGGTTGGGCCGTCTTGCAAGACGGGACAGCAAACCCTGCGACAGAGCTCAGACGCGCGCGGTGAAGAGGTTCTGCCATTCCTTGCGCAGCCGCGCTTTTTCCACCTTGCCCATGGCGTTGCGCGGCAGGCTGTCGACCACCACCACGCGCTTGGGTCGCTTGAAGGCGGCCAGATCGCCAAGGCCGGCCAGAAGGGCGGATTCGTCTGGCGGCGGCCCACCCGCCGCGGCACAGACCAGCGCCACCACCGCCTCGCCCCACTCCTCATGAGGCACACCGATGACGGCGGATTCAGCCACCCCCGGCAGGCGGTCCAGCACCGTTTCCACCTCGCGCGGCGATACGTTGAGGCCGCCCGAGATGATGAGATCGCTGCTGCGGCCGGAGATCCAGAGCCGGCCTGCCTCGTCCAGCCGGCCACGGTCACCGGTGATGAACCAGCCGTCGTCACGGAACGCTTCGGCGGTTTTGTCCGGCGCCTGCCAATAGCCGGGAAAGACGTTGGGGCCGCGGATTTCGATGCCGCCGTCATGGTCGGCAGGCAGGATGCCGGACTCGTCCGTGATGCGCAGTTCCACGCCGGGCAGCGGCCGGCCGGCACAGCCGGGTCGCCGGTCATCCAGGGTGTTTGACGTGATCATCACCGCTTCGGTCATGCCGTAGCGCTCAACGATTGTCTGGCCGGTGCGGCCGGCAAAGGCGTGGAACAGCGCATCCGGCAGCGGCGCCGAACCGGACACGAACAGACGCATGTGGCGGCACGCGGCGGCAGTGAGCGCGTCTTCACGCAGCAGGCGGGCGTAGTAGGTGGGAACTCCCATGAACACGGTTGCCTGCGACAAGTGGCGCAGAACCGTGGCGGCATCGAAGGTGGCCAGCATGAGGCACTCTCCGCCGCCGGCCAGGGACAGGTTGAGGGCCGGAAACAGGCCGTGGGTGTGATAGAGCGGCAAGGCATGCAGCAGGCGGTCGTCGTCGCGCCAGGCCCAGACATCGCGCAGGGCCAGGGTGTTGGTGGCCAGATTGGCCTGGGTCAGGACCGCCCCTTTAGGCCGGCCGGTGGTGCCGGAGGTGTAGAGCATGACGGCGGCGGCGTCGGCGGCGGGCATGGGCAGCGGGGCCGCTTGCACCGTCGTCGCTGACAGGGCGTCGGCGAAGCCGCCGGCAGTGGTGGTTTCGAGGGGGAGAAGGCGGGAGCCTGCGGCACGCGCGACGCCGGCCAGGTCGTCTGCTCCGGCGGCATCGCACAGCAAAAGGGAAGGCCTTGCATCGCCGCACATATAGGCCAGTTCGGCGGGCCGGTAGGCGGTGTTGAAGGGCAGAAAGACGATGCCCGAGCGGATGCAGGCAAGGTAAAGCAGGGTCAGGGTCGGGCTCTTGCCGGCCTGCACCGCCAGCCGGTCGCCGGCGGCGAGCCCGAGGGCCAGCAGGCGGCCGGCCATGTCCTCCACCGCTGTCCACAACGCGCCATAGGTCAGGCTGGCGAGCGGCGAGGCCGCAGCCTCGGGCCACGACAGGGCCGGCCGCTCCGCATGGCGACGGCAGCTTTCCGCCAACAGGGCGGCGAGGGACGGTGCGCCGTCGCTCATGGTCCGCACAGCGTTCGGTTCAGGCGCCGGCGCTGACCGGGATACCCAGCTCCTCCAAAATGCGGCGGCGGATTTCCGCGGTGCGCGCCGCCGGCGCCAGGGTATCGCTCTCGACGACGAAGCGGGCGACGTTGCGGGCGATTTCCACCCGTTTGCCCTTGTCATCCTCATTGGCCGGCGGCACCCGCAGCACGGTGTCCTGGGAATAGGTGGCCAGCGTGCCATCGCCATTGCGCACCGGCTCCGGCAGGGGTTCGCCATCCTGCAGCATCTGGATATTGCGCCGCAACAAACGGCGGTAGAGCGCCACGCCGCCGTCGCTCATGCCCAGATTCTCTTTCTTGTGCAGGGTGATCGGCCCCTGCGAGGCGATGGCCTCATAGTCGCCGGGACGCTTCTGCCGTTCCTCGTAGGTGCGCTGCTCGGTCTGGCCCTCGAAATCAATCTTGTTGCGACCGACGCTGTCCCAGTCGGCCTTGCCGGAACTGTCCAGATGCTCGCCGAACCACCGCCAGCCGATGACCTTGGTTGTGGTGTCGGTCATCGGCGTCATCCATTTGGAGAGACCCACCCGGTTGAAGATCTTCTCCGTCTTGGGGTCCTGCCAGATGTCGCCGGTCTGGCTGAAATTGGGGCGAATGGCCTCCTGGACGCGGATCCACAGATTGTCCTGCACCCGCCGCACGTTGAACAGATAGAGGCCGGAGCCGCTTGGCATTTCGAACCACTCCACATGGGGCAACTGGGCAAAGGCATCGGAGAACTGGGTGCCGCTGACCCGGGTGTGGAGAAAGACCGTGTGATAGGGGTCCACCACGTTCTCGCCGATCTGCAGCCAGTTGCACGGCATGTCGATGGAGTAGGGCTTGGCCTCTACGTCCGGCAGGGTAAAGGTGTCGTAGATGGGAAAATCCGGCTTGTGGTCCGGCGGCCCCATATAGGCGAAGAGGATTCCCTTGTATTCCTGCACCGGATAGGCGCCCTGGCGGACGCGCTTGAACAGCGGGCTGTTCTCCGGCTCCGCCCCGGCATAGAGCAGGGTACCGTCCACATCGAACTGCCAGCCGTGGTAGCAGCAGCGGATGCCGTGGTCGCAGACGATGCCGAACTCCAGCGATGCCTGACGGTGCGCGCAGTGGGCGTGCAGCAGGCCCCAGTGGCCGGAGAGGTCCTTGAACAGCACCAGTTCCTCGCCCAGCACATTGAGCGCATAGGGCCGGTTGTCCGGCGGCAGTTCTTCGAGGATGGCGATGGGCTGCCAGTAGCGGCGCATGTATTCGCCGCATGGCGTACCAGGACCGGTACGGGTCAGATCGTTGTCGGGCTCCGGCTGGCTGGCCGTGTAATAGCCGCTGAAAGGCTGGCGCTCCGGCCGGTCAGCCGCACCGGTGCCGGTGGCGCGAGCGGCTTTGATATGCGTTGCCATCTGTATCTGTCCCGTCTTGCGAGGTCGCGGCGGAAGTGTGCCGCATGGCGGCCACCCGGGCAACATGGCCGGACGGGCGCGCCTGGCGGGCGGATCGGTTGAATCGGGATGACCGAAGCGGGACGACTGACAGGGCGATGTGCGATAGAAAGGCCCGTCAAGCCATTGTCGGTGGACCATGCGTTTCGTCGTTCATGACTATCCGGCCCACGCCTTTCCGCTGCAGCTTTGTCGCTGGCTGGCAGGTCGCGGCCATCACCTTCTCCATCTGTCGAGCCCGGCGGTGGGCTCGCCGCGGGGCGATGTTTCCCGGCGCCCGGACGATCCACCGACACTGCAGATCGAGCCGGTGGTGGGACGTCATGACCGGCTCGACAAATACAGCCTGGTGCGACGGGCGCGGCAGGAATGGGACTATGGCGGACGGCTTGCCCGGCGCGTCCGGTCGTTTCGTCCAGACGCCATTCTTGCGGGCAACGCCTCGCCGCTGATCCAGCGCCGTTTGCTGACGGCGGCCAGACGCTGTGACGCGCGTTTTGTCTACTGGCTGCAGGATATCTACGCGGAAGCGGCGGCGCGGGTGGCCATAGGCGGCGCGACCCGTGTGCCCGGCGCGGTCGATGGTCGCCGCCGACGGGCCCTGCTGGGCCGACTGGTCGGGGCCGTGGAGTATGGCGTACTGCGGGCCAGTGCGGCGGTCATCACCATTTCCCCCGATCATGTGCCGCTTTTGATACGCCACGGCATCAATCGCCAGGCGGTCACGATTATCGAGAACTGGGCCTCGCTGAACGATGTGCAGCCCGGCCAGAAGGCCAACGGCTGGAGCCGCCCGAACGGACTGGCGGACAGGTTTGTACTGCTTTATGCCGGCACTCTGGGGCTCAAGCACGACCCGGCGATCCTGGCCGACCTGGCCGATGACCTGGCCGGGGACAATGCCGTCGTGGCGGTGGTCAGCGAAGGCCGCGGCCGCGACTGGCTGGAGCAGGAGAAGGCCCGGCGCGGCCTTGAAGGCCTGCGATTGTTCGATTTTGCCCCGGCCTTTTCCTTCAGCGACGTGCTGGCGTCAGGCGACGTGCTGCTGGCCGTGCTGGAGCATGACGCCGGTGCGTTTTCAGTTCCCTCCAAGGTGCTGAGCTATCTGTGCGCGGGCCGGCCGATCCTGGCCACATTGCCGACGGAGAATCTGGCGGCGCGTCGGTTGCTGGAAAGCGGCGCCGGTGTGGTTGTGGCCCCCGGCGAGCGGCTGGCGATGGCCGACCAGGCGCGGCGGCTGATGGCCGACCAGGCGCAGCGCATAGCTATGGGCAAGGCCGGCCGCGCTTTCGCCGAACAAGCATTCGATATGGACCGCATCGGCCAGCGGTTTGAAGCGCTGCTGGCTGGCGGCAAGGCCTCAGCCGTCTGAGGCCCGGCTGAACAGCAGGTCGGCCTGCACCGGCCGGCCATCGCCATCGTGGCTCAGGTTGCGGGTGTCGCTCAAACGAAAGCCGCGCCCGGCGAGCCAGGCGATTACCTGATCGGCCAGCGCCTGGCCGGCATAGAGCTCAACCCACGAACATTCCACATAGAGTGCGCTAAAGCGGCCAAGCAGTGATTCGCACCCTTTGAGGACATCCAGCTCGCTGCCTTGAACGTCGATCTTCAGCAAGGCGGGCGCCACCACGTCCTGCGCCCTCAGGCTGGTATCGAGGGGCGCCAGACGGATCCGCGCCGTGCCGCCGGCCGTGGTGCCAAACAGACGTTCCTGCGCGTCGCCAATGGGCAGGAGGGATGAGGAATCACTGGCCGTCGCCAGGTGCATATCCGCCTCGCCGGTGATCGGCGCGACGGCCAGGGGAAACAGCCGCACCTTGGCGTCGCCGTCGAAGATGCGTGCAAAGTCCGCCGCTGGCGCGGCCTGTGGCTCGAAGGCATAGATCCGCGCGGCGGGCCAGCGGCGGCGGGCAAAAAGGCTGAACTGGCCGCGGTGGGCGCCAATATCCACCACCGTGGCAAAATCCGGCCATGCCCCGTCATGCTCTATCGCCGGGGCGACGCCGGTGGCGCGGAAGGCGCGTCGCCACCGGCCATGGCCGGCAATGGCCAGGAGTTTGCGCACACGCAGCCGGAAATGGGTCCAGAACCGGGGAGTGCTGGTGGACAGGGAGACAGGCACGACCTAGAGAAAATCCTTTGCGGCGGCGGGACCGGCCCCCTTATACCATCGCCAGACGATGTGGCGCCCGATGGCGGCATCGCGGCGCGGTCCGCCTGCAGGCATAAGACAGGACAGATCATGGACTCCCTGGACCGGTTGGAAGCGGAATCGATCTATATCCTGCGCGAGACGCACAGCCAGATCCGCCGGCCGGCATTGCTGTGGTCCATCGGCAAGGATTCCAACGTCTTGCTGTGGCTTGCCCGCAAGGCATTCTTCGGTCGCATCCCGTTTCCCGTGGTGCATGTGGATACCGGGCGCAAGTTTCCCGAAATGTATGCCTTCCGCGACCGCTATGCCAGGGAATGGGGCCTTGATCTGACCATCGGCGATTGTCCGCCGGTGGAGGAGATGGACCCGTCCCTGCCACCGGCGGCTCGCAGCGCGGCGCGCAAAACAGAGGGTCTGCGCCGGTTGATCGCCAGCCAGGGCTATACCGGCGTCATTGCCGGAATCCGTCGGGACGAACAGGCGATCCGCGCCAAGGAGCGTATCTTCAGCCCACGCAGCGCCACAGGCGAATGGGACGTGCGCGATCAGCCGCCGGAGTTCTGGGACCACTACAAGACGGAGTTTCCGCCGGGCACTCATGTGCGCATCCACCCGATCCTCGACTGGACAGAGCTGGACGTGTGGCGCTATGCGGCGCGCGAAGGCATTCCGCTGGTGGACCTGTATTTTGCCCGCGACGGCAAGCGCTATCGCTCGCTGGGCGACCAGGACATCACCTCGCCCGTGGCCAGTCAGGCGACGACGATCGAGCAGGTCATCGCCGAGCTTGAGGCAACGCGGGAGAGCGAGCGCGCCGGCCGCGCCATGGATCATGAGTCGGAAGACGCATTCGAACGGCTGCGCGCCGCCGGTTATATGTGATGGCCATGATGGCGGAATCGGAGCCCGGCTTCGGCCTGGTGGTGGCCGGTCATGTGGACCATGGAAAATCCACTCTGATCGGCCGTCTTCTGTATGAGCTGGATGCTCTGCCGCCGGAGGCCCGGGCGCGGGTGGAGGCGGCGTCGACCCGGCGTGGCCGCCCGCTGGAGTGGGCTTTTCTGCTGGATGCCTTTCAGGCCGAGCGCGACCAGGGCGTCACCATCGATTCAAGCCGGGTGCGGTTTCACCATGATGGCCAGTCCTATCGCATCATTGACGCGCCGGGCCATCGTGAGTTCATCACCAACATGGTCGCCGGTGCGGCCGATGCCGATGCCGCCCTGTTGCTGGTGGATGCGGCGGACGGGGTCCGCGAGCAGACGCGACGCCATGCCAGCCTGCTGCACCTGCTGGGCCTGAGCCAGATCATCGTGGTGGTCAACAAGATGGATCTGGTGAACCACGACCAGTCGCGCTTTGCCGCCATCGCCGATGAAGTGCGATCCTATCTGGGCGAGCTTGGGCTGACACCGCTGACGGTGGTGCCGGTGGCGGCGGCAACCGGCGCCAATGTCACGCAGCCTGCCGCCACCCTGGCCTGGCACCATGGTGACACGGTGCTGTCGGCGCTGGCGCGGCTGACCGCAAAGCCGTCGCTTGCCGACCAGCCCTTTCGCCTGCCGGTGCAGCATGTCTACCGCGTAGGAGAGCGGCGGCTGCTGGCCGGACGGGTCACCAGTGGCAAAATCAAGCGCGGTGACCCTGTGGTGCTGTCCCCATCCAATCGCCTTTCGGCAGTGGCGGCGGTCGAGACATGGCCGCCGGAGACATCGCCGGCGGAGGCCATGGCCGGCCAGTCCATCGCTCTGGAACTGACTGACGATCTGTTTGTTGAGCGCGGCGAGGTGGTCAGTCACGAGGCGGATGCGCCGATGGAGACCAATGTGTTCGCCGCCCGTCTGGTGTGGCTCGGCCAGCGCCCGCTGGAGGCGGGCGACGGCCTGACCATCAAACTGGGCACGGCGCGTCACCCGGTCATTGTGGAAGCGGTGCGCGCCCGTATTGACCCCGATACCCTGGCCCGTGATGCGGGCGGTATCGTGTCGCGTCATGGCATAGCCGAAGTGCTGCTGCGCACCCCCGCCATGGCGGTGGTTGAGATGGCCGGCGGACCGCCGGCGCTGGCCCGCTTCGTTCTGCTCGACGGTTTTGATGTGGTGGCCGGCGGCACAGTGGATATGCACGACTATCCCGACCAGCGCCTGTCGATCACCCGGCGCAGCAGCAACCTGACACCGGTGTTGCACAAGGTGACCGCCGACATGCGGGTGCGGCAGAAGGGGCATCAGGGCGGCGTGCTGTGGTTCACCGGCCTGTCGGGGTCGGGCAAGTCAACTCTGGCCATCGCCCTGGAGCAGGCGCTGTTCAGGCGCGGCTATCATGTCTATGTGCTTGACGGCGACAATGTGCGCGCGGGCCTGAACAGCAATCTGGGCTTTACGCCGGAAGACCGGGCGGAGAACATACGGCGGGTTGGCGAGGTGGCCGCCCTGTTTGCCGATGCGGGGGAAATCGTCATTTCGGCGTTTATTTCGCCATATCGGGCGGACCGCGAGCGGGCCCGCCAGGCAGCCGGATCGCGTTTTCATGAAGTTCATCTCAGCACCGACGTCACGGTCTGCGAAGAGCGTGACCCCAAGGGGCTCTATGCCCGGGCGCGGCGCGGCGAGATCGCCGACTTCACCGGCATCTCAGCGCCCTATGAAGCACCGGACTCAGCGGAACTGGTCCTGGATACCGCCAGTGCCAGTATCGATCATTGTCTGGAAACACTTGTGGAGTATGTGACGACACGGTTCCGCCTCGACTCCCGCAGCGACTAGCAGGCGATGGCCGGCGATCTGTGCCGGGCCCGACGAAGTGGTGATCGGCAGGATGGCAAGTGGGTCGCCGATTAGCCGGCCAACGGTGATTTCGCTACTCCGGGCGTCACCTGGCAGAGCAGGGAATCGATGCGCGTCTGGCTGGCGCTGAGCGGCAGAACGACGGCGCGCCAGCGCCCGCCGCCGCGGTCACTAGCGCCTTCGGCGCGGTCACCGGCGCCGTCGGCGCTGTCAAAAGACTCCGACACGTCAATGGCCCGCCCGACCCGGGCGGCCGTGCGCGCCAGATTGGCCAGCCAGTCAAAGCAGGCGTCGGGCGGGACCGGACCCTGCTCGCCGGTGCCTGGCTTGCCAGAAGTGGCCGGGCAAGCATCGGCCATGTGCCGGGCCTGCGGCCGCCGCTGCCAGGCCTGACGTATGGACGCCAGGGCGTCTGCGCTGCTGGCTGTCACCAGGCTGGCCGAGGCAATCTCGAAAGCCTGTGGCCAGTCGCGCGCCAGACGCGCCGGGTCGAGCTCAACCGCCGAGGGGCAGCGCCGTCCGTTGCGGCGCAAGGACCAGTAGTCAAACAGGTCCACGCCGGCGCCAGCGGGCCCGTAGTCGGCAAGCGCGGTCATGCTCTCTGGGGCCGTCGGCTGCGGCGTGGTGGCCCGCGGGTGGGCGTCCCATCCGGCCGTGGCCTGCCGCAGCGCGTCCATCAGCCGCTCAAGGGGCGGTTGGTGGTCGGCAGGGACGCTGTCAGCGGGGCTATCGTCCGTGGTGGTTGTCGGCACGGCGGTGGCGGGCTCCGGAGCTGGCGTGGCGAACCGCGTGGTGTGCGGCGCGCGTACCGGCTGGCGGGCGCGGACCGACTGCGGCGCGGCGGTGCGGCGACGCACCAGGCTGGCGTCGAGCGAGGCATGGTCGTTGGCAGGATCGCGCATGGCGTCTCTCAGCTGTTGCCGTCTGCGGCAGAGGCGTCGCCAGGCGGCCGGCGCGGCGCCAGGCAGAGGCAGGCCGGGTCGGCTGCGGCGGTGCGGTCCAGATAGACAGTGACCGCCTCGGCCAGCAGGCTTTGCAGGGTGGTGGCGCGATTGGCGGCGAGAATGCGCAGGCGTCGGTGATCATCAGGCGTCAGGCGCAGTGACAGGCGGGCAGGGGTCTGCCGGTTGGGCCGGGCGGAGCGGGCGGCTTGTGGCGGGGTGGCTGTGCGTGCGTCGCCGACGGCGCGCGGCGCATGGCCGAAGGGCGGCGGCAGACGGCGCACCGCCTCGGCATCGGTCGTGGCGGTGACGGACCTGCCGTTGGCCGGGCGTGCGGCGGCGGCCTTCGCCGCTTTCACCGTGGCGGCCAGCGTCGGACGGGCGTCGCCTTTGCGCACCAGCAGGGCGCTGGTCAGGTGCGGCTGGCTCATGATCGCCAGCCCAGGGCTACTGGCTGTCTGGCGGTGGCCACCGTCACGGTGTGTCGCCGTCCCAGGCGGTCGGCCAGATAGGTCCACAGGCTGGCGATTTCACCGGCCGAGCGTCCTGAGGCATTGGTTTCCAGCACCGTGCGGCCGTCGATCATGGACGCCGCGAAATCGGTTCGCTGGTGACAGATGACGGGCGCCACGGTGCCATGCTGGCTGAGCGCGATGGCTGCCTCCGCCGTGATACGGGCGCGCGGGGTGGCGCCGTTGATAACGAAGACGAAGGGCTTGTCCAGCTCTTCGCTGAGATCAACCGTGGCGCCGGCCGCGCGCAGATCATGGGGACTGGGCCGTGTGGGCACCACCACCAGATCGGCGACGCCGATGACCCGGGCGATGGTGTGGGTAATGGCCGGCGGCGTGTCCATGATGAGCAGGCGGATGCCGTCGCGGGTCATGCGTTCGATGTCATGGTCCAGCGATTCGAGGCCGGGCCGGGCGAAGGCCGGGGTCTCCTGCGCGCGCGCGTTCCACCAGTCCGACAGGCTGCCCTGCGGATCGGTGTCCATCAGGGCAACCGGCCCGAAGCCTGCCTGGTCCGCCGCCACCGCCAGATGGCCAGCCAGCGTCGTCTTGCCCGATCCGCCCTTTTGCGAGGCCAGAGCGATGATGTCCATGGGCCGCTCTCCGTTGCGGCCGTCCGGTCGGACGGCCTGTGGAAGGCGGACCATGCCGCCAAGACCCTGAACAGGTGATTAGGAAACCGTAGCGTTTGGGCCAATTTCGCTGGACATTGCCGGAACCCGCCGGCCGGGCGGCTGGACAGCCCCCGACCATCCCACTAGATCAAGGTCTAGCGGGTCTGTCCGCTGGTCGGCCGTGCGCTACCGCGCCTTCGTGGCCCGTCCCATCCCACTGCCGGTCATGCCGGCGTCTCTACCGCCGATCTGCCGCAGGGCACACCGGCAGATGGATTTGTGCGCTATGGCTCTGCCGCTGCGTCCGTCGCTCGCCATTCTGGTTGCCACAACGGCAACCGGGCCTTTGGCGCTGAACATCTTTCATCCGTCCATGCCCGGTCTGGTGGCGGTGTTCGACACCAGCTACGCCATGGTCCAACTGACCCTGACCCTGTATCTGCTGGCCATGGCCTTCTCGCAGCTCGTCTACGGCCCGCTGGCGGATCGCTACGGCCGGCGCATCACCATGCTGTGGGGGCTTGGGCTTTATGTTGCCGGCAGCATCATGGCGACAGTGGCGCCGACCCTGCCGCTGTTACTGGCCGGCCGCGTGGTGCAGGCCGCCGGCGGTATTGCCGGCATGGTCATAGCCCGCGCCATGGTCCGCGACCTTTATGACCGTGAACGCTCGGCCGGGGTCATCGCCTATATCACCATGGCCATGGTAGTGGCGCCGATGCTGGCGCCGACCATCGGCGGTTTTCTCGATGTTCATCTGGGCTGGCGATCGAGCTTTGCCTTTGTTGCGATCTTCGGCGGGGTGGTCATGGCCTTTGCGGTCTTTAACCTGCCGGAGACCCTGAAAGAGGCCGCGGCCCTGCCCAATATGGCGGAGATGGTCCGCGGTTATGGGCGGCTGATGCGCGAGCCGGCCTTTGTCGGCTATGCCTTTCAGGCGGCGTTTTCCACCGCGATATTCTTTTCCTTCATCACCGCGTCGCCCTTCATCATCATCAATCTGATGGGCCTGCCGCCCAGTGCCTTCGGCCTGCTGTTCGTCATGGTCTCGGGCGGCTTCATGGCCGGCAACTTTGCCGCCACCCGGGCGTCACGCCGGATCGGCAGCCATCGCACCATCGCCATCGGCATCGGGTTTGCCGTCGTCGGCATCGCCATCATGGCGGCGCTGGCGCTGGGCGGCGTGTTTACGTCGCTGGCGCTGTTCGGGCCGATGATGGCGGTGGCCTTTGGCAATGGTCTCAGCCTGCCCAACGCCATGGCCGGCATCGTCAGCGTCAATCCGCGCCTGGCCGGTACGGCTTCGGGCCTTGGCGGCTTCATTCAGATGGGGCTCGGCTCCGGCGCCACCTTTCTGGTGGGATCGCTGCAGGGCACCACGCAGATGCCGGTAATCGCGGTGATGACGGTTGGCGTGGTCTTCTCGGCCCTGTCCTACTGGCTGGCGACCTGGGGCAACCGGCGGCCCGCGCCGCACGGGCAGGGGGCCTGAACCCGTGCTGAGACTGGCCAAGGCACCGCCACTCTACATTCTGGTCCTGGCGACGGCGACCGGGCCGGTCGCCATGCAGATCTGGGTGCCGGCGATTCCGGGGCTGATCAATGTCTTCGATGTCACCTATGCCGCCGCGCAGTTCACGCTGACCTTCTTTCTGGTAGGCATGTCGGTGGCGCAACTGGCCTATGGTCCGCTGTCCGACCGTTTCGGCCGGCGGCCGGTGATGATCGCCGGGCTGGGACTGTATGTGGCCGGCAGCGTACTGGCGGCGCTGGCGCCGTCGCTGACTTTGCTGATCTTCGCCCGTGTGCTGCAGGCGTTGGGCGGAGTCGCCGGCATGGTGCTGAGCCGGGCCATCATCCGCGACGTCCATGGCCGTGATCGTTCGGCGACGATGATCGCCTATGTGACCATGGCGATGGTCGCGGCCCCCATGGTCTCGCCCTATCTGGGCGGCTGGCTCGACACCAATGTGGGCTGGCGGGCGATTTTCGTTGCCACATCGGTGTTTGGCGCGGTGGTGCTTGTGCTGGCGACTTTGCGTCTGCCGGAGTCCAATACGGAGCGCCAGGCCTTGCCGGGTCTGGGCGGCTTCTTCGCCGGCTATCCGGCCTTGCTGCGGTCGCTTCCGTTCAATGCCTATGCCTGGCAGCACGCCGCCAGCACCGGTATCTGGTTCTCGTTCCTTGGTGGCGCACCGTTCCTGATTTCCGGCGTGCTCGGACTGCCGAGTCAGGTATGGGGCGAGTGGTTCATCATCAGCGCCTTCGCCTTCATGACAGGTAATTTTCTCGCCGGCCGTCTCAGCGAGCGGCTGGGT
The DNA here is from genome assembly GCA_040218575.1 of Alphaproteobacteria bacterium. Lineage (NCBI taxonomy): Bacteria > Pseudomonadati > Pseudomonadota > Alphaproteobacteria > Alphaproteobacteria bacterium. The sequence goes on along the minus strand of JAVJRE010000007.1, from coordinate 437,793 downwards.
ATTGATCGCATGCTGCTGACCGGCACCCTGATTTCCTATTGCGGCGTTGGCGCCCTGTTCACCGGGGCGCTGATGGGATTGCTGTCGCCGGCATCACTGTTCCTGCCGATCTCTCTCATTTCCATCGGTCAGGGCCTGTCCATGCCAAACGCCCTGGCCGGCGTGGTCAGCGTCAACCCACGGGTGGCCGGCACGGCGTCGGGCCTGTCGGGATTTCTCCAGCTCGGCACCGGCGCCATCGCCACCCAGATTGTCGGCCGGCTGCTGGGCGAAACGGCTCTGCCTCTGGCTATCATCATGCTGTGTTTCGCAACCGTATCTCTGACTTTTTGCCTGATTGCCGTGAGGATCGGTCCCCGAACCCGCGGCTATGAGCTAGCATCCGCCACCGCAGCCGCCCGCAAAGAGGATCCCGCCGCATGACCGTCACACTCAACGCCATCGGCGATCTTGACCTGGATGCGGTGCGTCGCGTTGCGCTCGATGGCGAGGGGGTCCGCTTCGGCCCGGCGGCCCGGCAGCGCATCGCCAAAGCCCATAAGGACTTTCAGGCCTATGTGGAGGCCAATCGCGGCAAGTTCATCTATGGCGTGACCAGCGCCTACGGCCCTGACGCCAAGAAGCATACGGCACCCGAAGAACAGAAAAAGAAGATGCAGTCGGGCAACCCCTTCATCGGTCTCAGCTTCGGTCAGGGACACCTGCCGGAACACACCGTCAGGGCGATGGTGCTGGCGACCCTGTCGATGGTAGTGGAGGGCACCACCGCGGCCCATCCCGACCGTGCTGCGGCTATTGCCGCCATGCTGGACGGGCCGATGCCGGAGGTGCCGACCCAGGGGCTGGTGGGGGCCGGTGAGATTCTGGCCCTGTTCCACCTGTTCAGCCATATGCCGCGCTTTCCGGGCTATCAGGCGGGCACCGGCAACGGCACCCCGGCGACCACCGGTATGGGCGCCATAAGTGCGGTGTTCGCGCGCCGCCGGCTGGACCTGGCGACGCGTCTGTTCGCCTTGTCGGTGGAAGCGCTGGATGCGCCGCTGGAGGCCTATGACCCGGCGCTCAAGGGGTTGTGGGGCGATCCTTATGAGGCGCGCGCGCTGGACCGTCTCAACGCCGTGCTAAAGGGGGCCAGGACCAAGGGCCGGCGCTTCTATCAGGCGCCGGTGTCGTGGCGCATCCTGCCGCGGGTTCTGGGCCAGGGTGAGCGCGCCGTAGCGACGCTGGAGGCGGCGGCCCTGGACTCGCTTCATTCCATGGCCGCCAACCCGACCTATGTGCCGGCCGGCTGGCGCGGTCGCAAGGACGGCGGCAAGACGCTGTCCACCGGCGCCTATCACAATGCCAATGTACCGCCGGCCCTGAACGGTATGATGGCCACATGGGTTGATCTGGCGCTGTTGGCGCACCGTCACACCACCAAGCTGCATAAGGGCGAGGTGTCGCTGCTGCCCGATCGCCTGCTGCCGCCAGGCACCGATGTGGCGAGCGGCCGCTCCACCACTTATTTCGAGTATGTGCCGAATGGTTTCATCGAAGAGATGCGCCATCTGGCCCAACCGGTACTGCTGAGCCCGCTGGAGCCGGCGGCGTCAGAGCAGGACGATATCGCCGCCCCCGGTCCGGTCGCTCACATTATGGAGCAGCGGGTGGCGGCGCTGTTCGACATGACCATGGCCGTGCTGGCGGCAACCGCCAGTCAGGCGCTGCATGTGACGAAGCGGGCGCCGGCGCCGCCGCTCCAGCCACTGCTCAAGGAGATTCGTCGCCATTTCGCGCCCGTCGTCGACACCCGCAAGCTGGGCCCGGAGGGCGAACGACTGGCCGCGGCCTTTGGCGCAGCGGTGAGGGACGGCCACTTCGGGGCGGTCCGGCTGGACAGCCAGGCGGCGCGGGCGCGCTAGACCGGCTTACTCGATCGCGCCGCCGACCGTGCGGCGCAGGGCGTCGAGCGAGAAATCGCCGGCGCAGAGGTCGAGAATAACTTTCTCTTTGGCCATGATGCGCCCGACCGCGGCGGGAATGGCGGCCGCCACATGGTGCGGAATAACCACCGCGCCGTGACGGTCCGCATGGATCAGATCGTCGTCGGTGACGCTGAGACCACAGACCGTGACCGGCAGGCCGATCTCCTCGACGCGGATCCAGGCATGGCTGGGACCGATCTCCCCGGCGAGGATCTGAAAGCCCGGCGCCAGCATGTGGAGATCGCGCATGGAGCCATTAGTAATGGCGCCGAGAGCGCCGAGCCGCAAATGGACCCGCGTGTGCACTTCGCCCCAGAAGGCGCCGATCCCTGGCTCGTCATCGAGGTCTTCCAGAACGACGATGGCCGGCCCTGGCGCGGCCGCAACATGACCGTACCAGGCAAGCCGCCGCGCCGTCAGCTCCGCCCGGTCAGCGTCTGACGCCTGGGCCGCACGAATGGTCGCGGTGCGGGCATAGCCGACCATTGGCGGCAGGGACAGGTCAGCCACATGCAGGGTGCGCCGGGTGATGCCATCATCCACCGGCCGGCCGGTGGCCTCTTCGATGGCGTTGCAGATGGTTGGCGTGTCCCATTGGGCCAGGGTGGCGAGCAGGGCGGGATCATGCGGCGGGGCAGATGCCATGGCGGTCGGGACCTCCTGATTAGTCGGCGGCGGGTGGTGCAGGTTTGCGGCTGAAATCCGCCTTTCGCTGGTCGAGAAATGCGGCCATGGCCTCTTTCTGGTCGTCGCCGAAGAGGCTGGCGCAGGCCCGGGCATCGGCCTGCACCGCCTGGTCCAGCGGCAGGCCGGCGCTGTGGTTCATGTGCTGCTTGATGGTCGCCAGCGCGCCGGGGCTGAAGCCGGCCAGGCGCCGCGCCAGGCTGTCCGCGGCGTCGGCAAGCTGGCCAGCGGGAACCAGCCGGCTGATCAGGCCGATGGCCAGTGCGCGGTCGGCGGTGATGATGTCGCCCGACAGGACGAGGTCCAGCGCCACACCGCCGCCTACCAGGCGGCTGAGGCGGGCGATGCCGCCGGCGCCCGGCAGGATGGCCAGGGTCACTTCCGGCAGGCCGAAGCGGGCGCCGTCGCTGGCCAGGCGGATGTCAGAGGCCAGCGCCAGCTCCAGCCCGCCGCCGAGACACCAGCCGCCGATGGCGGCGACCACTGGCTTCGGCGCCTGCGCCAGGGCCTCGCCGACAGCGGCCAGGCGGCGGCAATAGTCCAGGGCCGCGTCCGGTGCCAGCGCGTGCAGTTCGCCAATGTCGGCGCCGGCGATGAAGGCCTGGTCGCCGCCGCCGGCGAAGACAATGACCCGCACTGCAGGGTCCGCCGCCGCATCCGCCACGGCGTTCGCCAGGGCCGCGACCAGGGCGCTGTTGAGCGCATTCATGGCGGCGGGGCGATTGACCGTCAGCCAGCGACAGCCGTGGCGATCACGGATCTGCAACGCACCGGCGTCTGGGCCGTCTGGACTGGCGGGCGGAGTAGGTGACATGCGGTGTCCCTTCGACGGGGCGTCGCGGTGATCTGGCGGCCCGCCAGCGGCCGAGAGTGGCAGCGGCCAATGAGCGCGTCAAACCGCTCCGCAGCGTGGCCTGGGGGCGGGCTGTGGCCCGTGACCTTCGATTTTGCCATAGAAAATCTCATGGGATTAAGCAAATATTCTCATTGAATGCCGCGCGGCCATAGCGTAATCAGATCGGACGGGTATGCGGTTGGACGCCCTGTTTCACGGGCCTCGTATAGGAGGTTGGCAATGTCGGTGTCAGCGGTCAGTGCGGGTCGCAGTCAGGCTCCCCGGACGCTGTGGAATCGTTTGACCGACGCCTGGTGGGCTTATGAAGCCCCCACCTATCTGCTGTTTGCCGGTGTCTATGTGGCGTGGGGTCTGCTGGTCTGGTTCCACGCCGCGCTGCCGTGGTGGTTGATGATCCCGCTCGGCGGCTATCTGGTGGCGCTCCATTCCAGTTTGCAGCACGAGAGTATTCACGCCCTGCGCCGTTCACCGGTGTGGCTGCGCACGGCGGTGGCCTACGCCCCCCTGGGGGTGTGGGTCGCCTATCCGGTCTATCACCGTATGCACTCCACTCATCATCGCAATGCAGACCTGACCCTGCCGGAGGCCGATCCGGAGAGCCGCTACGTCTCGCAGGATCGCTGGGCCCGCATGGACCCGGTCAGCCGCTGGCTGCGGATCGCCGACCAGACCCTGGTCTTTCATCTCACGCTGGGTCCGGCCCTGGCCTGGAGCCGTTTCTGGAGCGGCGAGCTACGCGCCCTGGCCGGCGGCGATACCAGCCATCTGCGCGCCTGGCTGTGGCATGTGGTAATGCTCGGGCTGCTCTTCGCCTTTGTCAGCGGCGTCGCCGGTATGGCCTGGTGGCAGTATGTGCTGCTGATCGCTTACCCCCATGTGGGCTTTATCCGCCTGCGCTCGTTCTTTGAGCATCGCTGGGCCGTCCGGCCCAGCGAACGGATAGCCAGCGTCGAGGCCGGGTTCGTCTTCGCCTTCCTGTTCCTGTGGAACAATCTGCATATCGTCCATCACATGCGCGCCACCATGCCGTGGTACCGCATCCCGGGCTTTTACAAGGCCAATCGCCAGCGGCTGCTGGCCATGAACGGGCACTATGTATTCACCGGTGGCTATCTGGACCTTATGCGCCGCTATGCGTTTCGCCCGACCTTCGTGCCGGCCCATCCGGCGACGCCGGGCGGTTCGGCGCCCGCACCTGCGGCCGTCGCCGACGGTGCCGCCTAAGCACCGCGGGCGCCCTCTTGCATGATGCTGGCCGACGGGCTTCCATAGCACCGGACTGATCCGGGGGAAGCCATGACCGTCACCATCCGCGACCGGCGGGATTTCTCACTGGACAATGTGTGCCGTGTCGCCATCGGTGGCGAGAAAGTGCGCTTTGCACCGGCCGCCATGGGCCGCATGACAAAGGCCTATGAGGCCTTTCAGACCTATGTGGATACCCACCGTGACCGCTTCATCTATGGGGTGACGTCGGGCGGCGGGCCCACCGCCAAGGTCCACAAGTCGCCGGAGGAGATGCGCCGGCTGCACGCCCGCGGCAACCCGTTCACCGGTCTCAGCTTTGCCCGGCGTGATCTGCCGCCGGAGGTGGTGAGAGCCAGTGTCTTCGCCATGCTGGCCATGTACGCGGAAGGGACCAACGCGGTGGAGCCGGGCCGGGCCAAGGCGGTGGCGAAACTGCTGGATGGCGATCTGCCGCGTATCCCCGAACAGGGGCTGGTGGTGCCCGGCGAGATTCTCGCCCGCTTCTTTCTGGTGGACCTGCTGCCGCCCAGGGCGCGCAAGGGGTTCGAGATCGGCGGCGCCAACGGCTCCCCCTTCACTAACGGCATGGGGGCGCTGGCGGCGGTCTATGCCGGCCGTCGCCTGGCGCTGGCCGAACGGGTATTCGCCCTGTCGGTGGAGGCCTTCAACGCACCGCTGGAGGCCTATGACCCGGCACTCAAGGCGCTGTGGGGCGACCCTTATGAAGGTCAGGCGCTGGACGCGCTGGGCCGCCTGCTGAAGGGCGCCAGGACCAAGGACCGGCGCTTCTATCAGGCGCCGGTGTCGTGGCGTATCCTGCCGCGGGTTCTGGGCCAGGCCCACCGCGCCCAGGCGCAACTGGCGGACACCGCCGCCATCTCCATGCGGGTGATCGCGTCAAACCCGACCTATGTGCCGCCGGCCATGGCCGATCGCAAGCGCGATCCGCACGGCAAGACCATGAGCACCGGTTCCTATCACAACGCCATCCTGCCGCCGGCCATGGACGCCATGGCGGCGAGCTGGGTCGATCTGGCGGAGCTGGCGCGGCGCCACGCCATCAAGCTGCACCGGGGCGATATTTCGCAACTGCCGGACCTGCTGATTCCCGAAGGCCAGAACGTCGGCTCGCCGGAGACCACCGCCTATCTGGAGTGGGTGCCGTTCGGCTTCGTCGAGGAGATGCGCCGCCTGGCCGAACAGCCGGCGGGCCTGTTGTCGCCGGTGGAGCCGGCGGCTTCCGAGCAGGATGACATTTCAGCGCCGGGCGAGTTCTCGTGGCTGATGGAGCGGCGTGTCGCCCACCTGTTCGATCATGTGCTGGTGGTGACAGCCGTATCCGCCAGCCAGGCCCTGCACCTGATGAAGCGTCGGCCGGCGCCGCCGCTGCGCCGCTTCCTTGACGAGATACGGGAGATTTTTCCGCCGGCCGGCCCGCGCGCCCTGGCGCCGGACGCGACACGCCTGACCGAGGGCTTCACCGAGGCGGTGGAAGGGGCGGCGGGCTTCGGCCTGCCATCGCTGGGCCGGCGGCCGGCCGCGGCCCGCCGCGCCGCATGACGGGCGTCGCATGATGGGCAAGACGGGGACGTCGGCTGGTGAGTGGGCCCATGAGTAAGAGCCGGCGGCCGTTCCGTTCCGCCGCCTGGTTCGGCAAGGCGGACAAGGACGGATTCGTCCACCGTAGCTGGATGAAAAACCAGGGGCTGCCGGACCACCTGTTTGACGGCCGGCCGGTCATCGGTATCTGCAACACCTGGTCGGAACTGACCCCGTGCAACGGCCACTTGCGCCGTCTGGCCGAACACGTCAAGCGCGGCGTCTATGAGGCCGGTGGTTTTCCGCTGGAGTTTCCGGTCACCAGCCTCGGCGAGACCCTGATGCGGCCGACCACCATGTTGTTCCGCAATCTGGTCAGCATGGATGTGGAGGAAAGCATCCGGGCCAATCCGGTGGACGCGGTGGTCCTGCTGGTCGGTTGTGACAAGACCACGCCGGCGCTGCTGATGGGGGCGGCAAGCTGTGACCTGCCGGCCATTGCCGTATCGGGCGGTCCCATGCTGAACGGCCGTTTTCGCGGTCAGACCATCGGCTCCGGCACTCATGTCTGGCGCTTCGATCAGGACGTCAAGGCCGGCGACATGTCGCTCGCCGACTTCATGGCGGCGGAGGCCGGCAACTCCCGCAGCGTCGGCTCGTGCAACACCATGGGTACCGCATCGAGCATGGCCAGTATGGTGGAGGCGCTGGGCATGGGACTGCCAACCAACGCCGCCATTCCCGCCGCCGACGCACGGCGCTATACGCTGGCCCATATGGCCGGGCGGCGCATCGTCGAGATGGCGCACGAAGACCTGCGTATGAGCCGCATTCTGACGCGCCAGGCCTTCGAGAACGCGGTTCGGATCAATGGCGCCATCGGCGGCTCCACCAATGCCGTTGTGCACCTTCTGGCGCTGGCCGGACGGGTCGGTGTGGCGTTCAGTCTCGATGACTGGGACCGGCTGGGCCGCGATGTGCCGACCATCGTCAATCTGCTGCCGTCAGGCGCTCACCTGATGGAGGATTTTTATTATGCGGGCGGCCTGCCGGCGGTGATTCGCCGGCTGGGAGAGGCGGGCCTGCTGCACAAGGATGCGCTGACGGCCAACGGGCAGAGCCTGTGGGACAACAGCCGGGACGCAGAGGTCTATGACGATGACGTCATCCGGCCGCTGGACCGGCCGCTGGTGGCGAGCGGCGGCATCGCCGTGCTGCGCGGCAATCTGGCGCCCGCAGGGGCCATTCTCAAGCCGTCCGCTGCCAGCCCGCATCTGATGACCCACAGCGGCCGCGCCGTGGTCTTTGAATCGATCGAGGATTATCAGGCGCGCATCGGCGACCCCGACCTGGATGTGGACGAGACCTCGGTACTGGTGCTGAAGAATGCCGGGCCGCGCGGCTATCCCGGTATGCCGGAAGTGGGCAATATGGGTCTGCCGCCGAAACTGCTGGCCAGGGGCGTGCGCGACATGGTGCGCATTTCCGATGCCCGCATGAGCGGTACCGCCTATGGCACGGTGGTGCTGCACGTCGCACCGGAAGCGGCGGCAGGCGGGCCCCTGGCGCTGGTGCGGGACGGCGACCGCATCAGTCTGGATGTGGCCGGGCGCCGTCTCTCCCTGGAGGTGCCGGACGAGGAGCTGGCGCGCCGTCGCGCCACCTGGCAGGCGCCGCCGCCGGCTATGGCCGGCGGTTATCAATCGCTTTATGTGCAGCGCGTTCTGCAGGCCGATCGCGGCGTTGATCTTGATTTCCTGGTTGGCTGTCGCGGCGCCGAGGTGCCGCGCGAATCCCACTGAACCCACAACGGAGACGGGCATGGCTCTCGACAAGGCACTGATGGATGAGGCCCGGCAGAAGCTCTATAGCGCGGTGATCTCTGACGTGCTGGATGGCCATGGTAACTTTGACCACGCCATGGGCGCACATGTGCGGCCGGTGGATGAGTCCCTGGTCATGGTGGGGACGGCGCGTACGGGTCTGTACATGGACGTCTATGACGTGGCGCCGGGAGAGAATCCCTATGATGTGGAGATCGCCCTGATTGACGACCTGCGGCCCGGTGACGTGCCGGTCTTCTCCTGCCCGCAAAGCGGCCGGGTCGCGCCGTGGGGCGAACTGCTGTCCACGGTGGCGCAGGTGCGTGGCGCCGCCGGGGCGGTCATGGACGGCTTCGCCCGCGATATCCGCATGATCCGTCAGATGGGGTTCCCGGTGTTCTGCGGCGGAATCAATCCGCTGGACAGCAAGGGCCGGGCCAAAATGATGCGGATGGATGTGCCGGTCATGTGCGGCGGCGTCAAAGTCTGTCCCGGTGATTTACTGTTCGGCGATGTGGACGGTGTGGTGGTTGTTCCGCAGGCCATGGCCGAGACCATCCTGCGTGAGGCCATCACCAAGGTCTCGGCCGAGAATACGGTGCGGGACGAGCTCCGGCGTGGTGATTCACTGAAGGACGTCTTCGCCCGTCACGGTATCCTCTAGCAGCCCGCGGTATTCCTGGAATGCGGTGTGGTGGCCGGCCCCGGCGGCCGGTCAGGCGACCGGCCGCACCGCCGTGCGCCGGCTAGCGTGCCGCCTCCACCATGATCTCCACGAGGATTTTCGGATTGGCCAGCTTGGCCTCCACGGTCGCCCGCACCGGCTTGTTGTCCGCGTCCACCCACGCCGTCCAGGCCTCATTCATCTGGGCGAAGGTGCGCATGTCGGTCAGCCAGATATTGGCCTTCAGCAGCTTTGATTTGTTCGTTCCAGCCTCCTTCAACAGGGCGTCAATCTTGGCCAGCACTTCCTCGGTCTGGCCCTTGACGTCGGCTTCCAGATTGTCCGGCGTGATGCCGGCCAGATAGACCGTGTCATTGTGAATGACGATGGCGCTGAAGAACTGTCCCGGCTTCTTGCGTTCGATGGTCATGACGTTCAGTCTCCCCGTGTTCTGGCCGTGTGCTGGGCCAAGCCCTGCAGTGATGTCGGCGCATGGTCGCCGGGTGCAGACGGTGAGACAAGGGCCGACGGCCCGTGATGGGGAGGGATGAAGGACTATGGCGGACTTCGATCTGGTCATCCGCAATGCCCGCGTGGCGACGGCATCGGATGTTTTTGAGAGCGACATCGGCGTCAAGGACGGCAAGGTGGCGGCCCTGGCGCGGGGCCTGCCGGCGGGGACAGAAGAAGTGGACGCGGCCGGACGCTGGGTCCTGCCGGGCGGTGTGGATACCCACTGCCATTTCGATCAGCCACTGGAGCCGCCGGTGGTGATGAGCGACGATTTCGCCTCCGGCACCGTGTCGGCCGCCCATGGCGGCACCACCACCATCGTTCCCTTCGCCTGTCAGCAGATGGGCCAGAGCCTGCGCGCCGCAGTCGAGGACTATCACCGCCGCGCCGCCGGCAAGCCGGTGATCGACTATGCTTTCCACATCATCGTCGCCGACCCGACCGACCAGGTGACCGGCCAGGAAATGCCGGCCCTGGTGCGCGAGGGCTATACCTCGTTCAAGATCTATACGACCTATGAGGGGCTGAAGCTGGATGACCGCCAGGTCATCCGGGTACTGGCCACGGCGCGGCGCGAGGGGGCCATGGTCATGGTCCACGCGGAGAACGCCGACTGCATCGACTGGATCACCGACCGCCTGCTGGAAGCCGGTCAGACCGATGCCTTTTTCCATGCCCGGTCACGGCCGCAGGCGGTGGAGCGGGAAGGAGCACACCGCGCCATCACCATGTCGGAGATCGTCGATTGCCCGATCCTGCTGGTACATGTGTCGAGCAAGGAGACGGTGGAGCAGATCCGCTGGGCCCAGAGCAAGGGGCTGAACATCTATGCGGAAACCTGCCCGCAGTATCTGGTGCTGACCGACGACGATCTGGACAAGCCGAAGTTTGAGGGCGCCAAATATGTTTGCAGCCCGCCACCGCGCGACGAGGCAAGCCGGCAGGCCATCTGGGACGGCCTGTCGAGCGGCGTGTTTCACTGCTTTTCATCCGATCACTCGGCCTACAGTTTCGACACGCCTGACGGCAAGAAGGCGTTCGGCGCGGATGCGGATTTTACCAAGATCCCCAACGGCTTGCCGGGGGTTGAGACCCGCCTGCCGCTGCTGTTTTCAGAAGGGGTGAACACCGGCCGTATCAGCATCAATCAGTTCGTCGCCCTGACCGCCACCAACCCGGCCCGGCAATACGGCCTGTACCCCCGCAAAGGTTCCATCGCCATTGGCGCCGACGCCGACATAGTGATCTGGAACGACAAGGCGAAGATCACCATGAGCAACGCCATGCTGCACCACAATTGCGACTACACGCCCTATGAAGGCATGACCTTTACCGCCTGGCCGGAGGTGGTGTTCTCGCGCGGCGAGAAGATCGTCGCTGACGGCAAGCTGAACGCCAGGGCCGGCCGTGGCCAGTTCCTGGAATGCGACCTGCCGGCGCCGGCCAGGCCATCACCCAAGCCCATGGCCAAACGACCGGTGCACGCCGCCGGCGCCGGCGGTCATGGCCACGCCCACTGAGGCCGCCGGGTCATGGTAGCCGAGCATGGCCGCATGGCCGGCAAGAAAGCCATCGTCACCGGCGCCGCCGGCGGCATCGGCCGGGCCATCGTCCGGGCTTTCGCTGCCGAAGGCGCGCAGGTGCTGGCCTGCGATATCAGTGGTGATGGCGCCGAAGAGACAATCCGTCTGAGCGGGCTTGGCCCGGCCGACGGCGTGGCGATGGGCTGTGACGTGGCGAAGTCCGCCGATTGCCAGGCGGTGGTGGCGGCGGCCCGGAATGCCTTCGGCGGGATCAATGTGGTGGTCAATAATGCTGCCTGGTTCATGCCGCGCCGGCCTTTCGCTGAGGTCAGCGAGGAGGACTGGGCGAAGAACATGGCGGTCAACCTGGACGGCCCTTTCTATATGAGCCGTCATGCAGTGCCGGTGATGACGGCGGGCGGTGGCGGCAGCATCATCCACGTGGCGTCACAGATGGCCCGCGTGGCGAACGAGGGCCAGACATCCTATTGCACCGCCAAGGGCGCCCTGTTGATGCTGGCCAAAGGCATGGCGGTGGATCACGCCAGGGACGGCATACGGTGCAACACCCTGTCGCCGGGCGGCATCGCGACGCAGGGCATGATCGACATGTATGGCGGCCGGGCGCAGGCCGAAGAACAGTGGGGAAAGCCCAAGCATGTTCTGGGTCGGCTTGGCCTGGTAGAGGAGATCGCCGCCGGCGCCGTGTTCCTGGCCAGCGAGGATTCCAGCTTCATGACCGGCACCGATCTGCTGATCGATGGGGGATACACAGCGGTATGAGCAGCCAATGAGCGGAAGCGGACGCCTGGCCGGCAAGCGGGCGATCATCACCGGCGCCGGCAGCGGCATCGGCCGGGCCATCGCGCTTGCCTATGGGGCGGAGGGCGCGCGGGTGGTGTGCAGCGACCTTGATCGCGACACCGCCGACGAGACCGCCTCGCAGATTACCCGCGCCGGCGGCCGCGCCGTGGCCAATCGCTGTGACGTTTCGCAGCCGGAGGCCGTTCAGCAGGCCATCGCCGTGGCCGAGGCGTCCTTCCTGGGCCTCGACATCCTGGTCAACAACGCCGCCTATTTCGCGCCGCGCAAACCCCTGGCCGAGCTGGAAGAGGACATCTGGCACCGCAATATGGCGGTCAACCTGACCGGCTGTTTTCTCATGAGCAAGTATGCCATTCCGGTCATGGCGCGGAGCGGCGGCGGCAGCATTATCCATGTGGCGTCAGCCCATGCGCGGGTCGCCAATTTCGGCCAGACCGCCTACAGCACTTCCAAGGGCGGCCTGCTGATGATGGCCAAGGGCATCGCGACGGACCATGCCCGGGACGGCATTCGCTGCAACACGCTATCGCCCGGCGGCATCGCCACCCAGGGCATGGCCGATCTCTATGGCGGCGACTGGCAGCGGGCGGAAGAGGAATGGGGCAAGCCCATGCACGTTCTGGGCCGCAACGGCACGGTGGAGGAAATGGCGGCGGGCGCCGTATTCCTCGGCAGCGACGAATCCAGCTTCATGACCGGCACCGACCTCCTGCTGGACGGCGGCATGACGGCGCGCTAGGGCCACGCGCAAAAGGCCCCCGGATTCGGCCCGGACGTGGTATAATCGCGAACCGGGCCGCCGATGAGCGCGCCCGGTCGTTTCATCAGCCCGGACGATTGCCTTGACCCTGGCGGAAGACAGACCAGCCCCCTCCGGCATGCCAGCCGAATATGAGAGACGGCGCACCTTCGCCATCATCTCCCATCCCGATGCCGGCAAGACCACATTGACGGAGGCCATTTTGCTTGCGGCCGGTGCGATCCACCTGGCCGGTGAGGTGCGGGCCCGCGGTGAGCGCCGCCGTACGCGCTCCGACTGGATGAAGATCGAGCAGGCCCGCGGCATTTCGGTCACCACGTCGGTCATGACCTTTGCCCGTGACGGGCTTGTCTTCAATCTGCTGGATACGCCCGGGCACGAGGATTTCAGCGAGGACACCTATCGCACACTGACCGCAGTGGACTCGGCCATCATGGTTCTGGATGCGGCGCGTGGCATTCAGTCCCAGACCCGCAAACTGTTCGAGGTCTGCCGACTGCGCGACATGCCGATCATCACCTTCATCAACAAGATCGACCGTGAAGCGCTGGACCCCTTCGCCCTGCTGGATGAAATCCACGATACGCTGGCCCTGGATACGACGCCGGTAACCTGGCCTGTGGGCATGGGCGGGCTGTTCCACGGACTCTACGACCTGCATGCCAATACGCTGATTGCGCCGGATGCGACGGGCGATGCGGGTCCGCCCCAGGCGCTCAGCGGACCGGATGACGTTGCCCTGGCGAGCAAGCTGCCGGCGGAGCGGCGCGCGGCGCTTGCAGACGAAAGCCTGCTGGCGCGTGAGGCCTGCCCTCCCTTTGACCTGCAGGCCTATCGCGAAGGCCATCTGACCCCGGTTATCTTTGGCAGTGCCCTGAAGAAGTTCGGCGTGGCCGAACTGGTGTCGGCCATCGCCCGCTGGGCGCCGCCGCCAAGGCCGCAGCCGGCCGAACCTGCACCAGTCGCACCGGGCAGCGACAAGGTGAGCGGCTTCGTCTTCAAGGTGCAGGCCAATATGGACAAGAACCACCGGGATCGGGTGGCATTCATGCGTGTGTGTTCGGGCCGTTTTCAGCGCGGGATGAAGCTGCGGCAGGAGCGCACCGGGCGGCAGATGGCAGTGCAGAATCCAATCTTTTTCTTCGCCCGTGACCGCGATCTGGCGGAGGAGGCGGCAGCGGGAGATATCATTGGTATCCCCAATCACGGGACCATCAGTGTAGGCGATACGCTTAGTGAGGTGGATGCGCTGCGCTTTACCGGATTGCCCAACTTCGCGCCGGAAATCCTGTGCCGTGTGCGGGTGCGCGATGCCATGCGTACCAAACACCTGCGCAAGGCGCTGGAGGATCTTGCCGAGGAGGGCGTGACCCAGGTGTTTCGCCCGCGTCTGGGCGGCGACTGGATCGTCGGTGTGGTTGGCCCCTTGCAGCTTGATGTTCTGGCGACCCGGATGGAGGCGGAATACAGCATCGAAGTGGTGCTGGAGCCGGCCCCCTATGACACGGCACGCTGGGTGGACGGGCCAGCGGACGAACTGGCCCGCTTCGAGGCAGCCAACCGCGGAGCGCTGGCCGATGACAAGGATGATCGTCCCGTCTTTATGGCGCGCAACCGGTGGGATCTGGACCGTATGATCCAGGACTGGCCAAAGCTGAGCTTCCAGTCCACGCGCGAACGGGCCACGCCCACGCGCGAACGGGCCTGAGGCTGGCCTGACCTAGCCGGCGGCTAGGGTGGCGGCCGGTTGTAGCGCGGCGGGCGCAGTCAGATAGGGGGCGGTGCCATCCTTGCGGATCTGCTCCAGCACACCGGCCTCCCAGTCCAGATAGGCCTGCATACCGTCGACGGAAATGCCCCGTCGATGCCACACATCGTCGGCCGGCGTGGTCATATGACTGGCGCCGGTCTCCAGCATGCCACCGGATTGACGCCAGGCGGCGGTGCCGCCGTGCAGGACGATCACCGGCCGGTCCGTCAGGCGATTGAGCTCTGCCGCGGCAAAGCGCGCCACAAGACCGCCGGGCGAGGTCAGGACCACGGTCGCCGGTTGCTCAGGGAGGGCCTGCAGCAAGGCCTCGGGACGCGAGCGAATGGAAAACCAGGCGCCGGGGATGTGGCCCGCGGCGTATTGACCGCTGGTCGCCATATCCACAACCTGCACCCGTCCCCGCGCCATGGCGCGTCGCAGCACCCCGGCAGTAACCGTGCGGCAGCGGGTCTGACCAAGGCCGAGGACGGTTGGCACGAAGTCACCGATGGCCAGTTGACGCCCTTTAAAGCCATCGCTGAGCACAGCCACATCGAACCAGCCCATGCGTTTTAGCCACATGGCGGTGACAAGGGCGCGGGTACCGTCATTGTCCGCCAGGACAAGCCTGGCGTTGAGCGTTGCCACATGCTGGAAAGGGGACATGACCAATTCGGTGCCGGGGGCGCTGATAGAGCCCGGAATATGCCCTTCGCGATATTCCTGGCGGCTGCGCACGTCCAGCAGATAGGTGGTGCGGCGACGGTCGGCCCGCAGTTCCGATACCTGCTCGCGGCTGAGGCGGGGAATGGAAAACTGTTCGGCCAGACGCTCGGCCGCTGCGGCCGCGTGATGGCGGGCCTGCGCCGACAGGCGCGGCGGCAGGTTCTGTGATCCCGCCTGCAGATCATAGCCGGCCAGACGCCAGCCCCAGGTGCCGCCGTCCAGGCCATAGACCGGGTTCGGCACACCGGCGTCGATCAGGGTCTGAGCGCCCAGCAGGCCACGGGTGCGGGTCATGCAATTGACCACCACCGGCGTCTTATCGTCGGGCACTACGTCCTTGAAGCGACGGAGCAGGTCAGGCCCCGGGCAGACGATGGCGCCGGGCAGGGCGCCGGCGCGGAACTCATTGACCGGGCGGCTGTCCAGCAGGACAAAGGTCTCGCCGGCGGTCAGCCGACGGCCGAGATCGGCCGGCGCGATCCGTGGCGTGTCATTCTGTGCCACCGTGGCGGCGGCAAAGCCCTTGATCGGCACATTGACGTCGTCAAAGACTTCAAAGCCGGCGTCGGCCCAGCCATTGACCCCGCCGGCAAGGCACTCGACCGCGCTGTAGCCAAGCTGGCGCAGTCGGGCGGCGGCACGGCTGGCCAGTGTTTCGTCATCGCCGCCGTCAATGGTGATCAGCGGCGTATCACGCCGCGGCACCATGTCGGCGATGCGCAACTCCAGTCGGCTGAGCGGCAGGTTGACGGCAAACAGGAGATGGCCGTCGCGGCCGAAGCAGAGCTCCTCGCGTACGTCCAGCAGAGCCAGTTCCCGGCCTTCCGCCATGGCACGGCGCAGGCGCTCGTGCAGCGCGGCGGGCGACAGACCGTCCGTCATGGTTCCCCTTGCCCCTCGTGATCCGGCTGTAGAAAGCCATGGAACAGCATATGAAGCAAGGCTTCCAAGTCCCTGCGACTGTTAATGAAAACCGCAGACAGGTCAGGCGCGGACTTCGAGCGACATGGGGAAGGCCTCGTCCACGCCACGGCCGTGGATATCCTTCTTGGCCATGAGCGGCACCATCTCCTGGATGCCCGGCGCCAGTTCGGCCAAGGCCGCGGCGTGGTCTATGGTCACCACTTCGCCGTCGCTGACTACCTGTCGGCCATCGACCCAGACATCGCGCAGCGGCCGCTCGACGCCACTGAAGATCAGCGTACGCAAGGGGTCGCGCACGGGCCGCATCAGCGGGTGGTTCAGGTCGATGGACAGAATATCGGCCTTGCAGCCAGGCGATAGGCGGCCGATATCATCGCGGCCCAGGGCCTTGGCGCCATTGACCGTGGCGGCGTGCAGCACCTGGCCGGTGGTGGTCGCCTGCTTGACGCCCTCGGCCACGCGGCAGCCGATCACCGTCCAGCGCATCTCGTCGATCATGTTCATCGGCGACGCATCGGTGCCGATTCCCACATTGATGCCGGCTGCCAGATAGCTGGCGAAGCTGTGCATGACGCGCCCGCTATTGGCCTGCACCCATGGACAATGAGCCACGGTGGTGCCGGTCTCCGCGAGAATGCGCCGGTCATTGTGATGGGCCCAGTGCAGCCACGGGTGGTCATCGATGAAGAGACAATGACCAAGGATGGTGCGGGGGCCCAGAAAGCCAATGTCGTGCAGCCACTCCACCGGGGTGCGGCCATGGCGCTGAATCATCTCCTTGAACTCAACGACGCTCTGGCTGGCATGGGTGCTGACCGGCATGTTGCGCTTGTCGGCCTCGGCCTTCAGTTCCTGGATCAGCTCGGCCGTGCAGGTATCCACCTGGCCCGGCGCCAGCAGACCGTGCAGGCGGCCGGACGGGTGCTTTTCCGCCTCGTCAACGATGGTCAGGGCTTCCTGCAGGCCGCGCTGTCCGCCCTGTGTGTTCCACCGCCATTCCGGCGTGTGGCCATTGGGCGTGGTGTGCAGGGCATCCACCACCTGGGCACCGGCATAGGCGCGCAGGCCGCTTTCGGCGAGAGTTTCGATCCAGCCTTCAACCGCAGGATAGGTGTCCGTTGACGGCGCATAGGACAGGTCCAGCACGGTGGTCGTGCCGCCCTTGAGCAGCTCGCACAAGGCGGCGCGCAGATTGGCCTGCTTGTAGGCGGGCGGCAGGTTCAGCAGCTTGTAGTAGTCATGCATCAGGGTGGAGCCCATGACCTGATTGCTGACTTCCTCGATAAAGCCGCTGCCCTCCAGCGTGGAGCTGGGGTGGCCATGAATATTGACCAGCCCGGGCATCAGCATGCGGCCACGGCAATCAACCACCTCATGGGCTGTTCCGGTCCAGCCCTTGCCCACATGGCTGAGACGGTTGCCTTCGCTCACCACGTCGGCGTCGCGCAAATAGACGTGGCGTTCGTTCTCGCCGTCCCAGGCGATAACGAAGTCGGCGTTGCGGTAGTGACGGGTGATCGGGCTGGCCATAATACGTCCGGATGGTCGTGTGGGAGGGTCAGCCTAACGGGGCGTTCCGGCCGGCGCCATCCCGCTCTGACCAGTGGCCAGGCGGACGAACGGCACCGGTTCGTCGAAGCCCTTGAGGCGGGCCTGGTCGGCGGCGGCCGGCAAGCCGTCGAGCAGGGCGTCTGCCTCCGGATCGGCCCTGACCGCCGCCGAAAGAACAATGTCGCCGCCCTGGCTTTCGCCCTGCAGACGGGCCGCCAGATTGACGGTGGAGCCGAAATAGTCAAGCCGGTCATTGAGGGTGACGGCGATGCACGGCCCGGCATGCAGCCCCAGCCGGATGAGGATGGGGGTATCCGGGTGGGCGTGGTTGAAAGTCGCCACCTCGGCCTGGATGGCGAGGGCGGCACGCAGCGCATCGGCCGGCTGGTGGAAGGAGGCCATGACCGCATCGCCGATGGTCTTGACCACGGCGCCATCGTGTCGCCGGACGATATCCGCCAGGAAGGCGAAGTGATCGCGCACCAGACGGTAAGCCGTGGCATCGCCGACCCGGCCATAGAGCGCGGTGGAGCCGCGTAAATCGGTGAACATGAGGCTGACATGGCTGATGCTGACTTCATCACCCGGTCGCAGCACCTGGTCGGAAAACAGCGAGCGAAACGCCTGCAGGGTGGTCACCCGATCGGCGGTCAACGCATCGCGGGTCCAGGTGCGATCCTCGATGACGACGGTTCTATCCTGGCGCGACCGGTTGGTCAGGCGAACATGGCCGGCGGCGGCGTCGGCCGCCGTTGTGATAGAGCCATCATTGACCACCACCTCGGGGAACGCTCCGCCGGCCCAGTCGAGATCATGGGAGGGTCCGGGCTCCAGCGTACGCAGACGCCACAGGCCCGGCGACAGGTCAACCGCCAGATCCACGCTGTCGCCGGCGAGCACCGTCACATGGACCTTGATGTGCGGCGTGGACATGGGACCGGCCAGACAGAAAGCGCCGGACTCGAAATCACGGATCGCCGGCGCCGGGCGAAAGCTCAACTCCACATTCTGCGAAAAATCGCTGTCATAGTCGATGTCACAGGTGCTGCAGTGGGCGCCGCGCGGCAGGTCGTCGAGGGACTCCGCGCTGGCCTTGGCGACACGACAGCGCGGGCACAACACGTCCCAGCGCATGTCCAGCAGGCCGGCTTTGGTTGCTTCGAGAAACAGCTCCGTCGCCTCGCGCGGCTGCAGCGACCACGGACGGGCAAGCGCCAGGGGGCGCAGGCGCTCGACCTCGCTGTCAGCGGCATTGAGCAAAAACGTTGCCAGGCGGTGCGCCGCACCATGGCCATAGGGCGTTGCCTCCACATTGGCGGCGATGGCCGCGGCCCGACGCGATAACTGCGGCGAGCGGCGCGGCGGCGGTATATCGAAGACGCTGTCCCGTCGCCCGCCGGCGAAGTCCCGCGCCTGCGCCGCCAGTCGGCCGAACCGCCGGCCATTCTGGCGGTGAAAGCCGGCCAGCAGGATGAGCCGCCCGAGCAGTCCTCGCGGCACCACGTCAAGGTCGTATTCCGCGAGGGTGCCGGTGGCGTCTTCCGCCGGGGCGCCGGTGAGGTTGCCGGTGCCGTCGGCGGCGGTCGGTGTGAGAGTGAGAGTCGCCGTCAGTTCGCGGAACGGACCGGAATCGAACACCCGGCTGTGCCGGAACCAGTGGTTCCATACCCAGTTGAGCGGCACCTCGCGCCAGGTGACGGCCAGCGGGCCAAACTGTAGCCGGCCATGCTGGACGGAGCCACCGTCCGGCCGGCGGGTTTCCGTAATGGCGTGGCGTGGAACGCCGGCTGCCTCGTTGAAGCGGACCGTATCCGCCAGCAGGGGCCATACGGCCTCGGGCGGACTGTCGAACTGCCAGCGAAAGGTGCGCTTCATGGGACGCTCGGCCGTGGTCCTGCCGCACCGGGCCCGATCAGGATGATCAGGCCCGGCGGCGGACCATCTTGCCGGCTGGCCTGGTGTCTGGCCAGCGGCGTCTCAGGCCGGAGCCGGCCGGCGGGCAGGAGCCCCGGCAGGGAACGGTGTCAGAGCGGACCCATGACCGTGGACAGTTTGGACTTCAGCGTATCGACGCTGAACGGCTTGACGATGTAGTTCGAGACCCCGGCCTGTTTGGCGGCCAGCACGTTCTCGGCCGAGTTTTCCGAGGTGACCAGGATGAACGGAAGTTTCTCGAAAGACTTTGTGGCCCGCACTTCCTGCAGCAGTTCGAGGCCGCTCATGGCGTCCATGTTCCAGTCGCACAGCACCAGGCCATAGGCCTTTGCCTGCATCTTGGTCAGCGCGACGGGCCCGTCATCCGCCTCGTCAACATTCTGAAAGCCAAGCTGCCCCAGAAGGCCGCGTACGATCCGGCGCATGGTTGCCTGATCATCAACAATGAGAATCGAGAGATTCCTGTCCACCGCCATGGCTGCTCGTCCTTCCTGAACTATTCTTCTCTTCGGTTCTGGCGCGGGCCTCTTTGTTACGAGCCGCTGATTTCGCCAGGGCCATCCTACGCCCGGACCGTTAATTCACCGCTAATCCTCCGGTGCGCCACGCTGTCCCAGACAGCAGACCGCGCGGCGCACCGTGTGACGTGACGCCGCACCTACGCGGCACTGGCGGCTTTCGCCGAGGTGTTCACAAGTCCGTAAACGCCCCGCTGGTCGCCCAGCGGCCCGAAACGGTCGGTCACCCCGTAGACCGTCTCGACGCCGCCCAGATAGAGCATGCCGTCGGCCGCCATCGCCTGGCCGATCCTGTCCAGAACCGCACCCTTCGTCGGGAAGTCAAAGTAGATAAGCACGTTGCGGCAGAACACCACATCGAAGCGACCAAGCGAGCGTGGGTCATCCAGCAGGTTGAAGGGCTGAAACGTGACCATGTCCCGGACCGCCGGCTTCAGCCGCCAGCTATCGCCGTCCTTCTCAAAGTACTTCGCCAGATACAGGCTAGGCAGGCCGCGCTGCACCTCGAAGTGCGAGAAGCGTGCCTCTCGTGCCTTCTGCAAGACGCCTTCGGAGACATCGGTGGCGATGATCTCAAACCGCCAGCCGGTCAGCTTTGCCTGCTCTTCCAACAGGATCATGGCCAGGGAGTAGGGTTCCTGACCGGACGAGCAGGCGGCGCTCCAGATGCGCAGGGTCCGCACATGACTGCGCGTCTCGGAAAAGTGTGGCAGGCCGACCTTCCGGAAGTGGTTGAACGGTCCCATGTCGCGAAAGAACAGGGTCTCGTGGGTGGTCATGGATTCAACAACGGCGGTCGCCAGCGCCGGGTCGCCGCCGCGCAGCCTGGCCGCCAGGGCGTCAAAGTCGGCAAGGGCAAATCGCTGCATCAGACCGCGCAGGCGGCTCTGCCACAGATAGGTCTTGTCCAGACCTATGATCAGCCCGGCCCGCTGCTTGACGAATTCGCCGAGATAGATGAGCGCCGCATCACCTTCGCTCATGACGGTGCCCCCGCGACCAGACGGTTGATATAGCCGGCGACGTCCGCAAGCGGCAGAATGGCGTCGCAGATGCCCGCCGTGGCGACGGCGCCGGGCATGCCCCAGACGACGCTGCTGGCTTCGTCCTGGGCGACCACATGACCGCCGGCGTCGACCAGATGGCGACCGCCGGCCAGACCGTCCTGACCCATGCCGGTCAGGATGACGGCGACGACGCTGCCGGCATAGGCCTTGGTAATGGACCGCAGCATCACATCGACGCTGGGCCGGCAATAGTTTTCGGCGGCATCCTGATTGAGGCGGATGACTTTGTGCCCGTCCTTGTCCTGCACGGTCATGTGATAGTCGCCGGGGGCGATATAGGCGTGGCCGGGTTCGACGGCCATGCCGTCGGCCCCCTCGTGGCAAGCCCATTTGCCGTGGTTGGTGAGCTGCTCGGCGAGGATGGCGGTGAAGGTCGGCGGCATGTGCTGGGTGATGAAGATCGGCTGCTGGCGGCTGACCTCCAGGGCTTCGAATACGGCAATGAGGGCCTGCGGCCCACCGGTCGAAGAGCCGATCGCCAGCGCCGCCGGCGCGCGGATGGCCTTGCTGTGGCGCAGCGGCACATGGGTGCCGGCGCTGGCCCGCGGCGCGGTTGTGGGCCTGGTTGCGGGCGTGGCGGCCGGGATGGTGGAGCCGGGCGGCCGGGTCGCCGCCGGTGCGTTGGTCGGTGCTCTGGCGTCAGTCGCCGCCGCCGGCAGAGTGGTGCCCTGGCGGCGCCGGTCGCGGTGCGCCTGGCCCAGACCGATGATCTTGCCCAGAAGGTCGCGGCGGAAGGACTCTGCGGCGGTGATGGCGCTGGTCGGCTTGGTCAGATAGTCGGCGGCGCCGTCTTTCAGCGCCTGCATGGTAACCACCGCGTTTTCCCGGGTCAGGGTGGATACCATGATCACACAGCACCACGGGTCGGCGGCCATCAGCTTCGGCAGGGCGGTCAGACCGTCCATGACCGGCATCTCGATGTCCAGCAGGATCACGTCCGGCTTGTGCTGCGTCTGGGCGCGCAGCGCGATCTCGCCATTGGCTACGGAGGCCACCACCAGCAGCTCTTCATGGACCTCCAGCGTACGGACCAGGATGCCGCGGACGACAGCAGAGTCGTCCACAACCATAACGCGCAAAGGCGAATGGCGCTGTGTAGCAGCCGGAGCGCCGGCACGGACCTGGGGCTGGGTCATCAGAGCGCGCCGGCCTGCTCGAACTTGAGCTGGACGATTTCGGCGTCATAGGGCTTCATGATGAACTCGTTGGCGCCGGCTTCTATGGCTTCGGAGATTTTCTCCGGGTCAGATTCGGTCGTGCAGAAAATGACAATCGGATGATCGCCATTGTCCATGGCGCGCAGCGCCCGCAGGAACTCTATTCCGCTCATCACCGGCATGTTCCAGTCGAGCATGATCGTATCGGGCATGGCGCTGCGACAGGCGGCGAGAGCTTCCTCACCGTCGGCGGCCTCACTGACGTCATAGGTCATGGATTCAACGGCGCTGCGGGCAAGCCGCCGCATGAGCCGGGAGTCATCAACCACAAGACATGTCTTCATGGCAGGTCCGTTCGTCATCTGGGAATCAGGCAAGTTCAAGCTGGCTTTCAACCAGCCGATGGACATCCAGCACCACCATGAGGCGGCCATCGAGCCGGATGATTCCGGCCGAAACCTCACGCAGGTCCGCCGCCAGATTTGGTGGGTTGCGATCAAAACGATCCGACGGCAGGCTCACCACTTCATCAACCGCGTCCACCAGCAGGCTGTAGAGATGGTGGTCATGCTCCACCACCACGTTCATCGGATTTTCTGATTCGTCGCGCGGGCGCAGGGCGAAACGCTGGCGCAGATCAATGGCGGTCACGATCCGGCCGCGCAGGTTGAGATTGCCGGCAATCTCCTTGCGCGCCAGTGGGATGGGTGTGATCCGCTGAGTCTTGAGGACCTCCTGAACGGCAGTCAGTGGAATGCCGAACAACTGATCATCGACCATGACGCTGACCAGTTCCGGCGTCATGTCCATGGAGTCGCCGGTTGAGTCCTTGTCGCTGGCGTGTGGTTCGCTCATGCCGCTTCTCCCTGCTCCACGAGGACGCGGGCGACAGCGTCCAGCAGCGCGTCCCGCTCAAACTTCGCCACATAGTCGCGGAAGCCGGCGGCGCGGCCTTTTTCGATGTCGCCGGGCGTGGCAAAGCTCGACAGGGCGACAAGCGGCATGTTCTTCCAGCGTTCGTCGCTGGTGACCTGGCGGGCGAACTCCAGGCCGTTGAGGTCAGGCATCTCGATGTCGCTGATGATCAGATCGAAGCCATGCCCCTGGTTGAGGATGTCCAGCGCCGCCTCAGCTTTATCTGCCGTCGTCACGTCATAGTCGGCGGCGCGCAGCAGGGGCCGCAGCAGATTGAGGAAGAAGGGGCTGTCGTCGACCAGCAGGATTGACCGTCGCTTGCGCTGATTTCTGTCACCCTGTGATCGGGGGCGCTTGTACCAGTCGCTGTTCGACTGACCCAGCCAGTGGCTGGCATCAACGATCTCGGTCGCTTTTCCGGCAATCACCGCGCTGCCCATGATTCCGGGGCGGCGGGTCTGCAGGTCCAGGCGGAGACGTTCCTCGACGATATCAATGACCTGATTGACCATCAGGCCCATGCTGTTTTCATCGTCGCCGAACACCAGGACCTGCTGGACCGCGTTTGCGTCGCTGGCCAGCGTCATGCCCGGCTCGAAGGGAATCAATGGCATCAGATGGCCACGATACTGAATGGCCATGCCATCGCCGCCTTGCTCCAGTCGTTCAACCGGGAACTCTTCCAGCCGCGTGACCAGGGCCAGAGGAACCGCCTTTGGCCCGCCTTTGCCGGCGCTGAACAGCAGCAGCAGCTCCTTCTCGCTGCGGCCGTCGCCGTCGCGCTCTGCCTGCAACTGCGACTCCTCGCCAATGGTAATCTCGCCGGTGGAAGAGGCGATGGCGTTAGGGTCGAGGATCATGATGGTGCTGCCATCGCCGAGGATGGTATTGCCCGAGTAGATCTTCAGATCGCGCAGGACAGGCGCAACCGGTTTGACGACGATTTCCTCGGTGTCAAAGACACGGTCAACGATGACGCCGAAGCTGTAGGTGCCGACCTGGGCAACGACGATAAAGGCATCGTCTGCAGACGTACCGCCGTTGTTCTTCTGTTCGGTCTGCTGCCCGGTCGCCGGCGGGGTTATTTGCGCCGGGCTCTCCGCGGTAACGCCAATCTTCAGCAGCGTACGCAGATCAAGCAGTGGCAGGAGGCGATCACGCAGCCGCAGGACGTTGGTCCCCTGCAACCGCTCGATCCTGTGTTCGGACGAGTCCGAGGCGCGAACCAGCTCCACCACGTTGATTTCCGGAACGGCGAAACGCTGGCCGGCGCACTCGACAATGATTGCCGAGACAATCGCCAGGGTCAGCGGGATCTTCAGCGTGAAGGTGGTGCCGCGCCCGACGACAGACTGGATTTCGACGGTGCCGCCGATCTGCTCGATATTGGACTTGACCACGTCCAGACCGACGCCCCGGCCCGACACATTGGACACCTTCTCCGCGGTTGACAGGCCGGGCTTGAAGATGAACTGCATGAGCTGCTGTTCGGTTATTGCCTCCAGCTCGGCTTCCGTGGCAAGGCCCGCGCGCAGGACTTTTTCGCGCAGCTTCTCCAGTTTGATGCCCGGACCATCGTCGGCCAGTTCAATGATGATGTGACCGCCTTCGTGGCGGGCCGACAGAGTGACCTGGCCGGTTTCCGGCTTGCCCGCCGCGCGACGGCCTTGCGTGGTCTCCAGACCATGGTCCGCGGCGTTCCGCACCATGTGGTTAAGCGGATCCTTGATCAGCTCCAGAACATGGCGATCCAGCTCCGTCTCGGCGCCGAACGTCTGCAGTTCGATCTTCTTGTCGAGCTGATGGGCCAGGTCACGCACCATACGGGGTAGCGTTGACCAGGCGTTGCCGATCGGCTGCATACGCGTCTTCATGACCGCTTCCTGCAGCTCGGTCGTAATCTGGTTGAGGTGTTGCAGGGGTGTCGCCAGACGGCTATCGCCGCCGCTGCGGACCAGCTGCATGAGCTGATTGCGGGTCAGCACCAGCTCGCTGGTGGTGTCCATCAGCTTTTCCAGCAGGGTAACGGCGACGCGGACTGATGACGCCGCCGACTTTTCGACCGCCGCCGGCGCCGCGGCTTTGGCCCTGTCGGGCTTGCCTTTCGCCGCCTTGGTCGGTGTTGCTTTGGCCGGTCGCGCCGGCGGAGCGGGCTGCGCCGCCGCGCCAGTGTCGTCGTCGGCGATTGCCGCATCTGCCGGAGCCGTGTCCTGAGCAACTGCGGGATCGGTTTCGGGAGCGGCCTCGGTGGTGGCCTCGGTGGCGGCGGCCGGCGGGCCCTGGGTGATGGCGCTGAGCTGGCCGATCAGATCGTCGTCGTCGCCGTCCGGTTCCGTCCCATCCTGAGAGATGGCCACAAGAATCGCCTTCACCCGGTCGAGCGCCGACAACACCACGGTGACGATCTCCGGTGTCACCGGCAGCGCGCCATCGCGCAGTTTGCTGAGAACGCTTTCCGCCGCGTGGGCCAGTTTCTCCAGACGGGACAGTCCGAGAAAGCCACAGGCGCCCTTGATCGAATGGACAACACGGAAAATCTTGGTGAGCGGAGACGGGTCGTCCGGCGACTGCTCCAACCGGACCAGATCCACTTCGATATCGCTCAGACCCTCATTTGTCTCGGCAAGGAATTCCTGGAGCAGATCATCCATGGCATTGTCC
This sequence comes from Alphaproteobacteria bacterium, assembly GCA_040218575.1. NCBI lineage: Bacteria > Pseudomonadati > Pseudomonadota > Alphaproteobacteria > Alphaproteobacteria bacterium. The sequence goes on along the minus strand of JAVJRE010000007.1, from coordinate 412,187 downwards.
CGAAGGGCTGTGCGCCGGATATCCGGTCGCGGAGCGGAGGAGGCGCAGGCGCCCGAAGTCCCGCTGACTGTCGCCGAAGCCGGTAAAGATCAGGTAAAAAGCCGGCTATCATCCGCCCCTATGAGGCGGCGCGGGGCAGGGAGGCGGGGGACGGTGGCAGGACCATGTGACAGCGGCCGGGCGGCTCGCACCGGGCGACGGCGATGACCGCGGCGGCGCAGATGATCGCGGCGGCGACCGTCGGCATTGTGGTGTGGGCCGGCTGTGGCCTGGCGCACGCAATGCTTGTGCGCTGGCAGGTCCTCGACCGGCCAGGCCAGCGGTCCAGCCATACGCGGCCGACGCCACGCGGCGGCGGCTGGGCGGTTCTGGCCGGCCTGTTGCCGGCGTGGCTGTGGGTCGCCATGACCAGCGACAGCATCGTGTTCGCTGGCCTCGGCTGGTTGCTGCTGGCGGCGGTGTTCGTGGCGCTGGTGTCGTGGCGTGATGATTTGCGTGACGTGCCGGTCGGTCTGCGTCTGGCGGCACAGGTGGTGGCGGTAGCGGTGGGTGTGTGGACCCTGTCACCGGCGCCGGTCTTTCAGGGTCTGCTGCCGCCGCTGCCTGACGCCATCGCCGCCGGCCTGGTGTGGCTGTGGTTCGTCAATTTGTACAACTTCATGGATGGCATTGACGCGATCACCGCGGTGGAGACCATGGCCATCGGCCTGGGGGTTGCAGCGCTGGCGCTTGCGGTTGCCGTAGCCGGCGAATCCATGAGCCTGCGATTACCGGAGGACGCCGCTGTCCTGGCCGGGCCCGGCCTCATTCTGGCGGCGGCGGCTGGCGGGTTCGTGTTGTGGAACTGGCCGCCGGCGCGATTGTTCATCGGTGATGTGGGCAGCGTTCCTCTGGGGCTACTGGTGGGTTGGCTGTTGCTAAGCCTGGCTCAGTCCGGTGCGTGGCCGGCGGCGCTGCTGCTGCCGGCATATTATCTGGCGGACTCCGGGGTGACCCTGCTGCGTCGGTTGCTGCGCGGCGAAGCGGTATGGCGTGCCCACCGCAGTCACTTCTATCAGCAAGCGGTGATCCGCAGCTGGTCACATGGCCGCACGGTGGGCCTGATCACGTTGTGCAACGGCGCGCTGGTGGCGCTGGCCATTGTCTCGCTGCGGGCGCCATGGCTGGCCCTGGCCGGTGGCGCGATTGTGGTAGTGGCGACCCTGCTTGTTCTGCGCGGCCATCCGTCTCAGGCCTGAGGTCGGCCAGCCCGCCACCACGCCGCCAGGTCGGTCAGCTCTTCATCGAGGGATCGCTCCGCAGTCCAGGCCAGGTGTTCTTGCGCCGCGGCGGTATCGAGCACGAAGGAGCCGGTAAGCCCGGCCATGGCCGCGGAACGGCCGGCCACCACCGCCGCCAGACGCAGCACACCAGACGGGCATGGCCACAGACGACAGGGGCGCTGCAGGGCGCAGGCCACCGCACGGATCAGCGCCGGCGGTGAAACCGGGTGTTTGTCGGCGACCAGCATGGTGCGATTGGCGGCGCCAGGTGCGCTCAGCGCCGCGGTGATGGCGTCACACAGGTTGGTCAGGCCGATCAGGCTGAACCGATTGGCAAGCGTCGCGAAGGGCAAGGGCCAGCCACGATCCACCGCCGCCACGAGACGAGCCATGTTGGCGCCGACCCCCGGACCATAGACCAGCGGTGGCCGCAGAATGACGATTTCAGGGGGGACGATTTCGTCAGGGCCTTTCGCGCCTGCTTCGTGCAGTTGATGCAGGGCTGCTTCGGCCGCTGCCTTGGAGCGGGCATAGGCATCGGCCGGATGCACCGGTGCCTTGTGGTCCAGGATGCGCCCGGCCGGCACGGACCGGCCGAGCACCCGCGCAGTACTGATGAAGATAAAGCGGCGAACGCCGGCCGCGCCGGCAGCCTCAGCCAGCCGCGCCGTGGCGTCCGTATTGACCCGCCGCCAAAGCGCCTCGTCGCCGTCACTCGGGCGATGGGCCAGGCCGGCCAGGTGAACGACGGCGCCAATACCGCCAAGCGCCGGGCCCGGGTCGAACCGGGGATCGGCCATGTCACCGACCACGCGCGTCTCTGCCGCTCCCGGTATGGCCGGGGCACGGGGCTGACGCACGCCGGCGACGACCCGCCAGCCACGCGCCGCGAGATGAGGAAGCAGGGCGCGGCCGATGAAGCCGGTGGCGCCGGTCACCAGCACGGACGCAGAACCGTCGGCGGCGGAGGTCATGGCATCAGCGCGCGATACAGGCCAGCGGTGGCGTCCTCCACATGGCGGTCGGAGAAACGGTCCAGCACACGCTGGCGCGCGGCCAGGCCCAGACGCCGGCGCAATGGTGCATCTCCGGCCATGCGAATCATGGCCAGGGCCAAGGCCCGGGCGTCACGCGGCGGCACGGTCAGGGCCGTATCGTCGGCCACGGCGATTTCGCGGCAACCCGGGACGTCACTGGCGATCAACGGACGGCCGGCGGCGGCCGCTTCCAGCAATGTCTTTGGCAGTCCCTCGCGGTAGGACGGCAGCACCGCCACATGAGCCTCTCGCCAGAGGGCGGCGATGTCAGAGACCGATCCACGCCAGTCAAGAATGCCTTCCTCCTGCCAGCCGCGCAGCGTCGCCGCCTGGAGGCTGGCCGGGTTACCGTCATCCACGTCGCCGACCAGCCAGAAACGCGCCGCCACTCCCTCCGCCCGCACCAGCCGGGCCGCCGCGGCGAACTCCATAATTCCTTTGTCGCGCAACATGCGGCCAACCAGCGCGAAGATGACTGGCGGCGGTGGTTCCGGCGAAGGCTGGAAGTGGTCGGTGTCCACCCCCGACCCGCCGATCAGGACGATTGCCTGTGCCGGCGCCAGGCCATGGACGGTGAGGAACGCACGATCATCTCCATTCTGCACGATGACCCGGTGGAGCGGTCCGCGCAGCGCAAAGCGCAAGGCACGCCGCAACAGCGGCCGGATGAGGCGGGCCTTCAGGCTGGTCGACGAAAAGCCATAGCCAAGACCGGCCAGGGCATTGACCACCGTTGCCACGCCGGCGAGGCGCGCTGCCACAGAGCCATAGATCACCGGCTTCATGGCAACATGATGGACAATCGCCGGCCGCTCGCGCCGATAGAGACGAAGCAGCGCCATGAGGGTGCGGGCCTCGAACCACGGATTGATACCGCGGCGGCGAATGGCCAGCGGCAAGACCCGAACACCGGCGGCTTCGATCCTGGCCCGGTGGGCGTCGACCCGACAGGCCACGGCCACATCGAAGCCGGCGGCTCTGGCGGCGCGCGCCTGCGGCAGACGATGTGACCAGAAGTACCAGTCCTCGGTGACCACGAAGAGCAGGACCGGCCGCGCCCGTCCGGCGCGTCCGTCGGCGGACCCGTCGCCCGCCCCGGCGGGCGCCCCCGTGTTTGTTGCTGTGGCTGCCCCCGCGCTGGCCGGTGTGGCGCTTTGCAGCGGACCGTCAGACGCCATGCGATGCCGCGACGACCGGGCGGGACCGGCGTGTGCCCAGCGCCAGCCACGCCACACCGGCTACCGCCGGCAGCAGCGCCGAGGCATAGATCAGAGGAACGAACAGAGGCAGGCGCCCGGCCAGATTGACCGACCACAGATGCAGCGCCTCGATAGCGATGGCCACCGCGGCAAGGACCCAGAAGCGCCAGGCGCGTCGCCGCCGGCCGAATTCACCCGACAGCAGAATAGCCGCCGCCACAATGGCGAAGGTCAGGGGCAGGAGAGGCCCGGCCAGCCGGCCGTGACCATGGGCGATCAACTTGCTGTGGAAATAGCGGTCATTGTCGGAGCTGCCCGGAGCCAGAAGCTCACCCAGAAACCGTTCGCGCGGTTCGCGCCAGCGGTCACCGCTGAACTCCCGAATGGTCTGCAGATCAATGGCGTAGCGATCAAAATACAGCAGCGAGAACTCACCGCTGGGATTTGCCGTCTGACGATTACCGTTGATCAGGACAATGCGCGGCCCGTTCGGTCCCTGAATGATAGTGCCTTGCTCGGCCATGATGGTCACCGGCGCATCGGCATCGCGTTGATCATGGATCAGGAGACCTTGCAGGACCCCGCCGCCGTTGCGCTCGCGAACAAAAACCGTAAGACCGTCCCCCATATTGTTGAACACGCCAGCGCTGACCAGCACGGCTGCATAATTACTGCGCGCAAGCTGCTGCATGTCCTTGAAGTTGCGATATGACGCCGGCACCAGATAGAGCGATAGCGCAAAACTGGCGATTGACAGGACCAGCCCAAGCGCCAGCGCTGGCCGGGCCAGGGTGAGGGCGCTGAGCCCGGCTGAGCGCATGACCACCAGTTCATGGTCGCTTTCCAGCTTGTTATAGACATAGACCACGGCGACAAAAGCCGGAATCGGCAGGACCACATAGATGAATGTGGGCAGGAGCAGCGTGACCAGCGACAGGAAGTCGGTGTAGGACAGACCTCGATTGACGATCAGATCGACAAAACGCACCGACTGGTTCAGCCACACCATGCAGGTGAAGATGATCGCGACTAGCAGAGTCGCTATTATGAGCTGGCGAAAGATATAGCGGCGAAGAGACATGTCAGGCCCTGTTGGCGAACCTCACCACATATACCGCCGAAGCGGCATATCCGAAACCGTCTTGGCGCGTAGAGCCCTCCGGGTGCCTCAGAGGGGCCGGACGGACTGGATTGATCGGTGGGGCCGGGCGTCGTGGCGGCCGGGTGGCGGGTGGCGAGTATGAGCGACAATCTTGACCGGCGCACAGTGGCCGACTTCGGCCGTGAGTGGCAGGCTTTCGACTATGCGGATGCGGATCAGGATGATCTGCAGGCGGGATTCGACGCCTATTTTCAGGATTTTCCCTGGGACCGACTGTCGTCGCACGCGGTCGGCTTCGACCTTGGCTGCGGCAGCGGTCGCTGGGCCCGGCTGCTGGCCGGGCGGGTGGCGACCCTGCTTTGTTTCGACGCCAGTCCGGCGGCGCTGGCGGTGGCCGGGCGCAATCTGGCGGCGATGAAGACGACGGCCCTGGCGGCGGCGTCGGCCGGACGCCTGCCGCTCGCCGACCGCAGCATGGACTTCGGTGTGTCACTGGGGGTGCTGCATCATGTGCCGGACACGGCGGCGGCCATTGCCGACTGCGCCCGGGTGCTGAAACCGGGCGCGCCGCTGCTTTTGTATCTCTATTACCGTTTCGACAACCGGCCGGTCTGGTTCCGTGCATTGTGGCGGGCCAGCGACCTGATGCGGCGCGCCATCGCCGGTCTGCCGTTCCGCCTCAAGCAATCGCTGTGCGCGGCTCTGGCGGTGCTGGTCTACTGGCCTTTGGCGCGACTGGCGGCGCTGGGCGAGCGTTGCGGTGCGACGGTGGATGGGTGGCCGCTGTCGGCCTATCGTCGGCGGCCATTCTATATCATGCGGACCGACGCCCTTGACCGCTTCGGCACACGGCTGGAGCAGCGCTTCACCCGGGTCGAGATCAGGGTCATGCTGCAGGCGGCCGGGCTGCATGACCCGGTTTTTGGCCGCCAGGCGCCTTACTGGTGCGTGGTTTCTTACAAGGGGGAAGGTTGAACGACTAGTGGCGATGGGGCAGCAGGGCGGCGGCGATGGCCACCGTCAGCCACAGGCTGGACAGCCACCAGGATTGCCACAGGCCGAAGGCGACACTGGCGACCATGACCGCGCCGGCGGTGCCGGCGAGCGCCGCCGGGCCGCGCTCTGCCGCGGCGCGGGCGACGGTGACGACCAGAGCCAAAGCAAGAACCAGTCCCGGCAGACCGAACTCCAGCCAGGCCTGTAGAAAGCCGTTGTGGGGATGGAGCGGCAGCAGCGCGATCGCGTCGCCGGCGACCGGTGCATAAGCGGGCCGGAATGTCTCCGCCAGATATCGCACACCATCGCCGCCAATGCCGATCCATGGCGATGCAGCGATCCGGGTGGCGGCAAAGTCCCAGATCGACAGGCGATGCAGGGCCGAGAAAGGCAGGAGGTCCGTGGCCGCGGCGCCTGGCGTCAGGTTCAGCAACAGGGCGCCGGCTGGTATGGCAAGAGCGACACCTGCGATGGCGCCGATAGCCAGCGCGCGGCCGGCCACCCCGCCCATGCCGGCCACGGCCAGAACCGCAATACCGACCAGCCAGGCGGTGGCGCCGACCCCGTCATGGACCAGCAGCAGACAGCCCAGCGCCACCGCCGCCAACAACGTCGCTGTGGCCACGCCGAGGCGCTGCCGTATGAGAGCCAGGGCCGGCCACAGGGCGAAGACCAGCACGGCCCGGCCCGGCTCCATGGCGATCAGGGTGCGGACCTTCGGCCCCCACAGCGCGGTATCGGTGATCTGTGCATGTACTTCTGCCAGGGCCATGAGCAACAGGCCGGCGGCAAGGCCATAGAGCCAGGCTGTGGCAAGGGCATGGCGGTCGGCGCCGGCCGCACTGGCGTAGCCGCTGAGCACCGTCAGCCCGGCCAGCGACAGGACCAGCACCTTGAACCACAGCAGCGGGTTCTGCGGTTCCGGCGAGGGCAAAGCGAGGCGTATGAGCATCCAGGCGGCAATGAATAGCACCAGCCACGGGACAAGGCGGCGCAGGGTCGCGCGCAGGGCCTGTCCGCCGGATTGGCGCGGTGTGGTGGTCAGCCACCTGCCGGCCACGATCAGGGCGCTGAGCAGAAGCAGGATTACAGCGCCCTTGGGCGCCAGGGCGATGATCGGCCCATAGAGGAAGACGAGCCCGCGAAACGTCCAGGTCCATGCGGGAGCGGTGGTGGCTGGCCCGCTCACGAGGCGGCCACCTGGCCATAGAGTTCGCCGTAGCGGCGTAGAACCTCGTTCAGGTCATAGTTGTCAGCGATGCGCTGGCGGGCAGCCCGGCCGAGCGCTTTGCGGGCATCCGGCGTTATGGCCGCCAGCTCGCAAAAGGCGCGGGCGAAGCCCTCGACGTCGCCAGCCGCCACCACCCGGCCGGTGTCGCCGACCATCACCGCCATGTCACCGGCGTCACTCACTACCGCCGGCAGGCCGGTGGCCATGGCCTCGCCAATGACATTGGGAAAGCCTTCGCTGTGTGACGTGAGACAGGCCATATCGAGCCCCTGCATCAGGCGGGTCGCGTCATGGCGGGGCCCGAGCAGATGAAGGTTGCGGGGCTTTGCGGTCGCTGCCAGCAGCCGGGCCAGAGCGGGGTCGTCCCGTTCAAGGCCACGGCCCACCAGGACGAAGGCCAGGTCCGGCCTGTGCGTCTCGGCCAGGGCGGCGGCGCGCAGGAAGGTGGCATGATCCTTGATCGGATGCAGGCGGGCGAACAGACCGATGGCAACCGTTTGGTCGGCCAGGCCCAGCTCACGCCGCACCTCTGAACGCATACTGGCATCGGGCGCGAGAGAGGCAGTATCGAAGCCGTTGGCGATCAGCGCCCAGCGCCGCGGCCGATAGCCGATGCCTTCGTGATAGGCCTGACCGGCCGCGGAGTTGACCACCACGGCCGCGGGCCGGTGGGCGTTACGGGCCAGAGTCTTCAACATGCGCCAGGCCATGGGCGAGCGGCCGGCAAGTCCCGTATCGGCGCAGCGGATGTTCCACAGGAAGGGTGGCGAACGCCCCGGCAGGGCGTCGGCCAGCAGCCCGAACAGGTCCGCGTGATAGAGCCAGGTTTGGATGACGTGCGGTCGCACTTGCCTAAGCAGACGGCGAAAACGCAGCAGACCGAGGGGCCAGGCGGCGAGGGAGGTGAGGCCGAGGGACTCGACCCGCGCTCCGGCGGCGCGGATCGCCGGCGCCATGACGCCGGCCGGCGCCAGCGATACCACCGTTTGTGAAAACTGGTCGCGCGGCAGGCCGTGCGCCAGCTTGACCACCATGGTCTCGGCCCCGCCCTGGTCGAGGCCGGTGATGAGATGGAGCAGTCGCAACGGTGTGTCGGTGCCGACGGTGGTCATGGCCTCGCGCGCTCCATGACCATGAGCATACGGAACGCCATGAGGCGCCCGAGCGCGCCTTCCAGCGCCCGCTCCAGACGGAGCAGCGGCCGGGTCAGGCCGGCCGGCAGCAGAGACCAGGCCTGAAAGCCGCCGGACAAGGGGTAGGCGAGAAGGGCGAAGCGCCGCACCTCGTCAAGGCGAAGATCAGGTACCGCCTCGGCCAGACGCCGCCGGTGACGGCCTGCCAGCAGGGTCGGATAGGCCTGATTGGCGTGCCACGGATCGCGGCCCGGCGACAGGTCGCCATCGGCCAGCGGATCGTCCGCCATGACCACCGGCTCCGGGTGAAGCCAGGCATAGAAGGGATAGCTGAGTGGGGTAATCGCCGGCTCCACCATGATCAGACGGCCGCCCGGCCACAGCACGCGCGCAGCCTCCCGCAGGAACAGCCGTGGTCGCTCCAGATGATGCAGCACGTCGAACAGGACGATGGCGGCAAAGCTGGCGTCGGCAAAGGGCAGGCGGTGGGCGTCGGCGGCGGCGTCGAGCCACGGCGCGGTCTGCACGTCCATGCTGATGACCGGTCCCGGCACGGTGCTTTGCAGGGCATGACGCAGATTGCCGGTGCCGCCGCCGACCTCCAGGACCGGCCCGGCCGGACAGCGGGCGCTGATGCGCTCATAGGCATCCTGATAGACCGCCCGCAGGACGGCCTTGTCGCGCCAGATGCGGCGATGGCGGCCCAGCAGCGTCGTGGCCTCGCTGGTATGGTCGGGTGAGGCGCCCGCCGTCACAGGATTACAACGCCTTCAGACGGCGGTAGGCAAAGATCACCATGCGCAGCAGCAGCCAGCCATGGGCAAAGCGCGAAATCTGGGTCTCGCCATAGGTGCGCGGAGCATAGCGCACCGGCACTTCGACGATCTTCAGATTGAGTTTTGAGGCGCCGAATATGAGATCGAAGTCGCCGAACGGATCGAAATCGCCGAAATAGGCCCGGCCGGCCTTCAGCCGCTCATAGTCGCTGCGCCGCAAGACCTTTGTGCCACACAGGGTATCGGTGAATCGCTGGTTGAGCAGCCAGGTGAACAGAAGCGAGAAGGCCTGGTTGGCCAGCCGGTTGAGAAAGCGCATGGACTCCCGTTCCAGCGGATAGACCAGACGGCTGCCATTGATGAACTCGCCCTTGCCCTCGGCCATGGCCTGCCAGAACTTGGGCAGTTGTTCCGGCGGCATGGTCAGGTCGCCGTCGAGGATCATCAGCACCTCGCCACGTGCCGCATCGAAGGCCTTGAACACCGCATCGGCCTTGCCCTTGCCGTCCTGGCGCATGAGCTTGATGTCACGCTCGGGGTGGGCCGCCACCACCCGCTCGGCTTCCTCGAAGGTGCCGTCCTGGCTGTGGCCCTCTACAAAGATCACCTCAATGTCAGGGCAGAAGGCGGGCAGGCGCTCTATGGCCGGCGCAACATTGCCGCGCTCGTTGCGCAGCGGCACCACCACCGTAGCGGAACGAGGCGCCGGCGCGGTTTCGCGGCGTGGTCGGCCCACCACATAGTTGCGCAGGCACAGATGGCGGATCAGCGGCAGGGTCGCCACATAGCGGTTGATCAGGCGGCCGAGACCCAACAGGTGCAGCGGCACAAGCTGGCGCCACTCCCGTTTGACCGGTTCAAAGTCCGCCAGATCCATGAGGTTGGTAATGTCCTCGGTGGACAGCCAGTTCTGCGGCTCTTGCGGCATTTTGCGGCCAACCATCTCAGCCAGCCGCAGAACCGGCTCCCAGTGGCTGGCGTAATAGGCGACGATCAGGCGTGTCTGAGGCGTGCACAGCGGGTGCAGCGCGGCCAGGGTCCCCTGAATATCGTCCAGCGCGCCAATGCTGTCCGCCAGAATGATGACGTCGAAGGGCCCGTTGAGGGCGGCCAGGGTCGCCGGATCTTCCATGTCGCCGGCCAGGAACTCCAGCCCCGGCCAGTTCTGCCGGGCCATCTCCACCATGGCCGGACTGAAGTCGACGCCGACGCCACGGGATGGCCGCAGGCTGCCAAGCAGGTCGCCGATGCCGCAGCCCAGATCCAGCACCCGCAAACCCGGCGGCACCAGAAAGCGCATATAGGCACGGTCGGCCTGGTGGAAGGCGCTGTTGCGCTCCTGCCAGCGGCGGCGTTCCCGCGCCTGGCGGTCGGCGAGGTCGCGGATGCGTTGCTTGCGGCGGCTTATGTCCGGCACGGGACGGTGGCGGGTGGGCGAGTCATGACAGGCAGGTCATAGCGCCTTGCGCTGGCCCGGTCCATTGTCTCAATTCCCACAGCGTCGCTTCTTACGCCGGCCCTAGCATTTCCCCTTATGCCACCCTTCTGCGTTGCCAGGTCGGCGACGCGCGGGTATCAAGCGCCGGATGAGCATGACACCACCATGACCGCTACCGGCGACGGCGCCAGTGGCGCGGAGACCGGTAGGGCGGAGACGGGCGGAGGGCGGCGTGTCCGATGGGATGCGTCGGCCGTCCTGTTCGTCGCGCTGGTTACCGGCCTGGTGCTGGCATGGCTCGCGTCCATCCGGTTGCTGGCGCCTGACACACCCAACATCATCCTTGGCCTGTGGCAGTGGTCTGATGCGGCGGCCTATGACTGGGGCGGCCTCTCCTTGCTGGCGGAAGGCCGGCTGGACGAATGGAACACCCGCCGGCCGACGACGGCGGCGGTGATTGCCGTGCTGCACGCCACAAGCCACGGCTCAGTCGGCTGGGCGCAGGCCTGGCTGGCCGGGCTCAACGGCGTGGCCATAGGGGCTGTTGGCCTGCTGCTGTGGCGGCGGGTCGGCCTGCCGTCGGCGGTCGCTGCCTGTCTCATTCTGCTGTTCTTCTACCGTGAAGCCATTGGCACAGTGCTGTCGGAGAATATCGGCCTGGCCTTGGGCTGCGCCGCGCTCGTCATGCTGTGGTCGGGGGTGGTGGAACGCCGCCGCTGGCTGATCGCCCTCGGCCTGTTCGCACTGGCCATGGCGCTGAACGCGCGGGCGGGCGCCTATTTCGTCCTGCCGGCCATCATCGTGTGGCTGTCCGTCAATGCCTGGCGGGCGGGCGGCGGCGGACTCAGGCGGCGGGCGATTGCCGCCTTCACAGTGGCGGGACTATGGAGTGCGGCCGCCGGACTTGCCGGCTTCCTGCCCAATGCCTGGCTGCTGGCCTGGTTTGGCACTGGCGACGGCCTGCCGTTCGGCAATTTCGCCCCCACGCTGTATGGCCTGGTCGCCGGCGGCGAAGGCTGGACCCGCGTCTATGAGGTTCACCCGGCCTTGCAGGCCATGAATGACAGCCAGGCCTTCCCGTTGATCTTCCAACTGGCGTGGGAGCGGTTCGCCGCCGCCCCCGGCGATCTGGTGTGGGGTATTCTCCGCGTCTACAACCAGTTCTTCTTTCAGAACGGGCCGCGCATCCTCACCACCGCACTGACGCTGCTGGGTCTGTGGCGTATCTGGCGCCATCCGCGACGGGCCGAACACGGGCTGTTGCTGGCCGGGCTGGTCGGCACCTGGCTGTCGGTGCCTTTCCTGGCCGATGGCGGGCTGCGGGTTTTTGCCGCGACGATACCGTTCCTAGCCGTTGTGATGGCGCTTGGCGCGGCCTGCTTGGACCGACTGCCCCGCTGGCGCCCGGCTGGCCTGCCGACAGGCGCGGGACTGGCGATGGCCGTGGTTGCGGTGATCCTGGCGGCGGTCGGGCCGGGGACGGCAATCGTCGCCGGCCGCGCCGCGCCGGTGCAGCCAGCCGCCAGCGCCTGTCCGCCGGGCGAGGTGGCGGCGACGGTGTTCTGGCGGGCAGGCATGGCGGCCGTCATAGGCCGGCCCGTGTCCCGGGCCGCCGATCGGCACGACGGCCGGACGGTTCTGGAATGGCGCGTCGAACCCGACCGTCTGTTGGCGGCACGGCCGGACATGCCGCTGCAGCCGCTGACAGAGGGCATGGTTATCCTGCCGAGCTATGACCATGTAGCGGCACGCGGCGGCTGGTTCCTGATGCCGCGCGCAATCGAGCCCGCGACGGAAACATGGGTCGCATTATGCGGCCGATGGGAATCACCGATGCTCTTTCGCGGGAGTCCGGCCAGGTCGTGACCGGGCCGTCGCCTGTCTGTGGCGCCCCACCCTCGCGCTCAAAGAACGTGGCAGGGGCCGGCGGCGCCTGCTCCAAGTCGCCCGAAACTATGAGAGAGCCGGGTGTCGCGGAGCGTCGCGGCCAATCACTCGATAGACCAGCCAGGCGGAGACGCCCGCACTTATGGCCATTGTCAGGCTGGTGGCGAGCGCAATGCCAGCAAGACCGAAGAACCTCATGAGAATGAGGTCGCCGGCCAGATTGAGCATGAATCCGAGCAGTGCAATCACAAATACCTGACGCGCCGCCTGAAGAGCGGTCAGTGTCCGGATGATCAGCGTGCTTACCAATGCAAAGGGAATCTGAAGCGCGTATATGGCGAGAATCCTGCCGACCAGATCGGTATCGGCTGGAGTGAACGCGCCACGCTCGAAGAGTAGCCGAATCATGGAGTCGGCCAGGAAATAGACAATTGCGGCGATTGGCAGACCAGCGATGAACGCGGCGCGAATCCAGCGTTTGAGGTCCCGCGTCAAGGTCTGGCTTTCGCTGCGGCTGGCATGTCCGGCGATCAGGGGCAAGGCCGCCGTGCCGAGTGGCAATGCGGTGAGGCCCAGGATCACGACAATGACCTTGTTGCCGTAGCTGAGCGCCGAAACGGCGCCAGGGCCCAACAGTGAAGCGATCACCTGGTCGACGACCAGCATTCCCGTGAACACGCTGCCGCTTGCCAGCATCGGCCAGAACTGAGTCAGAATGCGGCGTATCGCGGGATGAAAACCGTGCCAGCGGGGCAAAACAGGCAACCCCTGACGGAAAAGAAAACCGCCGACGAGCAGGATCTCCAGCAATGATCCTGCCACCAGGCCGATGACGAGAATCGTGACTCCGAACCGGTCGCCAAACAGCAGCAATAGCAAGAGCGTCAACAACGGCCGAAGCGTCGGCGCTACCGCCACCAAAGCAAAACGCTGGACGGAGTGGGCGACACCGCTCCACACCGTGACCATGCCCTGCAACAGGATGAGCGGCAGAAGCCACCTGAAGAGGTGGGTGGTCAGGTCCATGGTGGCGTCGTCGAAACCGGGCCCAAGGAACCCCATAAGAGGGCGCGCGGCGAAGAAACAGGCCACCGTCAGCGCGACCAGGACACAGAACGCCAGCGCGAGAACGCTGCCGACCCATCGTTTTGTTTCCGCGGATGTGGCTGGGCCGTCCGCCCTGACCAGGGCAGGCACCAGCGCCGCGGCAAGGGAGCCGGCGATGAGCTGGACGAGAAGGGAGGGCAGAATCTGCGCGATGACAAATGCGTCGATGAGCCGGCTGACGCCAAATGCATTGGCCACCGCGAGTTCGCGAAGCGCGCCCACCGCGGTGACGACCATGGTCAGGATGCTGATGAGGCCGGTTGTCTGAACGAGCCGACGAAACATCATCGATCGATTGTCTGCACGTTAGTTGAAGTCAGTCTTGCCGGTATTGCGCTTGTACAACAGCCATATCAGGCCTCCGGGCAAGGCAACGACGAGGCTGGCGAGGCCAAAGATAATGGAAATCAGCAGCACGGTTTCTCCCGGCTGGCCATAAAGGCTGAATCCCACAACCATAGCACCTTCACGCACGCCCCATCCGCCGATCGAAATGGGCATCATCGCCATCAGCAGAACGGGAGGGACAACGATCAGGCACTGCAAGAGTGACACGTCCAGTCCGAATCCCCGGGCCAGAACAAAAATAATCAGGACGTTCAGAAGATTGATGAGAAAGCTGCCGAACAGGGCCTTCGTCCAACCCCAAGGGGCGGAAAATGCATAGCGCCCCGCGCTGACAAGCTCCATCAAGGGGCCCAGCCTCTTCAGGCGGCGCCACGTTGCCGGCATAAATCCGAGAAGCACGAAAGCAGCAGCGAACGCCAGCCCCGCGGCAAGCAGCGCGAACAAGCCGAGACGTGTTGTCTGGCTGGTGATCAGGTCCAGTATGCTGACGAGACCCAGCGTCACCATCGCCATCAGCGCAAACATGCCGCTGACCCGGTCCAGCACAATGGCGACCGCCGCCTTGATGACCGGAATCCCTTGACGGGTCAGTTCAAGCGTGCGCATCGCGTCGCCACCGACAAACGAGAGCATGGCCTGAGAGAAGAAATTGCCGACAAAGGTGGTTGCAACGGCGGCGCGGTGACCAATGGACGCTCCGCTCATTGTGACGCTTACGGCAAGACGCCATGCGGCCAGCACTTGCTGGAAAATCAGAAGAAGGAAAACCTCGGCGACAATCAGCGCGCTTAGCTGGCTAAGGTTCTCCAGTGACTCCGCGAGGTCGAACTGTCTGAATATCCACAGGACGACGATGGCGGGGATAGCCAGCTTGGCGGCGAGAAGAACACGATGTCCCTGTTGACCTCGCAAAATCGCCACCGTCGCCCCCTCTGTCGCCCCCCCCTGCCGCCCCCCGGGTGCCTGTTGCAAGGTTTCTACCTTATGGCCTTGCCCCGGGGGTAGTCGGCGGCGAGCATCGGCGTCCGACCGAGGGCTTGAGACAGCCGCGGGCAGGCTGTCCCAAGGGGTCAATCTGGCCTGCGATGTTGACAGTGATGGGTGGGTGGGGCAATACCGTCCGCAAGTCCGTTGGGGCTCCGATTTTTGTGGAGATATCTATAGAAATAGTGGATTAGAGGGTATGCCTGCGACGTTGCATCGGCAGCACGACAGCGTGGAAGGGGAGCGTATGCACCACGAGAACAGAGGGGCGAATCTGACGATTGTGGTCGCTGCCTTGAATGAAGAAGTCCTGATTCGCAGCGTCGTCACCGAGATCATCGAGGCCGTCGAGCCGCGCGTCGCTGAATATGAAATTATTCTGGTCAATGACGGCAGCCGTGACGCTACGGGGGCCATCATGGACGACATGGCCAAGTCCTCGCCAAGGCTGCGGGTTGTCCATAACGAAACCAATCAGGGCCTGGGCGCGATCTATCGCCATGGCCTTGGCCTCGCGCGCTACGAGTATTACATGCTGATGTGCGGAGACGGCGGGGTTCCCGCGTCCAGCCTGCCCCCAATGCTCGATGCCCTGGGAAGGGCGGACATTGTGCTCCCTTATGTCACCAATCTCCGCCGGATCAAAAGCCCCATGCGGTTCTTTGCGTCCCGGTGCTATACGGGGTTGTTGAACCTCATGTTCCGGCAGAAGGTGAAGTACTACAACGGGCTGCCCATCCATCGCACAGACTTGGTACGCGCAATCCGTGTGACGAGCACTGGTTTTGCATTTCAGGGCGAGATACTGATCAAGCTGCTGAAGGCGGGCTGTACGCGATTCGAAGTTCCCATCGAGGGGGCCGAACGGGCCGGAAAGTCGATGGCGCTGCGTCCGCGCAATCTTCTCAACGTCGTGAGCACGTTGGCAAAGCTGTCGTGGGCGATTTTCGTTTTCAATTCCCGTTCTGTCGCGGGGCGTGGCGCGCCGGAGAATCTGCGCGCCGGTATCCCTGAGCGCGATGCCGGATATTGACTGAGCTTTGTGGCCAAGCGGGCGCTGCATGCCCAGTCCGGCTTTCCGATCGACAAGGGAACGGGTGATTCCGTCATGAAGGAACTTCCTGGCGAGATATTGCGGGATCTCTATCGCGCCGTATTCCGTATCCGGCGAACCGAGGAGACGCTGGCCTCGCTGTACCCGGAGCAGGAGATGCGGACGCCGACGCATTTTGGAATCGGGCAGGAGGCGGTGGCCGCCGGCGTGTGCGGCGCCCTGGGCGATGACGACGTCGTGTATAGCCATCACCGGTGCCACAATCATTACCTGGCGCGTGGCGGCAGCCTGCTGGGGCTGGTGGCCGAGCTGTATGGCCGGATCGACGGGTGTGCGAACGGGCGCGGGGGGTCTGTTCATCTGACCTCGCGGGAAACCGGGTTTGTCGTCAGCAGCGCCATTCTTGGCCAGACAATTGCCGCGGCGACCGGCAGCGCGCTTGCGTTTCAATTGGACAAGACGCCTCGTGTCGCCGTGACCTTTTTCGGCGAAGCGACCTGCGAGGAAGGCGTTTTCTACGAGAGCCTCAATTTCGCCGCCGTGCGCCGGCTGCCGGTTCTTCTGGTATGCGAGAACAACCTGTACTCGACGGAAAGCCCGTTGTCCGTACGTCAACCCGCGGGTACCGATCTGTGCGAACGTGTTCGGGCGTTCAAGGTCACGGCGGAGCGCGTCGATGGCAATGATGTCGTCGCAGTGTATGGCAGGACGTTGGCGGCGCTGGACCAGTTGCGGGCCGGAGAGGGGCCAGTGTTTCTGGAGTGCATGACCTATCGCTGGCGTGAACATGTTGGTCCCAACTTCGACCACGAGGCGGGGCGAAGCTATCGGGACAAGGCGGAGCTGGACCGCTGGATGGATCGCTGTCCGGTCAAGCGGGCTCGGGCGCTGATCGTGGCGTCCGGGACCGGCGAAAGCGAAGTGCTTTCCTGGGAGTCCGCAATAGAGGACGAAATCCAGACGGCCGTTGCGGCCGCCAAGGGTTCGCCCTGGCCCGAGACCAGAACCTTGTTCGATAACATCTACTGAGGTCGCTGAAAGCTGCAATGCTGAGCGTCGGCGATTCCCGGGAACGGCTGATCTATGCGTGAACTGACCTATGTTGACGCCCTTTCGGAGGGCCTGGTGCAGGCGATGGAGGCCGATGACGGCATTTTCGTCACGGGTATCGCGGTCGACTATCCCTCCGGCATTTTCGGATCGACGGTGGAGGCGGCCCGCCGCTTCGGACCGTCCCGGGTCTTCGACGCGCCGGCCATGGAAAATGCCCTGACAGGCATCGCCATCGGCGCAGCGGCCATGGGCAAGCGTCCGGTCGTCGTGCATCCGCGCAACGACTTTATGTTTCTCGCCTTCGATCAGATGATCAATCTGGCTGCGAAATGGAAGTACATGTATGGCAGCCACGCCGGCTCTGTGCCGATCGTCGTTCGCGGGGTGATCGGCCGGGGCTGGGGGCAGGGCGCGACGCACTCCCAGAGCCTGCAGAGCGTTTTGGCTCACTTTCCGGGGTTGCAGGTGGTCATGCCGGCCTTGCCGCAGGACGCGAAAGGGCTGACCATTGCGGCTCTGACGGGCGACGCGCCGACGGTCATCCTGGAACACCGCTCGCTCTATCCGATTGCCGGGCCGGTGGATCAGGCCTTCGCGCCCACGCCCATCGGCAAGGCAGCCGTAGTGCGCGACGGAACGGACGTTTCGGTCGTGGCCTCGTCTTACATGGTTGTCGAGGCGATGCGGGCCGCGGAAAGCCTGGAGCAGGACGGTGTGTCGGTCGAGGTGGTCGATCTGCGCAGCATTCGGCCGCTGGACGAGGAGACGATCCTCGCCTCCGTCCGCAAGACCGGTTGCCTGATTGTCGCCGATACGAGCTGGGTGCTATACGGGGTCGCCAGTGAAGTCGCGGCGCTGGTGGCGGAGAAAGCGTTTCACAGCCTCAAGGCGCCGGTCTATCGAATCGGTCTGGCCGACAGCCCGGCGCCGGTTTCCCAGCCCCTGGAGGATGCCTTCTATCCCAAGGCCTCGACCATCGCGAAGGCGGCGCTTACGCTCCTCGGCCGAACCCACAGTCACCTGGGCGACATCGACCTGGCGGATGAGTTCAAGGGACCGTACTAGTCTCTTTCAGTGACGACAAAGGCCTTGCTGAAGCATGGCGACAGACTCCAGTGCCACAATTGTTCTGTGGGCGACGGCAGGATATAGCGTCATTCACCTGTTGGCCTACATAGTGTTTCTGCGTAACTGGCCTTCGATGCGTCAGGAACGTGGGATTTTCGCTTTTCATATGATTTCGTTCCTGCTTGTTTCTGTGGCAGCGGCACTGGTTGGCTTGTATGCAGAAACGGTGGGGCCCGTGATCGCGGCGATCGCTGTTCACGGGATCTACAGTCTATCCTTTCTGGAGGCGTGGTCTCTCGCGCAAGGCGGCTATTCGCTGACTATCCTTGACCGTTTGAGTCGGACTGCCAGCCAGACAAGCGATGACGTTCTGAAGGGGCTTGAAGCCGTCGGTCTCGAGAAGCTGCAAAGCCGGTACCGCGCCCTGGTCGCTATGGGTCTGATCGCAATGCATGAGGACGGAAAAACCAGACTTACCATCGTGGGGCGGGCGGTGACGCTGCTATTGGCGGCCCTGGTGAATGCAACGGCAACACGAAAATCCGTCTCATGACCATTCTTGTTTTGGTGCTTGGCTACTGGGCTGCTTCGATTTTGGCCTTAACTATGGTGTGTCGCCTGCCCGTATCGGGAACGGCTGTCCATCGGTATTTGGTTGTTGGAGGTCTGATTGGCCTGGCGATGCTGCTTCATGCCTACTTTATCTTCGGACTGACAATAGCCTGGTGGATAAGCGCGCTGTTCTACGCCTTTGTTTGCGAGCTCTACATATTCGCCTTCACACTTGTCGGCAGCAGTATATCCGCTGGCTTGCTGCTTCGCCTGCGGCAGAATCCCCTAACGGTTGAAGAGATCGAGGCTGCCTACAGCCCCGCGTCTATGGTCGAGAGCCGCTTGCATAAGATGGAGGCAACCGGCCTTCTTGAAAGGCAGGAAAACGGAGAGATGCGAATGACAGAGCGGGGGGCTTCTCTTCAGCGCGCGTTCGCCATGCTGCGTCGCTTCTTTCGACACGAGGCTGCGAGCTGATTATTAGTAAGGCTTCCCGCGGGGCGCTTGGGCTCTGGCTCTTTCGCGAAAATCAAAACGGTCTGTAGAGCAGATTGATCGTATTCACCGGGTTTCGGCAGTCCTCTCGGGCAATATTGTCCTGTACGGGGACATTACGCCACGTGGCGGAAACACCTTCTACGCTCCCGAACTCGACGCCCAGTATGCGATTCAGGTTCGTAAGAATCTCGGTGCAGACGCTTCTGGGAACATCCGGATAGACGATTTGGCGTAGCCGGCCGTAGAGGGTCTGCGCTGGCACAACATATGGTATTGCACCTTCCTTGGCATTGACCTCGGGGACGAGGTCATCCGACACCGCCGCTGCTGGCAAAGGCAATATACGAGCCCGTTGCCCTTCTCGGTCAGAGAGCCGGGCACCATCGACCGTAGGCTCGCCGTTCATGAGACTCGCTATCTGGCCCAGGGCGCCATCCACGGCGGAACCGCCAGCGATACGGCACACTGTTACCGAAGCGGCCTGCTCTTCGTGAGACTCCCACAGGCGGCATCGTGTTGCCGGATCGTTCAGTTCTACTGCCAAAGTGGGATAGCGCGCTGCAAGCCCTTCTTGCGTGTCACCGTAGAAGACAATGAGACTTCCGTCCCTGTAGCCCATCGAAGGTGTGAGCGCTGAATGCTCTGAGCGAAGTTGGAAACCAGGAAAGACCTGTTGGACAGACAAGTTCTCCGGTCGTACAACCCAACTGGGGATGTCGGAGAAGCCCTTAACGATGGTGTCTTCGAACGCACTTGGGCGGACGAACATTTCTGCGTTATCAGGAATGATGATATTGACTTCGTCAGGCTGACGGCGAAGCGTTTCAAAAACAGATGCTCGGAAGTCATAGCTGGCTGACTTTGCGGCAGGCACCAAAACACTGGGCAATGGGAAGGTCAGGAGCGCCAGAGCGGCAATTGAGGCGATGACGGCGGCGGCAGCAAACCTGCCCTCGTCCAGCCGGGTCGCGGCCAGTATTCCGAACACGCCCACGGAAAGAAAGCCCATAGCCTCATACGCCGTGCTGCCGGCGGCGCGCACCCATAAAAAGGCAACGCCCGAAAAAGTCGCGCCTACGAATATGATGGCCGCCAGAATAGGTCTCCAATCAGACTTCCAGTGGGCGTGACGCACGGTGGCGTAGGCCAGGGTGGCAAGCGCCATGACGTAGAGCGCTATCAGGACATCGTAGTTGTTGGGTCGAACGTACTGAAAATACGCTTGCGATAGAGTATGAAATTCGTTGCCAGGATTCTGCAAGAAGGTCCACCAACCGATAACGGCAAGCGGAAGTATCTCGAATGAAGGGTAATAGAGCGCGAGCACTATCACGGCAAAGGACACAACGCTGGCAAGCGCTCCAACGGTGATATATTCCATACTTCGTTTGATGTCGGGCTGGTGGATCGCTAGAGGCACGAACCATGCAAGCGCGACGAGCACGAACGAGATCTTTGACGCGATCATGATTCCCACGATGGCGCCAAGTCTCGCCGCGTCGGACAACCGCTTATACCGGTCGGGAGTGATGAGAATCTTGCACCCGAAATAGGCCGCAACTAGGAAGAAAACAGTGTTCAGCGCGTAGTAGTCCGGGCTGGTCCAGAACCAGATTCCCGCTCCTCTGGTCGCGAAAATGAGCGCAAACGGAAGCATAAGGAGAATCATCTTCTGGAAAAAACGCAAATTGCGATCTCTGACGATACACAGTTGCACGGCGATCAGAAGCGCCGAATGTATAGCAAGGGTCACGTCAGCGAACACTTTCAACGTCTCGATGTACTGTTCGCCATAATCCATAAACGGCCGCATCACGATGGCGACATGCTTCTGTATCAGGCTTGTGGCAAAGCCCTGAGGCAACCATAAAGCGCTGTTCTCGCCATCCAGTAATCGCGTGACAAAGCCGAAACGGTAGGCGACGGATTCCGAAAATATCAATGCCAGATGTGAATTCGCCCACAACAAGACCGTCGCGGGAATATGTGGCACGATAACTAGGAACATGAGAAAACCGCTGCCGAGCCATTCGGAGGCTGTGGAGACCGAAGACAAGGATTTCGGCCGATACTCATGTCTTAGGAACGTGATTGGCAACGGTGTCTCCGGTAGGTCAGCCTCGGTGGATATTGCGACTGCGCAAGAATACTGCCAATAAATGCCGGCCGTGAACGGGTTGGCGTGAACGGGTTGGCGTGGTGCCGGTAATTGCTGTCGGGTTCCAGATAACCCTCACCAGAGGCGTTGACCGTACGTTCATTTATCCATTCGCAAAAGAGGGATAAATGTGCCTAGTTGTCAACCAGCGACGGGTTCGGTCAGTTCGGGTTGGGCGATGACGACATTTGACATGTTCGGTCCGGAAAGTTCGAAGGCAGCCTTGGGGCAGAACTTCTGGCTGTGCTTTGGTGCGCTCGCGGCCGTCTACGCTTTGCTTTACGGCTGGATTCTGTGGTCTACCGATTTCCTACCCTATGTGATGGACGGGAACGAGACCTTCTCCGTGCTGTGGCACAGCCACAACATGTACCAGTTCGACTTTTTCAAGAGTTTCTGGGTGACGGATGAGTCTTTCGGGCCCGATCCAGCGGCGCATCCTTTCTACCATACGAGTCAGGGTAATATGCCGCGCCTGTTCGGCTACGTCATCTATGCGCTTGGCGCCCGAACGCCCGAAGCACAGGTATTGTGGACGGTGCTTGTCGTCGGCACTGGGACGCTGTTCCTCGCCTATTCCTATTTTGCGCGGATCGTATCGCCTGTCTTCTCGCTGATTGCTTGCGTCTTCCTGTTCACAGACTATCTACTTTATGCCCAATGGCATGTGGTGACTTATCGAGTCTGGTACGGTTTTCTCTTGTTTGCGATTTTCCTGTGCCTGCACGAGGTTGGCGGAAAATATCGCCGTAGTGCCTGGGCCGGTCTGGCGATTTCCTTCCTGCTTTTGTTTTACTTCGAGCTTGTATTCGCCGCGTTCGTATCTTTGGCGGCAGGACTCTACACGTTAGTCCTGTATCGCAGGGACATCCGCAAGATGCTACTCGTCGGTGGGGTAGCGAGCGGCGCGGCCGTTCTGTCGCTGTCCATGCTGTTCACGCAGCTTGCGACGGCCCTCGGCGCGGACGTCGTAGTGAAGGACTTCCAGCTCAAGCAGTTGTCGCGGAACGCTAGCAGCGCAATCATGGACCGCCTAGCAGTTGCTCAATTCTATGCCGAGCACAATATTGCTTTCTGGCAGAACTTCATTGATGGAGAACGCTTCCGCAATCCCGTTAGTTTGCTGAACTCTGTCAGCCACATAAATCTTCAGGTCCACACGCCGATTCTGATATTCATCAGCCTGCTTCTGATACTGGGAGCCTTGGTGGGGAGCAGTCGGCGCTTCGCAGGGATGGTTTGTATTTCAGAATCTGGCAGAAGGAGGACCCGTTTGCTGGTGTTCTCTGTGGTTTTTGTTGCTGTCCTGTATTTTCTTGACAGCGTTTCTGTTTTTCACTTCATGGCCGCCTTGTCGCGCGATGTAGTCTTGATTTTTGTGGCCGTGCTTTTGGCAATCGGCGGGCTTTGGGTTCTTGCTCGGGTTGCGCGCAAGTGGAGCACCGTGCGGCTCAGGGCGAGTTTTGGTGAGGTCGCAGTTCGCCACACAGCGTTGTTGGCGTTGATTCTGCTGACGCTTAGCGCCCGGCCAAAGATACTCTCGTCGGCACGCTGGCTTGGCTCATCCGACGCTTCCCGTTTTGTCGATGAAATTTTTCAGGCCACGGCAATCTTGTTTGTGTCGCTGGTCGTCCTCTACTCGACCCTGTTCGTGAAGCGGCTGCCGTGGATAACCAGGTCCGGCCAAGCATCCCAGAGGCTTAGATACATTGGCCTTGCGCTCCTGGTTGGATTGCTCGTCGTCGTCGGCATGCAGTTCACGGCAACTTGGGGTGTGCTGCAAAGTCATGGCAAAGCGGACTTTGTCATCGCGGCATTGTGGTGTGTCGCCGTCGTTGTCGCGTGCATCGCCGTCCTGCACCCGGCGAACTTTATTTGGACACTGAGCTGGCCGGTCAAGCACCTGTCCATTGGGCGTCCCATAGAGCTGTTCTCACAGGCTCTTCGAACGAGGTGGCGCCGGCTTGATTCGGCGTATGCTGTTGCATTGGCGACGATATGGTTGAGCGCCTACCTTGTTTTCGTGGTTGGACACATTCGCATCTTCGGACTGGAAGCGCACTATGCCTTCATTCATCCACAGATTGGTCACAACCTAGTATATGGCGCCCTAGCGGCTCTTGCGACCTGGGGCCTTACGCGTATTTACAGCGTTCTTAGCAAGAACGGCAGCGCAGTCACGCTCTCGGCCGCTGCTCGGGTGGCGGTTCTGAGCCTGCTGGCCATTGGGTTTCTTTTTCAACTGCCAGGCCTGGTTCGGGAGTGGTACGCACCACTGTGGATGGGCGTGATGGGCGAAGAGGTTTCGCGCCATGCGGCCCGTGCAGTGTTTGTGATCGCCTTTGTTACCGCGGCTGGATTGTCAGTCGTCGGTATCCGGGCCGTGACAAATGACACTACGCCAAGGCTCCACTATCTGCTGCTGTTCGGCTTGGCCGGTCTGCTCTCCTATGTTGTTGTTTACTGGTTGTCGCCCGGTTATGTGCTAACCGGGTATCAGTTGCGCCTTGCGCCTTTCAGCGTGTTCTTCACGAGCATGATTCCCGCCGCAGGGCTATATATTCTGTGGATAGTGGCTCGGAGGCTTTGGCCCGACAAAGGTTGGCGACCTGGTTTTTGGAATCCTGTTTTGCCAGCGGCGGCTGTCGCTGTGGTCGCCATGCTCATTGTCAGCTACTGGGCGGCGCTTCAATTGTCCTATGTTCGGATTTTTCCACCCGATCAGCTTGCCTTCATTCAGAGATTGAAAGAAGAGCCCTTTAAAGGTCGCTCCTTCGCCGTCAACAACTATGCAGCACCTGCGGCATGGATGACAGGGCAGTGGGCCTATTTTGACCCACTAGCGGAGCGGGGTGGCCTGGAGTGGCGGGAACAGGGTATTAGGCCGCGGCTCGACAACAGCACTTACATGTGGTTCGCAGATGCATCCTGGCGTCCAGAACGCTACCGGTTTCCCGATTACTTTCTATGTTTTAGACCTAAGACTTTTGAACGTGCCGTTGCAGAATTGATCGAATACAGTTCGGCCGCAAGCGCATATGGGTGTCCTGCAACCGCCATGGTGCAGATGCTACAGGACGGTACGCATGTTCTGGATCACAGCGTTATTATAGCGGACGAAGAGCATGGTAGTTGGGCGATCATCGCCATCGACCATGGTCCCGACCCTGGTTAGGGCAGCTAAACGGAAGAGCGGCTTTCGCTGGAGGCCGCGACAGACAATCGAATGTGATGATCTCGGAACTCCGGTAGGAAGGCCGGCGAGGAGTGACACCGAGGTGTCCGGACCTTCATTCCATCTCAAGAATGGTCCAGAAATAGTCGCCGCGATAGCCCGCCTGCGCGAACAAAGATAGCCAGTCCTCCGGCCGTCCGTAGGTTCTGGCGGTCAGCATCCAGTCTTCGAAATGCTGCCGCTCGCTTTCCGTGCGATAGGCGTCCACCTGGACGAACCCGCGTTCGGGGGCGACCCGTTCGATCTCGCGAAGGGCGGCCAGGCAGAGGTCCTGGTCCAGATTGTGGACAGTGTTGATGCAGATCGCCGCGTCAAAGGCGCCATCGGCAAACGGAAGCCTATGGGCGGTGCTGCGGAGGAGACGTCCGGCCACGTCCGGGTGGGCGTGAGTCAGGGCATAGTGGGAGATGTCGAGCCCCGTGGCCGTCAGTCCTGGACATTCGGCCATGAGGTCCCGCACGAGAAAGCCCTTGGCGCAGCCGATATCGAGGACCCGGTCTCCCGGCTTCAGGCCGAAGTGATCGATGATCCGGCGCGCGACCGGTATCCAGCGGCCGTCATAGACATAGCCGCCATATCCCTGTTCGCGGGGACCATCGAAATACTCCCAGTCGAACCGCAGTGCGCGCTCCCGATTGTGCGCCTTGTTGTGCAGGCGTGCGGCGACGTTTCGCACGCATTTCGGATGGGTTTCGAGCAGGTTGACTTCCGCCATGGGGGGCGCCGGTCAGGACGGCAAGGCCGCGTGAACCCGTTGGATGGCTTCCTCCAGGGGCGTGAAGCGCAAGTCGGGGAAGGCCAGGCGCGTCGCCCGAATATCGAAGTGCCGGTGGGTAATCGGCGCGCGGCGCGGGCTGAAGGCCACTTCCGGAGACGGAGACAGGTTCGCCGCGACCAATCGGGCGACATCGGCGAAGGAGTGTGAAACGCCGGTGGCCGTATTCAGAACGCCGTGGCTGCGCTGCTTCAGCACCCGGACGATCACTTCGGCCACATCGCTGTCGAGAATATGGTCCCGGGTTTCTTCGCCTTCTCCGCCAAGCCCGATCTTGCCATCTGTCCGTCCTTGCTGGCGAAAGCGGTTGGGGCCGTAGGAGTTGTGGGTATCGACGGCTGAAAGAACCAGCGTGCAGCGGAGTATCGCCAGCCTGTCAGCAGGAACGGTCTCGCCGAACATCAGTTCGCGGCTGCGGTGCATGACACCATAAAGGTCGGTCGGCGCGGCCGGGCTTTGCTCTGTAAGGACGTCCGTCCCCATGGGATAAACAGCATCCGAACTGAGATAGATGACATGGGCCGGTTCGACGGCGGTGATGGCTTGGCATACGGCCTCCGCCATACGCAGGTTTTTCATCAGGGCCGGAATGCCCCGACCGCGGTCGGGCGTCAGGGCCGACAGCAAGACGACCGCGTCGCCCGCCCGAAGGGTGTCCGCCAGCCGGTCGCCGGCGTCCGGCGACAGCAGGTCAAGCTGTTGGCTTCCCAGCCCCAGGACGGGGATTTTATCCGTGTTGAGGCGGTCAATCAAAGCCTTGCCAAGGACGCCGCTGGCGCCGATGACGACCACACGGTCCGACGTGGCCGGGAGATTGTCAGAATGCTGAAGCACAAGCGTTCACCCGTATTTTTCTGGGGAAAGGGAGGGAAAGGTCTTAGGTTCGAGGCGCGTCGGCGACGCTCTTGCCGAGCCGCAGATGAGCAAGGCCCGCAGTCATGCAGCCTGCCGCATCGAGGAGCCCGAAGGGGTCGAAAACCGTGCGTCCCGACATCCGCCCCGCCAGTTCCGCCGGGTCGATCTCGCGAAACTCGGGCCAGGGCGTCATGAGCACCAACGCGTCTACTCCTTCCGCCGCGGCAATCGCCGTCGGCATCTGCCTGAGTCGGGGATGCCAGGCGCTGTCCGCTTTGACGACGGGATCGTAGGCCTGAATGGCGTATGGAGTCAGCCCTTCGATAAGTGCAACGGCAGGCGAATTCTTGACCGAATGGGTGTTTTCCTTATAGGCGAGACCCAGTACGCCGATCACGGGTGCGGAGCTCGTGCGAAGAACCGTCCGGTGCAGTTGGTGCAAGGCCCAATACCGGCGGTGAGTGCTGTTCGCCCGCCAGGCCTGCATCATGGCGACATCGGTTCCATGACGCGCGCCAATGCGGATAAGAGTCGCGATGTCGCGCTCCAGATTGCCGCCGGCAATGCCGAGACCAGCCGCCAGATAGGCGTGGGGTCCAATCCTGCGGTCGAGCTTCAGCGCCGGCGCAATTTCCGACCAGTCGGCGTCAATACCTTCACAGAGCTCCGCCAGGACGTTCGCAGTGGTCACCGACGCCACAAGGCACATATTGATCGCGATCTTGCTTAATTCGGCGCTTTCGTATCGCATCGGCAGGATCGGACAGTCGAAAGCCGCGAGATAAGCCGACAAAGGCGCCGGGAGTGGCTGCGCGGGGTCAGCGGCGCCGATGATGAATCGCTCCGGGTTGTGCGCGCGGTCGATAGCGCGGCCGAAAACCAGAGTCTCTACCTGATAGAATCGCGTCGCTTCCGGGCGGGCCAGGCTGCGGGTGAAGCCGGGCGGGACCTGGCTCAAAATGACGACGATTGCGTCCGGACGCGCCGCCCGATCTACGGTTTCGACAAACCGCATTAGGCTTCCAAGATCGCTTTCGCCGCGGTCGTCCGTCGGGACATCCGGCGCAATATAAATGACATCCGCCAGGACAAGGTCCCGAGGGTCGCTTGTATATGTGATGTGGTCCCGATTCCTGGCCATCATCTCAGGAAGATCGGGCTCTACGACCATTGGCTTGCCGCTGTCCAGTGCGGCAACGACTGATGGATCGGGGTCAAAGCACAGGACTTCAAAGCCGCGGTTGGCGCTCGCGACCGCCGAGTTGAGGCCCAGGTGGGTCATGCCCACGAAGGCAATGACGGGGCTGTTCATGACGGACTCGCCATGGGGGCGGACCGGGACAGATGGCGCAACGTCCGGTTGAGCAAGATGTCGTTTCGGATATTGCCTGTGCCTGTCCGGGTCAGCTCCAGAAAGTGCCTGTACTCCAGAGCCCAGGTCGGATCATCCTGCACCAGGGTGACAGAGTGTTCGGTCGGGCGGCCGCTGGGCAGGATTCGGTTGCGACGGGTGAAAATGCTGGGGCCCCATTTGCACAGGGACTGTATGTGTGCGGATCCCTTTTCCCCGTGGACGTCGGCATAGAAGTGGTTGCGCCAGCTAAGCAAGGTCATTTCCAGCTGCAGGAGAGGCTGTCCTGGAAACACAAATGCGCAGTGGTCCGGCGCCTGGTTCTCAAATCGGTTGGCGCTGACCAGGGTGGCCGCCCTGTGATCTAGAGAGCCGAACCAGAAGGCGCAGGTGTCGAGCAAGTGCGACCCCAGATCCATCAGAACGCCTGCGCCCTTGTCGCGCCACGGGGATTGTCGCACCAGGCGCGCGGTCCCGTTGCCGTAAAACATCCGGACGGAATAGATGTGCCCCAGGCTGCCCTCGTCCAGCAGGGCTTTCATGTGGACGAAATGGGGTTCGAAGCGATGGTTATAGGCTGTATAGCATGTGACGCCATTGTCTTCGGCCAGAACCGCCAGTTCTTCCAGCTCCGTGTCGGAACCGGCGATCAGAGGTTTCTCCACCAGCACGTGCTTGCCGTGGGAAAGGAGATAGCGCAACAGCGCCACCTTGACCTCGTCCGGCGTACAGACCAGCGCCGCGTCATAAGTTTCCAGGGGGACGGATTCGATGGAACGATGGCTCGCGCCTTCAGAAACGGGATCCACCGTTGCAATGACAGAATCGCCGGCGATAGCGCGGCGTTTGTGCCCCTGCACCCCCAGGCCGATCAAGACAATACGCACAACCCGATTCCGGATCAGGCCGCGAGATTGACGCGCTTTTCGACTTCATCCAGCCGTTTCAGCACCGCCTCGGGCGTAATGGGAACGTTGCCATCGTATTCGCATTCCAGCCCTGCCGCGATGTTGCCCAGGACCGAGGCGATGACGTCATTTCCCGTTGCCCGGTAGGCGAGGGAGGCATAGGCCAGAAGTGCATCCCCGGAGCCGACCGCATCGACCACGTTTGCGGCGAAACTGTCTATAACGACGACCGTTCGGGGATCGTCCGATGACTCGCGGGTGCGATATGTGAGGATGCCTCGCTCGCCAAGCTTTAGAACGAGCGTGCGACAGCGCGCTTTTTCAAAAAGTTGGGTTGCGAGAGGACGCACGACGCTGTCCTGATCTCCCAGCGCGAAGCGCGCCTCACGCTCGTTGGGCGTGATCAGATCGAACCCTTCAAATTCCAGAATATTGCCCCAGCGACTGGCAACCTGGCTGTCTGCAACCCGGAATGCGTCCTGAGGAATCGCCGACACCAAAGTGGGAATTGTCTGACGATTGAAAATGCCATGACGGAAGTCACTGCACACCACCAGATCCACGTCGGCCTGGCGCACTTGCTGCGTGAGGGTCTCCAGGATGCGGTCGGAAATGGTCCGGTTGTCGAGAGTATCGACCTTGAGCATGCGATAGCCGCCGGCGACAATCGCATTCTTGTTGGTGGTGGGGCGTGTCGAATCGGCAATGGCCTGTACTTGAATTCCGGTGTTGGCCAAGTCCTTCAGGACGAAGTCGCGCCATTTGTCGTCGCCGAGTACGGTGGAGAATATGACCTCCGCCCCGGCTGCCCGCAGATGCTTGGCGACCACACCGGCGCCGCCGACGAAATCGGCTTGCCGCTCGAAGCGTAAACTGAGAGTAGGCGTTTTCACCTGACCGCCGATCATCGAGCAGTAGGTATAGCTGTCAACGATCGTATCGCCCACCACGTGGACGCGCAGTCCGCGCATGCGGTCCAGGGCCCCACGCAAGTCATCAAAGCTGATCCCTTCGCCCTGCAGCGTCATGATCAGCTTTTCGATCTGGATGGCCGGCGGTTCCAGCTCGATCAGGCGGGAGGATGAGTAGACAATATCGCCGGGCGTGAAAATGATTTCGCCGCCATACCCCTCCAGCACCTTCAGTTCTTCGCGGGTCTTTACGTGAATGGCATTGGCCGAATATTCGTATCCCTTTGCGTAGAAATCCGGCTGCAGGATCTCCAGGTTCTGCAACGGCGTCGGATCGCGATCGATAATGACGTAGTCGATCATCTCCAATGCCGCCAGGTTGAGGGCGCGCAGGTCCTCCGGAACATATGGCCGGACATTGGCTTTCGACACGTGGGCGTCGGCGGTAAGGCTGGCGACCAAAATGTCGCCTTTGGTCTTGGCGTAGGCCAGATGACGAATATGCCCGGGGTGGACCACATCGAAGGTGCCGTGGCACATGATCACCTTCTTGTCGCGCGGTCGCGGGCCGATGAGTCCCTTGAGCTCGTCTACAGATTTGATTTTCCTGCTTAGATGCCGCCGGCTTGCTTCGTCCATTTGCCGTCAACTCCGCGCCATATAGGTGAACCAGGTCTTTGTTGCTTCGGCGATCGACTGTGGATCCCACAAGGGTGCGTTCTTCCATCGCTGAATTTCTGACAGCATGTTGCTGACCCCCTGCTCGAAACTGACCGTGGGCCGCCATTCCAGGTCGGATTGGATGGTGGAGATGTCCGCCCACGTGCAGTCTGGTTCTCCGGGACGAGAGGGGACATAAACCACTTCGCCGCCCAACAGTTCAACCAGGCGGTTGATGGTCTGGGGATTCCCGCCGCCAAGGTTCCAATACCGCCCGTTCACAGGGCTCTCGGCCGCCGCAAGAAATGCGCCAGCCACGTCGGATACATAGATGAAATCGCGGCTTTGGGTGCCGTCGCCGACGACGGTGAACGGCTTGCCGCCCAGCTTCTGGCGAAGAAAAACACCAAACACCGCGCCATAAGCCCCCGTCGTCCGAACACGGGGGCCATAGGCATTGAAGATCCGTATGGAATTGGCCGGCAGTCCATAGACCTGATGCCAGTGAAAGACGGCCTGCTCGCCCATATACTTGGACAGAGCATAGGGATACATCGGGCGGATGGGGTGGTCTTCCGTGGTCGGCGTGTCCGCAAGCCCATAGCATGAGGACGATGCCGCATAGACCAGCTTGTCGACCTGGGCGGCGCGGGCGCACTCCAGCACGCAGACCGTCCCCTGGACATTGACGTCCATATAGGCGCACGGCTTCTCGATTGACGGCACGATATCGCCAATTCCGGCGAAATGGAAAACGTAGCGAACGCCTTCGAACAGAGAGTCGCCCGCCTTCAGGCCCAGAATGTCCTGCCGGGCAAGGGACAGGTTCGCATTGCCGTCGTGGTGGGCCAGATTGCTCTCATGGCCGCCCGACATATTGTCGATCACGCGCACACGGAACCCGCGTGCGAGAAGGAGATCGACCATATGGCTACCGATGAAGCCGGCGCCCCCAGTGACGACCGCGACAGGAGACGTCGTCATGCGGCTTTCTTCGCCTTCAGAACACGGATGTTGTAGTAGCGCTCGTCATCGAGGCTGTTGGGCAATAGCCCATCTCGAAAGGCGCGACACAAATCGCGGACTGCTTCCTCAATGGAATGGCTTGGGCGGAAACCGAGCTGGCGAAAAATCTTGTCGGAATTGATGTGGTATGAACGGTCATCATTGCTCGGAGTGGTGACGATGGGAATTTCGCCTTTCTCGGGAAACTCTTCCATGACAACGCGTTTCACCAGATGGGCAATGTCCATGATGCTCATATTCTGATAGCCGCAATTGAAGATCTCATCGGCGATTTTCTCGGAAGGCGCCGTCAGCAGCAGCTTGCAGAGGTCCACATAGTCCTGGATGTGGAGATTGGGCCGAAGCTGGCTTCCGCCAAATACGGTGATCTTGCCGGCATTGATTGCGTGATTGGTCAGTATATTGACCGACAGATCGAGTCGCTGGCGTGGCGCAAAGCCGCACACAGTCGCCGGGCGAAACACGACGCCAACAAAATCCGGTGTCGTGTGCTTGAACAAAAGCGGTTCACACATGCCTTTGTATTTATTGTACAAGGTCAGTGGAACGAGGGGATGGTCCTCGGTCACGTCCGGTGCGTCGGAGACGCCGTAAACCGAACTGGACGAAGCATAAATGAAACGCTTCACCCCGGCGGCCTTAGCCGCCTTCACCATGGGTTCAAACGCGTGAAGGTTGATCGAAGTGCTGAGCGCCTCGTCCAGTTCGAAGGTTGCGTCATTTGAAATGCAGGCGAGGTTAAAGACGACGTCGATGCCGGCAAGGGCCCTTTCCAGGTGGGCCGTGTTTCGGATATCGCCCTGGATGACGGTCAGGTTCGGATTATCCTTGGGCAGAAAATAGTCGCCGAAATACAAGGTGTCGTAGACCGTGATTCGATGACCCAGGTCAAGCAGCTGCGGTACCAGGACGCTGCCGACGTATCCGGCTCCGCCCGTCACGAGAATGTTGGTCATAGGTCGGAATCACTCCTGCGCCAGGATTGAGAATGAGAAGAGAAGGGTGGCAGGCTATTCAGCGGTCGCCGATTCGGCAACACGTATGTCGTAGCCGGCGGCGGTAGCGTCCCGGTGGAACATTTTTACGGTTTCCAGGGAATATTCGTCCAGGTCTTTTCCAACCGTGCCCAGCTTGGCCAGGATGTCGTTGCTGACGGTGATAATGCCACATCCGACCTTGTCCGCTTGAAAGATGTTGAAGACTTCCCGGGGGCTGGCCCACAAAAGTTCAGCCTGGGGATGGCCTTCAAGCGCATTCTTGCAGTCGCGCATCACCGTTTCAGGGTCGATCCCGGCATCGGCGATCCGGCCCGCAAAAACCGAGACGATTGCAGGCACTTCGGGATTCAGGTCCCTGGCGACAGCCTTTACCTGCGCGGCGGTCATGATGGCCGTGACATTGACCAACACGCCGCCCTGCGCGAGACGTGCGATCGCCGGGCCGCAATACGTGCCCTTGGTGTTCATCACTGGGACCTTTACGTTCGCGTTCTTGCCCCAGGACGCGATGGTCAGTCCTTGAGCCACCATTTCGTCCAGTTCGTCGGCGAAAACCTCCAGGGATACGGGACGGTCCGGCACGGCGGCCAAAGCAGCGCGACCAAAGCGCTCATAGTCGTCAATACCCGCTTTCCGCATCAGGGTGGGGTTGGTCGTATAGCCCTTGATCAGGGGATTCGTGCTGTAGAGCCGGCGTATTTCTTCCAGGTCTGCGCCATCCGCAAATATCTTGACCTTGAGTTCGTCCAACCCTGCCATTTCGTTCTCCTTTCGGACGCCTGTCGCCCTGGCTGCGTTGTGGAGGGAGCGAGCGCGGCCGATATGCGCCGCCTGGCCCAACTGCTCTGCTACGCGGCTATACAGCCCTCTCTGTGGAGCACATGGTCCACCGCGTCGGCCAGGTTAAGGGCGACATGATCGGGAGACTCGGGCCGGGGTTCGCCATAGGACCGGTCGAGGAAGATCGAATAACACCCCGCACTTTGCCCGGCGACAATGTCAGAGGCGCGGTCGCCGATCATGTAGCTGGATGTCAGGGAGATGCCGAATCTGGCCGCCGCACGCCGCAGCATTCCGTCTTTGGGTTTGCGGCAGTCGCATCCCAGCGAGGCAGGGTGAGGGCACATTTCAATTCCGTCCAGCGGCAGCCAGTCTGCGAGGCGTTGATGCATAGCGTTTACAACGGTTGCCTTGAGAACGCCATTCCCTATGTCAGGCTGATTCGTCACCACGACGAGCCGGAATCCGGCGTCCTTGAGCCTTCTGACGGCCTCACGGGTTCCGGGCACGAGCCGAAAATCGGTCAGACGACGGGGCGCGTAGGGTTTGCCGCCCCGCACGATGCTGTGGTTCAGGACTCCGTCCCGGTCCAGGAATACGGCGGCGATTTCTGACGGCATCTGACCTGGTCGGGCTGTCGGTCCTGTGGGGCAGGGTCGGTTGCCGGCTCTCGCGGGCGCCGGATTGGCTTTGGGCGCACAGCCAAGGCGGGCGTTTGGCGCGTCATTCTGTCCGTTTATTATCAACCACCGGGCGCGGCAAGCAAGGCCTGTGAGCCGCTTTTCACGACCCAGAGGCGGGCCAGCGGGCGGTATGCCGAAACGCCCCGTTTTTCCGCTGGCTAATGGCCGCGGTGGCTGTCGCGATCCGATGGGGCGCCGCCGGCCCCGGTCTGCACCGCCGTCGCCCCTGTCAACAGGCGGCCATAGCGTCCATCCCGGCGCCGGCCTCTGGAAGAGCCTAAATCCGCCGCGGAGCGGACCGGTTCATGGCCATTTGGTTTCCTTGACCTGCAGGGTGGGGTGGGACACCAGGCCATGCCAGATGACCGCCTGAAACGCTTCGGAATGGGGGGTAATGAGCGTCCCGTCAATCGATGGCACGACCACGACGTGATCGCCCATCTGGTGCGTATAGCCGCCTTCGCGCCCGACGATCCCGAACACGGTTCCTCCCCGGGACTTTACGAAATCGATGGCGTGGATCAGGTTCGTGCTGATGTTGCGCTGGGCGTCGCCGCCGCCAACCGAAAATATGAACACCGCGTCTTCCGACCGGAATCGACTGGTGGCGAGCCAGGCGGAAAAGACCGTTTCCCAACCCTCGTCGTTGGTTCGCGCCGTCAGTTCGGAGACGTTATCCGTTGGCGCATAGGCCTCTATATTGCACAGCTTGCGAAAATCATTCACGGCGTGACTGCAGTTGCCCGCACTCCCGCCAACACCGAGGAAAAAGAGTCGGCCGCCGTCTTGGCGAAGCTGAGCCAGAGCCGTGGCCATGGACTCAATTGCGGCCGTATCGATTCGCGTGGCGATCTCGGCGGCTTGCGAAAAATAGGTGGCGGCATGTGACATCGTGTGACACCTCTATCCGGATCGGTCGCGGAGCGATCGTTTGTGTTGACCTGCGTGCGGCGCAGGCTGGCAGGACCCATAGTCAATCGGGCGGTCTATAGCACGGAATCCTTCGGATTATTCCGTGATTAAGTTTGCCCATCACCTAAGTTGTTCCTATATTTCGCCAGCCGCAAACGGGTTCAACCTCAGTATCGGGTCTCGCGCATGCCAGTTAGCGCATCACATATTCTAATTCCACAAAGAAACGATGCGATATATCGAAGAAAATAGAATGACCTGGTCATCAATCACGCCTGACTTGGGGCGGCTGAGTGTCGTTGTCCCGTGCTTTAATCATGGCGAATACTTGGCTGAGTGCCTGGACGCAATTCTGGATCAGAGCGTCGTTCCCGACGAGATTTTTGTACTGGACGATGCTTCAACCGACAGTTCCTATGCCGTGGCGGACGAATATCGCCAGCGCCATTCGTGTATTCGGCTGGAGAGAAACGCCACAAACCTGGGAGCGGTCGGCAATATCAACCGTGGGTTGGAGCGAGCCACGGGACAATGGGTTCTGTTTGCCGCTGCAGACGATTGGCTGCTGCCTGAAATGCTCGCTACTGCCGCACGGGTTCTGGCCGGGCATCCGGGGGCCGGTTTGTGGTCCGCGCTGTCGTTGATCGCAAGGCATGGACGCCTGACAATTCTCCCTACAACGCGACCGCTGCGGAGATCGGGATATCTTTCGCCTGGGCGAGCCCGTAGAAAGATGATCTGGTGCGATTCCTGGTTTATGGGCAACACCTGTATCCTCAATCGCGAGAAGGCCCTTGCATTTGGCGGTTTGCGTCCAGAGCTGCACAGCTTCTCCGACAATTTCCTTTACCGTCAGCTTTCTGCGAAGTACGGAGCCTGTTTTACGCCCAAGCCTTTGGCTGTATGGCGGCTGACATCCGGATACGCGGCGCGGACGCATGCCAATCCGGATATGATGCATGGAATAAGGTCTGCGGCGGCCCGGATTATGCAGGAGGAGTACGGCGACTTGTTTTCCGCCGCGTATGTCGCGCGATTTGAGCGGCGTCATCGCTATCAGGCCGCAACAGGCATCGATTTTTCCAGGCCTGACGCGGCAGATCGCTTGGCCGACGTGCTGATCGCGCCGTCGGATGCGGATCGAAGAATGCTTCGCTGGCTCGTTCGTCGGGGACGACGCAGCGCCCTGGCGTTTCTGTTTTGGAAGCTAAGGCTGCCGGATGGCTGGGAGGTCCTGTCACGCCACCTGTATTGGCGAACACGTATCAAGAGAGAGGGCGGTGGGTCGTGACATCTAATCCAGGGCAGGGTGCTCGCTTCTCACGGCGTGAGTCCTCGGAGCGTGGCCTCAACAGGCTGCTCTTAATTCTCATACCGCTGACCGTCATCGCGGCGGTTCTGTTCTTCCTTTCGGTCGGCGTGACCGGCAAGGCAGATATTTTTTATGTCCATTGGCTCGGATATCGGCTGTTCGAGCCCTCGGCGGCTCAGGCGGCGATCGCGGCGCATGCCGATCTTGCGGCCGGAGAAGCCTATGAGATCGTCCGCCGCGAGGCTTCGGCGACCAACTATCCGGTCATCAGCCTGTCGTCCTATTTTTTCGCCCAGCTGACCGGGGGCCTTACCCAGGCGGTACTGGCCGCTCACACCGCGGCGTTCCTGCTCGGGCTCGCCATCGCCATGGTCGGGTTCTGTCGCGCTCGGTCGCTTGTCGCCCCCGTGGCCCTGACGGTTTCAGTGATGGCTTTGGCCGCACTGCCGGTGGGGCCGTCGCCAAGCGACCACCTGATGATTCACCCTTCGCCGCTCCATAATCTGATCAATCTGGGTGTGCTCGTTCTGTCGCCCGGAGAGGCTTTTAGTCCGCTTGGCTTCTGGCCCAAATCATCCCTGGCGCTCGTAATGCTTGCTGCATTGTCCCTGCGTTGGGCGGGGCAAGCCAGATGGGCCTATGTCCTGCTGTTCACTACGATGGCGTTCCACATTTCATTGGGCGGCCTGCTCCTGGCGGCCTTTCTGATGATGGACCTGCTGATGCGGCCCCGTCAGGTAGACTACCGTCTTATCGTGCCCATGGCCGTCGCTGGGCTGCTTCTGTTCAGCCTGAGCCAGTGGAGCATTCTTGCGGATACCAACGCCGGCTGGTTCTTCGCCGGGGTTGTGACCGTCGGCGTTGTCGCCTGTCGTCTGGCAAGCCGCTGGGTGGCGCCGCGCATGGGCCAGATTCCCGTTTGGAAAAGCGACAGCTTTACCGCGGCCATTGCCACAATAGTTTTGGTGCCGACGGCGATGGTCGCCTATGCGATCTCGGCGACCGACAATCCGTGGGGTCCGCAATCGGTCTATTTGCAGCTTGCCGCCCGGATGATTGTTCTGGCCTTTAGCGTCGTGCTTCTGGGCCTGTCCTGCGCCGCCGTCAACTGGCTGCACGCCCGCCATGCTGTCTGGTCCGTTGCGCCGGTCGTCGTGACGGCCTTGATTGTCGTGGGCTATGGGGCGGCCGGTTCGTGGTGGTGGCAGGCCCGCACTCTGGAAGGTAGGATGCATCCGTCCGTCGAGCGTCAGAACGCGGACCCGGTGACGGCTATGTACTATAACGCTGTGCGCGACTTGCAGAAGGCCAACCCGTAGGAGAGAAGGCGAGGCCCTATTCCTTCTTGCCGCAACACACCGCAATCAGGTAGTGGGCCATCTTGTGGTAGCCGGTGTGGAGGACTTCATCGTTCATGGCGAACATGAACACGTTGTGAAAAAATCGCTGCATGCCTGTTCGCAGGTCCGGCATTGACTGACAATTGACATGCCCCGCCTTGCTTTGTGGCGAGGCGTAATCCTGACTTTCCAGGCTTGGCATGCCGATAATCAACGTTCCGTGCTGCGTCAGGCCGGCTATCATATTTGTTAGAAAGGCCGCTTCGTCGTCTGGCGCAATGTGCTCCAGAACATCCAGCGCATACATGGCATCGTAGGTGCCCTGGACAGGCCCGGCCAGCATGTCGTGGACGAAGGCGCCGGCAAGCTCCCAACCCTGCACGGTTCGATCGCGAACGTCCTGGATGAAGAGTGGATCGAAATCGGTCACAAACAGGCGGCTGACTTCCTGCTGCACGATCCGGCTGGCAAAGGCGTCGCCGCAGCCGACCTCAAGGACACGATCAGAACCGGCCAGCATCTTGGCGACAAACTTGTATCGGGCAAATGTGAACGTCAGGCGTTTGGGATCGTCATACCACGCCTGATTGACCATCAGGCCGAGACGTTCCCTTCCATGGTGCGCCTCGCGGTCCTGAAGGATGTGGTACTGAGGCTCGCGTGTGCCGGAAGGCCGTTCAACTTGCCTCTCTTTGTCTGTAGCCAGGGTGCGGCTCCTCACAAATGACTGGAGGACCTCTGTATGCCATAGAGGCCGCTTCCGGCCAAGCATCGCCGCGCCGGTGTGAGGGGCCGGCAGGAGAGGGCTGCGGTGGTGGAGGCGGGGCGGGTACGCCGGGTCTTTCCGTGAAAAGCCTGCGCGCGTGAGTCTCCTATTGTTCTCGGACGGAGGCGGATTCGGTCTCGGCCAAGCCCGCGGACCACATATATTCCCTGGCACTTATTCTTGCTTTCCCGTGAGCCTCGTGTATCAACTTCGGCGTCGTCCGCCGGACAGAGAATTACGAAATGCTGCAATGACGAAAAGCCTGTTATACTCGGACTCGGCGCTGACTCTGGAGGATTCGATCGCGGCGGTAATCCAGACAGAGGACGGACGGTATCTGCTGCAGCAACGCGACACCAACCCCCATATCCTCTATCCCGGTTATTGGTGCTGTTTTGGCGGCGCCGTCGAGAAAGGCGAAAGCGACCTGGCGACCCTGGGTCGGGAACTGCATGAGGAGCTGGGCCTGCAGATTGGCCGGCGGACGCCAAGTTTCCTCTCCCGCAGCCGTTTCGAGCTTCCGCACGGCTTGCCCACCCAT
The DNA here is from genome assembly GCA_040218575.1 of Alphaproteobacteria bacterium. Classification (NCBI taxonomy): domain Bacteria; kingdom Pseudomonadati; phylum Pseudomonadota; class Alphaproteobacteria; species Alphaproteobacteria bacterium. The sequence goes on along the minus strand of JAVJRE010000007.1, from coordinate 374,251 downwards.
TCGCGCACGTTCTACAGCCTCAATCTGTGTCTGGATGAGATTGACGGCCTCACCCTTAGGGAAGGCCGGGCCATGGCCTTGTTTGATCCTGATGCCGTGCTGAGGCTCGAGCTTCTGGCTCCCTACGACGCCTATCCGCTCTGGCTGCTTATCAACCGGTCTCGATTGCGGGCGCCGGTTTTTTCATGAGATCGAAAATGGTTCCCTTGGCCGACGAAGCCGAGTGGTAGTGCCATGCGTTTAACAGCAAGCGAAACCTGGCTCCGCCTGGCCGGACGTTCCGAACTTGGATACTGGTACGGCTGGTCGATTGTCGTGGCGGCATATTTCACGCTATCGGCCTGGCTGTTGATCGCCGGTGATTTCATCCCCTACGTCCTGGACAACAATGAGTCCTTCTCCTCTCTGATCCATGCCTACAATCTCTTCCACTTCAGCCTCGCAGACAGCAAAGGACTGGCGGATGAGGCCGCCAGTCCTTTTGCCGCCGCCCATCCCGTTGTTCACACTCACCAGGGAAACTGGCCGCGCCTATATGCCTTCGTCCTGTTCAGCCTAGGCGCGCGCTCGATTGAGGCCCAGATTATCGTCACGACCTACACGGTCGGACTAGGCTCGATCATGCTGGCCTATCATTTCTTCAGCCGTATTCTGTCATCGGGATATGCATTGGCCGCCTGTATTCTGCTGCTGACGGACTATCTCCTGTTCGGCCACTGGCAGCTTGTCACTTACCGCGTGTGGCATACGGCGTTTTTCTTCGCTGCCTTTGTCTGTGTGCAGCAGGCGGCCGCCATGCGACCTTCCCATGGCTGGTATGTTGCGATTTTTCTGATCAACCTGTGTCTTGCCTATTACGAAATCGCGTTCGCTGGATTTGTCATGGTCGCGACCGGCCTTTTTGCCGCCGTGCTGCTGTGGCGGCGGTCAAAGCGCCTCGCTCTGGTCTGGGCCAGTCAGGTGACGGGGGCTCTTGTCGGCGTTGGAATCGTCCTTGCGCAGCTCGTCGGATATTTGGGATGGGAAGGCTTTCTTCAGGACCTGCGACTGACATTCACGGTCCGCAACTTTGGTGCCGAGTCTGCCAGAATCGCTGAACTCAGGGCTTTTCTGGAGACCCATAACATCGCGACGTTCTTCAACTTTGTTGACTCTAGGCCGCTCCTCCGGCTGGACGCCTTCTTCCAGTCATTCTTTCGCTGGGGATATCAGATCTATACGCCGGTTCTGGCTACATCGCTTTTGCTCCCCGCTGTGGCAGGTCTTCTGGCGCTCTGGCGGTTCACATCGCCAGAATCCCTGTCGGCGGTCAATCAGCCGTCCAACAGAGGTGTAGAGCCAGCGCAGGTGGTACTGTTTGGTGTTGGTTTCGGGCTTGTCATCTTGGCCCCACTGTCCTCCATCCTGGCATGTGTGTTGCTGCTTCTGCTGGCCGGAGTCGCTGCGCTGCTGCGGTGGAGGTATTCCCGATCAGTGAATGCCTCTGGCGAGGCGCGCATAACTAATTTGATCATTCTCGCGCTGGCATTTTTTATGTTCTTGCGGACTCTGTGGCTGGGACCGTCGGCTTGGCTCAATGCGACAGTTCGCAGCGATAGTCTGGTCCTGCTCATGTTAGCGCACCTAGCGCTCGGAGCAGTCAGCGTTGTGGCGGCCGTGTATGGCAGGAGAATGGCGCGGGGCCAGAGTTGCATATCCGGAGCCTGGTTTCTGCTCGCAGCGGCAGCCTATCTGTGGGCAATACCGAGTCTGTTTGACCTTGGCTACGCTCCTCTCTGGCATGAGGCCTTGCTGCCAGGGTTGCCTGTGGCCGCGTGGAAGACCGTTGTCATGGTATCGGCATTTGTCGCCACGGAATGGTTGCTGAGTGCGGAGAGACCGGTGGTCTTCAAGACCGGAAATGTCGGCACTTTCGTGTTCCTGTTGCTGTGTTGTTTTGTGTCTTTTGCGCTCGTATACCGGTTGCTGCCCGGCTATATGCACTCTGGCTATCTGTGGCGCTTCACCCCGTTTCATGTGTTCTTTTTGGCGCCTTTGGCGGCCTTTGGTCTCTATATGCTGGTAGTGTCGGCTGGAGTCTTGGCTCGGCGGGCATGGATCTACTGTCATCACATGGGCTTGCGGCGTTTCTGGGCGAATGCCGTCGCCGGGGCCGCTGTCGCCGTTCTCACGGCGGTGCTGACAGCAAGCTGGTTTTCGCTGCAGATTGGATACGTGGACAGGCTTCCTCCGGACAGCTTTGCTTTTGCCAAACAGATGAGAGAACCGCCGCTGCGCGGCGCCTCGGTCGTCAGTAACGCCTACGCGCTGCCGTTTTCGAACCTTGCGGGTTCATGGGCATATCTGGACGCTCATATCGGCCAAGGTGAATATCGATTGGATGATAATGGCTACAGCCTGATCCGAGATGATCGGGCCCTATGGTTTGCCGACCGGACGGAGAATCCCGCTTACGGCCAACCTGCCTATTTTGTGTGTTTCTTTGCCAACAGTCTGCACACTGTTCTTGCCCGGCATGAAGAACGGCACGGGTCATACAGCAACAATTGCAACAATGTTGGACTGGTGCGTCAGGCCAAGGGATTGGCCGCGGAGACGCTGATGAACCATCGTTTGGTCGCCGAAGACCTGTCCCAACGCGCCGCCTGGGCTATCGTGGAACTGGATTGGGACTTTCCGCCATTTCTGAGCCCCTTTGATGAAACAAGCCGGACTTATCCTGTCGGTTTGTCGATCGGACACGTGGACGATACTCCTGTTGCAACAGTCACCTACGGCTATCGGCAGCAGCAAGGTCAAGCGGAAGGTGAAACATTGGTTTCACTTCATCAGGCGGCATTAACATCCGGAGGATGCTACCAGGTGGGGCGCCTTCTTCAGAAAATGACAGTATCCGGAGGCGCGGCTCAGTTGAAACTGCCGCGTGAGACGCAGGTTCAGCCTGTCGTCGCCACTGTCACCCCCCGCTCGCTTTCACGGTCTGGGCAAACAATGACCAGTCGTGTCGTCGACCCCTTCCTGGGCATATTGCCACGGATGCCGTGTGGCGACGACTTGCCCCTATCGGTCATTGGCAGCAGCAAGAAAGGTTAAGCTATATGACCAGTGCGACTTCTTCATCGACAAAATACAGCTACCCGTTGATCATGCGGGAACGCAACGGCTCCTTCATTCTAGCGTGCCCGACACTGCGATTGATCCTCGAGGGTCAATCCCTGGATGTTCTGTATAGCCAAATGCAGGTTTCGATCGCGGAGCTGCTTGAGCGCCATGAACGTGCGGGTCTGTCGCCTCCACAGCCAGGCGGAGGTGAGGGGGATTTGCGCGGCGAGTCAACTGGCTTGCGCCCGACCAGGCGGCGATGGTTGTTTTTGCCGGTCGTGATGGCAGTGGTGTTTGTTGGAATGGTGGCGGTGGTGGCGCCGGCGGCGCAATTCATCGGCGAGGTTCAGTCCAGGGTGCGCGAAGCAGCGGCCCAGATGGCAGAGCCCAGACTTTGGTCCAACAGGCTGATTCAGCTCGCAGAGGTTCTTGAGCAGATTACGCCTGAACGGGAACAGGAACTGTTGCAGGCCATAGATCGGATTGTTCTCGCGCTCGAACCTTATGCTGACCGCTTGCGCCCACTGTACAGTGATCCGGGGGCTAGCCTTGAGCCTTCCGGGTCTGCGGAAGAAACTTTGCCGGCGCCGTAGGCTGACGTCGGCGCGCCCTTCAGGCGTTGGCGCCCTGGCGTCGCTGGTCCAGCCAGGCATTGAGCATGAGAATGGTCCACAGCCGTGCGCCGTGGTTTGCGGCTTCGCTCATATGAGCATCGCACAGCGCACGAACGGCATTGGCGTTCAGCAAACCCTCGTCGCGCAACCGTGTCGGATCCAGCAGCGATTCCGCCCAATCCCGCAGCGGGCCGCGAAGCCACTGGTCAAGGGGGATTCCGAAACCGGTCTTGGGCCGTTCGAATAGCGCTGGCGGAACATACCGCGCGAGAATCGTCCGTAGTATGAGCTTGCCGCTGTCGGCGCCCAGCCTGGCGATCCGCGGCAGCCGCCATGCGGCTTCTACAATCCGCCGGTCGAGCAGCGGCACGCGGGTCTCCAGGGCGACGGACATGGCGGCCCGGTCGACCTTCACCAGAATGTCGTCGGGCAGGTAGGTCAGGCTGTCCATGACCTGCATCCAGTCGCCATAGTCGTCAAACCGCTCGCCGAGCGCACGATCCCACAGCAGACCACGGGCTTCGGCCGCCGGGGCGATTTCGGATGGGTCGTTCCAGTGCGACACGATGCGGCGGAACAGCGCCTCGCGGTCCGGTGTGGCCAGAACCTCCGCCGCCGTGCGCCGGCTGTCCAGCCGTCGGCGCGGCCCCGCCGTGTGGTCGCTCAACCGGCCGACCAGGGCGCGGAACAGGGGCTCCGGCACCAGGCCGACGAAGCGCGCCGCCAGCCGCCGGACAGGCAGCGGCACGGACGCCAGAAGCCGCCACATGCGGCGCGCCGACCAGTAGCGGCGGTAGCCGGCGAACACCTCGTCGCCGCCGTCGCCGGTCAGGGCCACCGTGACGTCGCGGCGGGCCAGCCGCGAGATGAGCCACGTGGGAATCTGCGAAGAGTCGGCGAAGGGCTCGTCATAGACCCGGGCCATGGCCGGCACGGCGTCCAGGGCCGACGTGCCGTCCACATAGAGCTCCGTATGGTCGGTCCCCAAGTGACGGGCGATGGCCGCGGCGTGGGGCGCTTCATCGAAGCCGGACTCGGAAAAGCCGAGGCTGAAGGAGCGGACAGGGCCGCCCGTTCGCGTCATGGCCGCGGCGACGAGGGAGGAATCGATGCCGCCGGAGAGAAAGACGCCCAGGGGCACGTCGCTCACCATGCAGTCCGCCACCACCTCGCCGATCAGGGCGTCGAGCGCCGCCGCCTGCGCCTCGACCGGCCGCGGATCGGGACGGGCGATGCCGTCGGCCGCCACATCGGCCAGCGACCAGTAGGGACGTTCCGTCGCCGCCCGGCCGTCGGCGGCGACCGTCAGGAAGGTTCCCGGCATCAGCTTGCGGACATGACGGAAGATCGTACCGGGCGCCGGCACGTAGTTGTGGCGCATGAAGGCGGCGACCGCGCCGGGATCGATCTCCGGCGTCCAGCCGCCGGCGGCCTCCAGGGCTCGCAGCTCGGAGCCGAAAAGGAACAGCCCGTCCTTTTGCAGCCAGTACAAGGGCTTCTGCCCGAAATGGTCGCGGGCGAGAGTCAGCGTGCGCGCCCCGCGGTCCCACGCGGCGAAGGCGAACATGCCGTTGATCCTGGCCAGCGCGGTCTCTATGCCCCATTGGGCGATGGCCTCCACCAGGACTTCGGAGTCCGACGTGCCGCGAAACCGCGTTCCGTTCGCTGCAAGCCGGGCCCGCAGATCGCGATGATTGTAGATCTCTCCGTTGTAGGTCAGGGCCACCCGACCGTCGGCCGATACCATGGGCAGGTGCCCCGTGGGCGTCAGGTCGATGATGGACAGGCGCCGGTGAGACAGGGCGATTGCGGCGTCTGCGTCGCTCCACAGGCCTTCATTGTCGGGACCGCGATGGATCAGCGCCGCCGCCATGCGTTGCGCGCGACGCTCCAGCCGCGCGCCATCATTGCGCGCGGAAAGGTCGATCAGGCCGGCAATGCCACACATCCGCGCTATCCTGATGCAGTTTGGCTTGCGGCGCGCGTCATATGCCGCACTAGGACGATCCCATGTCGCCGGCCAGCGCCCGGAAGCTCTGATCCAGTCCGTAGGCCGCCAGCCTGTCGCTGCCGTCAACCGCGCCGCAAGCGATGAAGGGCGGGTTGCGCAGCCGCGCCGGATGGTAGGTCAGCGGCTGGCCGTCCCAGCAGGTGACATCACCGCCGGCCGCCTGCAGCACCGCATGGCCGGCGGCAATATCCCACGCCATAGTGGGCGTGAGCCGGGGATAGAGATCGGCGCTGCCGTCCGCTACGGCGACCAGTTTGAGAGAAGAGCCGTAGTGCAGGACCTGACGAACCCTGAGCAGCGCCAGAAGCTGATCCATGCGGGTGTGCCGGTGCGAGCGGCTGGCCACCACCCGCAGGCCGGCGGTATCCGGCGTGGCGACGCAAATGAGCTGCGGCGGTTCGTTCCGGTCGGCGCGCCAGGCGGCGCCCGCAGCGTCGCTCCACCAGGTGCGGCCGCTGGTCGGCTGATGCACCGCACCCAGTCGCGGCAGGCCGTCCACCACCAGGGCGATGTTGACGGTGAATTCATCGCGCCCGGCGACGAACTCTCTGGTGCCGTCTAGCGGGTCTACCAGAAAGAAGGCCCCTTGAACGTCGCGTGGCGCGGCGCCGGCGGCGCTGGCTTCCTCGCCGATGACCGGCCAGCCGGTGGAAAGGGCCGCCAGGCTCTCGTCAATCAGGGCCTCGGCTTCGCGATCGGCGCGGGTGACCGGCGAGCCGTCGCTCTTGGTCTCTGCCTGCGCGCCCTGCCGCTGGATCTCCAGGATCAGGTCACCAGCGTGGCGGGCGATTGCCGGCAGTTCGGCGGCGACGCGCTGCATCATGTCAGCCATCGGCGGCGTCGCTCCGGGCGGACCGTCCGCGCCGTACGCGCAGAAGGATCAATCCGCCGGGCAGCGCGATCAGGGCCATCAGCAGGCCCAGCAGAATTGCCAGGGCGGCGGACTCCGTGGCGGCGATGCCGGCCATGCCCAGCGCCACCACCATGGCGCCTTCGCGCACCCCCCAGCCGGCGATCGACACCGGCAGCATGGCCAGCAACATGACCACGGGGACGAACATGAAGGCCTGGCCCAGGGTGAGTGGCACCTCCAGCGCCAGCGCCAGCGCCGCCACGGCAAGCACCGACAGGGCCTGAACCAGCAAGGCCAGCACGACAATGAGGAGCCCGGCAGGCTGCGCCAGAACGTGACGGGCGCTCTGCAGGTGGCGATGAAGCGTGACCAGGCGCGGCCATCGGATATAGGCCTCCAGATAGGCGCCGGACAGCAGCCACAGCGCCGCCAGCGCGACGACGACCCCGGCTGTCGCGACGATCAGGGCCGGTGCGGCGGCGCCCGGCGGCAACAGGGCGATGAGCCACGGCAGGGCGGCGACAATTAGTAGGGCGATGGCGAGGAAGCCGGTCAGGCGGTCGAGGACGACGCTGGTAAGGAGCCGGCCGAGCGAGCCGACGTGCGGTCGCATGTACCAGATGCGCGCGGCATCGCCCGCCACGACCGACGGAAAGCCCTGATTGAAGAACTGGCCAAGCCAGGTCAACTGGACGCACATGGCGAATCGCGGACTCTCCTCCAGGCCAAGCAAGACACGCTGCCAGCGCAGGCTGCTGGTGACGATCTGCAAGGCTAGAGCGGCGAGCGCGACCGCAAGCCAGGCGGGGTTGGCGCCAGTGATGCGGCCGACCGCCGCTGCCAGGTCGATACGCGACAGGACCAGAGCGAGAATTGCTCCGCTGACCAACAGCTTCGCCAGAATCAGCCAGCGGCCATGGTTCGATCGGCGGTCGGCCGATGCCGCTTCGGCCCTCGGCGGGATGGTCATCACCCTAGACCGGCGAAAAAGGCCGCAAGCCGGGTAGTGATTTCGTCGGCAACATCCTGGCTGCCGGTCTCCAGCGCTTGCAGGGCGGCGGCACGGCTGGCGAACTCCGACTCCACCTCGTCATAGCTGACGGCAATCGACACAGTGTCTTCGAACAGCGGCTCTGCGCCCTGGCTGCCATACAGGCGGAAACGGGCCGCCAGCAGCAGGTTGGAGCGCGTCGTGGTTTCGTCCTTGCGGATGGCCAGGGCTTGTTCGGTCACACCGAACGAGACGTCAAGGCGATAGAGTGGCCGCGGCGGCTCGCCTCTCGGGTTGATGCGATCGAGAAGGAAGTTGCGTAGCTGCTGGCCAGCCCGGTCGCCGATCACCGATATCTTGATGGTTGCCATCTGCTGCGCCACCGGGACGCCGCCACGCGCACCATAGAGTGGCTGAAAGCCACAGGCGGCGAGAAGTGGCACGGCGATGGCCGCCGCCAGAACATGACGGCGTGTGAGAGCGGGGTCACGGACCTTGCCAGTCGGCGCGATCATGGGAGGCATGGGTCAGGCGGCCTCGGTCCGGCGGCGGACTTCGGATTCGCCATGCGCGGCCAGCAGGCGGGACAGGTGCTGGCGCATCAGCAGGCCAGGCTTGTCCGACGGCATGTGGAACTCACCGCCGCGGGCGATGTCCAGCGGCGCATCGCCGTCGGTGCCTTCGAGGACGACCCGGTCCTCACCGGTGATCTGCCGGTCATAGGCGATGACATCGGCCGCCCTGACCTCCGCTTCCGTGTCGTTGCGGACGACGAACTGACAGACCTGGATGGACTCGTCGTCGATCGGCGTGGCGGCGGTGAAGATGATCTGCTCCAGCCCGTTGGGATAGGTGATCTTGAACTTGCGGCAGAACGGCATGAACCAGGTCTGGTGGCGCCGGCGGGTGGTGACATCTTCGGCCGAGCCGGTCGTCTTCTTGCCGAGCTCAGGATTGCGCACCTGGCTTTCGGAACGCAGATGAAAGCCGCCGTCGAACTCTTCCACCGTAAAGTCGGCCGGTTTCGGATTCTTGATATCGCCGAAGCTGGACTTGTGAACATAGCTCAGATGAGCCCCGTCAAACGAGTTTTCCATAAGGCGCAGGGCAGAGCAGCGCCATGGCTCATAGAACTCCTGAATCAGGCGGTAGCCTGCGGCCTCCGCTTCCGGCAGGTCGGGAATGTCCGTCAGCGGGTCGTCCAGCGCCACCCAGACATAGCCGTAGCGGGCGGCGGCGCGATAGGACGGCACACGGATGGTCTCGTTGCGGCCGCTTTCCGCGATCTGGGGGATACGCACCAGCACACCGTCAGCGCCATAGGTCCAGCCATGGTAAGGGCAGACAATATGACCGTCCTCTATCCAGCCGCCGGACAGGCGGGCCGAGCGATGGCAGCAGCGGTCGCGCATGGCGACCGGCTTGCCGTCGCCGGTCAGCCACAAGACCAGGGGAGTGTTCAGCAGAGTGAAGGCGCGCGGACCCCCGTTCAACTGGTCGAGCGGGATGACCGGGTACCAGAAACGCCGAAGGATCGGCTGGCGGGCTTGGAGCATGCTCTTCCCTAGTCTGTGTCGGCAACCGGCCAGGCGGCCTTGTTGCGCAGCATTTCTAGGGGAAAGCGGGCGGTTTCGTCCACCAGCTCGGCCAAGGCCCGGGCCGTCTCGTCGATCAGCCGGCGGCCCTTTTCGCCATCGGCCAGGCGGGCGTCACCCATGGCGCCCAACGGATTCAGGTCCTGTGCCATCCAGCCCACGGAAACGCGCCCTTCGAACCGCAGATGCCGGTTGCTCGCGGCCAGGGCCGCCGCGGCGGAGGTGAAGTCCTGGACGTGCGCCGTGTCCACCTGGTCCGGCTGCAGATGCAGCATCATGCTGGTTTCCACCGCGCCGCCATGGATGCCGTGGTCGCGCTCTGCCTGGCCGAACATTTCACCGGTGGACTGGCGCAGGCCGTAGGTGCTGGCCACCACCACCAGCATGCCGAAGCGCACCCGCAAGTCGCGGGCAACGATTTCCGCCACCTGCGGCTGACCGCCGTGACTGTTGAACAGGATGAGGCGGCGCACCCCGGTCCGCGCCACGCCTTCGCCGATGGCGGTCCATACCTGGCGCAAGGTCTCGCTATCCAGGGTCAGTGTGCCGGCGAAGGCCAGGTGTTCGTCGCTCTTGCCAATGGGCAGGGTCGGCAGCACCACCAGCGGCGACTGCGGCGCCAGCCGCCCGACCATGTGGCTGACTATGCCGTCGTTGAGGAAGGTATCCACGCCCACCGGCAGGTGCGGGCCGTGCTGTTCTACCGCGCCCACGGGCAGCAGGGCCACCAGCCTGCTGCAATCCAGTTCGGAAAAAGTCCTGGCCGACATCTCGGCCCAGTAGCGGCGAAAACCCGGATGGCGTGTCGGGTCGTGGGTTTCGGGCATGAGAGTCAGGCGGCCTTGGCCGTTTCGTCCAGTACGCGGCCGATGATCTCCGCCGCCTGGTCCATATGGGCCGGGGTCAGGGGGGCATGGGTGACAAAACGCAACCGTCCGCCACCCGGCGGATTGACCCGGACGCCAGCGGCCGCCAAAGCCACCGTAAAGGCCGTGCCGTCGCTGACCCGTTGCGGCAGGCGGCAATAGACCATGTTGGTTGCCGGCGGCTCGGCCTCGACGCCAAAGCCAAGGGCCGCGAGGCGGTGATGGAGGCGGCGGGCCGCGGCATGGTCGTCGGCCAGTCGTGCCACCATATTGTCCAGCGCGTAGAGCCCGGCGGCGGCGAACACGCCCGCCTGGCGCATACCGCCGCCGACCATCTGACGCCAGCGGCGGGCGGCGGCGATGAAGTCGCGGCCACCCACCAGCAAGGCGCCGACCGGACAGGTCAGCCCCTTGGTCAGGCAGATGGTCAGGGAATCCGTATGACGGAACAGCTCGTCCGGGGTCACGCCAAGGGCCACTGCCGCATTGAAGATGCGCGCGCCGTCCACATGGACGGCCAGGCCCAACCGGTCGGCTTCCGCCCGCAGCGCCGCCAGTGCTGCCGGTGGCACCGCCACACCACCGGCGGCATTGTGGGTGTTCTCCAGACACAACAGGGAGGTGGGCGCATACAGGACCTCGCCGCTGCGCTGGAAGACGCGGGCCAGGCTGTCGGCTGCGATGATGCCGCGGTCGCTGCGGACCAGGCGCGCCGTCAGGCCGCACACCGGGCCCAGGTGTCCGCCCTCATGGTTCTGAATGTGACAGGTCTCGTCCAGGATCACCGAATCGCCGCGCCGGGTGTGGGCCATCAGCGCCACCAGATTGGCCTGGGTCGCGCTGAACAGCAGCATGGCCGCCTCGGCGCCCAGACGTTCCGCCGCCACCGCCTCCAGGCGGGCGACGGTCGGATCGTCGCGGTAGTAATCATCCCCCACCTCGGCCTCGGCCATGGCCCGGCGCATGGCCGGCCCCGGTTCCGTCACCGTATCGCTGCGCAGGTCGATAGGCATGACCATGGCTTACTCCGTCGGCTGGCTGACCGGCGCTGTTGCCGGCTGAAACAGGGTAAAGGCTATATCGCCCGGCTGCACGGTGGCCCAGCGCCAGCGCACCGCAACCGTCCCGGCCAGCGGTGCGGTGATGGTGGTGATGGGCGCGCCGTTGGGTTGCCGGAGAGTGGCCAGGGTCTGGCCGGCACTGACCGGATCGCCCAGTTCCACAGCGCAATCCAGCAGCCCGCCGGCCGGCGCCGGGATATGGCGGGCGGTAAAGGCGGCGGCCGGACCTTCTCTCGGCGGCGGGGCGGCGGCGATCATTTCCAGGTGATGGAGCAGCCCGGCCAGCCGTGCCCGATAGAGGGTCTGGAACCCTGCCTGGCTGACACCACCGCCGCCAATCTCCGCCTCGATGGCCGGAATTCCCGCGCCGTTGGCGCACTTCACCAGCAGACCCGCCGGCCAGTCCACCAGGCGTACGCGGGCAAAGCCGGCGCCGTCCGCCATGGACCAGCAGGTCGCCGCGGTCGGCGCGCCGGCGCCGGGCACCTCCACATAGGGCAAGGTCTCGCCGTGGCGGCTCCAGCTATGCATGGAAAAGACAAACTGTGCCTGGCTCACCACCTGGTGCCACAGCGCGTGGGCGATGCGCTGGGTAGGACTGCCCGCCGGGTCACCGGGAAAGCTGCGGTTCATATCCTTGCCGTCCAGCGGGCTCAACCGCTGATTGGCGAGAAAGGCCGGTGGATGCGCAACTGGCACCAGGACGAGCCGGCCACGCACCCTAGCCGGATCCAGCGTGCGCCACAGGTGATGCAGGGCCAGCGGACCTTCGGGCTCGTCGCCGTGCACGCCGGCGATCAGCAGGGTAACGGGTGAGGGGCCGTGGCCGGCGATGACCTGCACCGGCACCGTGAGCGGCGCTCCGTCGCCACCAATATAGGCGGACAGGGCGTATTCGGCGCGCTGCCCGTCCGCCAGTTCCGCGATGCAGGCGGGCACGGCCGGAAAGGGTGTCTGTGATGGCGCTAGAGGCGCTGAGGGCACTGGAGGCATGGCATTTCCGACAGGTCTGGCGTGACACCGACAAACGCGCCGTCACAGCTTCACCAAACCGGGCGTCCAATGCCAGTGCCGCCGCACAGGCCCAACATGCCGGCCGGCATCTGCGCATGAGCCAGCGGGCCCAAGTCAGCGGGTCCAAGTCAGCGGGCCTTGGTCAGCGGGCGGTGGGCGGGGCATACTGGGGCCGAGCCACGTCAGCGCCGCCGCCGTCCAACAGGGAGCCCGCCATGTCCACCGCCGAACCAACCTTCGCCGACCGGGAAGACGTGGCCAGGCGACGCCAGGCCAGCATCGCCGCCGCCATAGAGCGTATCCGTCGCATCGAGAGCGAGGATGGCGTGTCCTGGGCCGCGCTTGACCGCATCAAGCAGGTGATGATTGATCTGACAGCCGATGCGCGGTTGTTCCCGGCCGCGGACTTCCCCCTGGGCGCCGGCGGGACCAGCAAGCTCTACACCCTGTCGCGCGACGACGACGGCCGATTCACCCTGTATATGTCGGTCGGTCGCGAAGGCAAGGAAACGCCGCCCCATGACCACACCACCTGGGCGGTCATTGCCGGGCTGAAGGGGCGCGAACACAATCAGTTCTACCGCCGGCTGGACGACGGGTCCGTACCCGGCAAGGGGCAGATCGAGAAGACCGAACGAATTACCGTCGCCCACGGCGATGCGGTCTCTTTGATGCCCGATACGGTGCACAGCATTCACCTGGAAGGCGAAGCGCCGACGTTGATGCTGCACATGTATGGTCGTGCTCTCGACCTGCTGGATGAGCGGGTCGCCTTCGATATGGAAAAGGGCACAACGTGGAAGTTCGGCGCCGGCAATCTGGACGACAGTCAGGTCGTCGCTCTGGGGGCCGTGCAGCGCTGATGGCCCGCCGTTCAATCTCTCCCGCCGAGCTGAAGGCCCGGCTGCGCCAGCCAGGGGAGCTGGCCATCCTTGATGTGCGCGAGGAGGCGGCTCACCACGCGGCCAAGCCGTTCTATGCGGCCTTTGCTCCGCTGAGCCGGCTGGAGATCCTCATTCGCGACCTTGTGCCCCGTCGCGCCACGCCGCTGGTGCTGTTGGACGATGGCAATGGGCTGGCGGAGCGGGCGGCCGACGTTCTCGACGCCATGGGCTATTCCGACCTTGCGGTTTTGGATGGCGGCGTACCCGCCTGGCAGGCGGCGGGCTATGAGCTGTTTTCCGGCGTCCATGTACCGTCCAAGGCTTTCGGCGAGGTGGTGGAGCAGCAATGTGGCACGCCGCATATCGAAGCGGGCGACCTGAAGGCCATGATGGATTCCGGCAAGCCACTGGTGGTGCTGGATAGCCGGCCGATTGAAGAGTTCCGCAACATGTCGATTCCAGGCGGCGTGGATGCGCCGGGTGCGGAGCTGGCCTATCGCGTCCATGATATGGCGCCGGACCCGAGTGTTCCGGTGGTAGTCAATTGCGCCGGGCGAACGCGATCGATTATCGGTGCCCAGTCGCTGATCAATGCTGGCATTCCCAATCCGGTTTTTGCCCTTAAAGATGGCACCATGGGCTGGACCCTGGCGGGGTTTGACCTGGACCATGGTCGCGACGTCATGGCGCCGGACCCCAGTGCGGAAGGCCTGGCCAGGGCCCAGGCGTGTGCGGCGGAGGTGGCCCGGCGCTACGGCGTGCGGTCGCTCTCTCTTGCCGGGCTTGATCGCCTGCGGCGGGAATCGGCCGACCACAGTCTCTATGTGCTCGATGTGCGCAGTCCGGCGGAGTATGAGGCCGGCCATCTGCCCGGTGCGGCGTCGGCGCCGGGTGGGCAACTGGTGCAGGAGACCGAGCGTTGGATCGCCACCCTCGGCGCCCGCGTTGTGCTGGTGGATGATACCGGTGTGCGGGCGACCATGACGGCATCGTGGTTGTTGCAGATGGGCTGGGAAGAGGTCTTTGTTCTGGAAGGCGGCATCGTCGGCCGCACTCTGACTCGTGGTGCATGGAAACCCAACCTGGCCGGTTTGCAGCTTGACCCGCGGCCGCCGCTGCGGGTTGAGGAACTGCGCGCCATGATCGACCGCGATGAGGCTCTGGTGATCGATCTGGCGACCAGCCAGGACTATATCAAGGGGCATATTCCTGGCGCCTGGTTCGCCATCCGCGCGGAACTGGATGAAGCGGTGACCCGCATGCCGGGAACCGATGTCTATGTGCTGACCTCGCCGGACAATGTTCTGGCCAGGCTGGCGGCGGAGTCACTGCGCCAGTTGACCCGTAAGTCGGTGCTCACTCTGGAGGGCGGAACGCGCGGTTGGGTGGCGGCCGGCGGGGCGCTGGCCAGCGGTCCCGAGCGCATGGCCAGCGAGGCGCGGGACGTGGCCCTGAAGCCTTACCATCACCCGGACGAAATTGCCCAGCGCATGCGTGACTATCTGGTGTGGGAGGTGGGGCTGGTGGCGCAGATTGCGCGCGATGGCGATCATCGCTTCCGTGTCGGGCCGCTGCAGAATACCGCGGCCAGTGTGGCTGAAGCCTGATCTGAATCAAGGCGCTGGTCACAAAACCAGCGCACAAGAAACGGGTGGAAACCAGGAGGTCCGATGACCAGGAAGATACTGACTTGGATTCTGGTGGCGGATGGCGGCAAGGCGCGGCTGTTCTGCAGTGATGTGCGCCTGCCCAGGATTCGCCCGGTCATTGACGATGCCTTCGTCAGTGAGGCGCGACACCTGAGCAATCAGGACATCCTGAGTGATCGGCCGGGCCGCGCCTTTGACCGCTCGCGCGGGCAACCGCACGCCATGGAGCCGCCAAGCGATCCAAAGACCGTGGAGGAAGACCGCTTCGTCCGCTATCTGGCGGACTATCTGAAGCAGGCTCTCGACCGTGGCGCCTTCGATGCGCTGGTCCTGGTGGCCGCACCGCGCGCGCTTGGCATCCTGCGTCGGGCCATGGATAAGACAGTGCAGGCGACGGTAGAGTCGGAAATTGCCAAGGATCTGACCAATCTTCCCATTAAGGAGCTGACGGAGCATCTGGAGTCCGATCTGCAGTCGCAGTCCTAAGACATTCCATCAACGGACAAACGAGGATCAGGCATGGCCATTCCCCTGGAGATCACGTTTCGCAATATGGACCGTTCGCAAGCAGTTGTTGATCGGGTCAACGAAAAGATGGAATGGCTCGCGAAATTCTATGAGCGGATCGAACACTGCCGCGTGGTGATCGAGGCGCCACATCGCAACCACAGCAAGGGGAACCACTATAAGGTTCACCTGACGGTCGGCGTCCCGGGGCAGGATATTGTCGCCGGCGCACATGTGGGGAAAAGCCCGGCCCATGAGGACGTGTATGTGGCGGTGCGCGATGCGTTCAACGCGGCCCGGCGGGAGTTGAAGTCGCACAATCAGAAACAGCGGGGCGAGGTCAAGTCGCACGGCGACGATACGCTTCCTGCGGAAGTCCAGGGGGACTAGTCCGGTATGGCGGATAGTGAAAACAGCACGCACAACGTGCTGCGGCCCAGGGTCGCCGGGTTCTTCGACGAGGACACCAATACCGTTTCCTATGTTGTGTCTGATTCCGCAAGCGGCGAGGCGGTCATCATTGACCCGGTGCTGGACTATGACGCGGCGTCGGGCCGCACAAGCACGGCCGCGGCGGACCGGCTGGTGGCGTATGTAAGGGCGGAAGAGCTGGCTGTGCAGCGTATTCTGGAAACCCATGCCCATGCCGACCATCTGACCAGCGCGCCGTATCTCAAGAGCGTTCTTGGCGGCCGGATCGGTATCGGCGCCAACATTCGCAGCGTGCAGAAGACGTGGAGCGGCATCTTCAATCTGACCGGCGACCTGAAGACCGACGGCAGTCAGTTCGACGATCTTTTCGCGGATGGCGAGACATTCTCTGTCGGTAGCCTGACCGTTCGCGTCATGGAAACCCCCGGCCACACGCCGGCCTGCATATGTTATGTGGTTGGCGATGCGGCCTTTGTCGGCGACACCATGTTCATGCCGGACTATGGCTCGGCCCGGGTGGATTTTCCCGGCGGCGACGCACGTACGCTCTACCGGTCCATTCAGCGCATCCTGGCACTGCCCGACGATACCCGTCTGTTCATGTGCCACGACTACAAGGCGCCGGGCCGCGATGAATATGTGTGGGAGACGACAGTGGCCCAGGAGAAGGCCCACAACATCCACTTCGGCGCCGGGATCAGTGAAGACGGGTTTGCCGCCATGCGCATCGAACGGGACAGGACGCTGTCCATGCCCCGTCTGCTGCTGCCGTCGATTCAGGTGAATATCCGCGCTGGCAACCGGCCGCCGGCGGAATCCAACGGCGTCTCCTATCTGAAGATCCCGCTCGACTCCTTATAGGCGGGGCCTGATCGTGCGCACATGAAAAAGCCCGGCCAATGAACGGCCGGGCTTTTCACATGCAGGCGCGGCGCGTCTAAAACTGATGAGCCTCTGTGGAGTCGGCCAGAGCGGTGGTGCTGGATTCACCACCGCTCACCGTCTCTGACACCGTATCGAAGTAGCCGGTGCCCACTTCGCGCTGGTGGCGGGTGGCGGAATAGCCCTCCGACTCTGAGGCGAATTCGGCCTGCTGCAGCTCCGAATAGGCCGCCATGCCGCGCTCGCGATAGCCTTTGGCCAGCATGTACATGCCGTAGTTGAGAGAATGGAAGCCGGCCAGGGTGATGAACTGGAACTTGTAGCCCATGGCACCGATCTCCCGCTGGAAGCGGGCGATGTCCGCATCATCCAGATTGGCTTTCCAGTTGAAGGACGGCGAGCAGTTATAGGCCAGCATCTTGCCGGGAAACTGCTTGTGAATGCCTTCCGCGAACTGCCGGGCCTGGGCCAGGTCGGGCTTCGAGGTCTCGCACCAGATAAGGTCGGCATAGGGCGCATAGGCCAGGCCGCGGGCGATGCCGGCTTCAGTGCCGTTCTTGACCCGGAAGAAGCCTTCCTTGGTCCGTTCGCCAGTCAGGAACGGGCGGTCATATTCATCCACGTCGCTCATCACCAGCTTGGCGCTTTCCGCATCGGTGCGCGCCAGGACCAAGGTCGGGACGCCCATGACGTCAGCCGCGAGACGGGCCGACAGCAGGGTGCGGACATGCTGGCGCGTTGGCACCAGAACCTTGCCGCCCATGTGGCCGCACTTCTTTTCTGAAGCGAGCTGGTCTTCGAAATGGACACCGGAAGCGCCGGCCTCGATCATCGCCTTCATCAGCTCAAAGGCATTCAAGGCGCCGCCGAACCCGGCTTCGGCGTCGGCGACGATGGGGGCGAACCAATGGGTCTTTTCGCCCTTGCCCTGACCGTTCAGATGCTCCAGATGCTGAATCTCGTCGGCTCGCTTGAGCGTCCGGTTGATGCGACGAACCACGTCGGGAACGCTGCTCGCCGGATAGAGGCTCTGGTCGGGATACATCTGGCCGGCATTGTTGGCGTCCGCCGCTACCTGCCAGCCGCTAAGATAGATGGCCTTAAGGCCGGCCTTGACCTGCTGCATGGCCTGCATGCCGGTGAGCGCGCCAAGGGTATTGACGTAGGGTTCCGTGCGCAGAAGGTTCCACAGGCGACGCGAGCCGAGATCGGCCAGCGTGTGTTCGATACGCAGGCTGCCGCGCAGTTTTTCAACATCCGCCATGGAATAGTCGCGCTGGACGCCATCCCAGCGCTCACGCTCCCATTTCGGGTCTTCATGGCGGCCGGTCCAGCCCAGGCCGCTGTCCTGGGGCTTCAGAGTGCTGTCGGGCATTGTGATCCTCGATCAGGTGTCGAATCCGGGTGAGTCAGAGAAATCGGGCTGCGCAACAGCCGGAGCCGTTGTCGGTCAAGCCGCGTTTTCCAGCCGATGGCCATGGGTGTATCGCAACCGTGCGGCGGGTCAAGACCCGGCCTGATTCGGGGGAGGTGAAACCTACCCGTTAGGGTAGGTTCGGTCAATGCATAGCCATCCCTGGCCAGCCTCAGGAGGCCAGCCAGCCGCCATCCACATTGATATGGGTGCCGGTCATGTATCCGGCCTCTTCGCTGGCCAGAAAGACGGCTGCGCTGGCGATGTCGGACGGTCTGCCGAAACGGGGCATCGGCGTTGCCAGCCGGGCGGCAGCGATGCCGTCCAGGCTTTGTGACACGCCACCCTTGCCGGTGACGATGCGGCCGGGATTGATACCGTTGCAGATGATCCGGTCCTTGGCATAGTCGACCGCGATCTGTTTGGTCATGTAGATGCCGGCTGCCTTGCTGGTGCCATAGGCCAGATCGTTCGGTGCGCAAACAATGCCGTGCTGGGAGTTGATGTTGACTATGCGGCCGCGCGCGTCGCCCAACGGCGCCTGGGTCAGCATCTGCCGTATGGCGTGCTGGCAGCAAAGCATATAACCACGCACATTGACCGCCATGACCCGGTCCCAGCTTTCCGCCGACTCGCCCATCAGGGGCTGGCTGTTCCAGGTGGCGGCGCAGTTGACCATGACGTCCAGGCGCCCCCACTCCGTCACCGTATTCGCCACCATGCGCGCGATATCGGACTCCTTGCCGATATCCGTGCGCACAGTCAGGGCTGCGCCGCCGGCCCGGCGGATTACGTCGGCCGTCGGATCACCGCCTTCCTTTGGCAGGTCCAGCATATCGGCGACGGTCACCTTCGCGCCTTCACGGGCGAAGGCAATGGCGATGGCGCGACCGATACCGGAAGCGGCACCCGTGACGATCGCGGTTCGGTTGCGCAATCTCATGTGTTGGTTCCTTGCTGGCCCTGCTGGCGTCCAGTGACAGGTCACCGACGCGGCGTCGGCGAACCGCCGACGATGACGATAGAGACTTGACCATCTATTGCCAGTCGTCTCGCCAGTCTAGACTGTCTCGTCATGGCCGGTAGGTTCGATGGTATGGCGTTGCGGCGTGCGGCGGTTCTGTGCGCCGGCGGCGAAGAGGCGCTCAAGATGCGGCTGCCGACAGTCCGTTCGGCCGCCGCTCTGCGCCGCATGGCCGATGATCGATATTTGTCGGACATGGCGCGCCGGGTATTTCGCGCCGGCCTGCGTCACAGCATGGTGGACGACCGTTGGCCGGCCTTCGAGGAGGTGTTTCTCGGGTTCGAGCCGCGGCGGGTGGTGGCCATGGACGATGAGGCCCTGGAGGGCCTGATGGGCGAATCCCGGATCATTCGTCACTGGGGCAAGATCCGCTCGGTCCGTGACAATGCCGCCGCCATGCTGCGGGTGGCACAGGAGGCGGGTAGTTTCGGCGCCTGGCTGGCGGCCTGGCCGATCACGGACACGACCGGCCTGTGGCGGGTTTTGCGCAAGGAGTTCAGTCAGCTCGGCGGCCATTCGGGCCCGCGCTTTCTCCGCATGGTGGGGCGCGACACTTTTCTGCTGACCGAGGACGTGGCGCGCGGCCTGGCGAACTGGTGGGGTCTGGACAAACCGCCGAAAGGCGCGCGCGGCGAGCTGGTGGCCCAGGCGGCGTTCAATGAGATGCGCGAGCGGTGGGAGGGCGGCAAACCGCCGCCTCTGGCCCATCTCAGCATGATGCTGGCGGTGGCGGCCGACGCTAGCTGAGGGAGCGGTCCAGTTCCTGCTCATAAAGGGTCATGAGCTGCCGGGTGATCGGGCCGGGGCACGACGCACCGACTACCTGTCCCTCCACTGAATGAACCGGGCGCAGCCCTATCAGGCTGTTGGTCAGGAACACCTCCTCGGCGCCGTCGAGCGCGGCCAGGGCCAATGTGGCCTCGTTGACGGCGATTCCGGCAATGGTCGCCCGCTCCAGAACCACAGCGCGCACGGTGCCCGGCAGCGGCCCGTCACTGAGGGGCGGGGTCACAAGGGTGCCTCGAATCACGGCGAACAGGTTGGCGGCGCTGGCGCAAACCAGATTGCCCGCCGCATTACGCAGCACTGCATCATCACAGCCAGCGTCCAGCGCCTCGGCCCGGGCCAGGACCGCATCCAGATAGGACAGGCTCTTGATAGCGGAAAGGGGCGACGTTTCGTTGCGGCGATAGTCCGAGATGGCCAGGTGGGCCGGCTCGCCGCCAGCCGCCAGCGGGGCACAGGTGACCAGCAGCGTCGGCACCGTCGTGTCGGGCACGGCAAGGCCGCGTCCGCCGGGTCCGCGCGTGACGGTCAGGCGCAGGGCCGCGCCGCCGGTTGGCGCGTTGGCGGCTACAGTGGCGCGCAGGGCCTGCTCCAGGCTGGCGCGGGGCGGCAAGGGAATGCGCAGCGTTGCGGCACCGCGGGCCAGCCGGTCCAGATGGCGCGCGGCAAAGGCTATGCGTCCGTCACGGACCAGAAGCGTTTCGAACAGGCCGTCGCCCAGCAGCAGGCCGCGGTCGGCCGGGCTGATGCACGCCGTATCGGCTGCAACAAGTCCGTCATTGAGCCAGACCTGCGCCATGGTTCAGGCCGCCTGTCGCCGGTCTTGTGGCGTCTCCTGGGCCAGGGCCAGGAAATTGGCGATCAGGGCGTGGCCATGTTCGGTCAGCACCGCTTCGGGATGGAACTGCAGACCGACCACCGGATGGGACTTGTGGGCCAGGCCCATGATCACCTCGTCGTGGGTCCACGCCGTCGCCAGCAGGCTGCGCGGCAGGCTGTCCGGGGCGACCACCAGGGAGTGGTAGCGGGTGGCGAGGAATGGCGATGGCAGGTCGCGGAATACGCCGCGACCATCGTGCCGCACGGCTGATGTCTTGCCGTGCACCGGCTCGCTGGCGCGGACGATGCGCCCGCCATAGGCCTGGGCGATGCACTGGTGGCCGAGACAGATGCCAAGAATGGGGACGCGGCGGCCAAACCGTTTGACGATGGGTACCGACAGGCCGGCCTGGTCCGGGGCACAGGGGCCGGGCGACAGGATGATATGGCTTGGCGCCAGCTCGGCGATGCCGCCCAGGGTCATGGCGTCATTGCGCATCACATGGCAGGCGTGGCCCAGCTCGCGCACATACCGCGCCAGGTTGTGCACAAAGGAATCATAGTTGTCGATGACCAGAATCATGAGGCTGCGCGAACCGGACTGAGGCAATCGAGCAAGGCACGTGCCTTGGCCAGGGACTCGGCATATTCCGCCGCCGGGTCGGAATCGGCGACGATACCGCCGCCGGCCTGCACGGCCACTCGGCCGTCGCGTATGGCCATGGTGCGGATGGTAATGCTGGTGTCGAGGCTGCCGTCAAAGCCCACATAGCCGATACTGCCGCAATAGGGCCCGCGGGCAACCGGCTCCAGCTCAGCAATAATCTCCATGGCCCGGATCTTGGGGGCGCCTGTAATGGAGCCGCCGGGGAAGGTGGCGCGCAACAGGTCCACTGCATCGCTGTCGGCGGCCAGAGCGCCCTGCACCGTGGACACCAGATGATGCACGGTTGCGAAGCTTTCCAGCGTGCAGATTTCCGGCGTTGTCACGCTGCCGGGCTGACAGACCCGTGACAGGTCATTGCGCAGCAGATCGACGATCATGACGTTTTCCGCCCGGTCTTTTTCACTGGTCAGCAGGGCGCTGGCCTCGGCCGCGTCGGCGGCAGGCGAGGCGCCGCGCGGCCGCGTACCTTTGATCGGCCGCGTCTCTACCTGGCCGTCGGCGAGGCGGAGAAACCGTTCCGGCGAGGCGGAGGCGAGGTGGGTATCGCCGCAGGCGAGGAAGGCAGCGAAGGGTGCCGGGTTTACGGCGCGCAGACGGCGATATAGATCGAATGGCGTATGCCCGGCCGGCATGTCGGCCAGAAAGCGCTGAGTAAAATTGGCCTGGAAAATGTCGCCGGCACGAATGTATTCGATGATGCGGGCAACCATCCGTTCATAGGCGGGGCGGGTGAAGTTGCTGCGCCAGGCGACGGGCCGGGCGAGGCGCGGCAGGCGCGGCAGGCCGCGCACGCTTTCCAGCCGCCGGGCCAGGCTGGCGCTGCGCTCTATTGCACGTGTCTGCCGCGCTGGCCCCGCGGGTTCGGGCAGGCCCGTCGACACAATCCAGGCGCGCCGGGCGATCATGTCGAAGGCCAGCACCGTGTCATAAAAGCCGATCGCCATATCGGGGAATTGCATGTCGTCGCGATTGGGTCGCGGCAGGCGCTCCAGATGGTGGCCCAGCTCATAGGCAAAATAGCCGACAGCGCCGCCCTGGAACGGCGGGCCGTCCGCCAGGCGATCCATGGCGTGACGCTGCAGAACCTCACGCAAGACCAGGAACGGGTCGCCGGAGAACGACTGATCGCCCAGGGTCAGGCGGCCGTCTTTTGCCGTCATGGTCAGGAACGGATCGGCGGCAATGAAGCTGTATCGCGCCTGACGCGGCGCGGGCGCGGCGCTGTCAAGGAAGGCGACCCACGGATCGTCGGCGAAGGCGGCCATGGCCGCCAGCGGGTCGGCGAACGGAATCTCCCTGGCGCTGGGTGTGCTGGTCATGGGCCCACGGTCGGCGGTGGCCGGCGGCGCTCTGCCGGACGGTGCTGGACGGTCCGGTTCACTGACCGTCTGTGTGGCAATATGGCGTCGGCCCGCCGCCGCGGCAAGCGCCTGGCCGGTGGCGGGCGCGGCGCCGATGGCGGGCCTCAGACGGGGTCCATGGACTCCGCTTTGGCGGCTGGGCGATAGTAGCGGCAGATCAACAATACTGGCGGCACCGCATAGGTTTGCCGGTCTGGCCGTGCCACAGCCTGCTGTGGCGGGCCGCCATGACCCAGGGCAGGGAGAGCACAAGGATGACCGACACTCGTCACCGCGACGTCCGCATCAAGGCCGAACGCGGCACCACGCTGCGCTGCAAAGGCTGGCGGCAGGAGACCATCCTGCGGATGCTGGAAAACAACCTTGAGAACGGCGAGAAGCCGGAAGACCTGGTGATCTATGGCAGCCGTCACAAGGCCGCCCGCAACTGGGAGGCGTTCGACGACATCGTCGCCTCGCTCAAGACACTGGAGGTCGGAGAAACCCTGATTATCCAGTCGGGCAAGGCCATCGGCATTATGCAGACCCATGAACTGGCGCCGCTGGTGATCATGGCCAATGGCAATGTGGTGGGGAACTGGGGCACACCCAAGGACGTCATCGAACTGGAAAAGAAGGGCCTGACCGCGTTGCCGGGCATGACCGCCGCCGCCTGGCAGTACATTGGCAGTCAGGGCATCCTGCAGGGCACTTATGAGACCTTCATGACCGCGGCGCGCGAACATTATGGCGGCGACCTGCGCGGACGGGTGGTACTGACCGCCGGTTCCGGGGGCATGGGTGGCGCCCAGCCGCTGGCCGGCAAGATGGCCGGCGCCGCGACCCTGGTTCTGGATGTGCAGAAGGATCGTATCCAGAAGCGCATCGACACCGGCTATTGCGACCAGGTGGTGGAAGACCTGGAAGAGGCACTGAAGCTGATCGAGACGGCCAAAGCCAACAAGCAAGGCATGAGCGTTGGTCTGGTGGGTAATGCCGCGGAAATCTATCCCAAGCTGCTGGAACGCAACTGGCAGCCGGACATCGTCACCGACCAGGTGTCGGCTGAGCCCTACCTCGCCTATTTCCCGGCCGGACTCAGCGTCAAGGAAACCATCGCCATGCGCGAGAAGGATCCGGAGAAGATCAAGGCGCTGGCCCTTCAGTCGATCCGGGTTCACATGGAAGCCATCGTCGAGTTCCAGCGGCGCGGCGCCATCGCCTTTGAGTATGGCAATCACCTGCGGGAATATGCGAAGGAGGCCGGGTCCGCCACCTCGTTCGAGGTGCGCGGCTTTGTGGAAATGTTCATCCGGCCATTGTTCTGCCGTGGCATCGGCCCGTTCCGCTGGGTTGCTGCCTCCGGCGACGAGCAGGACATCCGCGAGGTGGACGAGATCATCAAGGAGAACTTCTCGGCCAACCATCCGGTCGTGCAGTGGATCAAGATGGCCGGGGAGCATGTTCACTTCACGGGCCTGCCGGCGCGTATCGGCTGGCTGGGTCATGGCGAGCGGTCAAAGCTTGGCCTGCTGGTCAATGAAGCGGTGAAGTCCGGTCGTCTCAAGGGGCCCATTGCCTTTACCCGTGACCATCTGGATTCCGGGTCCGTTTCCGCGCCCATGCGCGAGACCGAGAAGATGCCCGACGGTAGTGACGCCATTGCCGACTGGCCGATTCTCAATGCCTTGTTGAATTGCTCCAACGGCGCCGATGTGGTGGCCATTCACCGTATTTTCCGTCTCAACCAGTCGGCCGGCGTGACGACGATCGCCGATGGCAGCGAGGAAGCGGCGGCCAAGCTGAAGCGGGTGCTGGACGGCGACACCGGTATCGGCGTGGCCCGTCAGGCGGATGCGGGGCTGGAGATCGCGATTCAGACCAAGAAGGACGCAGGTATCGGCCTACACCTGGAGAGTGCCGGCGCCTAGTTTTGCCAATCAGCTACACCGGCAATGCCAAACGGCCCCGGTTTCAACCGGGGCCGTTCTGATTCCGGGGCCGTTGCTGTCTGGCGGGTCAGAGTGACTTGCGTTCGCCCGCCGGCACCGCGTTGCTGTCCGGGCCGGCATCGGCGCCCGTCGCCGCCAGGGCCAGGCGCCCGTAGTAGTGGGACCAGCCTTTCTCGTGCAAGGCCGCCGCGTCTTCTGACAGACCACGGTGGATGAAGTGCAGGCGCGTACGTCCGGCCACCTCTGCCAGTGTAATTTCCACTGTACTGGAGCCCACCGGTACGCTTTCACTACCTTCCCATCCCCACGTGTAGACCACGCGGTGGGGCCGGCTGATTTCCCGGAACGTACCGCTGGCTATGTTGGCGCCGGTAATGTTGAAGCGGTAGGCGCCGCCGACGCGGGCATCCACCTGGGCCTCGACGCAGCACCACAACCGCAGCTTCTGCGGGTCCACCAGGTAATCGAAGATCTCGGCCGGGGCGGCGTCGATCCAGATTTCCTTTTCAATGATTGTCGGATCAGTCATCAACCGTTGCCATGTGCAGTGCCTTCGACGGCGCGCTTGAGCCGCTCCAGGCTGTTGTCCCAGAAGGCATCCAGATAGTCGCGGACGGCGGCGATGGTTTCCGGTCGCGCGCGATAAAACCGCCGCGTGCCCAGCGGGCGCACAGCCACCAATTCCGCATCACGCAGGATGGCCAGATGCTGCGACACGGCGGGGCGGGAGACGTCGAAGTGCGCGGCTATGTCGCCAGCGGTCATTTCGTCGTGCCAGACCAGCGTCAGAATGTCGCGCCGTCGCTGTTCGGCCAGGGCATGAAGAACCAGATCCATGGAGCAACGATAGGGGCATATATATTTAAGTGTCAACTTACAATGACACACTCTCCGGCCAGGCGGTCCAGCGTGTCCGGAGGTTTGCCCTGGGGCTCGCCTTGGCGTGGTTTGATGGCATGGTCTAGGTTCGGGCTTTCTGTTTGTGCCTGGCGGGACGAGTAAGGGATTTCCATGATGCGAGTGATAGCGACCGCCTGTGCCGCCCTGATCGGTATCACCAGTGCGGCCCTGGCCGCCGATCTGGCCGGCAGCAGCGACCATCCCCTGCTGTCCCGCTATGGCGGCGCAGAGATCGTCGGCTACGCTCACAAGGCGTTTGATGAATATACCGGGATCGCCGGTGCGGCCGGCGGGCAGGGCGGCTATGGCGCGCTGGTGGATTTCGAAGGGTCGGTCACGCGCATCCTCTATGCCGCGCCCAGAGGACGGTCCACCCTGGAGATTTTCCGCAACTATCAGGCGGCGCTGGCCGACGCGGGCTTCGACATTCGATTTTCCTGCAAGGAGGATGAATGCGGACCCGGCTTCTTCACCTATCTGCAGCCGGTCTGGCCGGAAGGCTGGATCCGGGACGTCTATGTGGTCGAGCCGCTGGCGCAGCGGTATCTGGCGGCGGTTCTCGACCGGCCTGAAGGGCGCGTCGGTGTATTCCTGCATGTCTCCGAGCACACATTCCTCAATTCGATTGCCCGCCCCTATGTGCATGTAGACATCGTTGAAGAGGCGGCGATGGAGACAAACGTGGTCAGGGTCGATCCGACGGTTCTGGCCGGCGACATCGAGCGTCAGGGGCATGTGGCGGTGGACGGTATTTTCTTCGATACGGGCAGCGCGGCGTTGCGTCCGGAGTCCGGCGACGCGCTGGCGGCAGTGGCGCAGTTGCTCGCCGACCGGCCGTCACTGGCGCTGCATGTGGTCGGGCACACCGATAGTGTGGGTGAATTTGACGACAATCTTGATTTGTCGCGTCGTCGCGCCGCGGCCGTGGTGGCGGCGCTGGTAGAGGGTTTTGCGATCGATCCGGCCCGCCTCACCGCCAACGGTGTGGGTGCGCTGGCGCCGGTGGCGTCAAACCGGTCGCCAGCCGGTCGCGCCCTCAACCGCCGTGTGGAGTTGGTGGAGCGGCCATGAGTCCCGCAACCGCATGGCCTGTCTCGGCATGGCCTGTCACGGCAAGGCCTGGTGCACTGTTTCAACCGACCGCGCCGGCGCGGCGGAAAGGGCCATCAGTATGACGCTACAGGAGAAAAACCGACCGGCGCGGACTCTTGCGGAAACGCTGGCGCGTGGCGCGGACCGGGCGCCGGCCCTGCTGGCGCCGGAGCGACCGTCCCTGACCTATGGCGGGCTGCGGCGTCTGGTGGCGGACGGCGCCGCAGCGCTTCGGGAACGGGGGATCGGGCCGGCCGACAAGGTCGGGCTGGTCATTCCCAACGGACCGGAAGCGGCCAGCGCCTTTCTGGTGCTGGCTTCGGCGGCGGTCGCCGCTCCGCTCAACCCGGCCTATACCGAGGACGAGTATGCCTTCTATCTGGATGATCTGAAGGCGCGGGCGCTGGTCGTACCGGCGGGTTTCCAAACGCCGGCGGTGGCGGCGGCGCGGCGACTTGGAATTACTGTTTTGCCGATTGAGGTCGACCCGGCGGCGCCGGCCGGCGTCTTTACCTTCGGCGATGGCCGCGTCGGTGATCCGGTGGGCGCCGGCGCGATCGCCACGCCTGACGCCATGTCGCTGGTTTTGCACACCTCCGGCACGACCTCGCGGCCCAAGATCGTCCCGTTGAGCCAGGCTAATCTTGCCGCATCGGCTGATCACATCGTCGCCTCCTTAAACCTGACGGCCGATGACCGCTGTCTTAACATCATGCCGCTGTTTCATATTCACGGACTGATTGCGGCGGTGCTGGCATCGCTGGCGGCCGGTGCCGGCGTTTGTTGCACGCCGGGGTTCAACGCGCTGCGCTTCTTTGGCTGGATGCGCGATGTGCAGCCAACCTGGTATACGGCGGTGCCGACCATGCATCAGGCCATCGTCGCCCGGGCCGGCCGGCAGGACAGTAGCGACGGCCAGCCGCATCTGCGCTTTATCCGCTCGTCTTCCGCCTCATTGCCGCCGCAGGTCATGACGGCACTGGAGGAGGCGTTCGGCTGTCCGGTGATCGAAGCCTATGGCATGACCGAGGCGGCGCACCAGATGAGCAGCAATCCTCTGCCGCCGGGCGAGCGACGGAGCGGCAGTGTCGGCGTGGCGGCGGGACCGCGCATTTCGATTCGCGATAGCGCAGGCGCCGCTCTTGCCGCTGGCGTAACCGGCGAAGTGTGCATCCAGGGGCCCAACGTGACCGCCGGGTATGAGAATAATCCGGAGGCCAATGCCTCGGGCTTTGTAGAGGCGGACGACGGGCGCTGGTTCCGCACCGGCGATCAGGGGGTGCTGGATGCGTCCGGCTATCTGACCATCACCGGACGATTGAAGGAAATTATCAACCGTGGCGGCGAAAAGGTCTCACCGCGCGAGGTGGACGAAGTGCTTTTGGACCATCCGGCCGTGGCCCAGGCGGTGACTTTCGCGGTGCCGCATCGCAGTCTGGGCGAGGCGGTGGCGGCGGCTGTGGTTCCGCGCGACGGGGCGGCGGTGGATGAGGCGGCGCTCAGGGCGTTTGCCGGAGAACGGCTGGCCCGCTTCAAGGTGCCGGAAAAGATCCTGCTGCTGGAGGAAATCCCCAAAGGCCCGACGGGAAAGGTGCAGCGCATCGGGCTGGCGGCGAAGCTCGGCCTGGCGGGGGGCTGACACCATGCGAATCGCAGTCTTCGGTGCCGGCGCCATAGGCGGCTATATCGCCGCGGAGTTGGCGCTGAGCGGTGCCGATGTGACGATCATCGCCCGCGGCCTTCACCTGGCGGCTATTCAAAACGACGGCCTGCGTCTGGAACAGGATGGGGCGGTGCGTACCAGCCGGCCGCGGGCCTTTGCTGATGCCGGCGAGGCGGGGCCGCAGGATGTGGTGTTCCTGACTCTCAAGGCTCATCAGGTGGCGGCCGCGGTGGCCGACATCCGCAAGCTTCTGGGACCGGATACCGCCGTGGTCAACGCCATGAACGGCGTGCCGTGGTGGTACTTCCATCGACTGGCCGGCCCGTATGAGGGGCATCGGGTGGAGAGCGTCGATCCGGGCGGCGTCCAGTGGGACGGCATCGGCCCGGAGCGCGCCATTGGCTGTGTCGTCTTCCCGGCTTGTGACGTGCCAGAGCCGGGCCTGATCCGCCACATCGCGCACAATCGCCTGACCCTGGGCGAGCCGTCGGGCGAAAAGACCGAACGTCTGGCGGCCATCGCCCGGGCGCTGGTGGCGGCCAATATCAAGGCGCCCGTCCGCACCAACATTCGCGACGAGATCTGGGTCAAGCTGTGGGGCAATCTGGCATTCAACCCCATCAGCGCGCTGACCCTGGCGACCATGGACCGCATTACCGGCGATGACGGTACCCGCGCGGTCACCCGCCAGATGATGGTCGAATCGCAGAATATTGCCGAGAAGCTGGGGGTGCGCTTTCCCATTGACGTGGATCAGCGTATCGCCGGCGCGGCCGGTGTCGGCGCCCACAAGACCAGCATGTTGCAGGATCTGGAGAAAGGCCGGGCGCTGGAGATCGATGCGCTGGTTTCCGCGGTGCAGGAAATGGGCCGGTTGACGGCGACGGCCTGCCCGACCATCGATACGGTACTGGCGCTGGTGCGTCTGCGGGCCCGTCAGGCCGGCCTCTATGGCTGATTATTCTTCCGCCACGAAGGCCCGTGCCTGATGCGCCGTGCGCAGGGTGTGTCTGCGTTTTAGCGGTGAATTGACGAAACGGTTCAGCGCCGCCGCCATCAGGCTGGCGGTTTCCTCCGCGATGCCGCCGGCCATCAGGCGACGGGTCGCCAGTAAAGTCTTCAGGTGGTGGACCGAGACGATGTATTCGTCCAGTCCATGGTCATAAAGCCCGTCAATGGCCTGCTCGATGAACGCCGGCGGATCTTCCACCCGCCACTCATTACCCACATGCATGGCGTCGGCATATTTGGCATTGCGCCCGTTGTGGCAGGCGAGCTGCAGCAGGGCCGCCGGCCACAGCTCCGGCCGCCGGGCGCACACCTGACCGATGGCGTCGGCGAAGGTGAAGGCGTGGGTAAAGCTGAGCCAGCCCACATTATCGCGGATCGGTCCGTCGATATGACGCTGATAGGCCATGTCGTAAGTCAGCATATTGGCGGCGCTGGTCCTCAACAGACGGTCGAACAAAGTGTCCGGGGTCAGTTCGGCGCCTGCGGCGACGGTCTTTTCCATAGACGGGTTGACGCCAAGCCCGCGGAAATCGGCCTCGCCATTGGCCCGGGTTCGGGTGCCGCCGCCGGTCCAACCGGTCAGGAAATCCCGGTAGCGCCGGAACTCCGGTATCTGGTCATCGCGCACACCATAGCAAAAGCCGCGCACCAGCGATTTCAGCAAGGGGGCGGCCACATCACCGCCAAGACGGGCAATGGCCTGGCGGAACTTGTCCGTATAGATCAGGGCGTGACCGAAATCGCGATAGTGGGCAAGGGCCGCCGTTTCCACGGCGCTCAGCATGTCATCGAGCGGGCGGCCATTGTCCAGGCCGCCGGCGAGAAGGGCGATGGCGCCGTCTTCGTCTTCCGACTCCACCGCATCCAGGAAAGACTGGCGAAGCCAGTCGCGGCGGGCGGTAGTGAAGGCGTGAGCCGGCTGGCGCAGCACGTCATCGGCCATGTGGCCGATGGACTCGAGGATGGCGACGAGCTGACGGTCATCATTGCCGCTGGACTCGTCGTACAGCGTCACCCAGTCCACCGTTCCGGCAAAGGCATGGGTGGCGCCGAACTCCATCCGCTCGTGCGCCCAGCCAATGGCGCGACGTACCAGGTCAAGCGGATCGCGGCCAAGCCGCCGCCAGCGTGCCACTTCGCGCGCCATGCGATCATAGCTGTTGTCGTCAAACGCTTCGCGAAGGTGCTCGATGACGGTTGCTGCCTGCACGTCGGCCGGCGGATCGGTCAGGTCCACCCACACCGCGTCGCCGCGCACCTCCACCGGATAGATTCGCAGACCATCGCCGCCATAGAGGTTGCGGCCATCGCGCAGGTCGAACTTCCAGTTGTGCCAGTTGCAGGTGAGAAGGCAGGACGGGTCAACATCGCCTTCGACCAGTGGATAGCCCTCGTGCGGACAGCGGTTGTTGCAGGCATGGATCTGCTCGCCTACCCGGAACAACGCGATCTGGCGCCCATTTACCCGCACGACGGTGCGTCCCTTGCGGTCGAGGTCAGCCAGATCGGCTGTTTTGGTCCAGCTCATGATCAAATCTCCCTGCGTGACACCGGTCGGGCCGGGCGGCAGGCAGTCGGCAAAGACGCCTGCCAGAGATGACAATAGGCCGAAATGACGCCAGGGCGAGTCCGCCCGGGTCCGTCTGCAGGGAGCGGTTGCCCGCCAACGGGCAGGCTAGCCGGCCCGCCGGGTCAGGAATGCGGGCGTATGCTCGCCAAATGGCGAACCGGCCGCTGCCGGCGCGCGTTCGCGCCGTGGCGCGGGCGGGTCTTCCGTCCCGTTGTCGTCGGCGATAGCGGTCTCGCCAGACGCTTGCTCGGTGGACGGTTGCGGTTCGCGGTCACTATCGCTGCCGGCCTCAGCGGCTCCGCCGCGACTGCCGGAACGACCGCGCCGGGGCCGGCGGCGCCGCGCCGGCTTTTCGCCATCGCCAGCCTGCGTTTTTGCCACGGCGACGTCGGCCGGATCCGAAGCGGGTTCCGGAATCGCGTCCGCAGCCGGGCTCTTGTCGGCGGCGGCGGTCGCTGGATCGCCGTCCAGATCAACCAGCGGTATGGCCTGGCCGATGGTCTTTTCGATGGCAGCCACGGCCTTGGCATCGTGTGATGTGGCCAGGGTGAAGGCGGCCCCCTCACGGCCGGCGCGCCCGGTACGGCCTATGCGATGGACATAGTCCTCCGGATTGATCGGCACGTCATAGTTGAAGACATGGCTGAGGCCGGTGATATCCAGACCGCGCTGAGCCACATCACTGCATACCAGCAGAACGATTTCCTCATTCTTGAACTTCTTCAGGGTCTCGGTGCGAACCGGTTGGGCCATATCGCCGTGCAATTCACTGGCATTGAAGCCATGCCGCTGCAGCGACCGGAAGACCACCGAAACATCGCGTTTGCGGTTGCAGAAAATCAGCGCGTTGCGCACGTCTTCGCGTGCCAGGAGGCGGCGCAGGGCCGCTCGCTTGACCTTGGCTTCGCTTCCGGCGACCCGCACCAGCCCCTGACGGACGGTGGCCGACGTTGTCGCCGGTGGTGCGACCGATATTTCCTTCGGATTCATCAGGAACGCTTCAGCCAGCCGCCGGATTTCCTTTGGCATGGTGGCGGAGAACAGCAAGGTCTGATGGATCGGCGGCAACATAGTGACGATGCGCTCCACATCCGGGATGAACCCCATGTCGAGCATACGGTCGGCTTCATCAATCACCATGATCTTGACGTCGGTCATGATGATCTGACCTCGGTCGAACAGATCGAGCAGCCGACCCGGCGTGGCGATCAGGACGTCAACGCCGCGATCCAGTGCCTTCTGCTGATCCTTGAGGGACGTACCGCCGGTCAGCAGGGCAAAGGTGAGGCCGCTGTTCAGGCCGTAGCGGGTAAAACTTTCGCCGACCTGGGCGGCCAGTTCGCGGGTGGGCTCAAGGATCAGGCAACGGGGCATCCGCGCCCGCGCGCGGCGCCCGCCGAGGATGTCAATCATCGGCAGAGTAAAGCCGGCCGTCTTGCCGGTGCCGGTCTGGGCACAGCCCAGAACATCGCGGCCCATGAGGACGTAGGGGATGGCTTGCTCTTGAATCGGCGTCGGCGTTGTGTAGCCAGCGTCCCGGATTGCCTGCAGGACAGAGTCACTCAGGCCAAGATCAGAAAAATCCATGCGGTAGCGTGGCTCGCGTCGTTAGTTGGGAAAGTGAAGGAATACGCATCAATAGATGTGGCGCGATAATAGAAAATCCAGTGCTTGTGTCAAATGAAAGCCGGTATACGGGGCAATGACAGGTTACGAAGTGACGGAATTGCAGGGTTCGTTGTGACTTTCCTCTTTGACGGACCGGCCCTGGCGGATGTTCGCATCGTCCTGGCCCACGGCGCCGGCGCCGGGCAGGACAGCGTCATTCTGACGGCGCTGGCGGCCCGATGGGCGGCATCCGGTATTGCGGTCATGCGCTTCAATTTCGCCTACATGGACCACATTCAGCGGACCGGTCGCCGCCGCCCGCCACCGCCGGTGGCAAGCCTGGCGGATGAATATATGGCGGCGGTGCACCATGCCGACGTCCTGCACGGCCCGGCGCAGATCATGTTGTTCGCCGGCAAGTCCATGGGCGCCCGCGTCGCCGCCGCGGCGGCGGTGACCGCTTGTCCGGCAGGATTTGCCGCCCTGGGCTACCCGTTTCATCCGGCCGGGCGACCGGCTGTCCGGCGGGACGGGGCGCTGCGGGCGTTGCCTTGCCCTGGCCTGGTGGTGCAGGGCAGCCGCGACCGGCTGGGCCTGCCGGGCGAGGTTGAGTCCTATGGCCTGCCCGGATCGGTGTCGCTGCACTGGGTCGCCGGTGCGGACCATGACATGAAGCCGCGTCGCCGCGATGGTCGTACGCACGACGAGTGTCTGGACGAGGCGGCGCAGGCGGTTGTGCGTTTCGCCGGCGGTCTGCGACACAGATACGCCTGACGGACGGGGAGGGAGTATGCCACCGGCATTGTGGGGAGGGTTGTGCGCGCTCGGTTGGGGCACGGCGGACTTTGCCGCCCGCTTCACCGGTCGGGCGGTCGGGCCGGACAGCGCTCTGTTCGGCATGCTGCTGACCGGAACGCTGGTCCTGTCGGTGTGGGTCTGGCTGTCCGGCACCGTCCTGGTCTGGCCGCTGGGCACGCTCTGGCTGCTGGGGCTCAGCGGCGTCGGCATAATGCTTGCCACATTGCTGCTTTATGGCGCCCTGGCGCGCGGACCGGTGACGCTGGTGGCGCCGATCGTCGCCAGCTATCCCGTGGTGGTTCTGCTCATTGCCGTGGTTCTGGGACAGCGTCCGTCGCCGCTGCAATGGGCAGCCATGGCGCTGGTGATGGCCGGTGTGGTCGCCGTATCACGGGCCGGCGGCCGGTTGGCGGCAATCGCCGTCGAGCGACCGGGCGAAGTGCGTCGCACGGTGCTGATGGCACTGGCGTCGTCATGCGGTTTCGGCATCGCTATTTCGGCCGCCCAGGCGGCGGTGCCGGTCTATGGCGATCTGCAGACCGTGTGGGCTGGCCGGGCCATCAGCCTTCTGGCGATCCTCATGCTGTTTGCCGGACGTTGGCGGCGACCGGTGGTCAGCGCTGCGTGGTGGCCGCTGGTCATGCTCCAGGGGTTGCTGGATTCCGGCGCCTATCTGGCCCTGTTTGCGGGCAGCAGCGGCGCCGGTGCAGCAATTGCCGCCGTCGTCGCATCGGCCTTTGGCGTGGTCACAGTCCTGCTGGCGCGTGTTTTCCTGCGGGAGGCCATGTCGCCACTGCAGTGGGCCGGCACGGCCGTGGTCTTTGCCGGGGTCGCCGTCCTGACACTCGCAGGTGCGGCAGCTTGACGCACGCAGAACGCCGACCCTAGGCTCGTAGCGTGAAGGCCCGGCTTTTAGGGGAAGGCCGATGGGGGAACGTCTGAAGTTCGGCGTTGTCGGCTGGGAATGGCGCCTGGTGGGCGCCATCGTCCCGCCTGACCGTGCTCCGGGTCGATCACCGACTCACAACACACCACAAGCTGACGCATCTGGAACGCCGGCCGGCTCTACGCCCGGCCGCCTTTGTCATGAACGTCAGACAGCCTGTCGAGTCGCCGCAAACCCGCGGCCGTCGGCCAGCGCGCCGGATCCGGTCGCCAACATGGAGGGAGGCCTGTGGAGTCACAACTCGACGCCCTGACGGTCATCTTTACCGAGTTCTACTACTGGCTGACGATCCCGCTGATGTTCCTCATCCACATCGGCTTCTGCATGTATGAAGTGGGAGCCTCCCGCTACAAGAATCACATGCACACGCTGATGAAGAACACCATGCTGATTCCGCTTGTCACGGTGACATTCTTCTTTTTCGGCTGGTGGATTTACTTTGTCCTGCCCGGCGGCCCGGGGATCACCGGCGGCCTCGGCACCGCGCCGTGGGCCGTGCCGTGGAGTGAGCTCATGGGCCCGCATAATGGCGGACCTCCGGCCTCCGATATTGTCACCGCCGATGATACGGCCTTCTGGTCGCGCATCAATGGCGTGTTCTGGGCGGCCTTCCTGTTGTTCAGCTGGACCGCAGCGTCAATCGTCTCGGGTGCTGTTATCGAGCGTATCCGTTCTT
The DNA here is from genome assembly GCA_040218575.1 of Alphaproteobacteria bacterium. Classification (NCBI taxonomy): domain Bacteria; kingdom Pseudomonadati; phylum Pseudomonadota; class Alphaproteobacteria; species Alphaproteobacteria bacterium. Next base: position 339,524 of record JAVJRE010000007.1, on the reverse strand, counting down.
TTGCGTTCTGGATTGCGGCGGTGCTGATCGGCAGCGTCACCTGGATCATTGATGCGGCCTGGGGTTGGCACCCGGAAGGCTGGATGGTGACGGAGCTTGGCTATCATGACGCCTACGCCTCGGGCGTAATTCACGCCATCGCCGGTGGCGCGGCCCTGGGGCTTCTGGTGCATCTCGGCCCGCGCATCGGCAAATTCAGGGCGGACGGCTCGCCGCGCAATCTGCTGCCGCACAATCCGTGGCTAGTAGCGGTCGGGCTGTTCCTGATCTATGCCGGCTTCTGGGGCTTCTATGTGGCCTGCAATGTGCCGATCATCAGCTCAGAAGATCTGGGCATTCCCGGCACCGCGTTCTTTACGGCGACCAATATCTATCTGACACCGACCACCCTCTCCGCCATCACTTTCAACTTTCTGCTGTCTCTGTCGGGCGGTCTGATCGCCGGGTACATGGTATCGCGCGGCGATGCGTTCTGGACCTACTCCGGCGGCCTGGCGGGGATTATCACCGCGTCGGCCGGCAACGACCTTTATCACCCGCTGCAGGCGTTTCTGATTGGCGCCGCCGGCACATGGGTGGCGTACAAGCTGCACTACTGGGTGGAGCGCACCTTCCGTATTGACGATGCGGTTGGCGCGGTGGCAGTCCACGGCTATGCCGGCGTTGTCGGCCTGGTCATTTCGGGCTTCGTCCTGTGGGGCCACCCGGCCCTGGCGATCGAGGGTGCCACGCCGATTACCCCGTGGGGCCAGGCGATCGGCGCCGTCATCATGTTCGGTGTCCTGGGCTTCCTGCCCATGTGGATTCTGGGCGCGGTCCTCAAGGGTGCGGGCGTTCTCCGCATCCCGCGGGAGGTGGAGATCGCGGGGCTCGACTATCTGGCCAACCAGGCCATGGCGGACGAGCGTCGTGAAGTAAAAGAAGCGGAGCGGGAAGCCGCCGGTCTCGGCCGGTCCTGACAAACCCTGACAGAAGGAGGACGTGACAGTGTCCACAACCAATATCGACACCTGGCAGGTGCCGCTGGCCGAGATCGGCCCGCTCTATCCCTTTGTCGGATGGGAATGGCTGTTTGTCGTTCTTGCGGTTGCCTTATGGGTGAGCTTCCATATCTGGCAGGCAGTCAACGAAAATCGCGAGTTCCGCGAGGACGCCGAGCGACTGTCGCGGGCCGGTGGACTCGCCGACGCCATAGAAAAGGAGTAGCCGGCTTAGTCATCGCCGGCAGCTCGGCAATAAAAGGAAACCCCCGGCGGAGTATTCCGCCGGGGGTTTTTCGTGACTCTGGCCTGAAGGTTGCTAGGCGCTGCCCGCCTGCCGCGCCTTCAGGGTCTTGTCCACTGTCGGGCGCTCCAGCATGCGCTTGTCCATGGCCGACGCACTGTCGTTAAAGACCATGGGCTCGCCGTCGATTTCGACGGAGTCGAAGCGGGTCAGATAAAAGGAGTGATAGCCCTTGATCTTGGCCACGTCGGCCGAGAAATCGGTCCACACTTCCGGGTAGCACCAGGCGATGTTTTCCGCCAGCTCGTCGCCGATCTTGAGGCTGTGATAGATGGCGTCGCCTTTGTAGGTGCAGACCGACTGCCGGGTGCTCGGCGTCATGAACTCCATGGCGATGTCGGACTCGGGCACATAGAAGCGGTCCTGCAGACCGGTTTCGTGCAGCACCATGACGTTGGTGCTGTCGACAATGGTCTTGCCGGCCATGGTCGCGGTCAGGCGCTTGCCCAGCGGATCGACCGAAATGACTTTGTGCGGATCACGCACATGGCCACGTACCAGTTTGCCGTCAACGAAGGTGCCGTCCACCCCATTGAAATCAAACGCGGCATAGCCCTTGATTTCCGGACGCTCCGGCAAAGGCTCCGCATAGGTCCACACCGCATTTTCGGCGGTGCGACCGCCGGCCCTGATGGTCCAGTAGCTGGCATCGCCCTTGTAGGGACAGACCGTCTGATGGTCGGTTTTCTCTAGGAATTTCTGATTGATGTCGTCAAGCGGGAAGTAAATGGTCGGAAAGACGCCCTTTTCCAGAAGCAGCAGGCCGCGGCTGGTCTCGGCGATGGTCTCGCCACCGAACTCGATACGGGCCTTGTGCCCATAGGGCTCGACGATCATCGCCTTGAGATGATTCTTGTCCATGGGTTCACCGCGGCTGTTGACCGCATTGTGCTCATATCCGCTGTAGGGAGGCATGTCAGGTCTCCTTTATGTTGTGACAGGGGGCGGTCGCTTCAGGCGCCGCCGCTCATCTTGCTTTGCAATTCCTTGTCCACGGTTGGCCGGGCCAGCGCGCCGCGGTCTGACTGGCGTGTGGAGTCATCGACCTCCTGCTCTTCGTCGTCCAGCAGGAAGCGGTCGAAGACGGATGTGAAGATGCCGAAGTGGCCCTTGATGCGGGCTACGTCCGGCGAAAAGTCCAGCCACGGCTCATTGTAGGCCCAGATCGCGTTTTCCGACAGTTCATCGCCGACGCGGACGTGGTGATAGACCGCTTCGCCCTTGTAGGTGCAGACCGACTGACGGCTGCTGGGTGTCAGATAGTCCACGGCGACATCGGCCGGCGGCACATAATAGCGTGCCGGCAGGCCGGTCTCGTAAAGCACCTGAACATTGTTGGAGTCGACAATCATCTTGCCGGCCATCTCAAGCCGCAGGCGGCGGCCAAGCGGTTCAACCGTAATGATTTTGTGCGGATCACGCACATGGCCGCGTACCAGCTTGCCGTCAACGAAGATGCTGACCTTGGCAAAGGTGAAGGCATAGAGGCCTTTGATTTCCGGCCGGTCGGCCGGCTCGTCATAGCGCCAGCCCACATCGGCCACGGTCTTTCCGCCGATCCTTGCATTCACATGGCTGGCGTGGCCGGCCTTGTAGGGACAGTAGGTGCGCGTCTCGCTTGGTGAGAACAGCGCGGTCTGCACATCCTCCGCCGGAACATAGATATCCGGTGCCCAGGTCTCGATCAGAAGCCACGCCCGCCTGGTGTCAGCGATGGTCTGGCCATTGCATTCGATGCGGACGTGATGCGGATAGGGCTCCACCTTGATGCGGGCCGCTTTGGCGCCATCAATGGCCTCACCCTTGCTGTTGGAGGCGGCAGGACTCTCTGTCGTACTCATACGGGCAATCTCCGGGTCTGGGGCCTATTCAGCCGCCGCTTCCAGTTCATCGATGAGATAGGCATCCATCTTGTCGCCATAGAAGCCGATATAACCCTCAATTTCCGGGCTGTAGTCGTCATAGATGTCGGGATAGGACCAGGCGCCGTCAGCCACCACGCGATCGCCGACCCGGACGTTCCACCACACCGCGTCGCCCTTATAGGGACAGTAGCTCTTGCGGTCGGAACGCTGCAGGCATTCGGTGCGAACGTCCTCGCGCGGAACATAGTAAAGCGGATCATGACCGCTTTCCTGATAAAGCAGCGCGCGGGTGGTGCGGGCGATGGTCTCGCCACCAAGCATCACGGTGATGCGCTTGCCGGCCGGCTTGCTGGAAATGGTCTTTTCAGGCTTGCGTACGGACGTGCGTGAATCGCTGGCGGCTTTCAAAAGAGCCATGCGGATATCCCTCCCTGTCATCGGGTCGCCATTTCTGACGGCTGACCCGGATTGTCATGTGAAAATTACGCCGGATTCGGGTTCTGTCGCCCATGCACCGGTCCGGTCCCTGCGGACCATCCTTGTGCCTAATATAGGCCGGTCGGCGGCGAGGACAAAGCGGGCGGGGAAATCATGGAAAACCGCCCCGTGCCGGTGCGCCAGCCGTTCGCTCGCCCGGCTACAGGTCAAGATTGCGGGCGAAGCGGGCTTTTTCCTGGATAAAAGCCAGACGCAGCTCCGGCCGGCGGCCCATCAGGGTCTCAACCATCCCCTCGGTGCCGGCGGCGATCTCCTGGCCGGTCTTGCGGCGCGGCCGGCGTCCGCCGGCCGGTGCATCGGCCCTGGCGTCGGGCACGGTCACCCGCAGCAGTGTCCGGCTTTGCGCCGCCATGGTGGTCTCGCGCAGTTGCGCCGGCGGCATTTCGCCCAGACCTTTGAAGCGACTGACCTCAACCTTGCCGTTGCCGGCAAACTCCGCCTGCATCAGTCTTTCACGGTCGGCGTCATCGCGGGCGTAGAGGATCTTCCCGCCGCGGGACAGGCGATAGAGCGGCGGCACGGCCAGATAGAGATGTCCGCCGTGAATTAGCTGCGGCATACGACGGTAGAAATAGGTCATCAGCAGACAGGCGATATGCGCTCCGTCCACATCGGCGTCGGTCATGATGATGATGCGTTCATAGCGCAGGGCCGCTTCGTCATAGTCACCGCCGCCGCCGCAGCCCAAAGCCTGTTCCAGGTCGGCCAACTCCTGATTTTCCCGCTGCTTGTCGGCCGAAGCACTTTCGATGTTGAGGATTTTGCCGCGTAGCGGCAGCACCGCCTGGGTGCGGCGGTCGCGCGCCTGTTTGGCGCTGCCTCCGGCGGAGTCGCCTTCCACCAGGAACAGCTCTGTGCCGTCGGCCCCGCCCACGGTGCAATCCGCCAGCTTACCGGGCAGGCGTCGCTTGCGTCCGGCGGCGCGGCGCGCGGCCTCACGGTCCTGCCGCCGGTTGAGACGCAACTCGGCCTGGGCAATGGCCCGCTCCAGCAGCAGGTCCGCAACCTTCGGGTCGGCGCTCAGCCAGTGGTCCAGGTGATCGCGCAGCACGGTTTCCACAAGCCGCGCCGCGGCCGGCATGCCAAGGCGCTCTTTGGTCTGACCCTGGAACTGGGGATCGTTAATGAACAGCGACAGGATGACGCCACAGCCGTCCAGTGCATCTTCCGCCGTGACGCGATCCGCCCGCTTGTTGCCGGTCAGTTCACCATAGGCTTTCAACGCCTTGGCCACCGCCGCCCGCAATCCCTGCTCGTGGCTGCCGCCCTCGCGGGTCGGCACGGTGTTGCAGAAACTGTGCAGAAAGCCGTCTCCCGACTCCGTCCAGGCGATAGCCCATTCCAGCCGGCCATCGTCATTCGGCAGGTCTGCCTCACCGGCAAACGGGGCCGACAGGGTGGTGCGTCCGGCCAGCTCATCCTGCAGATAGTCCCGTGGACCATTGGGAAAGCGAATTGTGTCTTCGGCCGGCGTCTGGCTCTTTGCCGCTAGTGTGGCGGGATCACACGACCAGCGGATTTCGACGCCGCGATAGAGATAGGCCTTGGCCCGCGTCATGGCATAGAGCGCGTCCGGCCGCAGGCGGGCGTCACCGCCGAAAATATCCGGATCCGGGTGAAAGGTGATCGTCGTGCCGCGCCGGTTGGCGGGACCGTTGGTTGATTTCAGCCGTGTCTTTGCCACGCCGCGCGAATAATCCTGGGTCCAGGTCTTGCCATCGCGGATCACCTCCACCCGCAGGCGGTCCGACAGGGCGTTGACGACGGACAGGCCGACACCGTGCAGGCCGCCGGAGGTCTTGTAGGCCTGGCCGGAGAACTTTCCGCCGGAGTGCAGGGTGGTGAGGATGACTTCCAGGGCGGAGCGGTTCTTGAAACGCGGGTGCGGGTCAACCGGTATGCCGCGACCATTGTCGCGCACGGTGACCGAGCCGTCGGCGGCGAGCGAGAACTCGATCCGGCTGGCATGGCCGGCGACCGCCTCGTCCATGGCGTTGTCGAGGATTTCAGCAGCCAGATGATGCAGCGCCCGTTCATCGGTGCCACCCACATACATGCCCGGCCGCCGGCGCACCGGCTCCAGGCCTTCCAGCACCTCGATGTCACGGGCCGAATAGCCGGCCGCACTCTTGCCGGGCGCACCTGCGCCGGCTTTCCTGGCGGTGCCTGCCGTGGCGCGGGGCCGGCGGCCGGATGCGGACTGATCAAACAGGTCGTTCATGGCGCGCCGTCAGTGTGGCTGGTGCGGGTCCGATTCCCGGAGCGCTACATATAGTGGCCACACCGCCAGAATACCACGGCATACGGTCGCGCATCAGGATGGCCCGGTGTGGCGCAGGCCTCGTCCCGGGCCATCCGGAAAGCCGCAGACGGGGCCCGCCGCAGACGGGGCCCGTATGGGCCGCCGTCGCCGTTACAGGCTGTTCTGCTCTTCCCAGTCGGCGATCAGGTTGTTCAGGAACTCCGCAACGAAGGTCTGAAACCGCTCACCATGATCGTTCACCGCCGAGGTGAAGATACGGCCGGAGTTCCACAACTCCACCCTGACAAAGGAATCGGCTGGCGGGTGGAAGTTCTCGCTTTGCGGCAGAGTGACCGTGTTTGAAATGCGTAGTGTGACTTCCATCCACGTGACGCAGACCGTGTTGTCATCAACCGGCAGAGTGATGAAGTAAACGACCAGTTCAGGGTCCCACAGGGCGTTCGCATAGTCGGTCGCCGCCAGACCGCCGGTCGCCAGCGTCAATAGGGCGGTCTGCCGTGTCCGCTCTTTATCGATGCCGCAGAAAGTGTCGTCGTCATCGGCGTCAACTACACTGACTCCGATCTGGCGCAGGCCGACCAGGGTAGGATCACTTTCCTGAGCAGCGACCGGAGTCGTCAGCAGCCCGAAAGTAGCCAGCATCACGCTGGCCAGAAGGCATCTCATTAGTGTGTCAGGCATGGATTACGTTCCTTGTGTAAAGCATCCGTCTGGTAGCTCGTACCAGGTGGTACCGGCCGACTCCGGACGTCGACGCATGGTGGCGCCGACACAAATCTAGTTCATTGCCGTGCGGGCTGTCTGCCCGCGCTCCACCCTGGCCCGGCCCTGTGGCGCAGTTGCGTTCGCCAGAGGGCCGCCGCTTGCCCGTCATGCGGCCATTATGAGGCCATATGGCGCAGGCGGCGGGTCGCGTCTGATGGTGCGCCTGGCTGGGCGCCGCCCGGCCTCAACTTGAGTAGTACATCTTGAACTCGATGGGGTGCGGCGCCGTTTCGTATGCATGAACTTCTTCCCACTTGAGCGCGCTATAGGCCTCAATCATGTCTTCGGTCATGACGTCGCCCTTGCACAGGAACTCGTGGTCATCGGCCAATGCCTCCAGGGCCTGGCGCAGAGAACCACAGACCGTCGGAACGTCCTTCAGCTCCTCCGGCGGCAGGTCGTATAGGTTCTTGTCCATGGCATCGCCGGGGTGGATCCGATTCTGGATGCCATCGAGGCCGGCCATCAACATGGCGGCGAAGGCCAGATAAGGATTGGCCGTGGGATCGGGAAAGCGCACTTCGACGCGCTTGCCGGCCGGGTTGGTCGCATAGGGTATTCGGCATGAGGCGGAGCGATTGCGCGACGAATAGGCCAGGAGCACCGGCGCCTCATAGCCCGGCACCAGGCGCTTGTAGCTGTTGGTGCTGGGGTTGGTGAAGGCGTTCAGCGCCCGGGCATGGCGGATGATGCCGCCAATATAGAACAGGGCTGTCTCTGACAGGTCCGCATAGCCGGTGCCGGCGAACAGTGGCTTGCCGTCACGCCAGATGGACTGGTGGGTGTGCATGCCGGAGCCATTGTCGCCGAAAACCGGCTTCGGCATGAAGGTGGCGGTCTTGCCATAGGCATGGGCCACCATCTGCACGGCATACTTGTAGATCTGCATGCCGTCGGCGGACTTCACCAGGGTGTCGAACTTGACCCCCAACTCGTGCTGGCTCGGCGCCACCTCGTGATGGTGCTTTTCCACGGTGACGCCCATGTCGGCGATGACGTCGAGCATCTCGGCCCGGATGTCGCTTCCAGAATCCACCGGCGGCACGGGGAAATAGCCGCCCTTGACCGGTGGCCGGTGGGCCATGTTGCCTTCCGCCATGACGCGGCCGGTGGCATAGGGGCCTTCCTCCGAATACAGCTCGTAGAAGGTGTTGTTCATGGCCACGTCAAAACGCACGTCGTCAAAGATGAAGAACTCCGCCTCGGGGCCGAAAAAGGCGGTGTCGCCCATACCGCTGGATGCCAGATAGGCCTCGGCGCGCTTGGCGGTGGAGCGCGGGTCACGGTCATAGGGCTGGCCGGTCGACGGGTCGATCACGTCGCAGAACAGAATCAGCGAGGTCTGCGCCGAGAAGGGGTCCAGTGTCGCCGCGCCGGCGTCCGGCAGGAGAATCATGTCTGATTCGTTGATCGCCTTCCAGCCGGCAATGGACGATCCGTCGAACATCAGGCCATCGGTAAAGGCGCTCTCGTCGAAGTTCGAAATCGGGTGGGCCATGTGCTGCCACTTGCCGCGCGGATCCGTGAACCGCAGATCGATATATTTGACGTCGTGGTCCTTGATCATCTGGAAGATGCTGTCGGGGCTGGACATTGAAGTGATTTCTCCTGATGCGAAGGGTCGGATGGGGCGGGGCCGCGGCCACCTGCCGGACCGGCGTCGGCCCGGCGAAAGCAGCGCGTGGCGCGATCAGATGGCGGTCTCGCCGCGCTCGCCGGTGCGGATGCGGATGGCATCTTCGATGGCGGTGACGAAGATCTTGCCGTCGCCGATGCGGCCTGTATGAGCGGCTTGCTGGATGGCCTCGATGGCACGGTCGGCAAGGGCATCGCTGACCACCACCTCGATCTTCACCTTGGGCAGAAAGTCGACCACATACTCGGCGCCGCGATAGAGTTCGGTATGGCCTTTCTGGCGACCAAAGCCACGCGCCTCCGTCACGGTCAGGCCAGACAGGCCGATTTCGCTGAGCGCCTCCTTCACTTCGTCGAGCTTGAAGGGCTTGATGATGGCTTCAATTTTCTTCATGGCCGACCTCGCACCGCGGATTATGCTGATGCGGGTCATAGCACTTCGCGGCGTCATGCAAGCGGGAATCGGCCTGGAGCGGGTGCCATGCCGTAAGGTATTGTGAACACGGTATTATTTCCAAACGGACCCGAGCATAGCGCATTGATTAAGCCTAAATATTAGGCATTTGCCACTAAATCGATCAACTGATGTCTTGTGGCGGACAGCAGGGTATCTCGTCTCGCCCGGAGGCCTGTGCTAGGGGGAGGGCGGCCGCGATGTGTCCGGCCTCCGGCGGCGGGCGAGCATCCATGAAACCGGCCAATACAGTCCTTTCCGGCTACGGAACCAGCGTCTTCGAGGTCATGAGCCGCCTGGCCATGGCCCATGGCGCGATCAATCTGGGCCAGGGATTCCCGGAGGATGACGGACCTGAGGATATCCGCCAGGTGGCCGCCGACAGCCTGTTTGCCCACTCCAACCAGTATCCGCCGATGCAGGGCCTGGCGGAGCTGCGTCAGGCGGTGGCCGATCATGGGGCGCGCCTCTATGGACTGACCGCCGATCCTGCCAGCGAGGTGCTGGTGACGTCCGGCGCGACCCAGGCGCTGGCCGCCAGCCTGATGGGACTGATCGAGCCTGGCGACGAAGTGGTCATGCTGGAGCCCCTGTTCGATACCTACATGCCGGTGGTGAGGCGGGCCGGGGGCGTGCCGCGGCTGGTGCGCCTGACGCCGCCGGACTGGCGCCTGCCGGAGGCGGCGCTGCGGGCAGCATTCTCCGAGCGCACCAAGCTGATTCTGCTCAACACGCCCATGAACCCCGCGTGCAAGGTGTTCAGCCGGTCCGAACTGACGCTGATTGCGGATCTGGTACAGCAGCACGATGCCCTGGCTGTATGCGACGAGGTCTATGAGCATCTGGTCTATGACGGCGCGCGGCACGTGCCGCTGATGACCCTGCCGGGTATGCGATCGCGGTGCGTGCGAATCGGCTCGGCCGGCAAGGCCTTTTCCATGACCGGCTGGAAGGTCGGCTACGCCACCGCCGCACCGCAGGTGCTGGCGCCGATTATCAAGGCGCATCAGTTCCTGGCCTTCGCCACGCCGCCACACCTGCAACGCGCCGTGGCCTTCGGCCTGGCCAAACCGGATGCCTATTTCCACGAGTTGCGCGATGGCATGGCGCTGCGCCGGGATATTCTGGCGCAGGGGCTGACCGCCATCGGTTTCGATGTCCTGCCTTGTCCCGGCACCTACTTTCTCAACGCCGGCTACCGGCCACTGGGCTTCAACGGCGATGACGAGGCGTTCTGCCGGCACATCACCGAAGAAGCGGGGGTGACCGCCGTTCCGGTTGCCGCCTTCTATGAAGCGACAGGCCCGGACGCGACGGGCCGGGACGTGACGGGCCGGTCGGCGGTCAATGGCTATGCCCGGTTCTGCTTCGCCAAGCGGCAGGATACCCTGACAGAGGCGTTGGATCGTCTGGCGCGCCATTTCGGTCACTGACGCGGGGTTTCCACAATGACAGAGCCGGCCACCCCCGCCCTCGACGGCCAGGTGACGTTTCTCTATGCCGACGATCCGGACGCCACCTGGCCGTTTTACGAAGAGGTGCTGCGCCTGCCCCTGGCCCTGGATCAGGGCCTGTGCCGCATCTATCGCACCGGCCCGTCGAGCTATCTTGGCGTCTGCGGCGTACGGCCCGGCCGCCAGAGCAACCCGGCCGGGGTCGTCGTGTCTCTGCTGACGGCGGATGTGGACGGTTGGCACAAGCGGTTGCAGGCGGCGGCCATAGTGATAGAAGGTCCGCCCGTCCTGCACAGAACCTTCAATGTCTACGGATTTTTCTTTCGCGATCCCAACGGCTATCTGCTGGAGTTTCAGGAGTTTCGCGATACCGCCTGGCCGGGGAACACGGCAGGCGATCAGAGGTCATGACACAGGGAGACCAAGCGATGGCAGTCGAGGCAACGGACGCGGCAAACGACGAAGCGGAAAACACCCTCCACATGGAACTGAAGGATGGCATGGTCGTCATTCGCATGCGGCCCGATCTGGCGCCCGGTCATTGCGCCCGGATCCGCGACTTGGTGCGGCAGAAATTCTATGACGGTCTGGCCTTTCACCGGGTGATCGATGGCTTCATGGCCCAGACCGGCGATCCGCGGGGCGATGGCACCGGTGGCTCCGGCCAGCGGCTGCCGGCGGAGTTCTCCCAGGAAGCGCATCGTCGCGGCACGGTTTCCATGGCCCGCTCGTCCAATCCCAACAGCGCCGACAGCCAGTTCTTCATCTGTTTTGCCGACCACAGCCACCTGGACGGTCAGTACACAGTGTGGGGGCAGGTGGTTTCCGGCATGGAGCACGTTGATTCCATCAAGCAGGGCAGCGGGGCCAACGGCATGGTGAGCGACCCCGACTGCATGATTTCGGTGCGGGTCGCGGCGGACGCTGCCTGAAGCCTGGCGGCCGCACAGCCGGGCACGGCTGCCGGGAGCCCCTGGTCCGGCGCATTGTGTCCTGCACATTGCGTCCGGCGCTTTGCGTATTGAGCCGGCGGTCGAGTCTCCCTATGTTTCCGGCATTCCGGTGTCCCGGGCGCCATGGCGGGTGTAGCTCAGTTGGTTAGAGCGCCAGATTGTGGATCTGGATGTCGTCGGTTCAAGTCCGATCACTCGCCCCAGCGCGCCTGTTTCCTGCCGTCCGGCGGCGGCAGTGGTCCGGCCGTTCAATCGGCAGAGCCGCCGGGCCGCAGATAAATCAGCCAGTAAATCAGCGCCACAAAGACGCTGCCGCCGACGATATTGCCGAGCGTGACGGGCAGCAGATTGGCCCACACGCCGGCCAGGCTGACCGACTGCGGCTGGTCGAACCAGGCGACCGCCAGGAAATACATGTTGGCGATGGAATGCTCGAACCCCAGGGCGACGAAGGCGCTGATGGGGAAGATGATGGCCATGATCTTGCCGGATGTGCGGCTGGTGGAGGTGCACAGCCATACCGCCAGGCAGACCAGCGCATTGGCCAGAACGCCGCGAGTAAAGGCCTCAACGAAGCCCAGCGACTGTTTGCTCTGGGCGATGGCCAGGGCGGTCCGGCCGACACCGCCGCCATCGAGCGACAGGATGCCCGACAGGTGAACCATCAGCGCGGTGGCCACGGCGCCGGCGAAGTTGGCGCAATAGACCAGCACCCAGTTGCGCAGCAGGGAAGCGGTGCCGACCTTGCCGTCAGCCCAGGCCATGGCCACCAGATTGTTGCCGGTAAAGAGCTCGGCCCCACCGACGATGACCAGCACCAGACCTAACGAGAAGGCCAGCCCGCCCAACAGCCGGCCCGGTCCGAAGCCCAGTTCATTGCCGGTCATGGTCAGGGTGAAGAGCATGGCGCCAAAGGATATGAAGGCGCCGGCCAGCAGCCCCAGGCACAGCAGCGGGACCAGGGGCATGCGGCCCTTGGCCACCCCCACATCGCGGACCTTTGCCGCCATCTCCGGCGGTGAGTAGGCTTCGACAAATCCGAAGTGCCGGGCCGGTTCCTTTTTGTTAGCGTCCGTGTTCGGGCGGGAGTCGGGGTCGGAGTCTGGGTCCATGGGGGAGGTCCGGTGTGTCGTGTGGCAGCGTGGCTGGCGATCAGCCACGCGAGTGAGGGAGGCTACAACGTCGTGACAATAGCATCACGCCGGCCGGTTGGCGGGGCCCTGAGCGCCATGCACCGGCGGATTGCCGATTTCGTCACCCGGCCCGGCGCATGGCGTCGGGCGCTGGTGGTGGTCGCGGCGGCAGTGCTGTTCGGCGGCGCCGCTTATGCGGTGGTGCAGGTCGCCGTTCGCCTGGGTGCCCCCTTCATGCCGGCGGGATAGGCACCATGACCGACAGCCACCCGGCCGCAGGGTTCGCCGGCCCCCACGGCTTGCTCAGCGCGGCGGACATGTATGCGGCGGACCGGTCAGCCGTGGCAGGCGGTATCTCCGGCTTTGACCTGATGGCGGCGGCCGGTCGCGCCGTCGCCCGTCAGGTCCTCGCCCACTGGGGCTGGCGGTCCACCGTTGTCTTATGTGGGCCTGGCAACAACGGGGGCGATGGCTTTGTAATCGCACGGATTTTATCTGAATCCGGTTGGCCTGTTTCAGTCGCGCTTCTGGGTCGGCCGGAAGCCCTGGGCGGCGACGCCGCGGCCCATGCGGCCTTGTGGCGGGGGCCGATCCGGGCTCTGGACCCGGCCGTGCTCGATGGTGCGGAACTGGTGATTGATGCGCTGTTCGGCGCCGGCCTCGACCGGCCACTGACTGGCATGGCGGCGGCGGTGGTCGGCCGCCTGTCCGCCCGCACGGTGCCGGTGGTGGCGGTGGATATGCCGAGCGGCGTCCATAGCGACAGTGGTGTTGTGCTTGGCTGTGCCGCCGCGGCGACCCTGACCGTCACTTTTGTCCGACGCAAACCGGGCCATCTGATCTATCCGGGCCGCCGGCTGGCCGGTCGTGTAATCGTCGCCGATATCGGCATGGCGCAGTCCGTCATAGAGAGCCTGGGGGCCGGGCACGGACCGGCCCAGGCAGTCAACCACCCGGACCTCTGGCGAACCCGGCTGCCGACGCCGCAGGCCGATGGCCACAAGTTCAGGCGCGGCCATGCCGCCATTGTCGCCGGTGACCGGATGACCGGCGCGGGCCGTCTGGCGGCGCTGGCGGCGCAACGGGCCGGCGCCGGTATGGTTTCGCTGCTGTGCCCGCCTTCGGCTGTGGCGCACTACGCCCAGGGCTTCGCGGCAAAGCTGGTGGCGCCGCTCAACGGACCGGCGGATCTGGTGCGCCTGATGGCGGAGCACGGCCGTAACGCCCTGTTGCTTGGCCCCGGCAACGGTATCGGTCCGGCAACCCGCGGGCATGTTCTGGCGGTGCTGGGCCTTGGCTTGCCCGCCGTGCTCGATGCGGATGCCCTGACGGTGTTCGCCGACGGTAAGCGGCGACTTTTCGCGGCCATCACCGGACCGGCGGTCCTCACCCCCCATCCGGGAGAGTTCCGCAGCCTGTTTGCGTGGACCGGCGACCGCCTGGCCGATGCCCGGGAGGCGGCCCGCCGGAGTGGCGCCGTTGTGGTGCTTAAAGGGGCGGACACGGTGGTGGCGGCGCCGGATGGTCGAGCCACCATCAATGACAATGCACCGCCGGACCTGGCCACGGCCGGCGCTGGCGACGTGCTGGCGGGGCTGGTGGTTGGCTTGCTGGCCCAGGGTATGGGGCCATTTGACGCCGCCTGCGCCGCCGTCTGGCTGCATGGCGCGGCCGCCGCAGCGGCAGGGCCGGGGCTGATCGCCGACGATTTGCCGGCGGCCGTGCCGGCGGTGCTGCGCGCCCTGCGTACGGGGCCTGATTTCGGCTGACCGGGCCGACCTTTGGTCAGCGTTGGGAGATCGTTAGTGTTTACTTAAAATATGTTTTAATTCCAGTGCGTTGCCACGATTCTCTTTACAGGTTATTAAAGGTTGGATTTCTATGCTTGTGGCATCGAAGGAGAGTGCGATGACCACGCTCGCCCGTCAGTTCTCCAGCTTGTTCACCCGTCGTGGCGGTCCGCCCGGCGCGGTAGAGATGGGCGCGCGCTATCGCCGCGTTCTGCCCAATCGCGTGATCGAGACGGCTGAAGTCCTGACCGTCAAGGGCGACGTCTATGGCATCCCCCATGTCACCTTCCGTCTGCGCTTTGAGCACCCGTCCAAAGGGTCCGTCCTCGACGGCCCCCGTGTGCTGGCTCTCTCGTCATTCGCCAGCCAGTATCCCGAACGGGTGAGCGGCGACTGATCCACAGCCGGCCGGAGTCGGCCGGTTTGCAGGCCGGGGTTCGTGCTACCAGGGCCAGGGCGCTGGCCGGGGCCGCGCGGCGCGGGTATTTGCCGTCTTCACGACTATGATATAGACAGCCGTTCGGCCGCCGCCGGACCGCTGGCGTACGGCCGGACCCGGACCCGCCGGGGTCTGCGGGCGTGGTGGAACTGGTAGACACGCCAGATTTAGGTTCTGGTGGCGAGAGCCTTGGGGGTTCAAGTCCCTCCGCCCGCACCAGCCGCGCCGTGACCCGTGCCGGGCCCTGTTTGGGCCTGGGTTTGGGCCTGTGTTCGAGGTGACGCCGCGCCGGGTGCTGGCGACGCGTCGGGTCTGGTGTAGGTATGAAGTGGGCAAGCCGGTCGTCATGGCCGGACGGAGAAACAACCGTCGGACAGCGACGGCCGCAGGAGCGCACGAGCCATGCAGGTGACCGAGACCCTGTCCGAAGGGCTTCGCCGGGAGTTCAAGATTGTGATTCCGGGCGATGACATCCGCCAGAAGGTGGAACAGCGTCTGACGGAACTGGCGACGACCACCCATTTGCGCGGGTTTCGGCCGGGCAAGGCGCCACTGTCCCTGATCCGTCAGCGCTTTGGCCCGTCCATCCGTGGCGAGATCGTCGAATCGACGGTCAGCGAGTGCAGCCAGAAGGCCGTGGCGGATAAGGCACTGAAGCCTGCCTCACAGCCGCGCATCGAAATCACCAGCTTCGCCGACGACGGCGATCTGGAATGTGCCCTGACCATGGAGATCATGCCGGAATTCGAACCGGTCGACCCGACATCCCTTGCGCTGGCCCGGCGCACCGCACCGGTCAGCGCGGAGCGGGTGGATGATGCGGTGCGGCAGTTTGCCGAGCGCAACCTGGAGCCGGCGCCCGTGACCGAAGCCCGCCCGGTGCAGGCAGGCGACTTTGTCATTGTGGACTATAGCGGCGAGGTTGACGGCGAGTCCGTGACCAACGGCGAGATCACCGACGCCCAGCTTGATCTGTCCAGTGAGTTCCTGCTGCCGGGCTTCGCCGACCAGGTGATCGGCCAGAGCGTCGGTGCGACGGTGGCGTTCACACTGCCCCTGCCGGAGTCCTATCCACGGGCGGAGCTGGTGGGCAAGCCGGCCAGCTTTAAGCTGACCGTCAAGGAAATCCGCCAGCGCGATCCGATTGTGCTGAATGAGGACCTGGCGAAGTCGCTGGGGATGGAGTCGCTGGAGGCGCTGCGCTCGATCGCCCGTGACAGCCTGACCCAGGAACATGCCAACGCCACCCGCAGCCAGCTCAAGCAGCAAGTGCTGGATCAACTGGCCGAGGCGCGCGACTTCGATGTTCCGCCGAGTATGTTGGACGAGGAGTTCGCCGGTATCTGGCGGCAGATCGAACAGGCTCGCGACAGCGGTACTCTGGAACCGGATGACGCGGCCAAGAGCGAGGAAGAGCTCAAGCAGGAGTATCGCGCCATAGCGGCCCGCCGTGTGCGCCTGGGCTTGCTGCTGGCCGATTTCGGCCGCCGCCAGGATGTGGAAGTCACCCAGGAAGAGCTCAACAGCGCGATCATGCGCCAGGCCAGCGCTTTTCCAGGCCAGGAGGCGCGGCTCTTTGAATGGATGCGCGAGAACCCGGAAGCGCTGGGTCGCCTGCACGCGCCGCTCTACGAGGACAAGGTGGTCGATGCCCTGATCGAGCAGGCGACCGTGACGGACGAGACTGTATCGCCGGAAGAGTTGTTCGGTATGCCGGGTGACGCCGCTCGCCCGGCCGGCCGCAAGCCTGCAGCCAAAAAGCCCGCAGCCAAATCAACCACGGCGAAGAAGACGACGGCCAAGGCGCCGGCGGCGAAGAAGGCCACTGCGAAGAAGACCGCCACGAAGACGGTTGCTAAAAAGGCGAGTACCAAGAAAGCCGTGGCCAAGGCGCCCGCCGGGAAGTCAGCCGCTAAGAAGAGTACCGCCAAAAAGAAGACTGCCGCAAAGACCGCCAAGCGCTAGCCCTGGTCCCCTGCTTCAACAGGACCAGCCTCCCCCAAGGCAGACCCCCAAGGAAAGACCCATGAGTGATCCTATCGATACCTACATGAACACCCTGGTTCCCATGGTGGTTGAACAGACCAGCCGCGGCGAGCGGGCCTATGACATCTATTCCCGCCTGCTCAAGGAGCGGATCATCTTCCTGGTCGGGCCGATCCATGATGCGGTGTCCAGCCTGATCTGCGCCCAGCTCCTGTTTCTGGAAGCGGAGAACCCGAACAAGGACATCAACATCTATATTAACTCGCCGGGTGGCGTGGTTACCTCCGGCCTGGCGATTTACGACACGATGCAATACGTCAAACCGGAAGTCGCCACGGTGTGCATCGGCATGGCCGCGTCCGCCGGATCACTGCTGCTGACGGCCGGCGCCGCCGGCAAGCGCCATTCCCTGCCTAACGCCAAGGTCATGATCCATCAGCCGTCCGGCGGGTTTCAGGGCCAGGCCACCGACATCGAGATTCATGCCCGTGATATCCTTGCCACGCGCCATCGTCTGAACCAGATCTACGCCGATCATACGGGTCAGTCGGTCGAGGTGATCGAGCGGGAAATGGAGCGTGACCGCTTCTTTACGCCTGATCAGGCCAAGGAATTCGGTCTGATTGACAAGGTTGTGGCGAAGCGGGAGGCCGGTGGCGACAGTGCCTCGGACGCATGAGCGGGCCTGCGGGCATATGAAGCGGGCCGGCCGGCTTAACCGTTTCTTGAGCCTGTCGGTGCCAGGATCGCTATCCCCAGACGGCCGGTCGAAGAGACTTTCGTCATTGTGTGGCCGGATGCGCTGCGTCTAACATGGCCGCTACGTCCATCGAGATGCATTTCGAAACGACGGGGTCGATAGGCTCATGAGCAAGACCGGCGGCGGCGACTCAAAGAACACCCTCTATTGCTCGTTCTGCGGCAAGAGCCAGCACGAAGTGCGCAAGCTTATTGCCGGGCCGACCGTGTTCATCTGTGACGAATGCGTCGAGCTGTGCATGGATATCATCCGCGAGGAGCACAAGTCGGCCCTGGTCAAGTCCAAGGACGGGGTGCCGACACCGCGTGAAATCTGCGACGTGCTGGACGACTATGTGATCGGCCAGAATCACGCCAAGCGAATCCTGTCCGTTGCGGTCCACAATCACTACAAGCGCCTGGACCATGGCGGCAAGGGCAGCGAAGTCGAGCTGGCCAAATCCAATATCATGCTGGTCGGCCCGACCGGTTGCGGCAAGACTCTGCTGGCTCAGACGCTGGCCCGCATCATTGACGTGCCATTCACCATGGCTGATGCCACCACCCTGACCGAAGCCGGCTATGTGGGCGAGGATGTGGAGAACATCATCCTCAAGCTGCTGCAGGCGGCGGACTACAATGTGGAGCGGGCGCAGCGCGGCATCGTCTATATCGATGAAGTGGACAAGATCAGCCGCAAGGCAGACAACCCGTCCATCACCCGCGACGTGTCGGGCGAGGGGGTGCAGCAGGCCCTGCTGAAGATCATGGAAGGGACGGTGGCCAGTGTGCCGCCGCAGGGTGGTCGCAAGCATCCGCAGCAGGAGTTCCTGCAGGTGGACACGACCAACATCCTGTTTATCTGCGGCGGCGCCTTTTCCGGCCTCGACAAGATCATCTCTCAGCGCACCCATGGCTCCGGCATGGGCTTCGGCGCCGACGTGACATCGGCCGACGAGCGGCGCATGGGCGACATCCTGAAGGATGTGGAGCCGGAAGACCTGCTCAAATTCGGCCTGATTCCGGAGTTCATCGGCCGTCTGCCGGTGGTTGCCACCCTGGAAGACCTGGACGAGGAGGCGCTGGTGCGCATCCTGAGCGAGCCCAAGAACGCTCTGGTGCGGCAGTATCAGCGGCTGTTCGAGATGGAAGGGGTGAAGCTGGAACTGTCGGAGGACGCCCTGAAGGCGGTGGCCCGCAAGGCGATCAGCCGCAAGACCGGCGCTCGCGGGTTGCGTTCGATCCTGGAGAATATCCTGCTCGATACCATGTTCGACCTGCCCAGCCTGGATGGGGTTGAGCAGGTTGTGATGAACGCCGAGGTGGTGGAAGGTCGGGCCGAACCGCTGCATATCTACGCAGAGCGCCAGACCAGCGCCTGAAGCCGGTCCTGTAGCCGACCGTGCCCCTGGGGGCGGTGTCTTTTTGCCAGCGCCAGCCCTGGATCGCTGGCAGGGGTTGATACTGGCCCGGCGGACACCAACTATATGCAGTGTCTGATTGCGGCATCCGGCCGTGGATCTATGCCCAGTGGAGGCCTTCTTGGAATCTGAGCGCGGTGTGCTTTACCCGATTCTCCCTCTCAGAGACATCGTCGTCTTTCCGCACATGATCGTGCCGTTGTTTGTCGGCCGCGAGAAATCCGTGCGGGCGCTGGACGATGTCATGAAGGACGACAAGCAGATCCTGCTGTTGTCGCAGAAAGACGCCTCCCAGGATGATCCCGGCGAGGACGAGATTTTCCGGGTCGGCACCATCGGCAGTGTGCTGCAGCTTCTCAAGCTGCCTGACGGCACCGTCAAGGTGCTGGTCGAGGGCAACCGCCGGGCACAGGTGGAGCGTTTTGAGTCGGGTCAGGACTTCTTTCAGGCCTATGCCACGGACATTGCCGAGGCGGATCGGGAGGGTGCTGAGTCCGAGGCGCTGGTGCGCGCGGTGGTCAGCCAGTTTGAGCAATACATCAAGCTCAACCGCAAGATTCCACCGGAAGTCCTAGTATCGATCAACCAGATCGATGAACCCGGCAAGCTGGCCGATACGGTTGCCTCCCACCTGTCGCTGAAGATTCCGGAAAAGCAGGAGCTGCTGGAGATCGGCAGTGTGCGGGAACGGCTGGAGAAGATTTACTCCTTCATGGAGGGCGAAATTGGTGTCCTTCAGGTGGAGAAGCGAATCCGTAACCGCGTCAAGCGGCAGATGGAGAAAACCCAGCGCGAGTACTATCTGAACGAGCAGATGAAGGCGATCCAGAAGGAGCTCGGCGACGGCGAGGACGGCCGCGATGAAGCCGCCGAGCTGGAGCAGCGCATCAAGAAGACCCGCCTTAGCAAGGAAGCGCGGGAAAAGTGCATGGCGGAGTTGAAGAAACTCCGTTCCATGAGCCCGATGAGCGCCGAGTCGACCGTCGTGCGCAACTATCTCGACTGGATGCTCGGCATTCCGTGGAAAAAGCCGTCGCGTACCAAGAAGGACATTGCCCTGGCCGAAACCGTACTCAACCGTGACCATTACGGACTGGAGAAGGTCAAGGAGCGGATTCTTGAGTATCTCGCCGTGCAGGCGCGGGTCGGCAAGATGAAGGGGCCGATCCTCTGTCTGGTGGGTCCGCCGGGTGTTGGTAAGACGTCCCTTGGCAAGTCCATCGCCGAGGCGACGGGCCGCAACTTCGTTCGCATGAGCCTGGGCGGCGTACGCGACGAGGCGGAAGTGCGCGGCCACCGCCGCACCTATATCGGTTCCATGCCCGGTCGTGTGGTGCAGGGCATGAAAAAGGCGAAGACGTCGAACCCTGTGTTCCTGCTGGACGAGGTGGACAAGTTGGGCGCCGACTGGCGCGGCGACCCGTCGTCGGCTTTGCTGGAAGTGCTGGACCCGGAGCAGAACAGCACCTTCAACGACCACTACCTGGAAGTGGACTATGACCTGTCCAGCGTGATGTTTGTCTGCACCGCCAATACGCTGCGCATTCCGCAGGCCCTGATGGACCGCATGGAAGTGATCCGCATCCCCGGCTACACCGAGGACGAGAAGGTAGAGATCGCCAAGCGGCATCTGGTGCCGAAGGTTCTGAAGGACCACGGCCTCAAGCCTGATGAATGGTCCATCGCCGACGCGGCCATGCTGGATCTGATTCGCCTCTACACGCGGGAAGCGGGTGTACGCAATCTGGAGCGGGAGCTGGCCGGTTTGATGCGCAAGGCGGTCAAGGAGCTTGCCCTGCGCAAGACGGCCGGCAAGAGCCATAAGGGGATTCGCCTGACCAAGGGCAATCTGGAGAAATATGCCGGCATTCCGCGCTATCGCCACAGCGAGGCTGAAGAAAAAGACCATGTAGGCGTGACTACCGGTCTGGCGTGGACGGAGGCGGGTGGTGAGCTGCTGTCTATCGAGGCGGTGATGCTGCCCGGCAAGGGAAAGATGATGATCACCGGCAAGCTCGGTGACGTCATGCAGGAATCGGTTCAGGCGGCGGCCAGTTTCGTCCGTTCGCGGGCCGTCAGCTTTGGCATCAAGCCGACCTTGTTCGACAAGCGCGACATTCATGTCCATGTGCCGGAAGGGGCGACGCCGAAAGACGGCCCGTCGGCCGGCGTGGCCATGGCGACTTCCATCGTGTCCGTGCTGACCGGTATTCCGGTGGTGCGTGATGTGGCGATGACCGGTGAGATCACGCTGCGCGGTCGTATATTGCCGATTGGCGGATTGAAGGAAAAGCTCATTGCGGCGTTGCGCGGTAGGATCAAGAAGGTTCTGATCCCCAAGGACAATGAGAAGGACCTGGCGGACATTCCGGACAATGTCAAAAAGGGCATTGAAATCATTCCGGTCACTGTTATTGACGAAGTGATCTCACATGCTCTGGTGCGGCAGCCGACTCCCATCGAATGGGACGAGGAGGAAGAGGAAAAGAACCGTTCGCAATTGCGCCGTCGTGGCGATGATGCGAGTGATGGCCTCCTCACTCACTAGGTGATTGCGAAGTCAAGCCGGAGCATCCTCAAAAAAGACCGTATTTCTGCGGTTTTTCTGGGGATAACGACGCTTTGCCATTTGACTGCGCGCGAATCCGCGATCTAGACTGCGCCGCGTCGGTACGGGCGGGTCTCAAGCGCCGTCTCAATACTTTTAATTCTTGAACACAGGGGGACAGTTCGTGAACAAGAACGATCTCGTTGCCGCCGTTGCGAACCAGTCGGGTATGTCGAAGGGTGATGCGACGAAAGCTGTTGATTGCATCGTCGACACTATCACCGGGTGCCTGAAGCGGGGTGATGAAGTCCGCCTCGTGGGCTTCGGTACGTTCAGTGTCACCAACCGCGCCGCTACCCAGGGGCGTAATCCCCGCACGGGTGAGGCCATTCAGATTCCGGCGTCCAAGCTGCCCAAGTTCCGGGCCGGTAAGGCGCTGAAGGATTCGCTCAACTAGCGCATCCGCATTGGCAATCAGGGCGCCGGCCGCGAGGCCGGCGCTTTTTTTGTAGCGCGGATTTTTTGTAGCACGGGAGGGCTTCCGCCGCTGGCGCCCGTCGGCGCCCGCCGCCCGTCCAGTACCGGACACGGGCCGCGGGCCTCGTCAGGTCGTCGCTCGGTGGCTAGGATAGCTTTGGTCAGGTGCGGCGGCGGGCGGTTAGCTCAGCTGGGAGAGCATCTCGTTTACACCGAGAGGGTCGGCGGTTCGATCCCGTCACCGCCCACCACGCCGGACCAACGCCCGTCTGCTCCTTTTCGTCTGGCCAGGTGACCAGCCGCCGAACGTCCTGGCCCCCGCCCGGTGCTTCCGCATTGCCAGATTCTGGCCGAGTCACTAATGTTCCCGTGTCCGCCTCGAACGCGACCGCGATAGCGAGAGTTTCCGCCAGCGTCGCGGCGGACGGGTATGGGGGTACCCAGACAGATGGGAGGCCGAAGGCTTGGCTCGGCGATTTGATATCGCATCGCTTGGTGTGACCAGGACAGTGTCCGGGTCCGTGGAAAGTGGTGGAGCAGATAACGCGGATGGTGCGGACGCTTTGGGGCGTGCCGGGCTTGATGTGCTGCTGGCTGCCGTTTTTCAGGCCGGTCCTGCTTTCTATGTAGCGCAGTGCAACGGTGACATCGTGGTTGCCAGCAACGCCTATCGTGAGCTCAGTCGCCACTTCGCCAAGGGTCAGGTGCTGGTTGATGAAACCTGGCGCGCCTTCGGCAACACGGTGGCCAAGCGGGCCATTCTGTGCCGCCAGGTGGCGCAGTCCGGCCAGCAGGTGAGCGTGCTGGAGCAGCTCACCATCGGCAATGCGACCTATGCTTATGACTCGGTCCACACGGCGGTACGCGACGAGTCCGGCCAGGTGGTCGGTGTCATGGGCACCTATCGCGACAGCACCGGGGAAGCACGGCAACGGACACGCGCCGCGGCCTTGGAAAGCCGGCTGGATGACATCACCCGGTCGATGACCGACTGGATTTGGGAAACGGACGCCGATTGGCGGCTTTGTCACGTGTCATCCAACATCACCCATGCGGTGGGCCTGCCCCCCGCCATGTTGCACGGCGTTGCACTGGCGGATATTGGCTCATTCGTCGATGGTGAAGGGGCGCAGCGCATCATTGCCAGCCACCGGCCATTCCGGGGTCTGGCTTTCGCCATCAAGGCGCCCGGCGGCGAGACGCGCACATTTCGTCTGAGTGGTGTGCCCGCTTTTGAACCGGCCAGCGGCCGCTTTGCCGGGTATCGTGGCACCGGTACCGACACCACACTGCAGGAGCGCGCGGCGGAAGCCATGCGCGTCGCCCGCGAAGAGGCGGAAATGGCCAGCCGTGGCAAATCGGAGTTTATTGCCAATATGAGCCATGAGTTGCGCACACCGCTCAACTCCATCCTTGGCTTCTCCGAGATCATCGGCAATGCGATGTTCGGTCCCATCGGCAATGCCAAATATAAGGAGTATGGCCAGCTCATCCATGAGAGCGCCAGCCACCTGCTGGACCTGATCACCGACGTGCTGGATTTCTCCCGTCTGGACGCTCACAAGCGCGAGCTGTTCGAGGAAGATGTGGACGTGGCCGATGTGGTGCGGCGGGTGGTGCGGTTGCTGTCGGAGCGGGCCCATCGTGCCGGTCTCGACCTCGATGTGCAGGCCCCCGAAAATCTGCCCAGCGTCTATGCGGATGAACGGGCCATCAAGCAGGTTCTCCTTAACCTGCTGTCCAATGCGGTCAAGTTCACGCCGCAGGGAGGTCGCATCGAAGTCGCGGTGATGGCTGACCCGTCCGGCGACCTGCTTATCGCGGTGAGCGATACGGGCATCGGTATTTCCCGCGACAAGCTGACCCACATCTTTGAGCCCTTCACCCAGGCGGACGCATCCTTGAGCCGCCGCTACGACGGCGTCGGCCTTGGCCTCCATCTGGCCCGTGGACTGATGCATCTGCACGGCGGTGACCTGTCGATTGACAGCGAAGAGGGCAAGGGCACCCGGGTCACCGCCCGGCTGCCCGCCGTCAGGGTCGGCCATCGGCGCAGCGCCTGACTTTCAGCCGCCTCGTTCAGGCCTGTTGTTGACAGGGTAGGGGGGCTGTTCTAATGAAACCGCCGACGCCGGGGGTGTAGCTCAGTTGGTTAGAGCGCCGGCCTGTCACGCCGGAGGTCGCGGGTTCGAGTCCCGTCACTCCCGCCATCCGTCGCCTGCAGGCGGCTGAAACCCCCGGTGGCGGGGAGTCCAGTTCTGGCTGGCCGCGCGTCGTGGCCCTTCGGTCGGATCGTCCGCCGGGCCAGGCATAGTCCACAGGCGATCTGTTGGCGCGTCGGGCGTCCTGTCGCCGGAAGAGGTTGAGACGCCAGATGGACAGCCTCCTCAGGGAATATCTGCCGATCCTGATCTTCTTTGCGCTGGCTCTTGGCATCGGCATGGTCATGGTGGCGGCCGCCTTTGTCGCCGGGCGGCAGAACCCCGATGCGGCGAAGATTTCGCCCTATGAGTGCGGCTTCGATGCTTTTGACGATGCGCGCGGCCGCTTCGATGTCCGCTTCTATCTGGTGGCCATTTTGTTCATCATCTTCGATCTTGAGGTGGCCTTCCTGTTCCCGTGGGCGATAAGCCTTGGCAATATCGGTCTGTTCGGCTTCTGGTCGATGATCGTGTTCCTCGGCGTCCTGACCGTCGGCTTTGTCTATGAGTGGCGTAAGGGGGCCCTGGAATGGGAATAGCCGGCACCCCAGCGACTGGCGAGGCGAAGACCGGGTCGTCTGCGGGCGATCTGCTTGATCCGCTGCAGGAGGTGGAAGAGCGCGGCTTTCTGGTGGCCAGCCTGGACAAGCTGGTGGGTTGGGCCCGTACCGGCTCGCTGTGGCCGATGACTTTCGGTCTGGCCTGCTGTGGCGTGGAAATGATGCATGCCTATATGAGCCGGTATGATCTGGACCGGTTCGGCGTCATGCCGCGGGGCAGCCCGCGGCAGTCCGATGTGATGATCGTCGCCGGCACCCTGACCAACAAGATGGCGCCGGCCCTGCGTCGGGTCTATGACCAGATGCCGGAGCCGCGCTGGGTCATTTCAATGGGATCCTGCGCCAATGGCGGCGGTCCTTACCACTATTCCTATGCGGTAGTGCGCGGCTGCGATCGGATCGTGCCGGTGGATATCTATGTGCCGGGATGCCCGCCCACAGCCGAAGCGCTGGTCTATGGCATCATGCTGCTGCAAAAGAAAATCCGCCGCGAAACACGCTTTCTGCGGTAGATCATCCCCTGTCCCTGTCCCTTCTGCCGGGCCCGTGTGGTCGGGCCGGCGGGCAGGGGTCTGAACTCAGAGCATCCAGGAGTTTCCGCTTGCCTCAAGACCCGGCCCTTCAGGAACTGTGCGATCAGGCCAGCGTGGTGCTGGGTCCGGCCGTGCTGTCGGCCGGTCTGGTCGGGCTGCCGGGGCGGGCCGAGGCGGTTCTTGTGGTGCGTCGTGAAGCCATCGCCGACGTGCTGCGCATACTGCGCGATGATTCGAACCTGAAAATGCAGCAGTTGATGGATGTTTGCGCGGTGGATTGGCCCGAGCGGCCGGAGCGCTTCGAAGTGGTCTATAATCTGCTGTCACTGCGCAATAACCAGCGCCTGCGGGTCAAGCTGACCACCGACGAGACGGTGCCGGTACCGTCTGTCACCGCGGTTCACCCGTCGGCCGGTTGGTGGGAGCGGGAAGTCTGGGATCTCTATGGGGTTTTCTTCAGCGACCATCCGGACCTCAGGCGCATCCTGACCGACTACGGCTTCGAAGGTCACCCCATGCGTAAGGACTTCCCTCTGTCGGGATTTGTCCAGGTGCGCTACGACGATTCGCAGAAGCGGGTCGTCACGGAGCCTGTCAAGCTGGTCCAGGCCTATCGCAACTTTGATTTCCTCAGCCCCTGGGAGGGCATGACGCGCGAAGTGGCGCGTGGCGACGACGGCGATGACGCCGGGACAGGCACAGCATGAATGATGCCGCTATCCGGCCGCTGACGCTCAACTTTGGCCCGCAGCACCCGGCCGCCCACGGTGTGCTGCGCATGGTGTTGGAGATGGATGGCGAGGTTGTGGAGCGGGCCGATCCGCATATTGGCCTGCTGCACCGCGGCACCGAGAAGATCATCGAGCACAAGACCTATACCCAGGCTGTGCCTTACTTCGACCGGCTGGACTATGTGTCGCCGCTTTGTCAGGAACATGCCTATGCCCTGGCGGTGGAGAGGCTGGCCGGTATCGAGGTGCCGGAACGGGCGCAGTACCAGCGGGTGATGTTCGCCGAGCTGACCCGCATCCTCAATCACCTGCTGGTGGTCTCCGCCTTCGCCATGGATGTGGGCGCGATTACGCCGCTGCTGTGGTGCTTCGAGGAGCGGGAGAAGATCATGGAGTTTCAGGAGGCGGCCAGTGGCGCGCGCTTCCATGCGGCGTGGTTCCGTCCGGGCGGTGTGCGGCAGGATCTGCCGGCCGGCCTGACCGACCGGATCGCCGCCTATATCGAAACCTTTCCGCGATTCATTGACGAGCTTGGCGACCTGCTCAACGCCAACCGGATATTCCGGCAACGCACGGTGGATATCGGCGTCGTGTCAGCGGAGGATGCGCTGGCCTGGGGCTTCTCCGGGCCGGTGCTGCGCGCCTCCAATGTGGCCTGGGACCTGCGTAAGGCGCAGCCCTATGACGTTTATGACCGCATGGATTTCGACATACCGGTGGGCCGCAACGGCGACTGCTTCGACCGCTATATGGTGCGCATCGAGGAGATGCGTCAGAGCGTCCGCATCGTCCGCCAGTGTCTGGAGCAGATGGCCGACGGTCCGGTCATGACCGATGACCCGAAGGTCTCGCCGCCAACGCGCCAGGACATGAAGCGGTCCATGGAAGCGCTGATCAATCACTTCAAGCTGTATACCGAGGGCTATCACGTGCCGGCGGGCGAGACCTACACCGCGGTCGAGGCACCCAAGGGAGAGTTTGCTGTCTATCTGGTGGCCGACGGCAGCAATCGGCCATACCGCTGCAAGATTCGGCCGACTGGCTTCGCCCATCTGCAGGCCATGGATTTTCTGTGCCGCGGCCACATGCTCTCCGATGTGGTGGCCATCCTGGGCAGTCTGGATATCGTTTTCGGCGAGGTGGACCGATGAGTGGCCCCGGCGTTCATCTGGTCTCCAACGGCGCCTTTGCCTTCGACGATGAACGTCAGGCGGAAGCACAGCGCATTCTTGCACGCTATCCGGCTGAGCGGCGGCAGAGCGCGGTGATCCCGCTGCTAGACCTGGCGCAGCGGCAGAACGGTGGCTGGCTGTCCCGTGAGGCAGTGGAGCATGTGGCCGTGCGTCTGGATATGCCGGCCATGCGCGTGACGGAGGTGGCGAGCTTTTATTCCATGCTCAACCTGGCGCCGGTCGGCCGCCACCTGGTGCAGGTCTGCCGCACGACGCCTTGCTGGTTGCGGGGCAGTGAGGCCCTGTCTGAAACGTGCCGTCGTACGCTTGGCATTGACCCGGGCGGGACCAGCGATGACGGCTGCTTTACCTTGATCGAGGTGGAATGCCTTGGCGCCTGCGTCAACGCGCCGATGGTGCAGATCAATGACGACTATTATGAAGACCTGACGCCGGACTCGCTTGCGCGGATTCTTGAGGCGTTGAAGCGTGGTGAGACCCCGCCGAGTGGTTCGCAATCCGCTCGCCAGGGGTCGGCGCCGGCAGGTGGGCCGACGGTTCTGGCCGGCGATCCGGTGGCCGCGGCCGGCGCCCGGGCGCAAGCCCGCCGCAAAAAGGGCCAGGAGGGCGATCAGTGATGTTGAAGGACCAGGATCGCATCTTCACCAATCTCTATGGCCAGCATGACTGGCATCTGGCCGGCGCCCGCGCTCGGGGCTGGTGGGATGCGACGGCAACCTTCCTCGCTAACGGGCCGGACTGGATTATTGACCAGGTCAAGGCGTCGGGTCTGCGCGGCCGCGGTGGCGCTGGATTCCCGGCCGGTGTGAAGTGGGGCTTCATGCCCAAAGAACCCGATCCGGCGCGGCCAAACTATCTAGTGGTCAATGCCGACGAGAGCGAGCCCGGCACCTGCAAGGACCGCGACATCATGCGGTGGGATCCGCAAAGCCTGATCGAAGGCACGCTTCTGGCCGGCTTCGCCATGCGGGCGCACACCGCATTCATCTATATCCGTGGTGAGTTCTTTCATGAGGCCCGTCACCTGCAGGCGGCCATCGACGAAGCCTATGACGCGGGCCTGCTGGGCAAGGATTCCTGCGGCTCCGGCTGGGCCTTCGACATTGTCCTGCACCGTGGCGCCGGCGCCTATATCTGTGGCGAGGAAACCGCCTTGCTGGAGAGTCTGGAGGGCAAAAAGGGCATGCCGCGTCTCAAGCCGCCATTCCCGGCCGGGGCCGGTGTGTGGGGCTGTCCGACCACGGTGAACAATGTGGAGACCATCGCCGTCGTTCCGGAAATCCTGCGTCGCGGTGCGGAGTGGTTCGCCGCGCTCGGCCGGCCGAACAATACCGGCACCAAGCTGTTCTGCATTTCCGGCCATGTTGAGCGGCCGTGCAATGTGGAGGAGGAGATGGGCATTCCCCTGCGCGAGCTGATTGACAAGCACGCCGGCGGAGTGCGCGGCGGCTGGAGCAATCTGCTGGCGGTCATACCTGGTGGATCGTCAGTGCCATGCTTGCCGGCCGGCACGTGCGGTGATCTGCATATGGACTTTGATACGCTGCGTGACATGAAGTCCGGGCTTGGCACGGCGGCGGTGATCGTCATGGACAAGTCGACCGACATCGTTGCGGCCATCGAGCGTTTGGCGCACTTCTACCAGCATGAGAGTTGCGGTCAGTGCACACCCTGCCGCGAGGGGGCCGGCTGGATGTATCGCATCATGCGCCGGATGGTGACGGGCGATGCGGAAATTGCGGAGATCGATCAACTGGAGCGGATCACGCGGCAGGTGGAAGGCCATACTATCTGTGCGTTGGGGGATGCGGCCGCCTGGCCCATTCAGGGCTTGATCCGTAATTTCCGGGGCGAAATGGAGCGTCGTATCCTCGCCCGCCAGAAGGCCCGGGCGGCCTAGGGACGCGGCGATGCCCAAACTGACTGTAGACGGGAGCGAAGTGGAGGTGCCGCCCGGCGCCACGGTGCTGCAGGCCTGTGAGGCCGCCGGCGCGGAGATTCCGCGCTTTTGCTATCACGAGCGTCTGTCCATCGCCGGCAACTGCCGCATGTGTCTGGTGGAAATAGAGAAGTCACCAAAGCCAGTGGCGTCGTGCGCCATGCCGGCCGGTGACGGCATGGTGGTTCACACCCGCTCCGCCGCCACGGAAAAGGCGCGCAACGGGGTGATGGAGTTCCTGCTGATCAACCATCCGCTGGATTGCCCGATCTGCGATCAGGGTGGCGAATGTGATCTGCAGGACCAGGCCATGGCTTACGGCTCGGGGCGCAGCACCTACCACGAGCCCAAGCGTGCGGTCACCGAAAAGCACATGGGACCATTGATCAAGACGGTCATGACCCGCTGCATCCACTGCACCCGCTGCATCCGGTTTGCCAGCGAGGTTGGCGGGGTGGACACCCTGGGCGCCGTTGGCCGCGGTGAGACCATGGAGGTCACAACCTATCTGGAGCAGGCGCTGGCGTCGGAACTGAGCGGCAATGTCATTGACCTGTGCCCGGTGGGCGCTCTGACATCCAAACCCTATGCTTTCGTCGCTCGTTCATGGGAACTGCGCAAGACCGAATCCGTCGATGTGACGGACGCACTGGGCAGCAACATCCGGATCGACAGCCGCGGCAGCGAGGTGATGCGGATATTGCCGCGGGTCAATGACGACATCAACGAAGAGTGGATCAGCGACAAGACGCGGTTCTCGTGCGATGGGCTGCGCGTCAACCGTCTGGACCAGCCCTGGGTGCGGCGCGACGGAACGCTGCTGCCGGCCACCTGGGACGAGGCCTTTGCCGCCATCAATGAGCGCCTGAACGGTGTTGCGGGCGAGCGCATGGCGGCCATCGCCGGCGATCTGGTCTGCGCCGAGTCGCTCTTTGCCCTCAAGGGGCTGATGACCGCGCTTGGGTCGCCGCATATGGACTGCCGGCAGGATGGCGCGGCGCTGCCGCCGGCGGACCGCGCCGGCTGGCTCTTCAACTCGACCATCGCCGGACTGGAGCAGGCGGATGCCTGCTTGTTGATCGGTACCAGTCCCCGGCAGGAAGCCGCCGTGCTTAACGCCCGTCTGCGCAAACGCTGGTTGCTGGGCGATTTCCCGGTGGCCTCGGTGGGTGACATCCCGCCTCAGACCTATCCGGTAGACGTGCTGGGCGGCGATGCCTCGGTGCTGGCTGCACTGGCGGCCGGCGACCACCCCTTCGCCGCCGCGCTGGAGCGGGCCAGGCGGCCGCTGCTGATCATCGGTCAGGGCGCGCTGGCGAGACCCGATGGCGCCGTCATTCTGGGTCTGGCGCGGCAGGTGGCGGAACGCTATGGCATGGCTCCCGGTACGGCCGGCGCGGCGCCGGGCTGGAACGGGTTCAATGTGCTGCATACGGCGGCCGGCCGCGTCGGCGGGCTGGAGCTTGGCTTTGTGCCGGCCAGTGGCGGCCATGACCTGGCCGGGATCCTCGCCGCTGCCGCCGCTGGTGAGATCGAGGTGGTGTACAGCCTGGGAGCGGACGAGATTGCCGGCGACCGCTTCGGCGACGCCTTTGTCATCTATCAGGGCCACCATGGCGATGCCGGCGCTGCCCGCGCCGATGTAGTTTTGCCCGGGGCCGCCTACACGGAGAAGGACGCTACCTGGGTCAATACCGAGGGGCGGGCGCAGCACGGCTGGCGGGCGCATTTTCCGCCCGGCGAGGCACGCGAGGACTGGGCCATTGTACGGGCCCTGTCCGAACGTCTTGGCCATGTCCTGCCCTATGACAGCCTGGCCGATGTGCGTGACGCCATGGCCGCGGCCAGCCCGGTCTTCGCCAGAGTCGGCGAGATCGTGCCGGCGGACTGGACGGCGTTTGGCGAAAGCGGCACGGCGGGCAGTGCGCCGTTGACGCCAGCGGTGAGCAACTTCTATGTGACCGATGTCATCGGCCGCGCGTCCAGGACCATGGCGCAGTGTGCCGCCGTCTTTGTGACAGGGCCGGCCGCAGCCGCGCCGGCCACCGGGACCGGAGGCTGAACGCAATGGTTCTTTGGCACGACTGGCTGCTGCCGGTCATTATCATCCTGGCGCAGATTCTGGCCATCGTCGTGCCGCTGCTGATCGCCGTTGCCTATCTCACCTATGCCGAGCGCAAGGTGCTGGCGGCCATGCAGTATCGCCGAGGCCCCAATGTGGTTGGTCCGCTGGGGCTGTTTCAGCCCTTTGCCGACGCCATCAAGTTGCTGACCAAGGAAACCATCATTCCGGCTGACGCCAACAAAGTGGTGTTCTTCGCGGCGCCGGTGATCATTTTCGCATTGAGCCTGGCGGCGTGGGCGGTCATTCCGTTCGGCCCGACCCTGGTTCTGGCCGACATCAATGTGGGCATCCTCTATCTGTTCGCCATTTCCTCGCTTGGCGTCTATGGCATCATCATGGCCGGGTGGGCCAGCAATTCCAAATACGCCTTCCTGGGCGCGCTCAGATCTGCCGCCCAGATGGTCAGCTACGAGGTCTCCATCGGCTTCGTCATCATTTCCGTTCTATTGCTGGTGGGCTCCCTCAACCTCAATGATATCGTGGAGGCGCAGCGTGGCCTGTGGTTTGCCATTCCCATGCTGCCCATGTTCATCGTGTTCTTTGTCTCGGCTCTGGCCGAAACCAACCGTACGCCCTTTGACCTGCCCGAGGCGGAAGCCGAACTGGTGGCCGGCTACATGGTCGAGTATTCGTCCATGCCGTTTGCGCTCTTCTTCCTTGGCGAATACGCCAACATGATCCTGATGAGTGCCATGACCGCCGTGCTGTTCCTTGGCGGTTGGCTGCCGCCTTTCGACGTGGCACCCTTTACCTGGATTCCGGGCGTGGTCTGGCTGGGTCTGAAGATCGCCTTCCTGTTGTTCGTCTTCCTGTGGGTCAGGGCGACGGTGCCGCGCTATCGCTATGATCAGCTTATGCGCCTTGGCTGGAAGGTCTTTCTGCCGTTTTCGCTGGCCTGGGTGGTGCTGACCGCGGGCGTCCTTGTGACCTTTGACTGGTTGCCGGCATGAGCGCCCTTAATCGCACCGTTCGCGGCCTGATTCTGGGCGAGATCATCAGCGGTCTGGCGCTGACCTTCCGCCACATGTTCCGGCCCAAGGTGACCCTCAACTACCCATACGAAAAGGGCCCGCTCAGCCCGCGCTTTCGCGGGGAACATGCGCTGCGCCGCTACGCCAGCGGCGAGGAACGGTGCATCGCCTGCAAGTTGTGCGAGGCCATCTGCCCGCCCCAGGCCATCACCATCGAGGCGGAGCCGCGGGCCGATGGCAGCCGGCGCACGACCCGCTACGACATCGACATGGTGAAGTGCATTTATTGCGGCTTTTGTGAAGAAGCCTGTCCTGTGGACGCCATTGTCGAAGGGCCGAACTTTGAGTTCGCCGCGGAGACGCGGGAAGAGCTGCTCTATGACAAAGACAAGCTGCTGGCCAACGGGGATCGCTGGGAAAGCGAAATCGCCGCACGGCTGGCGGCTGATGCAGCCTATCGCTAAGGCCGGGAGACTGACGTGACGGTTGCTGCACTCGCCTTCTATTTCTTTGCCGCCGTTGCGGTCGGGTCGGCCATGATGGTGGTGGGCGCGCGCAATCCCGTTCACTCGGTGTTGTTTCTGATTCTGACCTTCTTTACCGCGGCGGCGCTGATCGTCCTGTTGGGGGCCGAACTGCTGGCGATGATCCTGGTGATTGTCTATGTCGGCGCGGTCGCGGTGCTGTTTCTCTTTGTCGTGATGATGCTGGACATCAACTTCGTTGAACTGCGGGAAGGGTTTCTGCGCTATCTGCCCATCGGTGGCCTGATCGGTCTGGTGCTGGTGGCGGAGCTGGCCTTCGTCTTTGCCAACTGGGTGACGGCGCCGACGGCAGGCGGGCAGGCGCGGGCGCCGGCCGCCGCGACCGACCAGCTCAGCAATGCGGAAAGCCTCGGCAATCTGCTCTATACCGACTATGCCCTGCTGTTTCAGATCAGCGGTTTGATCCTGTTGGTGGCGATGATCGGCGCCATCGTTCTCACCCTGCGGGACCGCCCGGGCGTCCGTCGTCAGCGGGTGGCCGACCAGATCGCCCTGGATCGGCCCTCGGTCGAAGTGCGCAAAGTGGACAGCGGGAGCGGTCTGGGATGAGCGAAATCGGGCTCGGCCATTATCTGACGCTTGCCGCCATCCTGTTCACGCTGGGTGTCTTTGGCATTTTTCTCAACCGCAAGAACGTCATCATCATCCTGATGAGCATCGAGCTGTTGCTGCTGGCGGTAAACCTGAACCTGATAGCGTTTTCGGCGTTTCTCGGTGACCTGGTGGGGCAGATCTTCGCCATGTTCGTTCTTACGGTGGCGGCGGCAGAGGCGGCCATCGGCCTTGCTATCCTGATGGTCTATTTCCGCAATCGGGGCACGATCGCGGTTGAGGACATCAACCAGATGCGGGGCTAGACGCGGCATGTTTTCCGCTATTGTCTTCCTGCCTCTGGTTGCCGCTATCGTCGCCGGCCTGTTTGGCCGGCTGATTGGCGACCGCGCCTCGCAGGTGGTCACCAGCGGCGCCATGCTGCTGTCGGCGGGGCTGGCGATCATCGGCTTCTTTACGGTCGCCGGTAGTGAGCCAGTGACGGTGAGTCTGTTCACATGGATCGACTCGGGCACGCTGGAAGCAGGCTGGACCCTGTATTTTGACAGCCTGACCGCGGTGATGGTCGCGGTCGTGACCATCGTCTCGGCCATGGTCCACGTCTACTCCATTGGCTATATGAGCCATGACAAGTCGATTCCGCGGTTCATGGCCTACTTGTCGCTGTTCACGTTCTTCATGCTGACGCTGGTCACCTCTGACAATTTCGTCCAGCTCTATTTCGGCTGGGAAGGCGTGGGCCTGTGTTCCTATCTGCTGATCGGCTTCTGGTACGACCGGCCGAGCGCCAATGCGGCAGCCATCAAGGCCTTTGTGGTCAACCGGGTGGGCGATTTCGGCTTTGCCCTTGGCATCGCCGGCATCTTCCTGGTCTTTGACAGCATCAGCTTCGCCGAGGTCTTTGCCCGGGCGCCGGAGGTTGCCGGTCAGTCGTTCAGTTTCCTCGGTGCCCAGTGGGACACGCTGACCGTCCTGTGCCTGTTGCTGTTTGTCGGGGCCATGGGCAAGTCGGCCCAGATCGGCCTGCACACCTGGCTGCCCGACGCCATGGAGGGCCCGACCCCGGTGTCGGCGCTGATTCATGCGGCGACCATGGTGACCGCCGGCGTGTTCATGGTGGTGCGGCTGTCGCCGGTGTTCGAATATGCGCCGGTGGCGCTGACCGTGGTCGCGGTGGTCGGCGGCGTCACCGCCTTCTTCGCCGCGACGGTGGCCCTGACCCAGACCGATATCAAACGGGTCATTGCCTATTCCACATGCAGTCAGCTCGGCTACATGTTCTTCGCGGTCGGCGTCTCGGCCTATCCGGCGGCGATCTTCCATTTGACCACCCACGCCTTCTTCAAGGCGCTGTTGTTCCTCGGCGCCGGGGCCGTCATCCATGCCATCGGTGACGAACAGGACATGCGCAATATGGGCGGTCTGCGCCACAAGATGCGTGTCACCTGGGTATTGATGTGGATCGGTAGCCTGGCGCTGGCCGGCATTCCGTTCTTTGCCGGATTCTTCTCCAAGGACATCATTCTGGAGTCGGCCTGGGCGGCCGGCACCCAGGCCGGCAACTTCGCCTTCTGGGCCGGTATTGTCGCCGCCCTGCTGACTGCCTTCTACTCCTGGCGTCTGCTCTATCTCACCTTCCATGGACACAACCGCGGCGATCCGGAGGTCTATGCCCACGCCCATGAGGCGCCGCCGGTCATGCTCATGCCGCTGGCCGTGCTGGCGGTGGGAGCGGTGGTGGCCGGCGCCTTGTTAGCGGAGCCCTTCGTCGGCGATCACTGGCACGATTTCTGGGGCAATGCGATTTTCATCCGTGACGGCAATGACGCGCTGCATGATGCGCACAGCGTCGGCATCGTCATCAAGCTGCTGCCGATCGCCGTAGCCGGCATCGGCATCGCCCTGGCCACCTGGTTCTATGCCACACGGTCGCGGGCGCCGGCGGCGTTGGCTCGCGATTTCGCGCCGGTTCACCGCTTCCTTCTGGCGAAGTGGTACTTCGACGAACTCTACGACCTCGTCTTCGTGCGTGGTGCCAATGCCCTGGGGCGGGTCTTCTGGCGACGTGGCGACGGCGGCGTGATTGACCGCTTCGGACCGGACGGCGTGGCCTGGGGATCGCGCCTGGTGGCCTTGCGCGCCGGCCTGCTGCAGTCGGGTTATGTCTACCACTATGCCTTTGCCATGCTTGTCGGCCTTGTGGTGCTGATTAGCTGGTTCCTCTGGCTTCGCTAGGCGCACGACATGGTGGAATGGCCTCTGCTCAGCCTCGTCATCTTCCTGCCTCTGGTTGGCGCGGGTTTTATCCTGCTGGTCCGCGGCGAGCCGGAAGACGTGGCGCGCAATGCCCGCTGGGCGGCGCTGTGGGCCTCGCTGGCCACATTCCTGCTGTCGCTGCTGCTGTGGCTGGGCTTTGATCCGGGCACCAGCGATTTTCAGTTTGTCGAGGACCACGCCTGGATTGCGCCGCTCGACATCGGCTATCGGGTCGGTGTGGACGGCATATCCCTGCTGTTCGTCCTGCTGTCCACGTTGTTGACACCGCTTTGCATCCTGGCCAGTTGGCGCTCCATCCGCGACCGGGTGAAGGAGTACATGATCGCCTTCCTGGTCCTGGAGACCATGATGGTCGGCATGTTCTCCGCTCTCGATATCATCGTTTTCTATGTCTTCTTCGAGGGTGTCCTGATCCCGATGTTCATCATCATCGGTGTGTGGGGCGGTCCGCGACGGGTCTATGCCGCGTTCAAGTTCTTCCTCTACACCCTGGCTGGCTCGGTCCTCATGCTGCTGGCCCTGCTGGCCCTATGGGTTGCGGCGGGCAGCGGTGACATCCGGGTGCTGCTTGATCATGGCCTGCCGGTGGCATGGCAGTACTGGCTGTGGGTCGCCTTTTTCGCATCCTTCGCCGTCAAGATCCCCATGTGGCCGGTTCATACCTGGTTGCCCGATGCCCATGTGGAGGCGCCGACGGCGGGCTCGGTCATCCTGGCGGGCGTCCTGCTGAAAATGGGTGGCTACGGCTTCCTGCGCTTTTCGCTGCCCATGATGCCGGTGGCCAGCGACATGTTCGCGCCCATGGTCTTTGGGTTGAGCGTCATCGCCATCATCTACACCTCGCTGGTGGCGCTTGTGCAGACCGATATGAAGAAGCTGATCGCCTATTCGTCGGTGGCCCATATGGGATTCGTCACCATCGGTATTTTCACCGCGACCATCCAGGGCGTGGAAGGCGCGATCATTCAGATGCTCAGCCATGGCGTCGTCTCCGCCGCGCTGTTTCTGATCGTCGGGGTTGTTTACGACCGCATGCATTCGCGTGACATTGCTCGCTATGGTGGGTTGGTCCATCGCATGCCGGCCTATGCGGTGGTCTTTCTGGTGTTCACCCTGGCCGCGGTCGGCCTGCCCGGCACCAGCGGATTCGTCGGCGAGTTCCTGGTGATCGTCGCCGCCTTCCAGGTCAATACCTGGGTCGCTCTTCTGGCGACGACCGGCATCATCCTGGGGGCGGCATACATGCTGTGGCTGTACCGGCGGGTGGTATTCGGCCTGATCACGCGCGACGACCTAAAAGACATCATGGACCTTGATCGACGGGAGATGGCCGTCTTCGCGCCTCTGATTGTGGTGGTGTTCTGGATGGGACTGTGGCCGGAACCCTTCTTTGACACCATCCGCGTGTCGGTCGACCATCTTGTGGCCAACTATCAGCTCGCTCTCGACGGGGCGGCCAGCGCGGCCCTGAGCAGCCATGGAGTCGCGCCATGAGCCTGTCAAGAATCGTGCAGTTCGACCTGCTGGCGATCGCACCGGAGTTGATCCTCGCTGTTCTGGGCCTGGCCTTTGTCATCATCGGCCTGACCCGGCGCGGCGGCAGCTTCCGTTTCATGTGCTGGATGGTGGTCGGCGCCTTCGTCCTGGCGGGGATTGCCGTGCTCGGGCTGTCGGGTGAGGGCTATCATTTCCGCGGGTTGTTCCGGACTGACGACTTCGCGCGCTTTGCCAAGATTCTGATCCTGCTGGGCGCCGGCACTGTCGTGCTGATGGGCATGGACTATGCCGAAGACCATGGCATGGCCCGGTTCGAGCTGCCGATCCTGCTGCTGTTCAGCGTCCTGGGCATGATGATCATGGTCTCGGCCAATGACCTCATGACCGTTTAC
Source organism: Alphaproteobacteria bacterium (assembly GCA_040218575.1). Taxonomy (NCBI): domain Bacteria; kingdom Pseudomonadati; phylum Pseudomonadota; class Alphaproteobacteria; species Alphaproteobacteria bacterium. The sequence goes on along the minus strand of JAVJRE010000007.1, from coordinate 302,305 downwards.
ATGGGCGCGGAGTTGCAGGCTTTGCCCCTGTATGTGGCGGCGGCCATACGGCGCGACACTGTTCGATCAACCGAAGCCGGGCTCAAATACTTCGTTCTGGGCGCCTTGTCTTCGGGAATCATGCTGTATGGCATGTCGTTGGTCTACGGCTTTGCCGGGTCCACTGTGTTTCAATCCATCGGCCTTGGCATCATCCGCGTCGGCGAACTGCCCATCGGTGCGCTGGTGGGGATCGTCTTTGTCACCGCTGGCCTTGCCTTCAAGGTGTCGGCGGTGCCCTTCCACATGTGGACGCCGGATGTCTATGAAGGGGCGCCGACACCGCTGACGGCGTTCTTTGCGGTGGCGCCGAAAATGGCCGCCATGGCGCTGTTCCTCAGGGTCATGATAGAGCCGTTCGGTCCGGCTGCGGTGGACTGGCAGCAGATCATCATCGCCATCTCGGCCCTCTCCATGGTGCTGGCCGCCTTCGCCGCCTTGGCGCAGAGCAATATCAAACGGCTGATGGCCTACAGCTCCATCGGTCATATGGGTTATGCCCTGATCGGTCTGGCGGCGGGCACCGAGCAGGGCGTCCAGGGCGTTCTGGTCTATCTGTCTATCTACCTGGTGATGAACCTTGGCGTCTTCGCCTGTATCCTGTCCATGCGTCAGGGTGGGCGCATGGTGGAAAGCCTGAGTGATTTGTCGGGCCTGTCCCGCACCCATCCGCTGATGGCCGCTGGACTGGCCGTCCTGATGTTCGCAATGGCAGGCATTCCGCCGCTGGCGGGCTTCTTTTCCAAGCTCTATGTCTTTCTCGCCGCAGTGGACGCGGGGCTATACACCCTGGCGGTCATCGGTGTGCTGTCCAGCGTCGTGGCGGCGTTCTACTATCTCCGCATCGTCAAGCTGATGTATTTCGACGAGCCGGTAGAGGCGCTTGACCGCCCGGTTCCGTCTGTATTGAGCGGTATCATCATGGTTTCGGCCCTGGCAACGGCGGCTTTCGTCTTCTATCCCGCACCGGTTGTGGCCGCCGCCGGGCGGGCCGCGGCCACCCTGATTGCGGGCGCCATGTGACCCTACCGCCGCTCAGCCGCGAAGATCTGCCTGGCGGTCCGGCCGGTGTGACCGCCTGGCTGGCGGCAGAGACCGCCAGCACCATGGATGACGTGCGAGAGCTTGGCCGGAGCGGAGCGCCGGACTTTACCTGTGTCCGGGCAATCGTACAGACCGGCGGTCGCGGCCGTCTGGGGCGGGCATGGCAGTCGCCGCCCGGCAACCTCTATCTGTCGGTTCTGCTCCGTCGTCTTGGTGGTCCTGGCCAACCGGTCCACCAGTTGGGGTTCGTTGCGGCTGTCGCCTTGGCGGATGCGGTCTCCGCTTTGCCCGGGTTGTCCGGCGCCGTGCGTTTGAAGTGGCCCAACGATCTTCTGCTCGATGGCGCCAAGGTTGCCGGCCTGTTGCTGGAGACCGGCGGTGGCGGTACGGAGGCGCCGTGGTGTGTTCTGGGTCTGGGGCTCAATGTGGCAAACCACCCGGAGGGTTTGCCCTACAGCGCCAGCAGCCTGGCGGCGGCCGGCTATGGTGGCGACCCGGCGGCGTGTGCCGCTGCCTTCCTGACACGTTTCTCCATGGCGCGCGACGCCTGGCGGGCGGAGGGTTTTTCTCCGGTGCGTGCTGCCTGGCTCGCCTATGCGCAGCACCACGGACAGGTGGTCCGGGTGCAGACCGCCGCTGGGATGATCGCCGGCAGGTTTGACGATCTGGATGACAGTGGTGCGCTTGTCCTGGATACGGATGCCGGCCGGCGCGTCATCACCGCCGGCGAGGTGACCGCCGCCGGGACCAGCCCCGGGTCGCGCCGGGACATGGCTGGCGAGGCGGCCTGAGCCATGTTTCTGGTCATTGATATGGGCAATACCAATGGTGTTTTCGCCCTGTTCGACGACGAGCGCATGACGGGTGGCCCATGGCGGCTGGCGACAGATGGTCGGCGCACGGTTGATGAGTATGCAGTCTGGCTGCAGGGTGTCATGTCTCTCAAGGGCAATGCCCGCCTGGCCGACTTGCAGGGGGTGGTCCTGTCCAATGTGGTGCCGGCCAGCCAGGCCGCCCTGACTGGCCTGGCGCGGGCAATCGGCGCGTCGCTGGTGGATGTGGAGGCGCTGGCCGGCCAGTTGGAGATCCGCGTCCTGGTGGACCGGCCGGAGCATGTGGGGGCCGACCGTCTGGCCAATGCGGTGGGCGCGAAGGTGCGCCATGGCGGGCCGGCCATCATCATTGACTTTGGCACCGCCACCACCTTCGACATCGTTGACGCGGACGGCAACTACACCGGCGGCATCATTGCACCTGGACCGCAGCGCGCGGTGGAGGCCCTGGCCAGCGCCGCCGCGCGTCTGCCGCCGGTGGCTCTGGAGCGGCCGGACAGTGTGATCGGCAAGGCGACGATCCCGGCCATGCAGTCAGGCGTGTACTGGGGCTATATCGGCCTGGTGGAAGGCCTGGTCCGGCGCATCCGTGATGAAGTGGGGCAGCCCCTCAAGGTCATCGGCACCGGCGGCCTTGCTACGGTTTTCGCCAGGGATACCGATGTCTTCGACATCATGGACCCGGACCTGACGCTGGCCGGTCTGGCGGCGATCTGGCGGCGGCACGGCCCGGCCGCGGCAGCCGGCGCGGGGGCGGAGGCGTGAGCGATCCCGACGTGTCGCAGGGCCTGTATTTTCTGCCGCTGGGCGGGTCCGGCGAAATCGGCATGAATCTCAACCTCTTTGCCCTGGACGGCCGCTGGTTGATGGTTGATCTGGGGGTCACCTTCGGCAACGAGACGACGCCCGGCGTCGATGTCATCACCCCGGACCCGGCTTTCATCAGGGACCATGCCGACGCCCTGGAGGCCATAGTCCTGACCCACGCTCACGAGGACCATCTGGGGGCGGTTGCCCACCTGTGGCCGGAGCTTGGCTGCCCGATCTATGCCACCCCCTTCACCGCCGCCGTGCTGCGCAACAAGCTGGCCGAGCGTGGCCTGGTCGGCAAGGTGCCGGTAAACGTGATGGCGTTAGGCAGCCGTTTTCAGGTTGGTCCGTTTGATATTGAGTATGTGACGGTCACCCATTCCATTCCCGAGCCGAATGCGCTGGCCATCCGCACGCCCTATGGCACGGTGCTGCACACCGGTGACTGGAAGTTTGACCCCCGACCGCTGTTAGGTGAACCACCGGATACCGCCCGCCTGCGGGCTGTCGGCGATGAAGGGGTTCTGGCGCTGATCGGTGATTCGACCAATGCGCCGGTGCCCGGCCATTCGGGCTCCGAGTCCGATGTCCGCGACGGCCTGGCGGAGGTCATTGCCGGCTGTTCGGGCCGCGTGGCGGTGGCTTGCTTTGCCTCTAACGTGGCGCGGGTGGAAAGCGTCGTTCACGCGGCGACGGTCAACGGCCGTCAGGTGGCGCTGGCCGGGCGCTCGCTGTGGCGCATGACCGGCGCGGCGCGCGAGGCGGGATATCTGCAGGATGTACCGCCATTCCTGGAGGCCGAGGACGCCGCCTATCTGCCGGACGACGAGATTCTTTACATCTGTACCGGCAGCCAGGGCGAGGCGCGGGCCGCTTTGCCCCGGATTGCCCGCGACGCCCATCCGCAGGTCAGGCTCGACCCCGGCGATACGGTGGTATTCTCGTCGCGAGTCATCCCCGGTAACGAGCTGGCCATCGCCAGCCTGCAGGCATCGCTCGTTCGCGCCGGCGTCCGTCTGGTGACGTGGGAAGACGCCTTCGTCCATGTGTCAGGCCATCCGGCGCAGGACGAGTTGCGCCGTATGTATGAGCTGGTGCGACCCGCCATCGCCGTACCGGTGCATGGAGAGGCGCGGCACATGGCGGTCCATGGCTCTCTTGCTCGCGCCTGTGGCGTCGATCAGGTCATCGAGGTGCGCAATGGCGACTGCGTGCGGCTGGCGCCGGGTAAGCCGGCGACGGTGGCCAGGGTTCATGCCGGCCGCCTGTGGCTGCGTCAGAACCGGCTGACGCCGGAGCCGGAAGCGGCGCGGCTCAGCCGCGAGGAGGCGACCGGTCAGGGCAGTGCGGTGGTCACGCTGGCGTTGCGTCACGATCACAGCCTGGCCGACCTGCCGCTGGTAACCAGCGGCACTCTGGTGGAAGGGGTCATTGAGGGACCGGTCAAGCGGCGCATGCAGGAAGCAGTGCAGAAGGCCGTGGAGGCTCATGCCGCCACCGGCGCGCAGGATGATCAGGATCTGAGAGATTCAATAGAAGTCATTGTTCAGAAAGCCATTTTCGATGCACATGGTCAGCGGCCGGCGGTTGATGTCCATGTGGTCCGGATCTAGGCCGGCGCCGTCCGATTGATGCGCCGGGGTGGCTCCCTGGCGCTGCTGGTCGCGGCGGAGGTCGCCGCCATGTCCCTGTGGTTCTCGGCCTCGGCGGTGGTGCCGGCCCTGGCCCAGGATCTGACTCTCAGCCCGACCCGTCTGGCCCTCTTCACCAGTGCAGTGCAGGCCGGTTTCGTTGTGGGCACGGTCATCAGCGCCCTGCTGCTGCTGGCTGATCGGGTAGACGCCCGCCGTCTATTCGCGCTGTCGGCGCTGGTCGCCGCCATCGCCAATGGCGGGCTGCTGATCCTGCCCATGGACGGGGCCATGGTCATCGTGCTGCGGTTTCTCACCGGACTGTGCATGGCCGGCGTTTATCCGGTGGGGATGCGTATTGCCGCGAGCTGGGCCAGGACCGATGGCGGCAGCGATATGGGGTTACTGGTGGGCCTGCTGGTGGCCGCTCTCACCCTGGGATCGGCGACGCCCCACCTGCTGAACGGGCTGGGCGGGCTCGACTGGCGGTTCACCATTGCCGGCGGTTCCGTCCTGGCGCTGGCCGCCGCGGTCATGGTCACTGGCGTGGCTATGGGTCCGAATACGAGCCGCTCACCACCCTTCAATCCGAGTCATGCCCTGGCCGGGTTTCGCCAGCCCGCCTTGCGTCTGGCAAATCTGGGCTATCTCGGTCACATGTGGGAGCTCTATGCCATGTGGGCCTTTGTCGTGCTTTTTCTGGAAGCCAGTTTTGCCATGCAGCTTCCGCCTGCGGTGGCTGCCGCATGGGCGCCCATGGCCGCCTTTGCCGCCATCGGTATTGGCGGGGTCGTGGGGTGTCTTGCCGGCGGCTGGCTGGCCGACCGCGCGGGGCGCACGCTGGTCACCAGCCTGGCCATGTCGGCCAGCGCCCTGTGCGCCGTGGCGACGGCGCTGGTCTTCGGCCTGGCGCCGTGGTTGGTGTTCGCGCTGGTCCTGCTCTGGGGGGTGGCGGTGATTGCCGATTCCGCGCAGTTTTCGGCCAGCGTGGCGGAGCTGTCCGATCCCCGGCTGGTGGGCACTATGTTGACCGTGCAGACCAGCGCCGGGTTCCTGCTGACACTGGTGACGATCCACCTGATGCCGCTGCTGGTGGAGGCGGTGGGCTGGCGCTTTGCCTTCGTCGCCCTGGCGCCAGGGCCAATCCTTGGGGTGTGGGCCATGCTAAGCTTGCGGCGCCGGCCGGAAGCAGGCTGTCTCGCCGGCGGCCGGCGCTGACCGGAGCCCCGCGGAGCCTGTCATGACCCTTGTGTCCGCCGTCGTTGTCTTTGCCATCATCTGGTGGCTGGTATTTTTCATGGCGCTGCCCTTTGGCGTGCGCCAGTCCGACCATGTGCAGCCGGGGCAGGATCCAGGCGCGCCGATCCGCCCGCGGCTCGGCCTGAAGGCACTGATCACCACCGGCGTCACAATCGTCCTGTGGGGGCTGTTCTTCGTCCTGCAGCGGATGTTGCCGCCGGGCATCCTTGGCTGACCATGGCGACCCACTATTGCGATGTGGCTCCGGGCGACCCCTGGCACGGCCCCTATCACGATACTGAATATGGCTTTCCGGTGCGCGATGACCGCATCCTGTTCGAGCGCCTGGCCCTGGAGATCAATCAGGCCGGCCTCAGTTGGCTGACCGTTCTGAAGAAGCGCCAGGCCTTCACCCGGGCATTTGCCGGCTTCGATCCGGCACGGGTCGCCGCCTTTGGTGACGCCGACCGCCAGCGCCTGCTGGCCGATGCCGCGATCATCCGCAACCGGCTCAAGGTGGATGCGGTCATCCACAATGCCGGGGTGGTGCAGGGGCTGATCGGCGAATTCGGCAGTTTTGCTGGCTGGCTGGACGCCCACCACCCGCAGGACCATGCCGGCTGGGTGCGCCTGTTCAAGCAAACCTTCCGCTTCACCGGCGGCGAGATCACCGGCGAGTTCCTTATGAGCACCGGCTATCTGGCCGGCGCCCACCGCGCTGATTGCCCGGTGGCCAGCCGCATCGCCCGCCTGTCCCCGCCGTGGATGGCGCGCTGACCGCGTATCAGGGGATGTCGGTTTATCAATGCGTTAACGGATGGCGGCTACAGACTGACGCCATGATCGTCCGCTTTCTCCTCGCCGGCCTGATGCTGTGGGCCACTGTTGCGCTGCTGGGCGCCCGCGCCGGGCCGCAGGCGGCCACCGTCGTCGTGACCCTGGAGGACTGCCTTGGCCTGATCGCCCACCGCGCGGCATCGGATGTGGCCTATCAGCCTGATGTTGATAGCGACGGCAATCCGCTGGTGCCGGCGACCCTCGCCGACCCCGGCGCGGTGGTTCTGCCGACCACCATAGAAGTAGACATTGATGTGGACATGGCGCGGCGCTTCGGTCTGCCGACCGATCCTGACCTCTACCAGGCCGAAGCCCGGATCGGCACCCTGACCTGGGACGACGGCCGGCTATTGTTCAATGGCCAGCAGGTCGTCCAGTCGCCGCCGGCGGAAATCGTCGAAGCCTGCGCCCGCGGCCTGGCCGGCGGCTGAGCGACCGCCATTCTGCAGGCGTTCATGGGGCGCTGACGGTTCAACCACACCGCCGTCTGACATATTGTGCCGTCCGCAGTGATTGAGGGCGGTTCGCCAATGCGCCTATCCCGATACTTTCTCCCGACCATGAAAGAGACGCCGGCCGAGGCGCAGGTGCCGTCGCACCGCCTGATGCTGCGTGCAGGGCTGGTGCGGCAGACCGCCGCCGGCATCTATGCCTGGTTGCCTCTGGGCCACCGTGTCTTGCGGAACATCGAGGAGATCATTCGCGACGAGCAAGCGAAGGCCGGGGCGCTCGAAATGCTGATGCCGACCTTGCAGCTCGCGGATCTGTGGAAGAGCACCGGGCGGTATGACGCCTATGGCAAGGAAATGCTGCGCTTTCATGACCGCCACGACCGCGAGATGATCTACGGTCCGACCAATGAGTTGATGATTACCGATATCTTTCGCTCGGCTGTGCATTCCTACCGCGATTTGCCGCGGACGCTCTATCACATTCAGTGGAAATTCCGCGATGAGGTGCGGCCACGCTTTGGTGTCCTGCGCGGGCGCGAGTTTCTCATGAAGGACGGCTATTCCTTCGACCTCGACTTCGCCAGCGCCAAGAAGTCCTACGACGCCATGTATGCCAGCTATCTGCGGACGTTTCGCCGCATGGGCCTTCGGGCCATCGCGGCACGCGCCGAATCGGGGGCTATCGGTGGTGAGCTGAGCCACGAATTCCTGGTTCTGGCGGATACCGGTGAGAGCCGCGTCTTCTATGATGCCGCGCTTGACACGCTTGATGTGGAATCAACGTCGCCGGCGCAGATGCAGGCGCTCTACGCAGCTACAGACGACATGCACGGCAAGCTCCCCTGTGACGTGCCGGCGGATCGTCTGGTGAAGTCCGGCGCGCTGGAGGTCGGGCATATCTTCTATTTCGGCGACCACTACTCAAAACTACTGGGCGCCAACGTGATGGGTCCGGACGGCGAATCAATACCGATCCTGTCTGGCTCCTACGGCATCGGTGTGTCGCGCATGGTCGGCGCCATCATTGAGGCCAGCCATGACGAGGCCGGGATCGTCTGGCCGGAAGCGGTGGCGCCGTTCCAGGTCGGTCTGATCAACCTCAAGACCGGTGACGAGGCCTGTGACGGCCAGGCGGAAGACCTGTTGTCCAAGCTGACGGCGCAGGGGGTCGAGACCCTGTATGACGACCGCGACGAGCGGCCTGGCGCCAAGTTCGCCGGCATGGATCTGATCGGCCTGCCCTGGCAACTGGTGGTCGGTCCGCGTGGTCTGGCGCGGGGCGTGGTCGAGATGAAGAACCGGCGGACGGGGGAACGCCAGGAGCTTTCGCCGGAGTCCGCCATGGCGCGGCTCTCCGGCTGAGGCCCGGGCCAGACCATGGTGTTTTCCGCTGTCGAGAGGATGATCGCCTTTCGCTATCTGCGGGCGCGACGGCGAGAAACATTCATATCCGTCATAGCCTGGTTCTCGCTGCTTGGCATCATGCTGGGCGTTGCTACCCTGATTGTCGTCATGAGTGTCATGAACGGCTTCCGCATCGAACTGGTGGACCGCATTCTCGGCATCAGCGGCCATATCCGAATCGAAGAGCCCGGCGGCCTGCTGCAGGACGCCGATCCGCTGGCCGCCAGCTTGCTGCGCCAGCCGGAGATCCGTTCCGCCGCACCGATCATCGAAGGTCAGGTGCTGGCCGCCAGCAGCGGCCGTTCCCAGGGCGCCGTCGTTCGTGGCATGCGCTCCGCAGACATCGCCGCTCGCGGCGTGTTGACCGATGCTCTCGTGGCGGGCTCTCTCGATAGCTATGATGCAGGGCAGGGTGTGCTCATTGGCGTGCGGCTGGCCCGCGCTCTGGGCGTCACCATTGGCGACCGTCTGACCCTGGTGTCGCCATCCGGACGCGCCACCGTATTCGGTACGGTGCCACGATCGGCCGCCTATACAATAGTCGGTCTGTTTGATGTCGGCATGTCGGAGATCGACAGTGGCGTCATTTTCATGCCGCTGGACGTGGCGATGGCCTATTTTGCCACCGGTGGCGGTGTCAGCGCCGTCGAAGTCCTTCTGCACGATCCGCGGGCGGTCAGCGACGGCCGCCGCGCGGTGGCCGCCGCCCTGCCGCCACCGCACCTGCTGGTGCGTGACTGGCAGCAGATCAACTCCAGCCTGGTCGGCGCGCTGGTGGTCGAGCGCAATGTCATGTTCATCATCCTGTCGCTGATCATCCTGGTCGCGGCCTTTAATATTATCTCCGGCCTGACCATGCTGGTGCGCGACAAGGCCGCCGACATCGCCATCCTGCGCACCATGGGCGCCACCCGTGGCATGATCCAGCGCATCTTCTTCATGAGTGGTGCCAGCATCGGGCTGGTCGGCACCGGCCTGGGTGTGACGCTGGGAATCGTCTTTGCCGACAATATCGAGTTTTTGCGGACTCTCGTCGAGGCGGTGACCGGCAGTCAGGTCTTTCCGCCGGAAGTCTATTTTCTCACCCGCCTGCCGTCGGTCATTCAGACCGGCGATGTGGTTCTGGCCGGTGGCATGGCCCTGGCCCTGTCTTTTCTGGCGACCCTCTATCCCGCCTGGCGGGCGGCGCGACTCGATCCGGTGGAGGCCCTGCGCCGTGAGTGAACCGAGCGCGACCTCAGGCGTCGTCGATCCGCCGATCCTGCGCCTGGCCGGCCTGGAGCGCCGCTACGAGCTGCCGGCCGGGGCCATTGCCGTTCTGCGCGGTGTCGATCTGGACTTGGCAGCCGGGCAGGTAGTGGCGCTGGTCGGTCCATCGGGTTCCGGCAAGTCAACGCTTCTGCACCTGGCTGGCCTGCTGGAGCCACCCGATAACGGGACGGTGGCCATCGCTGGCCAGACCATGGCGGGACTATCCGACGGCGAACGCACCCGTCGCCGTCGCCGCGATATCGGCTTCGTCTATCAGTATCATCACCTGTTGCCGGAGTTCTCGGCTCTGGAGAACATCATGCTGCCGCAGATGATTGCTGGTGCAGGACGTCATCTGGCCCGTGATCGTGCGCTGGCCCTGCTGGAACGGATCGGGCTATCGGCCAGGGCCGGCCATCGTCCGGGTGAACTGAGCGGCGGCGAGCAGCAGAGGGTTGCCGTGGCGCGGGCGCTGGCCAACCGGCCGCGGCTGCTGCTGGCGGACGAGCCCACCGGCAACCTCGATCCAGAAACCGCCGCCACTGTACTCGATTATTTCCTGGCCCTGGCTCGCGAAGATGGCCTGGCGGCGCTGGTAGCGACCCACAACCTGACGCTGGCGGCGCGGATGGACCGTTGCCTGGCTCTCTTGGACGGGCGCGTCCAGGAGGCGACGCCCCCCAAATAGGCCATTGTCGTTGATTATGGCCACAAGGTCTTGCGGTCGCCCGGGCGTCCGTGGAATCGTTCTGCTTCACCGGACGGTCGTCATCGCCGTCCTCGAACCGGACAGGTCCCATGGCCCGGGCTGACTTCATTCATCTTCGCGCGCACTCCGCCTATTCATTGTCGGAGGGGGCCATCGCCGTGTCTGATCTGGTCAGGCTGGCCCGCAAGCACGCGATGCCGGCGGTGGCCATGACCGACACGAACAACCTGTTCGGCGCTATGGAGTTTTCCCTGAAGGCAGCGGAAGCCGGCATTCAGCCGATCATCGGCTGCATCATCGGTCTGGCGCGCGACGACACGCCGGGACCGGTGCGTCATGGGAACGGGGCCGGCAACGGGCATGACGCGGAGCCGGACCCCTTTGTCCTCCTGGCCCAGTCGGCAGAGGGCTATGGCAATCTTCTGGCCCTGGTCAGCGACGCCTATCTGGAGAGCGAAGCCGGTATGACGCCGCGGGTCGGCTGGGCCGGGCTGGAGCAGCACAGCGAAGGGCTGATCGCGTTTACCGGTGGACTGGACGGACCGGTATCGCGACGCCTGCTGGAAGGACAGAGTGATGCGGCGCGCCAGACCATGGAACGACTGGCGGCGACGTTCACCGGACGCCTTTATGTGGAGCTGCAGCGCCATGGCCGGCCGGGTGAAGCGGTGGCGGAGCCAGGTCTGTTGCAGCTGGCCTATGACCTGGACCTGCCGCTGGTAGCGACCAACGACGTGCACTTCGCCGACGCCAGCATGTATGAGGCAAGCGACGCCCTGCTGTGCATCAACCAGGGCGTCACCCTGTCGCGGCAGGACCGCCGGCGGCTGACGCCTGAACATGGCTTCAAGAGCGCCAATGAAATGCGCGCCCTGTTCTCCGACCTGCCCGAAGCAGTGGACAATACGGTCGCCATTGCGCGCCGTTGCGCGTTCATGCTGGAACCGCGTGATCCCATCCTGCCGCCCTATGACGCGGGCGACGGATCGAGCGAGGCGGAGGCGCTGCGCCGCATGGCGGCAGAGGGCCTGGAGCAGCGGCTGGGCTTGCTGGTGTGGACACCGGACATGGACGCCGCGGCGCGAGAGGTGGTTGCCGCGCCCTATCGCGAACGTCTGGCCTATGAGTTGGACGTCATCGTCGATATGGGGTTCGCCGGCTATTTCCTGATCGTCGCTGATTTCATCCGCTGGGCCAGAACGAACGGAATCCCGGTTGGGCCGGGCCGCGGTTCCGGTGCGGGATCGGTTGCTGCCTGGTCGCTGACCATCACCGACCTGGACCCGCTGCGCTTCGGCCTCCTGTTTGAACGGTTTCTCAATCCGCACCGGGTGTCGATGCCGGACTTCGACATCGATTTCTGTCAGGACCGGCGCGACGACGTCATTCGCTATGTTCAGCAGCGTTATGGCGCTGATCGCGTGGCCCAGATCATCACCTTCGGCACTCTGCAGGCGCGGGCTGCCCTGCGCGACGTCGGCCGGGTGCTGGAACTGCCCTATGGCCAGGTGGATCGTATTGCCAAGCTGGTCCCTTACAACCCGGCCAATCCGGTCAGCCTGACACAAGCCATCGCCAACGAACCGCAATTGCAGGCGATGCGTGATGAAGACGAGGCCGTCGCGCGGTTGCTCGACATCAGCCTGCGGCTAGAGGGCATGTATCGCCACGCTTCCACCCATGCCGCCGGTGTGGTCATTGGTGACCGACCGCTGAAAGAGCTCGTGCCGCTCTATCGCGACCCCCGCTCCCCCATGCCGGTGACCCAGTTCAGCATGAAGTATGTGGAGGTCGCCGGGCTGGTAAAGTTTGACTTTCTCGGGCTGACCACCCTGACGGTCCTCAAGCACGCCACCGATCTGATTTCCAGGCGCGGCGAGGACGTCGACCTGCTGCGCATCCCGCTCGATGACAAGCGCGCCTTTCAGATGATGAGTCGCGGCGACACGGTCGGCATATTCCAGTTTGAAAGCTCCGGCATGCGTAACCTCCTGCGTGAAGCCGGGGTCAATAATCTGGAGGACATCATTGCCCTGGTGGCGCTCTATCGGCCGGGACCGATGGAGAACATTCCGAAATACGTCGCCTGCAAGCACGGCCGCGAAGAGCCCGAGTTCCTGCACGAGACCATCGAACCGGTGGTGGCGGATACCTATGGCGTCATTATCTACCAGGAACAGGTGATGCAGATCGCCCAGGTTTTTGCCGGCTTCAGTCTGGGCCAGGCGGACCTGTTGCGGCGCGCCATGGGAAAGAAGATCAAGTCGGAAATGGACGCCCAGCGCGAGACCTTCATTGAAGGCGCCGTCGCGCGCGGGGTTGATGGCGCCCGCGCCCGTTATGTCTTCGATCTGGTGGACAAATTTGCCGGCTATGGCTTCAACAAGGCGCACTCCGCCGGATACGGCCTGATCGCCTATCAGACCGCATGGCTGAAGGCCAACTATCCGCTGGAGTTCTTTGCGGCGACCATGACTCTCAGCCTCGGCAACACAGATAAACTTGCGGTCTATCGCCAGGAACTGTCCCGTCTGGGCATCCCGTTGCTGCCGCCGGACATCAATAGCTCGGCCGAGACCTTCACGGTGGAGTATGACACCAGCGGTGGCGGCGCCATCCGCTATGCCCTGGGCGCCATCAAGGGCGTCGGTCAGACGGCCATGGCCGCTCTGGTGGCGGAGCGTGATGCCAACGGTGCCTATACGGACGTGTTCGACCTGGCCCGGCGGGCCGGGGCGACCGCCCTCAACAAGCGCCAGCTCGAGGGCCTGATCAAGGCCGGCGCGCTGGATGGTCTGGAGGCCAATCGCGCCCGTTGCCTGGCTGCCGTGGACATATTGCTGCGCGAGGCCAGTGCGGCCGGTCGCTCCGGCGATGACCGCCAGGTCGGATTGTTTGACGACAGCGACGTTCTGCCGGCCAATACGCCGGTGTTGCCGGAGGCGCCGGACTGGAGTGAAATGGACCGCCTGGCGCGGGAGTTCGAGGCCATCGGCTTCTATCTATCGGCCCATCCGCTTGATGCCTATGACGGCACTCCGGCGCTGGCCCGCGCGGTCAGCTCCGGCGTGTTGCGCGAGCGGCTGGAGTCGGGCCCCTCCGCCGCCCGCATGACCCTGGCCGGTACGGTCATCGGCCGCCAGGAGCGAACATCCTCGCGCGGCAACCGCTTCGCCTTCGTTCAGCTATCGGATCAGGCGGGCATCTATGAAGTTCTCTTCTTTGCCGAACCGCTCAACCAGTATCGCGAGTTATTGGAGGCCGGACGGCCCCTGCTGCTGACGGTTGATGCCCGGCTGGAACAGGATGAGGTGCGGCTGTCCGCGCAATCCGTGACGTTGCTCGACTCGACTCCAGGGGCCAGCGCGTCGGCGCTGCGGGTGTATCTCGATTGCCCCGACCCGTTGTCGTCGCTGTCCAGCGTCATCGCTCGCTATCCGGTCGGCAACGGGCGCATCTATCTGGTGGTCAAGGGTGTCGGGCGAGAGGTGGAGATCGAGTTGCCGGGCGCCTACACCCTTGGTGCGGCGGCCCGCGCCTCGCTCAAGTCGCTGCCCGGGGTGCGTGACGTTCAGTTCGGCTGAGCGGGCCGCTTGCGTCGCCGGATCAGTTTCCAGAGCACCCATACGGTTACAACGACGGCGCCGCCGCCAACCCAGAATGGCCACTCCAGATGGTTGGCTTCGCCGCCCATAGCGACCATCGCTACGGTCAGCGGCAGAATGCCGATGGCAGTGACCCAGATAAAGGTCCACCACCGCATGGCCGTCAGGCCTGCCGCATAGTTCACCAGATTGAACGAGATCACCGGGATGAAACGGGCGAGGAAGAGGGCGCCCACGCCTTCGCTTGCGGCCAGCCGGTCCATGGCGGCCCAGTGACGTTGTGGCACCATGCGGCGGACCAGCGGCCGGCCGAAACGACGTGAGATGGCGAAGGCCAGGACTGCCCCCAGCATGGCTCCTGACCAGGTGATCAACGTGCCGGTGACGGTACCCCACAGCATGCCGTTGGCGATGGCCAGCACCTCGATGGGGAAGGGAATCAGGGTGTGCAGCACCAGCAAGGCGACTGCCGCCAGGATCGCCCAAAAGCCCCAGTCGTCGCGGTGCGCCTGCAGGCGCACCAGCAGGGCCTTGAGGTCATCCAGCAAGGCCTCATCCAGCAGGAAACCGCCGACGGCAATAAGAACGAAGATGACCAGACCGGCAGCGGTCAGCCACCAGCGCCAACGCTGCGGCGGCGGGCCGGGCGGGCCGGGCGGGCCGGGCGGAGCGTCAGCCATCAGGAGTGCCGGGTATCGGTCCGGGGACAGGTGTCATGGCAGTAATCTCCACGGGATATTCGACCATTAGGACCCGAATCGATGGTTTCGGCCGGTCAACAGGCCGTGAAACTGCTGGCAGTCGTTGCCGGCTGCCCACAACCCTTGCATTCGGGCCCGCCGGCGCGTATCAAACGCCCATCTCGCACGTGGGGCTGCGGCTGGCGGAAACGCCTTGTCGCTCCGGTGGCCGGACATTCGGCTGATTCCCCGCGGAGGCTTAACCGGAGAAGGAAAAAGCATGTCGACTCCGACATTTACTATGCGTCAGCTCCTTGAGGCGGGCGTTCATTTCGGTCATCACACCCGCCGCTGGAACCCGCGGATGGCGCCTTATATCTATGGCGTCCGCAATGGTGTCCACATCATTGACTTGCAGCAATCGGTGCCGCTGCTGCATCGCGCGCTGGAAGCCATCCGCGATGTGGCCGCCAATGGCGGCCGCGTCCTGTTTGTCGGCACCAAGCGCGCGGCCAGCGATTTTGTCGCCGAGGCGGCAAAGAAGTGCGGTCAGTACTATGTCAACCATCGCTGGCTTGGCGGCATGCTCACCAACTGGCGGACGATTTCGTTGTCTATTCGCCGGCTGCATGAGCTTGACGAACAACTGAGCGCCGAGTCCACCGGACTGACCAAGCGTGAAAACCTCTCGCTGACCCGCGAACGGGACAAGCTGGAGCGGGCGCTCGGCGGCATCAAGGAAATGGGCGGTCGGCCGGACATCCTGTTTGTCATTGACACGAACAAGGAAGATATCGCCATTGCCGAAGCGCAGAAGCTCAACATCCCGGTGGTGGCGATCCTCGACACCAACTCGGACGCTCAGGGAATTACCCATCCGATTCCGGGCAATGACGATGCGATGCGTGCCATCTCGCTGTATTGCGATCTGGTATCGCAATCTGTGCTGGACGGACTACAGCGCGAGCTGATGGATAGTGGCGTTGACACCGGTGCTGCTGCAACACCGCCGGCGGAAGTCGTGCCTGAGGCTGCGGAACCCGCCGCGGCCGCGGCGGACTCTGCGCCGGATGCCGCCACGACGAGTCCCGCCGCTACCTGATCCATACGCCCTGGCGTGTGCCATCTGCGATTGTGACAAGACAAGGATACCCGTCATGCCCGACATCACGGCTTCGATGGTAAAGGACCTGCGCGAAAAGACCGGCGCGGGGATGATGGACTGCAAGAAGGCGCTGATCGAAAGCGGCGGAGACATGGAAGTCTCAGTTGACTGGCTGCGCAAGAAGGGGCTTGCGGCCGCGGCGAAGAAGGCCGGCCGTGTGGCGGCCGAGGGGCTGGTCGCGGTGGCAACCGACGGCACGTCCGGGGCGGTTGTTGAACTCAACGCCGAGACTGACTTTGTCTCGCGCAATGGCGATTTTCAGGCCATGGCCGCGGCGCTCGCCGATATTGCCCTGAAGGAAAAGGGAGACCTGGACCGTGTGCGCGCAGCCACCATGGGCGGCAAGACCGTGGACGAGGCCCTGACGGATCTGATCGCCCGTATCGGCGAGAACATGGCCTTGCGGCGCACGGCGGCCCTGACCGTGGTCGATGGCATCGTGGCCAGCTATGTCCACAACAAGACAGCCGACGGTCTGGGCCGGATCGGTGTACTCATCGCCCTGGAGTCCACCGGCGACAAGGCGGCGCTGGGCGATCTCGGGCGGCAGTTTGCCATGCATGTGGCGGCTGCGCGGCCCGCGTCGGTGACTATCGACGGCGTTGATCCGGCGGCGGTCGCGCGGGAGCGTGATGTTCTGGCCGAACAGGCAAGGGCGTCGGGCCGGCCCGAAGAGGTCATCGAAAAGATGGTGGAGGGGCGTCTGCGCAAGTTCTATGAGGATACGGTCCTGATGGAGCAGGTCTTCGTGATCGATGGCAAAACCAGGGTGGCCGAAGTTCTGAAACAGGCCGAGGCGAGCGTCGGCGCGCCGGTCGCCATCAGCGGATTTGTCCGCTTTGAACTGGGCGAAGGCATTGAGCGGGAAGACAGCGATTTCGCCGCTGAAGTTGCTGCCGCCGCCGCTGGCTGAGCGCCTGGCCGTTTCTGCCGGGTGCCGGCGGCGGCTGGTCTGACGGCTGCGCCGACATAGCCCGCCCCGCCGCCATACGGTATAGTCCGCCCGCGTCGCCGGCCGGTGGCGCATAGGGATGGTTTTGTGCGGGGGGACCGGATCGATGGCGTCTAAACCGGTCTATGGGCGGGCCCTGCTGAAGCTGTCCGGCGAAGCCCTGATGGGTGATCGCGATTTCGGCCTCGATCCGGACGTCATCTCCGCCATTGCCCTGGAAATCAAGAGTGCGGTGGACAGCGGGGTTCAGCTCTGCCTGGTGGTTGGCGGGGGCAATATCGTCCGCGGCGGCGCGTTTGCGGCCATGGGCATGGACCGGGCCAATGCCGACTATATGGGTATGCTGGGAACGGTCATCAACGCCCTTGCCCTGCAGAACGCCCTTGAACAGATCGGCGTCGCCACCCGTGTCCAGTCGGCCATTCACATGGCAACAGTCTGTGAGCCCTATATCCGCCGCCGCGCCATCCGCCACATGGAGAAAGGGCGCGTCGTGATTTTCGCCGCCGGGCTGGGCAGTCCGTTCTTCACCACGGACACGCCGGCTGCGCTGCGTGCCTCGGAAATGGGCGCTGAAGTTCTGTTGAAGGGGACCCAGGTGGATGGCGTCTATTCGGCCGATCCCAAGACCAACCCGGAGGCCACGCGCTATGACCGTCTGTCCTACATGGACGTCCTGTCGCAGGAGCTCAAGGTTATGGATGCCTCGGCCATTTCGGTGGCCCGTGAAAGCGGCATTCCCATCATCGTCTTTTCCATTACCAAGGCCGGCGCCCTGCTGGACGTGCTGAGCGGGCGCGGGCGCTTTACCCTGATTGACGAAGTGGAGGCCAAGAATGGCTGAGGACACGACGGCGGCAGACCTGATCAAGGACGTAAAGCGCCGCATGGACAGCGCCGTGGAGGTGCTGCAGAAAGAGTTTGCGGGCCTGCGCACCGGCCGCGCCAGCGCCGCTCTGCTGGATCCGATTATGGTGGACGCCTATGGCGCGCGAATGCCGGTCGCCCAGGTCGCCACCGTCAACGTGCCGGAGCCGCGCATGATCTCCGTCCAGGTCTGGGACCGCGCCCTGGCAGGTGCGGTGGAGAAAGCCATCCGTGATTCCGGACTGGGCCTCAATCCACAGGCTGATGGTCAGTTGATCCGTGTGCCTCTGCCTGATTTGAGCGAGGAGCGGCGGGACGAAATCTCGCGGATTGCGCACAAATACGCTGAGCAGGCGCGGGTCGCCGTCCGCAATGTGCGCCGTGACGGGATGGACCGTCTCAAGCGAATGGAAAAAGACGGCGACCTGTCGGAAGACGCCCAACATGGCCATGCGGACGAGATCCAGAAACTGACTGATTCTCACGTCAAAAAAGTCGACGCATTGCTCGCCGCCAAGGACGAAGATATCCATCAGGTCTGATCATGCCGTCCATGCCGTCACCTCATGCGCGTATATCTGCTGTGCCGTCGCACGTAGCGATCATCATGGACGGCAACGGGCGCTGGGCCAGGGCTCGTGGATTGCCGCGCATTGAAGGGCACCGCCGCGGCGCGGACGCGGTGCGACGGATGTTGCGCGCGGCCGGTGAAGCGGGTGTTCGCTATGTGACGATTTTCAGCTTTTCGTCGGAGAACTGGCGCCGCTCCACGGCCGAAGTTGACGATCTCATGGGGCTTTTGCGGCTGTATCTGCGCAGCGAGATTGCCGAACTGCACCGCAGCGGTATCCGGGTCAGGGTGATCGGAGACCGCAAACCCTTGCCGCAGGACATTGTCGATCTGATCCATGGCGCAGAGGAGCGAACCCGGAACAATCAGGCTCTCGACCTCATAGTCGCTCTCAACTATGGCGCCCGTGGCGAAATCGTTGATGCGGCGCGACGACTGGCTGATGACGTTGTTGCCGGTCGCGTCGCTTTGAGTGAGATCGATGAAGATGCCTTTGCCGGCTATTTGTCGACCGCCGGAATCCCGGACCCGGACCTGCTGATCCGTACCAGCGGCGAACAGCGGTTGAGTAATTTTCTGCTGTGGCAGATGGCCTATGCGGAACTGGTCTTCATTGATGTTCTGTGGCCGGATTTTGACCGCGACCACTTCGACGCGGCAATGCTGGAATATGGCCGGCGTGAACGTCGCTACGGTGCGTCGGTTGGCTGACCGGCAAGCTTCGAGGCTGAGGGCGCGTGTTGTGTCCGGCGTTGTGCTGGTGCTCCTTGCCGCCGGTCTGACATGGCTGGGGTCCGGCTGGTTCGTCGCCCTGGTGGTCGCCGGCGCTGTGCTTATGTTTGTTGAGTGGGTGGCGCTCACCCGGTCTCTTGACGGCGATCATCGTGACTGGCGCACCCTGATATTTCTCTTTGCTCTTGCCACGGTTATCACGGTCGTCGCCTTCGACGCGCTGTGGCTTGGTCTGGCCTTGCTGGCGGGGTTGGTGGCCGTGGCCGTGGCCTGGCCGCCGGCACGGCGCAGGAGGGCCGGACTTTGGTGTGCCGCCGGCCTGGTCTATGTGGGGGTGCCAGCGTGTTTGTTGGTTTGGCTGCGTTTCAGGCCGGACGACGGACTGTGGGTTGCGCTGTGGCTGCTGGCGGTGGTGGTTGCGGTTGATACGGGCGGCTATGTCTTCGGGCGGCTGATCGGTGGTCCGCGGCTGGCTCCGAAAGTCAGTCCGGGAAAGACCTGGGCCGGGCTGGCTGGCGCCGTGCTGATGGCCGGACTTGCCAGCCTGTCCTTTCATCTGGCCTTGCCGGTGCCATCCCCCGCCGGCTTGCTTGTGGCCGGTGCCGGTCTGGCGATAGTGGCGCAAGCTGGTGATCTTCTTGAATCGGCCGTCAAACGACGGTTTGGCGTGAAGGACTCCGGAAACCTCATTCCCGGCCACGGCGGCGTACTGGATCGCTGCGATGGTCTGGTCGCTGTGGTCTTCGTGGTCGCTATGACCCTTGCCGGGCAGGAGGCCTGGTCATGAACGAGGCGGCGGTGTCCCGGGCTGCCCGTCCGGCCCATGAGCGCCGTCGCGTTTCGGTTCTTGGCGCCACCGGATCGGTTGGCCAGTCAACCCTCGACCTGCTGCGCCGCAACGGCGATCAGTTTGTGGTCGAGGCCCTGACGGCAGGGCGCAATGTCGCCGGGCTGATCGCCGCTTGCCATGAATTCCGGCCGGCGTTCGCCGCCATAGCCGATCCGGCCCTGCACACCGCCCTGCGTGACGGCGTGGCCGGGCTGGCCATGGCCACCGGGAGTGGCGATCCTGCCATCGCCGAGGCCGCTATGCGGCCGGTCGATTGCACGGTGGTGGCGATAACCGGCTTTGCCGCCCTGCAGCCAATAATGGCGGCTCTCGGACAGAGCCGGGTCCTGGCCCTGGCCAATAAGGAGAGCCTGGTCTGCGCCGGGCCGATGATTACCGCGCGGGCCACATCGCTAGGCACCAGCCTGGTGCCGGTCGACAGCGAGCACAGCGCCCTGTTCCAGCTCCTGGCGTGCCATGGACGCGACAGCGTGGAACGGCTGTATCTGACGGCCTCCGGCGGTCCGTTCCGCACCTGGTCGCTGGCTGACATGGCGCGTGCCACGCCGGCCCAGGCGGTGGCCCATCCGAACTGGGACATGGGCGCCAAGATATCCGTGGACTCGGCAACCATGATGAACAAGGGGCTGGAGCTGATCGAGGCCGACCGCTTGTTTGGCTTTCCGGTGGCGATGGTTGATGTTGTTGTCCATCCGGAATCGATCATTCACGGTATGGTGGCCTATGCGGACGGCGGCATATTCGCGCATCTGGCGCCGCCGGACATGCGGACCCTGATTGCCCATGCCCTGGCATGGCCGCGAACGCTGGCCACGCCGGTGGCGCGACTGGACTTCGCCCAGCTTGGCCAGTTGACCTTCGAAATCCCTGATTCCAGTCGTTTTCCCGCCCTTGGCCTGGCGCGCGACGCCTTGCGTGTGGGAGGGGCGGCCCCTACAGTCCTCAACGCCGCGAATGAGGCGGCGGTCGAGGCATTTTTGGCGGGCAGGGTCGGATTTCTGGACATTACACGTGTGGTTGAGGAATTGCTTTCCAGGGCGCCGAACGGGCGCCTGGCGGAGATCAACGACGTGCTCGCTATTGATCAGGACACTCGGCGTCAGGCTGCAGCCCTGATGGCAGCGGGACGACTGGTCTCCGCTCCGACGTCGCGCAGCCAGGGATAGTCGGGGTCAAGTCATGGACGTCTTTCTGTCATCCTGGTCCTTTGTGCTGCCGGCGCTGGCGATTTTCACAATCGTTGTCTTCATTCATGAGCTTGGTCACTACAGCGTGGCGCGCATGGTCGGCGTTCGTGTGGACGTCTTCTCGATCGGGTTTGGTCCGCAATTGGCCAGCGTGACTGATCGCGCCGGTACCCGCTGGAAATTCAGCCTCATACCGCTGGGTGGTTATGTTAAGTTTCACGGCGACGCCAACGCCGCCAGCACCGCGGCGGATCCGTCCGCGGCCGATGACGACGGCGCTTTCCACGGCAAGGCTTTGTGGCGCCGCGCGGCGATCGTTTCGGCCGGTCCGGCGGCGAACTTCATCCTGGCCATTGTTATTTTCGCCGGCTTGTTTATGACCGCCGGCGAAGTCGTGCGCCCGGCTGTCGTTGGTGCGGTGTCTCCGGACTCGCCGGCGGCGGCGGCGGGCTTCGCGCCCGGTGATCGCGTGGTGCAGGTCAATGACTGGCGGGTCAGTGATTTTCAGGATCTGGTGAGAATCGTCTCCCTTCGTCCTGAATCGCTGCTGGATATTGCGGTTATGCGAGACGGCCAGCGAATTGTCCTGGACGTGGTGCCGGAGCGGGTCTCGGTCACGGACGCCCTGGGCAATACATCCGACGTTGGTCGGCTTGGCATCAGCTCAAGCGATGTTGTGGAGGTTGTGCGGTTCGGTCCGGTGGACGCAACCGGCCGGGCGGTCGTGCGCACGTGGCAGCAGGTCAATACGATTCTTGTGTTTATCGGACAGATGATCACGGGCGACCGTTCGACCGAAGGCCTGGCCGGCCCGCTGGGTATCGCCAGAATGTCGGGGGAGGTGGCACAGTTCGGCCTGTTGGCATCGCTTGCCTTTACGGCGGCGCTGTCGATCAATCTTGGCCTGCTGAATCTGTTTCCGGTTCCTGTTCTCGATGGCGGGCATCTTCTGTACTACGCCATTGAATGGTTGCGTGGCCGCCCGCTGGGGCAGCGGGCGCAGGAAATAGGCGCCATGATCGGGTTGTCCATGGTTCTGCTGCTGCTGGTGCTTGGCACCTTCAATGATGTCATGCGCTTTTCCTTCGTCCGCAGTCTGGTCGGCCAGTGATGCGCCCGGCCCGGACCATGACCACCCGTCGCCACGGCCTTTCTGTTCGCTGGATCGGGGCGGCGTTTCTGGCCATGGGGCTGTGGTTTGCCGCGCCGGCCGGCGCTGTGGCCCAGGATGCCGGCAGCGGCGGCCTGGTGATCATCTCCGATATTCGCATTGAGGGGACACAGCGCGTCGACCCGGAGACCGTGCAGTCCTATCTGAGTCTGCAGGTCGGCGATGCGTTCGATCCGCAGAAGCTGGATGCGGCTTTCAAGGCGCTCTTCGACACGGGGTTGTTCGCTGATGTGACGTTCCGGCGGGATGGCGGCAGCCTGATCGTCACCGTCGTGGAGAACCCGGTCATTAACCGGATAGCCTTCGAAGGCAATCGAAAACTGGACGATGAGACCTTGACGGCGGAAGTCCAGCTACGACCGCGCACGGTCTATACCCGTACGCGCGTACAGACCGATGTGCGGCGCATTCTGGAGCTGTATCGGCAGTCCGGCAAGTTTGCGGCGCGTGTGGAGCCAAAGGTCATTCAACTGGATCAAAATCGCGTCGATCTGGTGTTTGAGATCGACGAGGGGGAAACCACCAAGATCCGCAAGATATCGTTCATCGGCAATGAGAACATCAGCGACGGATCTCTCCGCGAGGCGATTCGTACCAAGGAATCCCGGTTCTGGCGCCTGTTCTCCCAGGCCGACATCTATGATCCCGACCTTCTTACCGCCGATCGCGAACTGATCCGTCGCCACTATCTGGCCGAAGGTTATGCCGACATCCGGATTGTATCGGCCGTGGCGGAGCTGACGCCGGACGAGACCGGGTTCTTCGTCACCTTCACCGTTGAAGAAGGGCCGCGATATACAGTCGGTGCCCAGTCAATTGAGTCCTCCCTCAAGGATGTGCCGGTGGAGGAGCTTGGTGAACTGATCGAGCTCGAGACGGGCGACTGGTATGATGCTGACAAGGTGGAGGAAACGGTCCAAAGCATCGTCGACGCCGTGTCATCGCGTGGTTTTGCGTTTGTCGATGTCATTCCCGATATCACCAGAGACCGCCAGGCGCGGGTTATCGATATTGTCTTTCGTATTCAGGAAGGACCGCGTGTCTTTATCGAGCGGATTAATATTTCCAATAATTTCCGTACCCTCGACCACGTGATTCGCCGGGAATTCGATCTGTCCGAGGGCGATGCCTTCAATTCCGCAAAGTTGCGCGCCACGCGCCGGCGACTGCAGGCTCTTGGCTATTTCGAGTCCGTGACGGTTGCCAACGTGGCCGGCTCGGCGCCGGACCGAACCGTCGTCAATGTGGAGGTCGAAGAGCAATCCACGGGCTCGCTCAGCTTTGCCGCCGGTGTGTCCAGTGACGCCGGTGCATTGTTTGAAATTCGCCTGAAGGAAACCAATCTTCTGGGGCGTGGCCAGGAAGTGGAGGCGGTACTGCGTAACGCCGAGCGCAGCCAGGACATCCGGCTGTCGTTCACGGAGCCGTACTTCCGCGGACGGCCCCTTGCCATCGGCGGGGATGTGTTTGCCGACTCATCTGATTTCTCGGATTCCCGGTCTTTTTCCGAGCAGCGGATCGGTTTCAACTCCAGGGCGGGCTATCAACTGGCGCCGGATCTGCGTCATACGGTGACCTATACGCTGCGCGAGGTGGAGATCACCGACGTTGCCACCAGCGCTTCTATCTTCGTCAAAGCGGCGGCAGGTCGCTCTGTCGAATCGTCGGTCACCAATGGATTTGTTCTGACGCGTATAGAAGACCCCCTGAATCCTACCGAGGGCTATTCCTTCAACGTGCAGAACCAGATCGCCGGTCTGGGCGGCACCGTCAGCTATGTCAGCCAGACAGTGGCCGCTAACCGATATTTTCCCATCGGCGACGAATCGACAATTATGGTAGAAGGAACAATCGGAGCGTTGGTCGGTCTGGGTGAAGATGTGCGGATCAATGATCGCTTTTTCCGCGGAGGCAATTCGTTCCGTGGGTTCGATACGGCCGGCATTGGCGCTCGTGACCTTGCGACAGGCGATGCATTGGGTGGCCAACAGTTCGCCGTGGGTACGGTGCAGTTTATTGGCCCGATCGGCTTGCCGAACGAAGTTGGAATGAAAGGCAGCGTGTTCTCGGACTTCGGTACTCTGTTCAATGTGGACGATTCCGGCTCGACCATTGCCGATGATGCATCGCTGCGCATGTCGGTGGGTTTTGGCCTGCGTTGGACCTCTCCGTTCGGTCCGGTTAGCGTGGACTTCGGCTTTCCGGTCCTGAAAGAAAGTTATGATGTTACGCGTACGCTGACATTCAGCTTTGGGACGTCATTCTGATGGATGCAAAATTTCGCCGGGTCCTTGCCGCCTTCTTGCTGCTGGGGCTCTTGTGGTCCTTGCCGCATGGTTCGGCGCAGGCGCAGACCGAGCCTGCGGCGACCATAAAGGGCATCGCTGTTTTCCGGTTGCTTGATATTCTGAACGACTCGGTGGCCATGCAGGATTTCCGGGCCCGTCGGGACGCTGCGTGGGAGGCTTACCGGGCTTCAGTCAAGGCGGAAGAGGAGGCGCTGGTTGCCGCTGATGAGGACCTTGCCGCACAGCGTTCGCTGCTGACCCAGGAGGTCTTTGCACAGCGGCGACAGGAGTTGCTGGAGCGGGTTCGTGCTTTTCAGCAGAAGGAGCAGGAGGCCCGCAGCGCGCTGGACCGGGCACAGGGCCAGGCGCAGGAGGAAATCAGCCGCGCCATCCTTGAAGTGGTCTCGGCCTATGCCACGGAGAAAAAACTGGAGCTGGTTCTTGAACAGAGTCAGGTCTATCTGAACATCCGTGCCTTGGACATTACCAATGACATTCTGCAACGGCTTGATGGGGAGAAAGCACAGCTTGCCGTAACGATCCCGCCGATCAATTAGGTGGCGGCGGACCGCTTCGTCGCCCGCTGGTGCAGGACGATAAGCCATGCCTGACTCGCGGTTCTTTGATTTGCCTGGGCCAGTGACGGCAGGCGCGCTGGAACAAGTGACCGGTGCCACGCTGCACGAAGCCGGTCTCGCTGGCCGGATGATCACGGGCATTGCACCGTTGGAGTCGGCCGGGCCCGACCACCTCAGCTTTTTTGACAACCGGGCCTATCTGGCGGCGTTTGAGAACAGCGCGGCAGGCGCCTGTTTTGTTCGACCGGCCTTTGTTTCCCGGGCCCCTGCCGGAATGGCCTGCCTGATAACAGATGATCCGTACCGCGCTTATGCACTGGCCGCGTCGCATCTTTATCCCGAACCTGAGCCCGAGCCAGGGCGGCATGGGTCTGCGATTATCGACCCGTCTGCGAGACTGGGCGACGGGTGTCAGGTTGATGCGGGCGCGGTGATCGGAGCGCATGTGGAAATCGGCGCCCGGTCGTGGATCGGCGCCAATGCGGTCATCGGCGCTGGCGTTCAGTGTGGCGCGGCCCTTCGGCTTGGCGCCAATTGCACCATAAGCCACAGTGTTATCGGCGAGCGGGTCGCCATTCTTCCCGGTGCACGGATCGGTCAGCGGGGGTTTGGCTTTGCCATGAGCCCCCAGGGGCATCAGAGAGTGCCGCAGCTTGGCCGTGTGATCATCGAAGACGATGTGGAGATCGGCGCCAATGTGACGATTGATCGAGGGGCTGGACCGGATACCGTGATCGGCGCCGGCAGCGTCATCGATAATCTCGTGCAAATCGGGCACAATGTGCGTCTTGGGCGGGGCTGTGTCATCGTCGCCCAGGCGGGCATTTCCGGTTCAACCCGGCTGGGTAATTTCGTGGTCATGGCCGGGCAGGCCGGTCTGGCCGGTCACCTTTCGGTCGGCGACGGTGCGCAGGTCGGCGCCAAGGCGGGTGCCATGCGGGATATTGCGGCGGGCGAGCGCGTTCTGGGGTCGCCGGCGGTTCCGGCCCGGCAGTTTTTCCGGCAGATTTCTGCCTTGGAGCGATTGGCGGGTAGCCGGCCGGGCGTTGCTCGCACCGGTGCGGTGGGCACCTCCATGAAGCAGAAGGCACAGGACGAGGCGGATGACTGAGCAGACAGCGGACCCGCTAACCGGCGGTCGCAGGATCGATATCCCGCGGATCATGGCGATGATTCCGCATCGCTACCCGTTCCTGCTGGTGGACCGTGTTGTCGACCTGGTGGTCAATGAACGGGCTACTGGTCTCAAGAACGTCTCTATCAACGAGAATTTCTTTCAGGGCCACTTTCCGTCCAGTCCGGTGATGCCCGGTGTGCTGCTGATTGAGAGTATGGCCCAGACCGCGGCCATTCTGGTGGTGGAAACACTGGGCGGTGAGTCCGAAGGCCGCCTTGTCTATTTCATGAGCATTGAGAATGCACGCTTTCGTCGTCCGGTGGTTCCGGGTGATCAGTTGCACGTTCATGTGACGAAGCTGCGCAGTCGGGCCAATGTCTGGAAATTCAGTGGCGAAGCGCGGGTTGACGGCCAGGTGGTTGCGGAAGCCACCTATACAGCCATGATCATGGACCGGTAGGCGTGGTCTCCATTCACCCGACGGCCATTGTCGCAAGCGGGTCAACAATCGATGACGAGGCGAACATCGGGCCATACTGCGTCATCGGCGAGCATGTGACCATCGGTGCGCGGTGCCACCTTGTCAGCCATGTGGTGGTCGCCGGCCAGACCACGATCGGCGACGATACGGTTGTCTATCCCTTTGCATCCCTTGGCCAGCGCCCGCAGGATCTCAAGTATCATGGGGAAAACTCGCGCCTGATGATCGGCGCCCGCAACCAGATCCGCGAACAGGTCACGATGAATCCCGGAACCGAGGGCGGTGGCATGGCTACGGTCGTCGGGGATGACAATTTGTTCATGGTCGGCGCCCATGTTGCCCATGACTGCCATGTCGGCAGCCATGTTGTCATGGCCAACAACGCCACGCTCGCCGGCCATGTGACTGTAGAGGATTATGCTATCGTCGGCGGCCTTTCGGCGGTGCATCAGTTCGTGCGAATCGGCCGTCACGCCATTATCGGTGGCATGTCCGGCGTCGAGAATGATGTGATCCCCTATGGCTCGGTCAAGGGTGAGCGGGCGGCGCTCAACGGCCTCAACCTGGTCGGTTTGCGTCGGCGTGGCTTTGATCGCGACTCTATTGATCGTCTGCGGCAGGCTTACCGCACACTGTTCGGCAGTGAGGGAACATTGCAGGATCGGATAGACCGCATCGCTGTTGAGTTCGCGGGCGACGAGGCGGTGCAGCACATCATTGCTTTCCTGCGGTCGGATGCCAGCCGCGCGGTTCTGCAGCCCAAGTCGGGGGATGACGACTAGCCTCGGCATTATCGCCGGGGGCGGCCCGTTGCCGGCGCAGGTCGTCGCCGCGTGCCGGGCTCTGGACCGTCCGTGTTTCGTTCTGGCCCTGGAAGGCCAGTGTGACGCTGAAAGCATCGCGTCAGCTCCTCATGCCTGGGCCCGTCTGGGTGCCGTCGGTCGTATGCTCTCTGCTCTGCACGGCGCCGCTGTGGACGAGGTGGTCATGGTCGGCCCGGTTCGCCGTCCATCATTGGCCGAACTGAGGCCCGATGCACGGGCGCTGCGGGAACTGGCGCGGATCGGCGGTGCCCGTGGCGATGATCACCTGCTGTCGGCCATTACCACATTGTTGGAAAGAGAAGGATTTCGTGTCATTGGCGTGGACCAGGTGGTGCACGGGCTGACGGTGAAACCGGGCCTGCTGGGCCAGCGCCGGCCTGACCGTACGGCCAGACAGGATATCTCCCGAGGCATCATGGCGGCGCGTAGTCTGGGTGTCGCTGACATCGGCCAGGCCGTTGTTGTGCAGGACGGCATCGTACTGGCGGCTGAAGCGGCGGAAGGAACCACGGCCATGGTCAGGCGCGCCGGTGATCTGGCCCGCGCCGGTCGTGGCGGCGTACTGGTCAAGACGGTCAAACCGGGACAGAACCGGCGGGTCGATCTGCCGACCATCGGCCCCGAAACACTGGAGGCTGCCGCCACCGCCGGGCTGCGCGGGATCATGATCGAGGCCAATGGCGTCCTCGTTCTGGAGCGGGCGCGTTGTATCGCCATGGCCGATGATGCGGGTCTTTTTCTGCTCAGCGAGGCGGTGGGCCCGGCGTGAGCAGCCATGGCCCAGGCAACCATGGCCCGGGCAACCATGGCCCTGGGCAGGCTGATGGCCGGCCGCTGTTCTTTCTGATTGCCGGCGAACCGTCCGGCGACCGCCTTGGTGCGCGCCTTATGACCGCCCTACGGCAGGCTACGGGCGGTCGCGCGCGTTTTACGGGCGTTGGCGGCCCGCGCATGGCCGCCGCCGGGCTGCAATCCCTGTTTCCCTATGACCGGTTGTCGGTCATGGGCCTGGTTGAGGTTGTGCGTCATCTGCCAAGGCTGCTCGGCGATATCCATCGGGCGGCGCGAGCGGCGCGGGCGGCGCGGCCGGCGGCGGTCATTACCATAGATTCACCGGACTTTTCGTTTCGCGTGGCCCGCCGCTTGCAAGGGGCGGGCATTCCTCTGGTCCACTACGTGGCGCCCAGCGTCTGGGCCTGGCGTCCCGGCCGGGCGCGGAAAGTGGCAAAGCTGTATGACCTGCTGCTGTGCTTGCTGCCGTTTGAACCGCCGTGGTTTACGCCGCACGGCCTCGATGCCCGATTTGTCGGCCATTCCGTGGTTGAACCGGACGAGAACCAGGTCACTGGTGAGGCGGTGCCAAGGGCCCCGTGGCCGGCGGCGTCGGTCACAAGGCTGTGCCTGTTGCCCGGCAGCCGCACTGGCGAGGTGCGACGCCTGCTGCCGGTCTTCCGCCAGGCGGTTGACCTGCTGGCGCGCCGCCGGACGCTGGATGTGGTTGTGCCAACCGTGCCCACGGTCGCGGCTTTGGTCCGGCAAGGGACCGCCGACTGGTCGGTACCGGTCCGGGTCGTCGAAGACATAGCCGCGCACGGTCCGGCCATGGCCCAGTGTGACGTGGCCCTGGCCGCATCGGGGACGGTGACTCTGGAGCTGGCAAAACACGGCGTGCCCATGATCGTCGCCTACCGGACCCACCCGCTGACCGCTTTCATTGCCCGCCGCCTGCTGCGCGTATCCACCGTCACTCTGATCAACCTGGTGGAGGGCCGGCAGGTCATACCGGAATATATTCAGGCAGACTGTACGCCGGAGCGCCTGGCGGCGGCGGTTGGTGGGCTGCTCGACGATTCGCGGGCCGCCGCGGCGCAGACAAGCGCATCGCATCATGCGCTGGTCTCTCTTGGCATGCACGACGATGCCCCCTCCCGGCGCGGCGCGCTGGCTATCCTCGACTGTCTGGGGACGCCGCCGACAGGTTAGGTCCGGTCACCCAGCGGCTTGAATTCACGCGGGCCATATCCGGTATAAAGCTGGCGAGGCCGGCCGATCTTCTGGGTCGGATCATTGACCATTTCCAGCCAGTGGGCGACCCAGCCGACCGTGCGGGCGACGGCAAACAGCACGGTGAACATGCTGGTCGGGAAGCCCATGGCTTTGAGAATAATTCCGGAATAGAAATCCACATTGGGAAACAGCTTGCGCTTGACGAAATACTCGTCCTCCAGCGCGATCCGCTCCAGCTCCATGGCCAGGTCGAGCAGCGGCTCATCGCGGATGCCAAGATCTTCCAGCACCTCATAGCAAGAGTCGCGCAGAACCACGGCGCGCGGGTCGTAGTTCTTGTATACCCGGTGACCAAACCCCATGAGCCGGAAAGGGTCCTTGGGATCGCGCGCCTTCTCCAGATACTCCGGTATGCGGTCGCGATGGCCGATCTCTTCCAGCATGTTGAGCACCGCTTCGTTGGCGCCACCATGGGCCGGCCCCCACAGGCTGGCGATGCCCGACGAGATGCAGGCATAAGGATTGGCGCCGGAGGAACTGGCCAGTCGCACGGTGGAGGTGGAGGCGTTCTGCTCATGGTCCGCGTGCAGGATGAAGATCTTGTCCATGGCGCGGGCCAGGGACGGCTTCACCACATAGGTCTCCGCCGGAACGGCGAAGGTCATGTGCAGGAAATTCTCGGCATAGCCCAGATCGTTGCGCGGATAGACGAAAGGTTGACCCAGCACATACTTGTACGCCATGGCGGCGATCGTCGGCATCTTGGCGATCATGCGCATGGCCGCCTTGCTCTGATGCTCGGTGTCGGTCATGTCCATGTGATTGTGATAGAAAGCGGACAGGGCGCCGACGACGCCGATCATCAGCGCCATGGGGTGGGCGTCGCGGCGGAAACCGCGATAGACGTTGAGCAACTGCTCGTGGACCATGGTGTGATGGCGGATTTCCGACTCGAAGGCGGCTTTTTCCGCCGCATCGGGCAGTTCGCCGTTGGTCAGAAGGTAGGAAACCTCCATGAAATCGCAGTTGGCCGCCAGGTCTTCGATGGCGTGGCCGCGGTGCAGCAGCGTGCCCTTGTCCCCATCGATATAGGTGATCTGTGATTCGCAGGCAGCCGTGGAGGTGAAACCGGGGTCATAGGTGAACATCCCGGTCTCGCCGTAGAGCTTACGGATATCGATGACGCGCGGACCTTCGCTGCCGCCGAGGACGGGAAGCTCATAGGTCTTGCCGCTGGCATTGTCGGTCAGGGTAACTGTGCCATTGGCGGTTGCCGCCGGGATGGCCTTGGGGGTCGATGTCCTGCTCATGGATACCTCGCATGGGGCGACGTCTGGCCGCCTATCCTGCCTCCAGAATAGCTGCTGTCCTGTTAAAAGTCAGGTATGCGGGGCCAAAGCGTCATCAAGGCGGCCCAGGGTTTCGTCCGGCCCCAGAATCTCCATCACTTCGAAAATGGGCGGCGATGTGGTGCGACCGGTGACGGCGGCGCGCAACGGCTGGGCGAACAGGCCAAGCTTGTGGCCGCCGGACAGGGCCAGGTCGCGGACCAGCGCCTCGAGCTTATCCCGCTGCCAGAGGACGCCGTCCGCGGCCAGGGCCTGCCGCAGAACCCGCAGGTGTGCCCGGCCGTCGGCGGCCAGCAGAGGCCGCGCCTGGTCATCCACCGGCAGGGGCCTGTGCAGACAGTAGATTGCCGCTGCCTGGGCCAGGTCCACCAGAGTGCGGGCCCGCTGCTTCAGGCCGTCCATGCCTGCGGTCAGACGGCGCAGGTCGCTGTCATCCAACGGGCGGGACAGCGCCGCCTCCAGGCCGGGCCGGATCAGATCAACCAGCCGGGCGTCATCGCTTTGGCGGATATAGAGGCCGTTGAGATGGCCGAGCTTGGTGTAGTCGAAGCGGGCCGGTGAGCGGCCGATTCCGCTGCCGTCGAACCAGGCAATGGCGTCGGCCAGGCTGATCACTTCATCATCACCATGGCTCCAGCCCAGCCGCAGCAGATAGTTGCACAGCGCCTCCGGCAGATAGCCCATTTGGCGATACTCATCGACGCCGAGCGCTCCGTGGCGCTTGGATAGTTTGGCGCCATCCGCTCCGTGGATCAGCGGCACATGGCCGAAGACCGGCAGATCGTAGCCAAGGGCCTGGAAGATATGGATCTGGCGAAAGGCATTGGTCAGGTGATCGTCGCCACGCAGGACATGGGTAACGCCCATGTCATGGTCGTCCACCACGACGCTGAGCATATAGGTGGGCGAGCCGTCGCCGCGCAGCAGAACCAGATCGTCCATCTCGCTGTTGGCGACCCGGACTTCGCCCTGCACCATGTCGCTCAGGACAGTTTCACCCTCGCGCGGCGCCTTGAGTCGGATGGTCGGCGCAATGCCCGATGGTGCATCGGCCGGGTCCCGGTCACGCCATCGTCCGTCATAGCGTGGCGCCTGACCGGCGGCCCGGGCCGCCTGCCGCATCTGGTCCAGTTCCTCAGGCGTGCAATAACAGCGATAAGCCAGGCCCCGGGCCAGCAGGTCTTCTGCCGCCTGGCGATGGCGCTCCTGGCGGGTGGACTGGAAATTAACGTCGCCGTCCCAGGCGATACCCAGCCAACTCAGCCCTTCAACAATGGCCGTCTTCGCCTCTTCGGTTGACCTGGCCCGGTCTGTATCCTCAATGCGCAACACAAAACGGCCGCCAAAGTGGCGGGCATACAGCATGTTGAACAAGGCTGTACGGGCGCCGCCAATGTGCAGCATGCCGGTCGGGGAGGGGGCGAACCGGGTGACCACGGTCATAGGCAGGGATCCACACGTTTTGGGATTGGCCACGTCATGCGGCCGGCGGCCTGTCTAACACAGGGCGCCGCGCGGCCCAACTCCGGCCGCAGCCGTGGTCCGCTCCGCGGTCATTGGCTATGACCTACGTTCAGGGCAGCCGGCGACGCTCCGCCGTTCGGTTCTACTGGTGGCTGATGGCCGGCTTATGGCGCTCGGCTCGCTGGCTCGCTCAATCACTGGCGCACGACAGGCCGCGCTGGAGTCTGTGGCTGCCGGTGGCCCTCGGTGTGGGGATCATTGCTTATTTTTCGCTGCCGGTTGAGCCACCGCTTTGGCCCGGGCCGTTGCTGGCCGCCGGCGCTGGCAGTCTGGCCTGGGCGCTCCGGCGCCGGGCCGTGGTCTGGCTGCTGATCGCCATGGTGGCCTTCGCCATGGGCTTCTCTGCTGCGGCGTGGCGAACCCAGCAGGTGGCGGCGCCGGTTCTCGAGGCCCGGATTGGCCCGGTAATCGTTGAGGGCCGGGTTCTGGCGTCAGAGGCGCGCCCTGATGGCCGGCGTCTGCTCCTCGATCATCTGCGCATTGACCGGCTGGGCCCGGCGGGCACGCCGGAGCGGGTGCGCATCACCTTGCGCGGGCGTCTCGGCGACGGGCCCGTGGCCGGCGCATTGCCGGGGGCCCGTGTCAGTCTGCTCGCCACTCTGCTGCCGCCACCGCCGCCGGCGGCGCCTGATGCCTTCGATTTCCAGCGTATCGCCTGGTTTGATCGAATTGGCGGAGTCGGGTTTGCCCTGTCCGCGCCGACAGCCGCGGGTCCGGCCGATCCGGCCCGACCGGGACTGGTGAACCGCCTGCGGCTGGCTCTTGGTGGTCTGCGGCAGACCGTCCACGGCCGTGTTACTGCCGTCGTGCAGGGGTCGTCCGGCACCGTTGCCGCGGCCCTGATGATGGGTGAACGCGGCGCCATTCCGGAAACGGTGCTGGTCGATATGCGGCGCTCCGGCCTGGCTCACCTGCTGGCCATATCCGGGCTGCACATGGGCCTTGTCGCTGGTTTTGTTTTCCTCGTCGTGCGCGGCGGGCTGGCGCTGGCACCGTCCGTAGCGCTGCGCCGGCCGATCAAGAAATGGGCGGCTGTGATCGCTCTGCTGGCGTCTCTCGCCTATCTGGGCATTGCCGGCGCCCCGGTCCCGACCCAGCGCGCCTTCATCATGATCGCATTGGTGCTGCTGGCCGTCCTGGCCGACCGTCGGGCGCTGTCCATGCGGACAGTGGCGCTGGCGGCTGTGGTGGTCATGCTTGTGGCTCCTGAAAGCGTCCTTGGCCCCAGTTTTCAGATGTCTTTCGCGGCAGTTGTCGCGTTGATCGCTGGCTATGAGGCGCTGCGCGGGCGAGGGCTTCTGTTTCGGGCCCGCGGTGGCGTCGGCCGGAGCGTGGCGCTGTATATGGGTGGGGTGGCATTGACCAGCGTCATAGCGGTGATCGCCACAGCGCCCTTTGCGGTGGCTAATTTCAATCAGCTGGCGGTCTACGGCCTGCTGGCCAACATGATCGGCGTGCCGTTGACCGCATTGTGGATCATGCCGCTCGGGGTCATGGCCTTCCTGCTGATGCCGGTTGGCCTGGAGTCCTGGGCGTTGATCCCCATGGGCTGGGGTATCGAGGCCTTGCTGGCCACCGCGGCGATGATCGCCGATCTGCCAGGGGCCGTTGTGCCGTTGATGGCGCCGCCGCCCTGGGGTTTGGGCCTGCTGGTGCTGGGGGCGTTGTGGCTGTGCCTGTGGCGTCACTCATGGCGGTGGTTGGGACTGCCGGCGGTGGTTGTGGGCGCCGCCACGGTCTTCATGGTGACACCGCCCGACCTTCTGGTGACCGGCGATGGCCGGTTGTTGGGGGTCTACGGGTCCGACGGCCGACTGGCGGTATCCAGCCTGCGGCGCGAACGCTTCGCTGCCGGCATCTGGGCCGAACGATCCGCTGCCCGGGCCACGCTTGCCTTTCCGCCACCCGGTCACCCGTCGGCCGGTCCGGACGGGCTGCGGTGCGACGCTACGGCATGCCTGGTCCGGCCTCATGGCCGGCTGGTAGCGCTGGTCAGTCACCCGGCGGCCCTGGCCGAGGATTGCGCGACGGCGGATGTGGTGGTGAGCCTGGTACCGGTCCGCGGCCGGTGCAGCGGGCCGCACACGATCATCGACCGTTTCGATCTGTGGCGCGGCGGGGCCCATGCCCTATGGCTGAGCGACGAGCGGATACGGCTCCGCAGTGATCGGGATGCCCGCGGCTGGCGGCCCTGGGTATTGCTGCCGCCGGCCGCTCGCTAGCCGCCGCGGTCAGGACGGGTAGCGGCGATAGAGCCCGGCAAGCTGGCCCTGTACGCGCACCTGATCGGGTCCGAAGATCCGCGTTTCATAGGCCGCATTGGCCGGTTCCAGGGCAATGGACTGGCCCCTGCGCCGCAGGCGCTTCAGCGTCGCTTCGCTATCGTCCACCAGGGCCACCACAATGGAGCCGTTGTCGGCTGTGTCGCAACGGCGGATGATCACCAGATCGCCATCGCTGATTCCTGCATCGATCATGGAATCGCCGGCCACTTCGAGGATGTAATGTTCCCCCTTGCCCAGCAGGGCCGCCGGCATGTCCAGGTGGCCGGATACTTCACTGATGGCTTCGATGGGTGTGCCGGCAGCGATCCGGCCATAGACGGGCAGGCCGATCATCTGGCCGGCCGAGACCGGTGGCGGTGCGGCGTCAGGCGCCGGCCGCACCCGCGAATGGAAGCGCGGCCGGATGATCTTGTCGTCGGCCGCGGCGGTGTCATGGTCGGCGCCGATCAGACGATCCGGCGTTGCCGGGCTGCCATCGGCCAGACGCAGAACCTCCAGCGCCCGTGCCCGGTGCGGCAGCCGTCTGAGGAACCCTCGCTCCTCCAGCGCCGTGATCAGGCGGTGGATTCCGGACTTGGATTTAAGGCCGAGGGCGTCCTTCATCTCGTCAAAGGACGGTGAAACGCCGTCGGTGTGGATGCGCGCGGCGATCAGGTTCAGCAGTTCCGACTGTTTACGGGTCAGCATCGGCTGTCCTCCGGCAATGTGGTGTGGGTCAGCAACCGCGCCCAGCAACGGCGCAAAGAGGCGCTTGCCCGGCATGTGGCTCGTTTCCACGCTCCCGTTTCAAACCGCTACGGGAACAAACCAAAAACATTCTGCGAGTGTTCTACTTTAGTTCCGCCGCCGGGTCAATCGAAAGAGCTTGAAACCGCAGGGTCCGCGGCCGGCCGGTCAGAGCGGCAATGGTCCGCCGGCAAACCGGATGACCGGCGCCCTGTCGCCGGCCTGCAGGGCCGGCGCGCCTGGTGGCCGCACCAGCAATCCGTCTGCATCGGCCAGGCGGTTGAGCATGGCACTGTCCTGACGCTCGAACGGGGTGGCCAGCCAGTCGCCGCTGGCATCGCTCTCAAGCCGCGTACGGAGATAGTCCTGACGCTGGTCATTGGCGGCCAGATCACGGGCCACTCTGGCCATGACCGTGGCCGGTTCGCCGGCCGCCAAGCCGGCCAGCCGGTCAATGGCCGGGGCCAGAAACACCTGGGCGCAGACCAGGGTGGAAACCGGATTTCCCGGCAACCCCAGCACCGGCAGGTCGCCCAGCCGCCCGAACAGCAGCGGCTTGCCCGGTCGCATGGCTATCTGCCAGAAGTCGAGCGTCATGCCCTCCTGGCCCAGAGTGCTTCGGATCAGGTCATGCTTGCCGACCGAGGCGCCACCGCTCGTCACCAGCAGGTCGCAACCCCTGGCCGCCGCCGCCATGGCGGCAAGGGCATCGGCCTGGTCCGGGGCATTGCCCAACAGCACCGCCTCCGCACCATGGGCCGTGACAAACGCAGCCAGCGCCAGGCTGTTGGAGCTGACGATCTGGCCCGGCGCCAGAGGCTCACCGGGCATGACGATTTCGTTGCCGGTGGAGAGAATGGCGATCCGTGGCCGGCGATGAACCATCAGCCAAGGCACGTTCATCGCCGCCGCCAGCCCGACGTCACGCACCGTCATCCGGCGGCCGGCGGTGATCCCGGTCTTGCCGGCTCTGAAGTCGAGGCCGGCGGGGCGGACGTAGCGTCCGCTGTCGGCGCTCTCGGTGATCGTCACCTGGTCCGCGTCGCCGCCGGTTCCGTCGCGGCTGGTGTTCTCCTGAATAATGATCGTATCGGCCCCGGCCGGCAGGGCGGCGCCGGTGAAGATGCGGGCGGCTTCACCGGCTTCGATGGGCCGCTCCGGCAGGCGACCGGCGGCGATCTCCATAACCACGCGCAAGTTGGCCGGAACCGACGCCACATCGACGGCGCGTACGGCATAGCCGTCCATGGCCGAGACATCGTGGGACGGCTGGGTCAGACGCGCCACCACATCGCCTGCCAGAACCCGGCCGAGGCCGGCCGCCACGGAAACCTGCTCTGCCGGCAGCGCGGTCAGGCCAGCCAGAATACGCGCCCGCGCCTCTTCAACGCTGATCATGGATCCGCATCGTCCGGCGCCGTCCAGGCGCCGGAGCGCCCCCCTTCCTTGCGCAGTAGGCGGACATCGCCGAGGCGCATGCCGCGATCCATCGCCTTGCACATGTCATAGACCGTCAGGCCGGCGATGGTCACGGCGGTCAGCGCTTCCATCTCCACACCGGTCCGCCCGGTGGTCCGCACCGTGGCGGTGATCTCGACACTATGGCTCGCCTCCTGGCACACCAGGTCCAGATCCACTCCACTGATTGGCAAGGGGTGGCACAGCGGGATCAGATCGCCTGTGCGCTTGGTGGCCATGATGCCGGCCAGCCGCGCCACCGCCAGCACGTCGCCCTTGCTGACCTTGCCGGCCATGATGCGACGCAGGGTTTCCGGCGCCATGGTCACCCGACCGGCCGCGGTGGCCACCCGCAGGGTTTCCGCCTTGTCGGAGACATCCACCATGCGGGCGCGCCCGGCAGCGTCAAAGTGGCTCAGCGGATCAGACATCAGGTGGCTCCGCCGGCAATCTGTGTGGCTGGCGCCAGCAAGGCTTTGGTCGCCGACTCCACATCGCTCTGCCGCATCAGGCTTTCGCCTACCAGAAAGCAGTGGGCGCCAGCCGCCCGCAGACGGGCGATGTCGGCCGGCGTGGCGATGCCGCTCTCGGCGACCGCCAGGCGGTCGCCCGGTATGCGCGGCGCCAGGCCTTCCGCTGTCGCCAGATCCACTTGCAGAGTCTTGAGGTTGCGGTTGTTGATGCCGATCAGCCCGACATTGAGGGCGAGGGCGCGGTCCAGTTCAGCCGCGTCATGCACCTCGACCAGAACATCCATGCCCAGCGCCGCCGCGCTCGCCGCCAGATCGTGCGCCAGCGCGTCATCCACCGCCGCCATGATAATCAGGATGCAGTCGGCGCCGATGGCGCGAGCCTCCGCCACCTGCCAGATATCCACCATGAAGTCCTTACGCAGGACCGGCAGGGAGACCGCCGCGCTGGCCGCCATCAGATAGGAATCTTCCCCCTGAAACCACGGCTTGTCTGTGAGAACGGAGAGGCAGGTGGCACCACCGGCGGCATAGGATCGGGCCAGCGACGCCGGATCAAAGTCTGCGCGGATCAGGCCCCGTGAGGGCGATGCTTTCTTGATCTCGGCGATCAGGCCGACGGTGCCGGCCTCGACCTGACGGCGCAACGCAGCGGCAAAGCCGCGTGGCGGCGATGCGGCGCGGGCCCGCGTTTCCATCTGCGCCAATGACACGCGCGCCTTGCGCCGCGCCACTTCGGCTCGGGTATCGTCGCAGATGCGGGACAGCACATCGCCTGCCTGGCGAGTGTTTGCGGCCATGGCCTGTGGCGCCGCCATATCAGGCTTCGCCACTGGTGATGGCGCAGAGCCTGGTCAGCACGGTGCGGGCCTTGCGTTCATCAATGGCCACGGCGGCCAGCCCAACGCCGGATTTCAGATCATTGACCTTGCCGGCTACCACAAGGGCGGCGGCAGCGGCCAGCAGCACCGCGTCGCGGTAGGGACCGGTCGCCCCATCCAGCAGCGCCGACAAGGCGGCGGCGTTCTCATCCGGGGTGCCGCCCCGCAGGTCTTCCGGCTTGGCGGTGGTCAGGCCAGCGTCCGCCGGCCGCACGGAAAACTCACGCACCACCCCGTCGCGCCATTCCGCCACATAGGTGGGCCCGGTGGTGGTCAGTTCATCCAGCCCGTCGCTTCCATGGACAACCCATGCCCGCTCGGCCCCCAGATTGCCCAGTACCGTGGCCAGCGGGACAATCCACTGGCGTGCGAAAACGCCAACCACCTGCCGGCGCACACCGGCCGGATTGGCCAGCGGCCCCAGCAGGTTGAAGATGGTTCTGATTCCCATTTCCACCCGCACCGGCCCCACATGGCGCATGGCCGCATGGTGCAGCGGCGCCATCATGAAGGCGAGGCCAGTCTCGTTCAGCGCCCGCTCCATGGTGGCGGTATCGGCTTCGATATTGACACCCAGCGCCCGCAGCACATCGGCCGACCCGCTGCGCGACGACAGGGCGCGGTTGCCGTGCTTGGCCACAGGCACACCGGCGGCGGCGACGACGATGGCGGCGGCCGTGGAAATATTGAGGGTCGCGGCGCCGTCGCCACCGGTGCCACAGGTATCTATGGCATTGGCCGGCGCCTTCAGCGGCAGCGCCTTGGCCCGCATGATGCGCGCGGCGCCGGTGA
This sequence comes from Alphaproteobacteria bacterium, assembly GCA_040218575.1. NCBI lineage: Bacteria > Pseudomonadati > Pseudomonadota > Alphaproteobacteria > Alphaproteobacteria bacterium. The sequence goes on along the minus strand of JAVJRE010000007.1, from coordinate 263,496 downwards.
TTTCCTCAACCGTTTCGCCGCGCTGGCGCAGGCCCATCAGAAAGGCGCCGATCTGCGCCGGTGTGGCGCCGCCGCTCATGATCACCTCAAAGGCCGCCGCGGATTCGTCTTCGCCAAGCGTGGCGCCGTCGGCCAGGCGGGCAAGAAACGGCTGCAGGGCGTCCATTCCGTTCATGCTGTGGCGAACAGACTGGCCGGCAGACCGTCGCTGAGGTCGCGGGTCTCTGCGGCAGGCCGCCGGCCGGTGGCCAGGCCAATCATGTTGGCCAGCAGGGCATGACCCTGCTGGGTGGCGATGCTCTCCGGATGGAACTGCACCCCCCACACCGGATGTGCCTTGTGGGCCAGCCCCATGATCACGCCATCATCGGTCCATGCGGTCACTTCCAGGCAATCGGGCAGGCTGTCCGGCGCCACCGTCAAAGAGTGATAGCGGGTGACCCGCAGCGGGTTGGCCAGACCGTCAAACAAGCCGTTGCCGTTGTGGCGGACGGCGCTCAGTTTGCCGTGCATCGGCAGCGGCGCACGCACCACCTTGCCGCCGAACGCCTGGCCGATGGCCTGGTGGCCAAGACATACCCCCATCAGCGGCACCGTGCCGGCCGCCGCACCAATCAGGTCCAGGCAAATCCCTGCCCGGTCAGGGTCACACGGTCCCGGCGACAGGATGATGGCCTCTGGCTTCAGGTCCAGCGCATCGCGGACCGAAAGGGTGTCGTTGCGGCGCACGACGACCTTGACGCCCAGCTCACCCAGAAAATGAACCAGATTGAACGTAAAGCTGTCGTAATTGTCGATCAGAAGAAACATTTCAAGATGTTATCCGGCGAAGCTGATAGCGTGTATAGACCGGGACGCGGCCTTTTCGCGCGTGGTGCGGCAGCATATCAAGGGCAGGGGGCGGCGCAAGGCGACATTGCGTTGCGTGCTGCCAAAGAACTGGCCGGGGGACTGGCCGGGAACAATTGGCTGCCCGGAGATGGTCTCATTTCTCGCTGTTTCGGGCTGGAGATCGGCTTATGACGTCATTCGGCACACGTGGCGTGATCCTTTTCTGGACCGTCATCATCCTGTTTGCCGTAGCGGCGCTGGCCGCCTGGATCACAACGTTTTCCGGGTCCCGCCCACAGGCCGGGGCAGGAATCGGCGGCAATGGCGCCGTGGTCAGCCTGCCGCCGGCGGTGTCCGGGTCGGCGGATGCCACCAGCCAGGTGGCGGACGCGGCGGCACCGGCGTCAACCATACCGGCCGGCATACCGGCCGGCGATCCCGCTTCGTTGCTGCAACCGCCGGCGGCAGCGGTGCCCTTGTGGCAGCAACGCAGCGTTGCCGTGGCGGAACCGGCCGGCCGGCCGATGATTGCCGTGGTGATCGATGACCTGGGGCTGGACCGCGTCGGCACAGCTCGGGCCGTGGCTCTGCCGGGCCCGCTGACCATGGCCTGGCTGGCCTATGCCGATGATCTGCAAACACAGACCGCGGCGGCCATCGCCGCCGGGCATGAGATGCTGCTGCACCTGCCGATGGAGCCCGTCGACCCTGACAATGACCCCGGCCCGGACGCGCTGCGGGTTGGCATGGCCAGCAGTGAAATTCGTCGCATCGTGCGCCAGGGCCTGGAGCGCGTTCCCGGCGTCGTCGGCGTCAACAACCACATGGGCAGCCGTTTCACCGCAGACCGCGCTGGCATGGTGGTGGTTCTGGCGACCATCAGAGAGGCGGAGCTTGCCTTCGTGGACTCGCGGACCACCGGCCAGTCGGTCGCCGCACCATTGGCCGCTCAGTTTGGTGTTGCCTTTGCCAGTCGCGATGTCTTTATCGATGATGACCGTGACCCGGCGGTTGTCGCTGAGCGTCTGGCCGATGTCGAACGCATCGCGCGCGAACAGGGCCACGCCATCGCCATAGGCCACCCGGTGGAGGTGACTCTCGACGCCTTGGAATCCTGGCTGCCGGGCCTGACGGAGCGCGGCTTTGTTCTGGTCCCGGTATCGGCCGTGATCCGGGCCGGTCAGGCTCCGCCGGCGGTGGCCACGGCGCCCTGATTATCTGCCGTCGGCGAAGCGGGCGGCTGCCTCGGCGGCGCGGAACAGGGCTCGCGCCTTGCTCTGCGTCTCTTCATATTCCGTTGCCGGGTCGCTGTCATAGACGATGCCGCCGCCGGCCTGGACGTGCATGACGCCGTCCTTGATAACCGCCGTGCGCAGGGCGATGCAGTTGTCCATGTCGCCATTGGCGGCAAAATAGCCTAGGCAGCCGGCATAGACGCCGCGCCGGCTTGGCTCCAGTTCCTCAATGATCTCCATGGCCCGCACTTTTGGCGCGCCCGATACGGTGCCGGCGGGAAAGCCGGCGACCAGCGCGTCGATGGCGTCATGTCCGGCGGCCAGCTTGCCTTCCACGTTCGACACCATGTGCATGACGTGGGAGTAGTATTCCACCGACATCCTGGCGGTGACATTGACCGAACCGATTTCCGCAACCCGCCCCACGTCGTTGCGGCCCAGGTCCAGCAGCATCAAATGCTCGGCCAGCTCCTTGGGATCAGACAGCATGTCGGCGGCAAGCTCTTCGTCGGTCGCTGGCCCTTCGTTGGGCAAGGCGCCAGCCATGGCGGCGCGACCGCGCGGGCGTGTGCCGGCAATCGGCCGGATGGTCACTGTATTGTCACGCAGCCGGACCAGAAGCTCGGGGCTGGAGGTGACGATCGCAAAGTCGCCGGCATCCAGATAGACCAGAAAAGGCGAGGGGTTGATCCGCCTGAGAGCGCGGTATAGCGCGAAGGGTGGCAGAGTGAAGGGTCGTGAGAATCGCTGCGACAGCACCACCTGGAAGACATCACCGGCGGCCACATAGGCCCGGCCGGCCTCCACCATGCGAACATAGTCGTCATAGGACATGTTCGATGCAGGCTCGTTCGACGGGCCCTCATCCGATGCAGGCTGCATCTGGCCGGCATCACGGGCATCGGGGATTTCCCGCTTGGTCGGCAGGGCGCGATCAAAGTCGGCCACCACGTCGGCCAGGCGTTCACAAGCCTGGGCGTGGGCGGCCCGTGCCGACAGACCGCCATCCGGCCAGACCGGCGTGACGATGGTCAGGGAGTCTTCGATATTGTCAAACACCGCGACCACCGTCGGCCGCATGAATAACCCGTCCGGAACCCCCAGCTCATCCTTCGTCCCGTCCGGGATGCGCTCCATCTCGCGCACCATGTCGTAACCCATATAGCCGACCAGTCCGGCCGACATGGGCGGAATGCCTGGCGGCATGGCGATACGGCTTTCGGCCAGTATCTGACGAAGGCTGTCCAGGGGCGCGCTGTCCAGTGGCGTAAAGGCATCCGGTTCATAGCGGGCGCGGCGGTTGATCTCGGCCTGGCCACGGCGGCAGCGCCAGATCAGGTCCGGCTTGAAGCCAAGCAGGGAATAGCGCCCGCGCACCGCGCCGCCTTCGACCGACTCCAGAAGAAAGCTGTTGGGCTGGCCGCCCGCCAGCTTGAGCATGGCGGAGACCGGGGTATCCACATCCGCCACCAGCCGGGTCCAGACAACCTGTGGCCGCCCGGACTCGTAGGCGGCGGCAAACGTCGCCGGATCGGGCGCGTAATCCATGGCGTCAGAATCCGTGTCCCGTGGCCGGCGCAAGGGCCTCGCGGTCCAGGGCCTGGCGATTGACCTCCACCGCAAAGCGCTGGCGCAGGCCCTCCATGTACTGGCTGAGCAGATCATTGCCCATGGTCCGGTTTACCTGCTGGCGGAACTGGGCGAAGAGGTCCGGGCTGGCGGCCGACGATCCGGGCTGGCGGCCGTTGGCGACCACCACGGCGAATCCGCCGGCGACCGGCGCCAGAACCGCCTCGCCGACGGGGGCGTCAAATGCCGCGACCAGCAGCGGGCCGGGAATGTCGGAGTCGGTGGTGGCACGGGTCACACCATTGACCTGGGCCAGGGACAGGCCGTGTTCAAGCGCCAGGGTGCTGAGCGACCGTCCGCCCGCCGCCGCCGCGACGATGGTGTCGGCTAAATCGCTTGCTGCGGCCAGCCGTTGGCGCTGGCGCCAGGCATCGGCGACAGCGGTCCGCACATCGGCCAGGGGGCGGGTGGTGGCCGGCGTTTCGCTGCCCACTCTGAACACAAGAAAGCCGCCGTCCGCGGTGTCCAGTGCGGCGCTGGTTTCGCCGGGCTGCTCGGCGAATACCTCGGCGACAAACTCACGCACCGGCGGCACGTCCAGAGGGTTGCCGTCGCCGTCACGGCCATCGGGGTCTATGGCGGCGAGGCCGTCAGTGGCGAGGCCGATATCGGTGGCAACCTGTTCAAGTGAAGCGCCGCCGGCCAGCGCGTCCTCCACCTGCTCGATCATGGTGATGGCCTGCTCGACAGCGCGGTCGTGGGCCAGGATGCGGCCGATCTCCGCCTGGGCCTCTTCGAACGGCGTAATCCGGCCCGGCTCAACGTCGTTGACCTGAATGACATGCCAGCCGAATGCGCTTTCAACCGGTCCGGCAACGGACCCCGCATCGCCGGCGAATGCGGCATCAGACAGTTCCGTGGGCAAATCGCCGCGGCCAACCCAGCCAAGATCCGCCGGCGCCGCAGAATCCGGTGCCGCGTCGGCCAAGCTGACGCCCGCCGCCACGCGGGCGGCAACTTCACGGGCTGTGGCCTCGTCGCTCAGAACGATCTGACTGAGCCGCCGCTGCTCCGGCTGGATGTAGCGGCCGCTCGCGGCTTCATACGCCGCCCTGATCTCATCCGGCGGAATGATGATGCGATCCGCCAGGACATTGGGGTCAATATGCAGCCAGGTGACCTGGCGGGTCACGGGCCGGGCATAGCGGGCGCTGTTGTTCTGATAGAACGCTTCCAGATCGCCCGGTGATGGCGATCCCGGGTCCGGCATGGCGGCGGTGGCGACGGTCAGCCAGTCGAGGCTGCGCGCCTCGAAGCGGTGGGCGAAGAGCTTTTCGGCCAGGTCCGCCGGCGGTCGCCCGCCGGAAGCGATGGCGGACTCAACATAGCTGCGGGCCAGGTCGGCGCGCAGTTCCTCGACAAAGGCGTCCTCGCTCATTCCCAGGCTGAACTGCAGGAACTGCTGGAACAACACAGGGTCAAAGACCTCGCCGCGGGCAAAAGTGGGGTCGCTGCGGATGCGGCCGGCGACCACGCTGTCGCTAACCGCGATACCCAGGTCGGCAGTGGTCTGGTCGAGCAGCGCCCGGTTGATCAGCCGGTTCAGCGCAACATCCTGCAACCCGAAGTCCCGCGCCTCCTGGCGGCTGATGGCCTGGCCGGTCAATTGCTGGAACCGGCGCATGTCGAAACCCAGTTCGCGATCCAGCATCACCCGGGATATTTCCACCTCTCCCACGGTCGCTACCGCGCTATCGGCCGCCACCCGGCCGGCAAAGTCGTTCAGCCCGAAGGCGCCGAAGCTCAGGATCAGCAGAAGGAACAGGATCCGAAGAATCCAGCTCGACGATTTCTGTCGCAGTTTGAGGAGCATGGCTGGCTGGCGGGTCCGCGGGTCTCTATGCCGGCCGCTATGGCCGCATTGGCGGCGACTATTCTAAGGGCGCGGTGCTGCCGGTTGAACCGCTGTCGCCCTGCCAATCAGTGAGCGCGCCATCCGCCAGTATGGCCGATATGGCCTAGGGGCGGCGGGTCGTGCTGCCCGGGCGTGGCGGGTCGGGCGGCGGGCGCCGCTGTGGCCGGCGGCGGCGACGGGCTATGGTCGCGCCTATACGCCCGCAGCGGATGAGGGAGCCATGGCTCGATCACGTGTGCCTCTGGTGGTCGCCAACTGGAAGATGAACGGACTACAGGCCGATGGTGCTGACCTGGCGCGGCGCATCGTCGCTGGCCTGCCCGGTGGTGCGCCGGAGACGGTTCTCTGTCCGCCGGCCACGCTGCTCGCTGCTGTGGCCCGGGTGCTGAACGGGTCAGCCATCGCCCTAGGTGGCCAGGACTGTCACGCCGCTGCCAGCGGCCCCCATACCGGCGACATTGCGGCGGTGATGCTGGCTGACCTCGGTTGCCGCTATGTGATTGTCGGCCATTCGGAGCGTCGCTCCGGCGATGGCGGCCATGGAGAGAGCGACGGCAACGTCCTGGCCAAGGCGGCCGCGGCACAGGCGGCGGGTCTTACGGCGATTGTATGCATCGGCGAGAGCGCGGCGGAGAACACCCGGGGTGAGACGCTGGAGGTTCTGTCGCGCCAGGTGGCGCAGTCCGTGCCGCCGGACAGTGGCGCGTCCAGCCTGGTGGTTGCCTATGAGCCTGTATGGGCTATCGGCAGCGGCCGTACACCGGACAGGGTAGATGTTGAGCGGGCGCACGGCGCCATCCGCCGATCTCTGCACCAGCGGATCGGTGCGGCGGCGGCCGATGTGCGGCTGCTCTATGGCGGTTCGGTCAAACCGGGCAATACCACCTCCTTTGTGACCCTGCCGGAGGTGGACGGGGTTCTGGTCGGCGGCGCCAGCCTGGTGGCCGAGGATTTCATCGCCATCTGCCGTGCGGCGGGCGGTCAGTCGGCGGGCTGAATCACAGGGTAGAGGCGGGCGCCCCGCCGGGCGTCGGGCCGGATCGTCTCCGGCACCAGGATCGCCACTGGCCAAGCGGCGGGCAGGCGGCTAAAACTCGGCTCAGACCGCACACGGTTGCGCGCCGCAGACTGTTTTCGAAGGCTCCATGATCCAGATTCTCCTTGTCGTCCAGATTATTGTCGCTCTGGCTTTGATATCGGTCGTTCTGCTGCAGCGCAGCGAAGGCGGCGGTCTGGGCATCGGCGGTGGCAGCGGTGGTGGCATGGGCGGTTTCATGAGCGGTCGCGCTACGGCCAATCTGTTGACCCGGGTGACCGCCATCCTGGCCGCCATTTTCATGGCCATGAGCGTCTTGCTGGCAATTCTCGCCGGCAATGCCGGTACGCCGCGATCAATTCTCGACCAACCGGCCATAGCACCGGCGGTGTCGGGTCAGGATGAGACCGGCGGCGATGCGGCGACCGGTGCCACGGGCGACGTACAGCCCACCGTTCCCCTCGCTAACTGAATGCGGCGCATGGTGTCATCGCGGCGGTTGCGGGTCCGGACACCCCGCCCGCCGCTGGCGCTTCCGCCTGCTCGTGGCCATTACGCCCCGGCGAGCGCAGTGAACGCCGTCAGGGCAGCATGGCCATGACGCGCTTCATCTTCGTGACCGGCGGTGTCGCCTCGTCCCTGGGCAAGGGGTTGGCCACCGCATCGCTTGGCGCGTTGCTGCAGGCCCGCGGCTACCGGGTTCGCCTGCGCAAGCTCGATCCCTATCTCAATGTGGACCCGGGCACCATGAGCCCGGTGCAGCATGGAGAGGTCTATGTCACCGATGATGGGGCAGAGACGGATCTTGATCTCGGTCACTACGAGCGCTTCACCGGCGTCGCCTCGCGGCAGAGTGACAACATCACCTCCGGCCGGGTCTATCAGACGGTCATCGCCCGCGAGCGTCATGGCGACTATCTCGGCGCCACCATCCAGGTCATCCCGCACGTCACGGACGAGATCAAAGCCTTTATTCAGGCCGATCTGGACGACACCGACTTCGCCCTGATCGAAATCGGCGGCACGGTCGGCGATATCGAGAGCCTGCCGTTTCTCGAAGCCATCCGGCAGCTGCGTAATGAACTGGGGATCGAGCAAACCCTGTTCATCCATCTGACGCTGGTGCCATTCATTCCCTCGGCCGGTGAGCTTAAGACCAAGCCTACCCAGCACTCGGTCAAGGAACTGCTCAATGTGGGCATTCAGGCGGACATGCTGCTTTGCCGGTGCGACCGGCCGATCCCCGAAGGGGAACGCCGGAAAATCGCCTTGTTCTGCAACGTTCCGGCAAATCGCGTGATCCCGGCGCTGGACGTCTCGTGCATCTACGAGGTGCCCATCACCTACCATCGCGAGGGGTTTGACGAGCGCGTCCTCTCCTTCTTTGGCTTGCCGACCGAGCCGGCCCCGGATCTGGGTGTCTGGCACGGCATTGTTGATCGGGTGCAGAAGCCGGAAGGCAAGGTCAATATCGCCGTAGTCGGTAAATACACGAAAGTGCGCGATGCCTATAAATCGCTGACAGACGCTCTGATGCATGGCGGCATCGCCAATCGTCAGCAGGTCAATCTGACGTGGATCGACTCTGAGATATTCGAATCTGACGACGCGATGGACCATTTGTCCGGCGTTGACGGAATTCTTGTGCCCGGCGGCTTTGGCGAACGTGGCGCGGAGGGCAAGGTGGCCGCCGCGCGCTTTGCCCGTGAACATGGCATCCCTTTCTTCGGGATATGCTTTGGCATGCAGATGGCGGTGATCGAGGCGGCGCGCAACATGGCGGGCATTGCCGGAGCCGGCTCAACCGAGTTCGGCAAGACAGGCGAACCGGTGGTCGGTCTGATGACCGAATGGACGCGCGGCAATCAAAGGGAGATCCGCGGCGAGAACGACGATATGGGCGGCACTATGCGGCTCGGCGCTTATCCCTGCGATCTGGCGGCCGGTTCGCGTGTTCGCGATGTTTACGGGGTCGCCGCCATCAGCGAACGCCACCGCCATCGCTACGAGGTCAATATCAACTATCGCGCGCAACTGGAGGCGGTAGGCCTGCACTTTTCAGGAATGTCGCCGTCCGGCGACCTGCCGGAAATTGTCGAGCTGAGCGACCATCCCTGGTACGTCGGCGTCCAGTTTCATCCCGAGCTCAAATCAAAGCCGTTCGACCCCCATCCGTTGTTCACCTCCTTCATTGCGGCGGCGGTTCATCAGTCGAGGCTGGTCTGATCGTGACACCGCGTCATGTGGCAATCGGCGGTCTGACAGTGGGCAACGACCTGCCGCTGGTCTTTATCCTGGGACCGTGCCTCCTTGAATCACGCAATCATGCGCTGGACATGAGCGGTGCATTGGCGGCGATAGCCAAATCGCTTGGCGTCGGGGTCGTCTACAAGACCTCCTTCGACAAGGCCAATCGCACCGCGCTGGGCGGCGCACGTGGCCTTGGCCTGGACGAGAGTCTGGCCATCTTCGAAGAAGTCCGTGCCACCACCGGGATGCCGGTACTGACCGACGTGCATGAGCCGGAACAGTGCGGGCGGGTGGCCGCCGCCGTGGACGTTCTGCAGATCCCGGCGTTTCTCTGCCGCCAGACCAATCTGCTGGTGGCTGCGGCGCGCACAGGAAAGGTGGTCAATATCAAGAAGGGTCAGTTTCTGGCGCCGTGGGATATGGCCAATGTGGCGGCCAAGGTGGCCGACTCCGGCAATGATCGTATTTTGCTGACGGAACGCGGCGCCACCTTCGGCTACAACACCCTGGTGTCGGACATGCGGGCCCTGCCGATCATGGCGCGCACCGGCTATCCGGTGGTTTTCGATGCCACTCACTCGGTGCAGCAGCCTGGCGGTCTCGGCAGCGCCTCCGGCGGACAGCGGGAATTCGCCCCGCTGCTGGCGCGGTCCGCGGTCGCCGCCGGTGTGGCGGCGGTCTTTATGGAAACCCACCAGGATCCGGACAAGGCCCCCAGCGACGGGCCGAACATGATCCCGCTGGACCGCCTGGCCGAAGTCATGGAAACCCTGATGGCCTTTGACGCCGTGGCCAAAGCGCGGCCCTTCGCGCCCTGAACCAAAGCGCGGCCTTTCGCGCCCGGGCCTGCCTCGCGTATAACCCGCGGTCTGTCGTATTGCCCGATCCGCAGCGGTCGGGCCTGTCTGGAGAGCCTGTCCATGTCCGCCATTATCGATATTGCCGCCCGGGAAATCCTCGATAGCCGGGGCAATCCCACGGTTGAGGTGGAGGTAATGCTGGAAAGCGGCATCGCCGGTCGGGCGGCGGTGCCGTCCGGCGCGTCCACCGGTCGGCACGAAGCCCATGAACTGCGCGACGGGGATTCGGCGCGTTTTGGCGGCAAGGGTGTCGACCGTGCCGTGCAATCGGTGGAAGGCGAGATATTTGAAACCCTGTCCGGCCTCGACAGTGAGGAACAGGAAGCCATTGATGCCGCCATGGTGGCCCTGGACGGCACCGCCAACCTGTCGCGGCTGGGGGCTAACGCCATTCTCGGCGTCAGCCTGGCGCTCGCCCGCGCGACAGCGGCGGAAACGGAATTGCCACTTTATCGCTATATTGGCGGCACGGCGGCCCGTGTACTGCCAGTGCCACTGATGAACGTCATCAATGGCGGGGCCCACGCCGACAATGGTCTGGATGTCCAGGAGTTCATGATCCTACCGGTGGGGGCGGACAGCTTCGCCCAGGCGCTGCGCTGGGGAGCGGAGATCTTTCAGGCCCTCAAGAAGCGCCTGAGCGACGGCGGCCACGCCACCAATGTGGGTGACGAGGGCGGCTTTGCGCCGGCGTTCGGCCGCTCGGAAGAGGCGCTGGATGCCATCACCGCGGCCATTGAGGCGGCCGGCCGACGGCCCGGCGACGATGTGGTCATCGGCCTCGACGCAGCGGCGACGGAACTTCATGCCGACGGCCGCTACCACCTGGCCGGCATCGGCAAGGATCTCGACAGCGAGCAGATGATCGCCATGTATGAGGGGCTGGTCGGGCGCTATGCCATTGCCTCCATAGAGGATGGATTGGCCGAGGATGACTGGGCTGGCTGGCAGGCCATGACCGCCCGTCTCGGCGGTAAGGTGCAGATCGTCGGCGATGACATCTTCGTCACCAGCCAGGCCCGTGTGCAGGACGGCGTGGCGAAAAAGGCGGCGAACGCGGTCCTGATCAAGCTCAATCAGGTGGGCACCCTTAGCCATACCCTGGCGGCCATCGATGCGACTCATCGCGCCGGCTGGCGCGCCGTCATTTCCCATCGCTCCGGCGAAACCGAAGATACCACCATCGCCGATCTGGCGGTGGCGACCAACGCCGGCCAGATCAAGGCAGGCGCTCCGTCGCGCACGGACCGGGTGGCGAAATACAACCAGTTGCTGCGGATCGAGGGGCAGCTTGGGGCAAGCGCCCGTTATGCCGGCCGGCAGGCCCTGGCTGCCAGCTAGGCTGCAAGCCTTCGCTCAAGGCGGTAATCCCGCCTATCACCGACTCCGCAGACTGTTGCATGGCGACTCTGGACTCGGATTCGAGAAACGACGCCTAAGAGACAGAGACTCAAGGTTTTTCTTGACGGCAGGAATCCGGCTGTGATTCGCTGCCCCGATGCCGATTGTCCATGAACTGCGCCATCGGGCGCGCCATATTATTCCACAGGTCATTGGCGCCTGCGTCTTCGCCTATCTGGTTTTCCACACCTTCCAGGGCGACCGTGGCCTGGCCAACTGGCTGCGCCTGTCGCAGGAGGTGGAAAACACGCGGGCGACCGCCATAGCCCTGGCCAGCGAGCGCCAGATTCTGGCCCGCCGGGTCCGCCTGCTGCGGCCGGACAGCCTGGACCCGGACCTTCTGGAGGAGCGGGCCAAGATCATGGCCGGCCAGGTGCGGCCCGATGAAGTGGTCATTCTTCTGACTGAATAGGCTTCTGACCGAATAGGCACCTGACCGAACAGGCGGCCACTGGCTGTTCCGTGCCGTGCGCCGCGCTCCCTGCGGCTTCGTAGCTTGTTAATCGTCCATGTGTTAACCACATTCTGACAGGGAAACCGTGGCTGACAGGGGAGCCATGGCCGGCCGGGCAAAAGGGGGCGGATCGCGCCGCCGGCGGCCCGGTACCCCGTGGCGGTCGGATGTTGGTGTTAGGCAAAAGGCGGAACATGGCCAAATCATCCAGCGGATCGCGTAAAAAGGCTGCCGGCGCGCCTGCGCCGACTGAGGACCGCTCTTTGGAGTCTGCCTGGCCCGCGCCGCGACACCGTGCGGTCGCCGAACGGATCGATCCGGACGAGTTGCAGTCCCTCTACCGCCAGATGCTGCTGATCCGCCGCTTTGAGGAGCGCGCCGGCCAGCTTTATGGCATGGGCCTGATCGGTGGTTTCTGCCACCTCTATATCGGCCAGGAAGCTGTGGTAGTGGGCGTCCAGTCGGAGCTGGAGCCCGACGACACGGTGATTACCGCCTATCGCGACCATGGCCACATGCTGGCGTGCGGCATGGATCCGAAAGGCGTCATGGCGGAATTGACCGGACGTGCCGACGGCTACTCCCGTGGCAAGGGTGGCTCCATGCACATGTTCAGCAAGGACAAGAACTTCTATGGCGGTCACGGCATCGTCGGCGCCGATGTGCCGCTCGGCACCGGCATCGCTTTTGCCCACAAATACCGCGACAGCAAGGCCATTTCGGTGACCTATCTGGGGGATGGCGCGGTCAACCAGGGTCAGGTCTACGAATCCTTCAACATGGCGGCGTTGTGGAAGCTGCCGGTGCTCTACGTCATCGAGAACAACAAATACGCCATGGGAACGTCGGTCGAACGCTCCTCCGCTCGCACCGACCTGCATAACCGTGGTCAGGCCTATGGCATACCCGGCGAGCTGGTGGACGGCATGGACATCGGCGAGGTCAAGGACGCGGCGGCCCGCGCCATTGCCTATGTACGAAGCGGCAAGGGCCCGTTCATCCTGGAAATGCAGACCTATCGCTATCGTGGCCATTCCATGAGCGATCCGGCCAAATACCGGTCCAAGGAAGAGGTTGACGCGGTGCGCCAGGAGCGGGATCCGATTCTGCATGTGCGCGATGCCCTGTTATCGGCAAAGGCGGCCAGCGAGGACCAGCTCAAGGCCCTGGACAAGGAGATCAAGGACATCGTCCAGGCGGCGGCTGATTTTGCTCAGGACAGTCCGGAGCCGGACCCGGCGGAGTTGTATACCGACGTCGTGCGGGAGGTGGCCTGAGCCATGCCGGTCACCGTGACTATGCCCGCTTTGTCGCCGACCATGACCGAGGGTACGCTAGCCCGCTGGTTGAAGAAGGAAGGCGACAGCGTCACGTCCGGCGACGTTCTGGCCGAGATCGAGACCGACAAGGCGACCATGGAGCTTGAAGCTGCAGATGATGGCGTTCTGGGCCGGATTCTGGTGGGTGAAGGCACGGAGAATGTGGCGGTCAATGCACCGATTGCCATGATCCTGGAGGATGGTGAAGACCCTTCGGTTCTTGACGCAGCGGATGCGAAGAAGGCGCCTGCCGGATCGTCGGGCCAGGCCAGCCGCGCGAAGCCCAAGTCCCGGACGGCGGCGGAACAGGATTCTGGCGACAGGGATGCCGATGGCGAGTCCGCAAACGGAAAATCGCCGGCGTCCCACTCGCGCGGCGCAAAAAAGTCGTCAGATTCAGACAAGGACCAGCCACAGAGCCGGGAGGCTTCGACCGAAGACGCCTTTGACGGCGCGACCAGCGAAATCACCATGCGTGAGGCGTTGCGTGACGCTATGGCCGAGGAAATGCGTAGCGACGGGGATGTCTTCCTGATGGGCGAGGAAGTTGCCGAGTATCAGGGCGCCTACAAGGTGAGCCAGGGCCTGCTGGAAGAGTTTGGCGACAAGCGGGTTGTGGATACGCCGATTACCGAACATGGCTTCGCGGGCCTTGGTGTAGGCGCGGCCTTTGCCGGGCTCAAGCCCATTGTGGAGTTTATGACCTTCAACTTCGCCATGCAGGCGATTGATCAGATCATCAATTCGGCCGCCAAGACCCTGTACATGTCCGGCGGCCAGATGGGCGCGCCCATCGTCTTTCGCGGGCCCAACGGCGCGGCCTCGCGCGTCGGCGCCCAGCACTCGCAATGCTATGCCAGTTGGTACGCTCATTGCCCGGGGCTGAAGGTGGTGGCGCCGGCCACTCCCGCCGATGCCAAGGGGCTCCTCAAATCGGCGATCCGCGATCCGAACCCGGTCATTGTTCTGGAAAACGAGCTGCTCTACGGCATGAAGGGTGAGGTGCCTGACAGCGACGAATTTGTCGTCCCGATCGGCAAGGCGCGGCTTGCCCGTAAAGGCAGTGATGTCACCATCGTTGCCTTCTCGCGCATGGTGTCGGTGGCGCTGGAGGCGGCCGATACACTGGCGGCGGACGGTATAGAGGCCGATGTGATTGATCTGCGCTCCATTCGCCCCATGGATCACGGCGCGATCATGGCCTCTTTGCGTCGCACCAACCGCATTGTGACGGTGGAGGAAGGCTGGCCCACCGCCGGCATCGGTGCCGAGATCGCCGCGCTGGTCATGGAGCAGGCCTTCGACTGGCTGGATGCGCCGGTGGTCCGTGTCACGGGCGCCGATGTGCCTATGCCCTATGCCGCCAATCTGGAGGCACTGGCACTGCCGCAGGCCGGCTCCGTGGTGCAGGCGGTCCGTTCGGTTCTCTACCTGGATAAGGACTGAACCATGGCGGTCCGCATCCTGATGCCCGCTTTGTCGCCGACCATGACCGAAGGCACTCTTGCCCGCTGGCTGAAGAAAACCGGCGATTCCGTGGTCTCAGGCGATGTCATCGCCGAAATTGAGACTGACAAGGCGACCATGGAACTGGAAGTCGCAGATGACGGAACCCTGGCCCGCATACTGGTGGAGGAGGGCAGCGAGGGTATTCCGGTCAATCAGGTAATTGCCGTCCTTAGCGAGTCCGGCGACGACGATGCGGCCGTGGACGATGCGGCGGCCGAAAAAGCCGCCGTCGCGGCCGCCGGCTCTGGCAAGACATCGTCCGGGCGTGGTGAGGCGAAACCGCAGGGTGAAGACGCCGGAGAGGAGGGCAAAAAGGCCTCCGGTCCCGGCAAGACGCCGGCCGGCGCCGAGCGGGCGGGTAAAACGGACGACACGGGCAGGGCAGATGCCACGGGCGCGGCTGGCAACGGCCGCCAACGGGTCTTCGCCTCGCCACTGGCCCGTCGCATGGCGGAGCAGGAGAGTCTTGATCTGAACGCCCTGTCCGGCTCCGGTCCGCGCGGCCGCATCGTCAAGGCCGATATCGAGGCGGCGCTGCAGTCCGGCGCTGGCCGGTCTCCCGGCGCCGGCCGGTTGGCCGGCGGCCCGGCGAGTGCCATGGCGGTCACGCCCGACTTCGACCTGCTGCCGCCCCATGAGGCGCTGCGTCATACCGCCATGCGGCGCGTCATCGCCGAGCGGATGAGTCTGTCGAAACAGACTGCGCCCCATTTCGAGCTGACGGTGGATTGCCAGATTGACCGGCTGCTGGCCATCCGCAAGGAGCTCAATGACAAGGCGAAAGCCGACAAGGAAGCCGGCCGTGAGGCGACTCCCTTGTCGGTCAATGATTTCGTCATCCGCGCGGCGGGCCTGGCCCTGAAGCAGGTGCCGGAAGCGAATGCCATGTGGACCCCTGATGCTTTGCTCCGCTTCCAGCGTGCCGATATCAGCGTTGCGGTGGCGGTCGAGGGCGGGTTGGTGACGCCGGTAGTGCGCGGTGTCGAAAGTCGCGGCCTGGGCGAGATTTCCCGCGAAGTGCGGACCCTGGCAAAGAAGGCGCGCGACGGCAAACTGGCGCCGGAAGAGTATCAGGGCGGTACGTTCAGCGTGTCGAATCTGGGCATGTATGGCGTTCGCCAGTTCAATGCGGTCATCAACCCGCCACAGGGTGCGATCCTTGCGGTTGGCGCGGGCGAGCCGCGACCGGTGGTGCGCGATGGCGCGCTCGCCGTAGCCACCGTCATGACCTGCACCTTGTCGGTGGATCATCGCGCCATGGACGGCGTCATCGGCGCGCAGTTCCTCGCCGCCTTCCGGGCGTTGATCGAAAACCCTCTGACCATGCTGTTGTAATGGCCGGCGATCGCGATCAGGCCCGGACTTACGATGTCGTGGTGATCGGCGGCGGTCCCGGCGGTTATGTGGCGGCCGTGCGCGCCGCACAGCTTGGTCTCAGCACCGCTGTGGTGGAGGCCGAGGCGCTCGGTGGTATCTGCCTCAATTGGGGGTGCATCCCCACCAAGGCACTGTTGCGGGCGGCAGAGCTGCGCCACCAGGTGGGGGCACTGGATTCCTTCGGCATTTCGGTTGGCGAGGTGAAAATCGACCTGGCCAGGCTGGTCGCCCGCAGCCGTGAGGTGGCCGCCCGCCTCAGCAAGGGCGTCGCCTTCCTGATGAAAAAGAACAAGATTGAGGTGGTCTCCGGCCACGGCCGTCTCGACGGGCCGGGCCGGGTGCGCGTGACGCTGGCTGACGGCGGCGATATGACCCTGCAGGCCGGCCATATCATCCTCGCCACCGGCGCCCGGGCCCGCCAGTTGCCGGACCTGCAAACAGACGGCGACAAGGTCTGGTCCTATCGTGAGGCGATGGTGCCGGAGGCGCTGCCGCGCTCATTGCTGGTCATTGGCTCCGGGGCAATCGGCATGGAGTTTGCAAGTTTCTACAATGATTTAGGTGTCGACGTTCATGTTGTAGAAGTACTTGATCGGGTGCTGCCGGTAGAAGACCCGGAGGTCTCAGCCCTGGTCGCCAAGAGCTTTGCGCGGCGCGGCGTGGAGATCATCACCGGCGCCTCCGTCGCCCATCTGAACACCGCCGGCTCAGGCGTGACGGCGACAATCGAGCAGGATGGCGACTCCCGCGAACTGACGGTTGAGCGCGCGCTGTTGTCCATCGGCATTACCGGCAATGTGGAGGAGCTAGGCCTGGAGGGCACGGCCGTGCAGGTCGAAAGGGGCCATGTGGTGGTTGATGAGTGGCTGCGCACCGCTGAGCCTGACATATCCGCCATTGGCGATCTTGTGGGGCCGCCCTGGCTGGCCCACAAGGCCATGCATGAGGGCGTATTGTGCGTCGAGCGGATCGCCGGGGTGGAGGGGCTTCACCCGCTGAGTCCGGGCGACGTGCCGGGTTGCACCTATTGCCGGCCGCAGGTGGCCAGCGTCGGCCTGACCGAGGCGGCGGCGACGGAAGCGGGCCACGACGTGCGCGTCGGTCGCTTTCCGCTGCAGGCCAATGGCAAGGCCATTGCGCTGGGTGACGAGGAAGGCTTCGTAAAGACCGTCTTTGATGGCGCCACCGGCGCCCTGTTGGGCGCACACATGGTGGGGCCGGAAGTGACGGAGATGATCCAGGGCTATGCCATTGCCCGCACTCTGGAGACCACCGAAGCGGAGTTGATCCGCACCATTTTCCCCCATCCGACGGTCAGCGAGTCCATGCACGAGGCGGTGCTGGATGCGTTTGACCGGGCGCTCCATATCTAGGCCACATCCGGGGCGATGATGTCGGACAGCACCTTAACCTCGCGGCGGCCACCTAAGCCCGCCTGGATTCGGGCCAGGGCGCCGACCTCTGCCGGCTATCAGCAGACCCGCGCCCTGATGCGTCGGCTGTCTCTCAATACCGTGTGCGAAGAGGCGGCCTGTCCCAATATCGGCGAGTGCTGGTCGCTGGGCCACGCCACGGTGATGATCCTGGGCGATACCTGCACGCGGGCCTGTGCCTTCTGCAATATCAAGACCGGGCGGCCCAATCCGGTTGACCCCCTGGAGCCGGAGCACGTGGCCAGCGCGGTTGGCGAACTGGGCCTCAATCATGTGGTGATCACCAGCGTTGATCGCGACGATCTGGATGATGGCGGGGCCGGTCAGTTTGCCGCCGTGATCCGTCGCATTCGTCAGGCCGCACCAGCCACCACCATCGAAGTTCTGACGCCTGACTTTCTGCGTAAGGATGGCGCGCTTGAGGTGGTGGTTGAGGCCGGGCCCCACGTGTTCAACCACAATCTGGAGACCGTGCCGCGTCTCTATCCGACCATCCGGCCCGGTGCGCGCTATTATCACAGCCTCAATCTGCTGGACCGTGCCCGTCGCCTGGCGCCCGGCATCTTCACCAAGTCCGGCATCATGGTGGGGCTCGGGGAAAGCCGCGAAGAAGTTTACCAGGTGATGGACGATCTGCGCTCTGCGGAGGTCGACTTCCTCACCATCGGCCAGTATCTCCAGCCGACGCCGGCGCATGCGCCGGTGGATCGCTATGTCACGCCGGAGGAGTTCGCCGACTATGCGCGCATGGCCCGCGGCAAGGGTTTTCTCATGGTCTCGGCTTCGCCTATGACACGTTCGTCCTACCACGCAGGTGACGACTTCTCACGGATGCAGGCGGCGCGCCAGGCGGCATACGCCGCCGCTGGCTGACGCCGTTCCGATGCATCGTCACGAGGAACAGCGGTTTCTGCCCTACGCCCCCGACCGCATGTTCGACCTGGTCGCCGACATAGAGCGCTACCCGGAGTTTCTGCCCTGGTGCCGTGGCGCTCGCATCCTCGAGCGCAGCGACCGCCTTGTTCTGGCCGATTTGATCATCGGTTTTCGGGTCTTTCGCGAGACCTTCACCTCGCGTGTCCGGCTTGATCGCCCCAACATGCGCATAGACGTGGACTATGAGCGCGGGCCGTTGAAGCAACTGACCAACCGCTGGTTATTTCTGCCGGCGGATAGTGCCGGCGCACCGCTGCCAGAGACCGGTGGCGCTCTGGCGCCCGGCTGCATCGTCGATTTCCTGGTTGATTTCAGCTTCCGCTCACGCCTGCTGGAAGCGGCTATGCATGTGCTGTTCGGCGAGGCGGTGACCCGCATGGTTGGCGCGTTTGAGACAAGGGCGGCGGATATCTATGGACACGCCGCCGTTGTGCCCGGGCCAGCCGGGGATCGCTAGTCCCCTCGCAGAGCGGCCAGCAGCAGACCGAGAGCCATCGCAACGCTGGCCTGGCGCACCGCCGTGCGATCACCGGCGAAGATCTGCTGACTATGGCGCACGGCGCCGTCGCGCACTGCCGTGGCGAAGTGGACCAGACCAACCGGCTTGGTGGCGCTGCCGCCGTCAGGCCCGGCAATACCCGTCACGGCCACGGCGACTGCGGCGGCGGAGTGGCTGAGCCCGCCCTCCGCCATGGCCCGCGCCACCGCCTCGCTTACCGCGCCATGGTGGTGAATCAGATCGGGTGGCACACCGACCAGCTCGCTCTTCGCACCGTTGGTGTATGTGACGAAGCCGCGTTCAAGGGCATGGGAGGCGCCGGCCACTTCGCTCAGCGCGCCGGCGACAAGGCCGCCCGTGCAGGACTCCACGGTGCAGACCATGACCTTCCGGCGGCGGCATTCGGCGACCACCTGTTCCGCCAGAGAGATGATCTCTCGGTTGAACATGGCCGCCGCTCAGAACCGGCCGAGAAGCCAGACCAGCGCGGCCATCACCGCCGCGCCGTAAACGCCGGCCGCCACATCGTCCAGCATGATGCCTTTCCAGCCGCTCTGGGTGCGTTCAAACCAACGGCCGGGCCATGGCTTGGTGATGTCGAACAACCGAAAGACGAGAAGGGCGGCGACCAGCAGACGCGGTTCCGCCGCTACGGCGCCGGTGACGGGCAACAGGGTCAGCCACTGCCCGGCCACCTCGTCAATGACCACCGGGCTGGGATCGGGGTCCTGGCTGTTGCGGGCATAGAGTTGGGCTGCCCAACTGCCGGCGATAATGGCGACCGCCGTGGCCAGGGCCAGCCACATGAAGCCGGCGTGGGCCAGCCACCAGCCGGGCAGCAGGGCTGCGGCCGACGTCCATGTAGCCGGTGTCACCGGCAGGCGGCCGAGGCCGAAGACCGTCGCCAGCAGGATGGCTGGGTGCAGACGGTGCAGGGGGCGCGCCAATGGCGGCGGCGGTGGTGCCTTGCGGCGCGCGCGAAACGCAGCGGTGCTCATATAGGCCAGCGTATCATGGCCACCGCCTGGGCCAGCACGCCTTCGCCGCGGCCGGCAAAGCCAAGCCCTTCCGTGGTTGTTGCCTTGACGCTCACCCGGCTCGCCGCGACGCCGGCAATGGCCGCGATGCGGTCGGCCATGACTACGCGGTGGGGCGCAATGCGTGGCGATTCGCAGACCAGCGTGACATCCAGATTGATGATGGTGCCGCCGCCTTGTCGCACCAGGCCTGCGGCGTAGGCGAGGAACTGGTCGGAACTGGCGCCCCGCCAGCGGCCATCGGTCGGCGGAAAATGCTGGCCGATATCGCCGGCACCGATGGCGCCAAGAACCGCGTCGGTCAGGGCGTGCAAGCCGGCATCGGCATCGGAATGGCCGATCAGCGGCCGGTCGTGGGGCAGGGCCACCCCACACAGCCAGATCCGGGTGCCGCCCTCCACCGCCGGGCCGAACCGGTGAACGTCCAGGCCCTGGCCGATGCGGCTGTCGCCGCCGGCGGCCAGGCTCTGCCGAACGCGGATCAGGTCGTCCGCTACGGTGATCTTGATATTGTCCGGTTCGCCGGCCACCAGCCGCACAGCCAGACCGGCCGCCTCGGCCACCGCCGCGTCGTCCGTCGCCTCATGGCCGCCCGCCTCTTGCGTATCGAGGCGATCATAGGCCTCTACAAGGGCGGCAAAGCGAAATCCCTGCGGCGTCTGGGCCCGCCACAGCCCGTCGCGCGGTACGGTGGCGCCAATCCGCGAAGCCGCCGCATCCTGTCCGCCGCCGCCCGCGCCGACCGCTCGTTTGATGGTGTCGGTGATCGGTAGGGCCGGTACCGCTCCATGCAGCGTCGCATCGTCCAGCGCGCTGACGACCCGGCCGATGACCTCCGCCGTCACCTGTGGTCGCGCCCCATCATGAATCAGAACCACGTCCGGCGGACCGTCCGGCAGGCTGGCCAGGGCCTGCAGCCCAAGGCGTACCGACCGGGCGCGGGTCGCCCCGCCGATCACCGGCGGCCGAAGCTTTGCCGGGTGGCCACAGGCTTTTGCAACCGCGGCATAGTCTCCGCTGTCGGCCGCCCGTATCACGGCCTGCACGGTGGTGATGGCGGTGTCAGTCAGGAACGGCGCCATGGCGCGGGCCAGGACCGGACGCCCGGCAAGGTCCGCATAGACCTTCGGCCTGGCGCTGCCAAAGCGGGCACCGTGCCCGGCGGCGACAATGAGGGCGGCATAGCGGGGCATGGCGGTGTCCGGTCCGTGTGGTCCTATGGGCCTGGGCGAAGGGTAGTCGGGGCGGGCGGCCACTCCAATTGCCAGCGCCGCCGCGCCGAGCGCCGGATTCGTTGCGAATCAAAGCGCCAGGGATTAGTTTGCCTGCGTTTTAATCAGCCACTGCAGTCTGCTGCGAAAATGAGCATTCAGATCGGCCCCCTCAGCCTGGAGCACAATGTGCTGCTGGCTCCCATGTCGGGGGTCAGCGACCAGCCGTTCCGCCGTCTGGCGCGGCGCTGCGGTGCCGCGCTGGTGATGTCGGAAATGATCGCCAGCCAGGCGCTGATCCGTGAATCGCGCAAGTCCATGCTCATGGCGGCGCGGGCTGCGGACGAAGAGCCTGTGGCTGTCCAGATTGCCGGCAATGAGCCTGAGGTCATGGCCGATGCCGCGCGGCTCAATGAGGATCGTGGCGCACGCCTTATCGACATCAATTTCGGCTGCCCGGCCAAGAAAGTGGTCAACGGCTATGCCGGTTCGGCTCTGATGCGCGAGGAAGGACTGGCCGCGCGCATCCTGCATGCGGTGGTCCGCGCGGTCTCTGTGCCGGTTACCCTCAAGATGCGGCTTGGTTGGGACGATCAAACGCGCAATGCCCCGGTCATGGCGCGCATCGCCGAAGACTCCGGCATCCGCATGATTAGCGTCCATGGCCGCACCCGCTGTCAGTTCTATAAGGGCGATGCGGACTGGGCCTTCATCCGCCACGTCAAGGAGTCGGTGTCCTTGCCGGTGATCGCCAATGGCGACATCACCACGCCGCAAGCCGCCCGCCAGGCCCTGGACCTGTCCGGTGCCGATGGACTCATGATCGGCCGCGGCGCCTACGGCCGGCCCTGGTTCGTTGGCCAGATCGCCGCTTTCCTGCGCTCTGGCGTTATGCCGGATGATCCGCCGATTGACCAGCAGTTTGCCATGGTGCTGGAACATTTCGATGCCATGCTGACGCACTATGGCCGCGACGCGGGCGTCCGCATCGCACGCAAGCATCTTGGCTGGTACAGCCGTGGCCTGGCCGGTGCGGCGGAGTTTCGTGCCGCCATCAATCATGAGCCGGACCCGGACCGGGCGCGTGCCCTCCTTGAGGCCTTCTATGTCCCGCTTGTTGAGCGTCACGCCGCCTGACACCGCGGTGCATGGCGCCGCCAGAACGGACGATGGTGGACTGGTCCGCCACGATGCCTTGCTGGATGCGCTGGCCGATGCCGTTCTGGTGGTCGATTCCGGGCAGCGCATCCGCTATGCGAACGCGGCGGCGCAAGAGCTGTTTTCCGCCGGCCGGAGCAGTCTGAACAGCGCTCCTTTGGCTGATTTCATTCCGGCGGACTCGCCGATTACGGCCATCATCACCCAGGCGGCGCGCAGCGGCGGTCAGGTTGCCGGCCACGACCTCTCGCTCGACACGCCGCGGACCGGCCCGCATGATCTGTCGGTGGCCGTGACACCACTGAACGCGGGGCCATCATCCGGTGAAGTCCTGGTGGTTCAGCTTCGCGAATCCGGCCTTGGCCGGGAACTTGACCGGCACACCTTGCGGCGCGGCGCGTCACGCAGTGTCGCTGGCTTTTTCGAGCTGTTGGCCCATGAGGTGCGTAACCCTCTGGCTGGTATGCGCGGCGCCGCGCAATTGCTGGCACAGCGTCTCGATGGCGGCGTGATGCAGGGTAACGAGGTGGATCTGGCGCATCTGATTCGTGACGAAGTTGACCGGGTGACGGCGCTGGTGGATCGCATGGCGGCGTTCACCGATGACACCATTGCCGAGCGCCAGCCGGTCAATGTCCATGAGGTGCTGGATCATGTGCTGCGCCTGGTGGCAGTCACGGCGGCGCCAGGTGTGCGCCTGGAAACCCACTACGATCCGTCATTGCCGCTGGTCCATGGCCGGCGCGACCAGCTTGTCCAGGCCGTCCTCAATCTGGTGAAGAATGCGCTTGAGGCGCTGCCTGCGTCGGGCGGGCGGGTTCGGCTGAGCACGGCCTTTCGGACCGGTGTGCGAATGGTCCGCCCGGACGGTGGATCCGACACTCTGCCCATATGCATAGCGGTTGAGGATGATGGGCCCGGTGTGCCGGCGGATCTGCAGTCCCATCTGTTTGAGCCTTTTGTCTCCGCCCGTGCGGGCGGCAGCGGGCTGGGCCTGGCTCTGGTTGCCAAGGTGGTTGATGACCATGGCGGTCAGGTCCGGTTCACCAGCCGGCCCCGTCACACGGTGTTCGAGATGTTTCTGCCGGCCACACCGTCGGCGGCGTCCCGGCACGGGGCCATACAGTGACCGGCGATGTCATCCTTCTGGCGGATGATGACCGGGCGGTTCGCACGGTTGTCGGAGAGGCGCTCTCGGGTCAGGGCTATGACGTCCGCGCCACCGGTTCGGCGGCGGTTCTGTGGCAGTGGGTTGCCGCCGGCGAGGGCGATCTGGTCATCACTGATGTGGTGATGCCCGACGGTGACGGCCTCGACTTGATTCCGCGCCTGCGCCGCCGCCGGCCGGAGTTGCCGGTCATCGCCATGAGTGCGCGCAGCACCCTGTCGACCGCGGTGCGGGCGGCGCAGCGTGGCGCCTTTGATTATCTGGCCAAGCCCTTTGATCTGGATACCCTTGTCAGGCTGGCGGCCCGCGCCCTGTCGCGCGATGCGGGCGCCGCCGGGGTCGCCCCCCCTGTGGCGTTGGATGGTCCTGGGCTGGTTGGTCGCTCGCCGGCCATGCAGGAGGTGTATCGCGTCATGGCGCGATTATCGGGTGGCGAGCACACGGTGCTGCTTAGTGGTGAATCCGGGGTCGGCAAGTCCCTGGTGGCGTGGACGCTGCATGACCAGAGCCGCCGTCGTCTGGGCCCTTTCGTTGCCTTGCCCCTGGCCGGCATGACGGACGGCCAGGTGGACGAGGCCTTGTCGCCTTCGCCGGTAAGCGGCGCCAGGCTCTCAACGCGGCGCCGGGTGGGTCGCGTGGCCGAGGCGCGTGGTGGCACGTTGTATCTGCCCGACGTGGCGGAAGCGGCGCCGTCAATACAAGCCAGACTCGCCCGGTTTTTGGGAGAGATAGCCGGCGCCTCCGCCGGTCACCCGGCGTCCCCTGACGTGCGGGTCATCGCCGCGACTACCGGTGATCTGCGCCATGCGGTTGCCAATGGGCGGTTTCGCGAAGATCTGTTCTACCGGTTGAACGTAGTGCCCTTGCAGATTCCGCCGCTGCGCCAACGCCGCCAGGACATACCGGACCTGGTGCATCTGTTTTTGAGCCAGGCAGCGGCCGACAAGCGCAATCCCAAGACCATGGGGGCGGCGGCGCTGGCCTGCCTGTCGCGCCATGACTGGCCTGGCAATGTGCGGGAGTTGCGCAACACAGTGCTGCGCCTTGCCGCTCTGGAGCCTGCCAGTGACATTAGCGCCGCCGCTGTGGCGCAGGCGCTCGACCCTGGACCTGACGGCACGGCCGCCGGGATGCGGTCGGAAGCGACGGTGGAGCAGGGCCCCGCCAGCGGGCTTGCTGCGTCAGTCTCGCGCCACCTTGCGGCCTATTTCGAGACCCATAACGGCGAGCTGCCGAATGCGGGACTCTATGATCGTATCGTGCGTGAGGTTGAACGTCCGCTCATTGCACGGTGTCTGGAGGCGACCCGCGGCAATCAATTGAAGGCGGCTGAGCTGCTCGGGCTCAACCGCAACACGCTGCGCAAGAAGATTCGCATGTTGGACATACCGGTTGTGCGGCGGCTAAAGTGAGCGCACTCCTGATAACGCGCCCATGCGCCGGCCATTCGGCCGGCGGCACGGCCCGCCCGCAGGTCAGACCATGACCTCACTTCAGTCGGCGACCGATCCGGCCGCATCCACACCGGTATCACCCGGGCCACCATTGATGCGCCGGATTTATCAGTGGGGGCTGCGCCATCGCCTTGGCTCGAAGCTTGTCTTTGCTTTGTCCATCGCCACTTTGGTATCGGTCGTTGCCACCTATCTGGCCATAACCGGCCAGATCGGCGCGGCCACCACCCGACCCGACCAGGAACTGGGGCTGGCCCTTCTGGTTCTCGATCTGGTCTTGCTGCTGCTGCTGGCAACCAGCGTGGTATGGCAGATCGTCGGCGTATGGTCGGAACGCCGCCGTGGGGCCGCCGGCGCCCGTCTGCACGTTCGCCTGGCGATGCTGTTCAGCCTTGTGGCCGTAGCGCCGGCGATCCTTGTGGCGGTGCTGTCCGGGCTGTTCTTCAATTTCGAGATGAAGAACTGGTTCAGTGATCGGGTGCGCGCCATCGTCACCGATTCCTATACCGTGTCGGAAGCCTATCTCAACGAACACCGCCAGGTCATAGCTTCGGAAGTCCTGGCCATGGCGACGGACATCAATCGCCAGGCGCCGCGCCTGTCCGGCTCCACATTCGGCTTTTCCGAACTGGTTCAGACCCAGGCTCTGCTGCGTGGACTGGCGGAGACGGTGGTTTTCGACAGCAGCGGACGCATCGTCGCGGATTCCGGTTTCCTGATCCGCGAAGACCTGCCGTCCCCGGCCCAGATTGAGCGGGCCAGGGAGGGCGAGGTCATCCTGCTGCCGGCGCGCGAAGACCGGGTCAGGGCGCTGGTGCAACTGGACGGGTTTGTTGACCTGTTCCTCTATGCGTCGCGGTTCGTTGACCCTGGCGTTCTGGCCTATGTTCAGCGCAACCGCAGTGCGGTTGACGAGTTCCGCCGGATGGAGGATCGCCGGCAAGGCATCCAGATCACCTTTGCGATGATCTTCGTGGTCATTGCCCTGATGCTTTTGCTGGCTGCGGTCGGCGTCGGACTGAGCCTGGCGACCCGGCTGGCGCGGCCGGTCAGTGACCTGATCTCGGCGTCGCAGCGGGTGCGGGGCGGTGATCTCTCCGCACGGGTGGACGAGGGCGCACGCGACAATGAGTTTGGCCGCCTGACGCGGGCTTTCAACCGCATGACCCGCCAGCTCGAGTCGCAGCAGCTCGAGGTGCTGGAAGCCAATGCCCAGCTTGATATCCGGCGGCGCTTTACGGAGGCGGTTCTGGCTGGCGTTTCGGCTGGTGTTCTTGGCCTCGACGACCAGGGGCGGATCAATTTGCCCAATCGCTCGGCGGCGGAATTGCTGGACCTGCCGCCGGACCGGATGGTCGGCCAGTTGCTGGAGGAGGCGGTGCCGGAAATGGCGCTGCTGATCCGCTCGGCAAGGCGCTATCCCGACCGGTTGATCGAGTCGGAGATCACCCTTGGCCGGGATGGCCGCAGCCGCACCCTGTTGTGCCGCGTGTCTGTAGAGCGCGCCGGCGAAGGCGGTGACATCAAAGGGTTTGTGGTCACCTTCGACGATGTGACGGAGCTTCTGCAGGCCCAGCGAAAGGCCGCATGGTCCGATGTGGCGCGGCGGATTGCCCACGAGATCAAAAATCCACTGACGCCGATCCAGCTTTCGGCGGAACGACTGCGGCGGCGCTATCTGCCGCAGATCACGGATGATCCTGAAACCTTTGTCGTTTGCACCGACACCATTGTCCGGCAGGTTGGTGCGATTGGTCGCATGGTGGATGAGTTCTCCTCTTTTGCCCGGATGCCGGCGCCGGCCATGGCCATGGAGGATATGCGGGCGCTGGTTGACCAGTCGGTCTTTCTGCAAAGCTCGGCCCACCCGTCCATCGAGTATGTGGTCACTGGCGATGCCGGCCCGATCATGGTCTATTGTGACGGACGGCAGATCGGCCAGGCATTGATCAATGTTCTGCAAAATGCCGCGGACGCAATCGCCGCGCTGGACTCCGCTGAAACGGACCGCTCCGGTCTGGGTCATGAGTCGGACGGGCGGATTGAATTAGATTTGGCAACGTCACAGAATGGTATTGTGGTTTCGATTGCCGATACCGGATGCGGTTTGCCGGACATGGATCCCCATCGCCTGACCGAGCCCTATGTGACGCGGCGCGATAAGGGAACAGGTCTGGGCCTCGCCATCGTTAAGAAGATCATGGAGGATCATGATGGTGAGATCATGCTGCGGGGACGACCATCCGGCCGGGGTGCCGTGGTCGATTTGATTTTCCATCAGCGCAACCCGGATACGGACCGGCTGCATACGGCGCGGGTCATAACGGCGGACCGGAGTCACGATGATGGCTCATGACATCCTTATCGTTGACGACGAGGACGATATCCGGACGCTGATGGCGGGAATCCTTTCCGACGAAGGGTATGAGACCCGCGACGCCCGTGATTCCGATTCTGCGCTGGAAGAGCTTGGACGACGCCTTCCGTCACTGTTGGCTCTGGATGTCTGGCTCGAAGGCAGCCGCCTGGACGGAATGCAGATTCTGGAGCGTGTAAGGACGGAGTATCCGGAACTGCCGGTGGTCATGATCAGCGGCCACAGCACAATAGAGATGGCCGTCTCCGCCATTCGCAAGGGGGCCTATGACTTCATCGAAAAGCCGTTCAAGTCTGATCGTCTGCTGCTGGTTGCCCAGCGCGCCATAGAGGCAGAGCGATTGCGACGGGAAAATGCGGAATTGCGTCTGCGCGCCGGGCCGACGGACAGCCTGATTGGCGACTCTCCCGCTATGGCCGGCATCGTTCGCGTCGTCAAGAGAGTGGCGCCCACCGGCTCGCGGGTCATGATTACCGGCCCGGCCGGGGCCGGCAAGGAAGTGGTTGCGCATCTCATTCACAACCAGTCGCGGCGAGAACACGGCCCCTTTGTGGCGATCAATTGCGCGACCATCACGCCGGAGCGGATGGAAGAGGAACTGTTTGGCACGGAGGCGGCCGGCAACGGGGAGGGGCGCCGGGTCGGCGTCTTTGAGCGGGCCCATGGCGGCACGCTTCTGCTTGATGAAGTGGCTGATATGCCCCTGGAAACACAGGGAAAAATCGTTCGTGTTCTGCAGGACCTGACGTTTCAGCGGGTCGGTGGATCGAGTCGGGTGGAGGTGGATGTCCGGGTAATCGCCGCCAGCAATCGCGATCTGGAGGCGGAAATCGCCGCCGGTCACTTCCGTGAAGACCTCTACTACCGTCTGGCGGTTGTGCCCATTGCGGTTCCGCCGCTGCGGGCGCGACGTGAGGATATTCCGGCCCTGGCTGAGCATTTTCTTGAGCGTGCCGCCGCGGTCAGCGGTCTGTCTCGCCGGGCCATCGGCGCGGATGCCATGGCCGCCCTGCAAGCCTATGACTGGCCAGGAAATGTGCGTCAGCTTCGCAACGTGATCGACTGGTTGCTGATCATGGCGCCGGAAAGCGGCAAGGATGTCATTTCGGCCGACATGCTGCCGCCGGAAATCGGTGCGATCACGCCGCCGGCTCTGTCGGCCAATGGCAGCGGGGAATTGATGGGTCTGCCACTGCGTGATGCCCGTGAAGTCTTTGAACGGCAATATCTCGAAGCGCAGATGGCCCGGTTTAGTGGCAATATTTCCCGCACCGCCACATTTATTGGCATGGAGCGCTCGGCTCTGCACCGCAAGCTGAAGTCTCTGGGCCTGACCATGGGCGATCATCGCCGCGAGGCGGAAGTTGCCAGCGAATCGACGGTCGGCTGACCCGGTCATGACAGGTTGCCGAACGGACTGCACCGTGTGCGGTGCACTCTGGCGTGGAGCTGGACAATGAAGGTCGTCGTGTGTGGCGCCGGTGTGGTTGGCAGCAATATCGCGGCCCGTTTGGCGTCGGAGAACATAGACGTGGTGGTTGTCGACCAGTCGGCCGATCTGGTGCGCCGGGTTACCGACCAGCACGATGTTCAGGGAATCACTGGTCACGCATCCCACCCCGATGTGCTGGAGCAGGCCGGCGCTGGCGATGCCGACATGCTGATCGCCGTGACGCAGATTGATGAAGTCAACATGATCGCCTGCCAGGTCGCTCATTCCCTGTTCAATGTGCCGATGAAGATCGCCCGGGTGCGAGAGCAAAGCTACCAGCGACCGGAGTGGTCGGCCCTGTTCAGTCGCGAACATATGCCGATTGACATCATCATCTCGCCTGAGACCGAAGTGGCCAACGCCGTTGCCCGCCGCCTGCATGTGCCGGGGGCATTTGACACCGTCTCCCTGGCTGAGGATCGGGTGCGGCTGGTTGGCGTGCGGTGCAGCGAGGACTGCCCCATAGTGCAGACGCCGCTGCGCCAGCTCACCTCACTCTTTCCCGATCTCAATATCCGGATCGTCGCCATTCAGCGTAGCGAAACGGTTATTGTGCCCCACGCGGACGATCACATGGAGGTTGGCGACGGTGTCTATTTTGTCGTCGACACCGACCATATTGTCCGCGCCATGGCGGCCTTTGGCCATGAAGAGCCTGAGGCGCACCGCATCGTTATCATCGGCGGCGGCAATATCGGCCTTGGCGTGGCGCGTCAGATAGAGCGTGACGACCCGTTATCCTCCGTCCGCCTTATCGAGCGCGACCGCGAGCGGGCGGTGAGCGTCGCCGCCCAGGTGGAGCGGACCATGGTGATTCACGGCGACGCGCTGGATACCGAGATTCTGGAAGAGGCAAGGGTTTCGGCGGCGGAAACCATCGTTGCCGTCACCGCCGACGATGAAGTGAATATTCTGAGTTCGCTCCTGGCAAAGCGGGCCGGCGCGCGGCGCTGTATCACACTGATTAACAAGACCACCTATGGTCCGCTGGTGGGGCCACTGGGAATCGATGTGGTGGTCAGTCCGCGGGCCCTGACCGTTTCCACCATTCTTCAGCACGTCCGGCGTGGCCGTATCCGGATGCTGTACTCGATTCTCGACGGCGCGGGTGAAATCATCGAAGCCGATGCGTTGGAAACCTCGCGCATGGTCGGTGTGCCTCTGCGCGATGCGCGTCTGCCGTCCGGCGTTATCATCGGGGCCCTGATCCGGGCCGGTGATGTTATTATCCCGCGCGGTGATACGATCATCCGCGTGCATGATCGGGTGGTGCTCTTTGCCATCGCCGCGTCGGTCAAGAAGGTTGAGCGGGTCTTCTCGGTCCGCCTGGATTTCTTCTAGAAACGGGAGTCACGGGGCATGAGTCGGATCGCCTTCGTCAACGGGCGCTATGTGCCGCAGGCGGAAGCCGCGGTTCATATAGAGGATCGTGGCTACCAGTTTGCCGATGGTGTCTATGAGGTGGTCACCGTTTGGCGCGGCCGTATGGTGGATGAAGCAGGCCATCTCGATCGTCTGGACCGGTCGCTGGCGGAGTTGCGTATTGCCGAGCCCATGACTCGCCCCTCACTGCAGTTTGTTATGCGGCAGATTGTCCGGCGCAACCGCATTCGCAATGGCATGGTCTATATGCAGGTGACGCGCGGCGTGGCGCGGCGCGATCATCCGTTTCCCAAGGGGGTCGCGCCCTCCATTGTGGTTTCCGCCAAGCGGGTTCCGCCGCAGAAAGCCTCGCTTGTTGAAGAGGGCGCCAGGGTAATCTCCATCCCCGATATTCGCTGGTCGCGGCGTGACATCAAGTCCATTTCGCTATTGCCGAATGTGCTGGGTAAACAGGCGGCCATCGAGGCGGGCGCGGTCGAAGCCTGGCAGGTGACGCCGGATGGCTTTGTTACTGAAGGCACCGCAACCAACGCCTGGATTGTTGACCGCGATGGACGATTGATCACGCACCCGACCACCCATGACATTCTGGGCGGCATCACCCGCGCCTCGCTGCTGGCAGTGGCGCGGGCGCATGGCATGGAGGTGGAAGAGCGCCGCTTTACGCTGGAAGAGGCGCGCGGCGCCCGCGAAGCCTTTCTGACCAGCGCCACCAACTACGTGCTGCCTATTGTCCAGATCGATGATGCGGTGGTCGGCAACGGTCGCCCCGGGACGATCGCGCTGCGGTTGCGCTCGCTGTATATGGACTTCATGGATCGTGCGCCGGCGGCCTGACATCGTGTCAGACCAACCGCCGGAGCCCTCGTTTGCGCCAGGCCGTCCGCGGGCTATCGTTTTCGACTGGGACAATACCCTGGTCGACTCATGGCCGCTGATTCACGAGGCCTATGCCGCGACTCATAGGGCGCTGGACCTGCCGGAGGTATCGCTTGCGGAACTCCAGGCGACGGCCCACGAATCGCTGCGCGACCGCTTTCCCCGTATCTATGGTGAGCGCTGGCAGGAAGCGCGAAGCATCTACTTGCAGACTTTCCTGGAGCGCCATCTCGACCGGCTGACGCCGTTGGCCGGTACGGCGGCGGCGCTGGCCCGCCTGCATGGGGCCGGCATCTACATGTGCCTGGTGTCCAACAAGGTCGGGGCGACCTTGCGGGCGGAGGTGGCGAAGCTGGGCTGGGAGCACTTTTTCGGCGCCATGATCGGGTCCGGCGATGCGCCCGCCGACAAGCCGGACATCGCCCCCGTCCTCATGGCCCTTGCGCCGGGCCATATGGCCCCGGGGAGCGATGTCTGGTTTGTCGGTGATTCAATCATTGACCTGGAATGCGCCCACCGGTCCGGCTGTCTGCCGGTGCTGGTGGCGGAAAACAGCCATTCCAACGCACAGACAGGGGCTTTTCCTCCGCGCCTTCGCCTGACCGCCACCCATGAACTGGTTTCCCATGTGGGTCTGGCCTAGGTAAGCTTGGTCAACGCCTGAAGTCGCATCATAGCGACGGGCGCAAACGGGGGGCGCCGGGCAATCGGGATCAAATCATCCTGTGGGCCGGCGGACGGGAAAAATGGCAAGTGATCGGTCGCAGAACCTGCAGGACACGTTTCTAAATCATGTGCGCAAGGCAAAGACTCCGGTGACGGTGTTTCTGGTGAATGGCGTGAAATTGCAGGGTGTCATCACATGGTTCGACAATTTCTCGATCCTGCTCCGGCGGGAAGGGCATTCTCAACTGGTCTACAAGCACGCCATCTCCACGGTCATGCCGGGTGTGCCGATTCAGTTGTTCGACGGGGACCGGGAGGATTCAGACGAGCAACCTGACTGAGCCGGACCTGACCGGAACCATTGGCGCCGGCGAACCGTCGGAGGTCCGCGCCCTTGTCCTGCATCCGGTCGTGCGTTCAGCCGGCCGCGGCAGGTCCAGGCATGACCAGGCCGCGAATGTGGTGGCCCGCGAGCCGGAGGCCCGTCTGGCCGAGGCGGTCGGTCTGGCCGAGGCCATCGGTGTCCGGGTTGTCCGCGCCGAATGCCATCGCCTCGATCAGGTGCGCCCGGCCACCTTCCTTGGTCGTGGCGTGGTGGAGCGTCTGGCCGAAGAGATCGCCGCCCAGAATATCGCCCTGGTCATCATGGATGCCCGTATCAGCCCGGTGCAGCAGCGCAATCTGGAGCAGGCGCTGGCCGTCAAGGTGATTGACCGAACCGCATTGATTCTGGAGATTTTTGGTGACCGCGCCCGCACCCATGAAGGGCGCCTGCAGGTGGAGCTGGCGGCGCTCACCTGGCAGCGCAGCCGCCTGGTCCGGACCTGGACCCATCTGGAGCGCCAGCGCGGCGGCTTCGGCTTCCTTGGCGGGCCCGGTGAAAGTCAGCTCGAAATCGACCGTCGGCTGATCGATGAACGCATTGAGCGCATCAAGCGTGACCTTGCCGGCGTTGTGCGGACGCGGAGCCTTCACCGCCGCGCCCGTCAGCGTGGTCAGGTCGCGGTGGTGGCGCTGGTTGGCTATACCAATGCCGGGAAATCGACGCTCTTCAATGCGTTGACCAAGGCCCATGTGGACGCCAAGGACATGCTGTTTGCCACCCTCGACCCGACCATGCGCCGGCTCGACCTGCCGTCGGGCCGGACCATCGTTCTGTCGGACACCGTTGGGTTCATTTCCCGGCTGCCGACCGAGCTGATCGCTGCTTTCCGGGCGACCCTGGAGGAAGTGCGTTCGGCCGACCTGCTTTTGCATGTGCGCGACATCGCCCATAGCGAAAGCGCGGCGCAGAAGGCCGACGTGCTGCAGGTTCTGGAGGATCTCGTCGGCGGAGCGGGGGACGGCGCTGACGGATCACAGATGCCGCCGGTGATCGAAGTGGCCAACAAGATGGATCTGTTGCCGGAGGGGGTGTCGGCCGGCGACGGCGCGATTCCGGTATCGGCTGTTTCAGGCCGCGGGCTGGACCGTTTGCTGGCGGTGATTGATGAAGCTTTGGCCGGCGACCGTCGCGTGCTGGATATCCGCCTGGCCAATGATGACGGGGCGACTCTCGCCTGGCTGTACCGGCGCGGGCGTATCCTGTCGCGTCATGACGAGGGCGCTCAGGGTATGCGGCTGCGGGTCAGCCTGGCTCAGTCTGATGCGGCCAGACTTCAGTCAACGCATAAAGAATCAATACTATAACATTAATATATAACGGTTAAACCTCCTAGGTCCTGCCGAATCATATTGGAAGGGCACGTTGGAAGCTCGCGACGGTTGACGCCATGCGAAGGCCGCCTCGGGCGTATTGACAGTGGGTTTTCAATCCCTATATTGCCGATTGTTAGCACTGTCGAAGAGTGAGTGCTAAATCACCATGGCAATGGCGCGCCGGCAGGCGGGCAGGTGTACGCAGAGGCTGGATTTCCGGCCTGTCGTCGGCCTGAGTCGCCAGCACCGGCAGCCAAGGATTGAAGGGAAGCGTCAATGAAGTTTCGTCCACTGCATGACCGGGTGATGATTCGCGCTATCGAGGCCGAAGAGCGTACGGCCGGCGGCATCATCATTCCCGACACGGCTCAGGAAAAGCCAATGGAAGGCGAGGTTCTCGCCGTTGGTCCGGGGTCTCGCGGGGAAGACGGCAAGATTACGCCGCTCGACGTCAAGAAGGGAGATCGGGTGCTCTACGGCAAATGGTCGGGCACCGAGGTCAAGATCGACGGCAAGAACGTGCTGATCATGCGCGAATCCGACATCATGGGCGTGATCGCCTAAGGAGCAAGGACTATGGCATCCAAAGATATCAAGTTTTCGACCGACGCGCGGAACAGAATGCTCCGCGGCGTCAACATCCTTGCCGACGCGGTCAAGGTGACGCTTGGCCCGAAGGGCCGCAATGTGGTTCTCGACAAGTCGTTCGGTGCGCCGCGCATCACCAAAGACGGTGTGACGGTGGCCAAGGATATCGAACTGTCTGACAAGTTCGAGAATATGGGCGCCCAGATGGTGCGCGAAGTCGCCAGCAAGACCAATGACCAGGCGGGTGACGGCACCACCACCGCGACGGTTCTGGCCCAGGCCATTGTGCGCGAAGGCGTCAAGGCCGTGGCCGCCGGCATGAACCCGATGGACGTCAAGCGCGGCATCGACAAGGCCGTCGAGGCCGCTGTCGCTGAGGTGAAGAAGCGCTCGCGCAAGGTTCGCACCAGCGAAGAGATCGCCCAGGTTGGCACCATCTCGGCCAATGGTGAGCGGGAAATCGGCGAGATGATCGCCCGCGCCATGGACAAGGTCGGCAATGAAGGCGTCATCACGGTTGAAGAGGCCAAGAGCCTGGAGACCGAACTGGAAGTGGTCGAGGGCATGGAGTTTGATCGCGGCTATCTGTCGCCGTACTTCATCACCAACGCCGAAAAGATGACGTGCGAGATGGAGAATCCATACATTCTCCTGCACGAAAAGAAGCTCAGCAATCTGCAGTCCATGCTGCCGCTGCTGGAATCGGTTGTGCAGTCCAGCCGTCCGCTTGTCATCATCGCGGAAGACGTCGAAGGCGAAGCCCTGGCTACCCTGGTGGTCAACAAGCTGCGCGGCGGCCTGAAAGTCGCCGCCGTCAAGGCGCCGGGCTTTGGTGATCGCCGCAAGGCTATGCTCGAAGACATCGCCATCCTGACCGGTGGTCAGGTGGTCAGCGAGGATCTGGGCATCAAGCTGGAAAGCGTCGACCTCAAGATGCTCGGCACCGCCAAGCGCATGGTCATCACCAAGGAAGAGACCACGGTGGTTGACGGCGCTGGCAAGAAGTCGGAGATCGAGGGGCGCTGCAATCAGATCCGTTCCCAGATCGAAGAGACCAGCTCCGACTATGACCGCGAGAAGCTGCAAGAGCGTCTGGCCAAACTGGCCGGCGGTGTCGCTATCCTGCGTATTGGCGGCGGCAGCGAAATCGAGGTCAAAGAGCGCAAGGACCGTGTCGAGGACGCCATGAATGCGACCCGCGCCGCGGTGCAGGAAGGCATTGTCACAGGCGGCGGTGTCGCCCTGCTGAATGCCTCCAAGGTGCTGGCGAAGCTCGAAGTCGACAATGACGAACAGCGCGTCGGTGTGGACATCGTACGCCGCGCGTTGCAGTCACCGATCCGGCAGATCGTCGCCAACGCCGGTGGCGATCCGTCCATCGTCGTCGGCAAGATCTTCGAATCGAAGGATCCGGCGTTCGGCTATGACGCGCAGAACGACAAGTTCGGCGACATGGTCAAGGCCGGCATCATTGATCCGACCAAGGTCGTGCGTATCGCGCTGCAGGACGCGGCCTCCGTCGCCGGTCTGCTTATCACCACCGAAGCCATGGTGGCCGACAAGCCGGAAGACAAGGACGACGCGGGCGCCGCTGCCGCCATGGGCGGTATGGGTGGCATGGGTGGCATGGGCGGTATGGGAATGGGCATGTAGGCCTGATTGCCGGACCGTCCTCGCCAGAGGATGCCTCGCAAGAGGCACCTCGCACGTGAGGAATGGGAAAGGGTCGCGCCTGGCGCGGCCCTTTTCCTTTGGGCCAGGGCTGGTCTTTGGCCGTGCTATGGTCGGCCTACTCTGACCGCCGGACACATACGCTTCCCGCCGCTGGCAGCCGGTGCTCCGCCGGCGCCAAGGAATGGAGACGAGAGACGTGACAGTGATGCCCGATCCGCAACGCGTGGCCGATCTTCTCCGGCAAGTGGCCGCGGAAGAGATCATGCCGCGGTTTCAACGCCTTGCGGCCCACGAAATACGGGAGAAAACCGGCCCACACGACCTCGTCACCATTGCCGATGAGGCGTCGGAGCGGTTTCTGGAACAACATCTGCGCGCTCTTCTGCCCGGTTCGGTTGTGGTCGGCGAAGAGGCCACGGCGGCCAATCCTGGCCTGCTCGACCGGCTGGCTGACGCGGCGCCCGCCTGGATTATTGATCCGGTGGACGGCACCCGCAGCTTCGCGCGAGGCAAGCCCGGCTTCACGGTGATCGTCGCGCTCGCGGTGGCCGGCCGGACGCGCGCCGGCTGGATCTATGACCCGGTCGCCGATGAGCTGGCCATGGGCCAGGCCGGACAGGGGAGCACGGTCAACGGCGCGCCAGCCACGCTGTCGGCCGGTGGCGAAGCGAGCGATTTGCGGGGCTCGCTCGGTCTTGGTTATTTTCCACCGGCCGAGCGCAAGGCGCTGGAGCGGCGGGCGGCGGACCTGCCGGGTTTGCGCCCGTTGCGCATGGCGGGCCGGGAATATCTCGACCTGCTGACCGGCCGTATGGATTTCATACTCTATCGCCGTCTTATGCCGTGGGATCATGCGGCCGGGGTCTTGCTGCACGCCGAGGCCGGCGGCGAGGGACGTCTGGTGGACGGCGACGACTATCGGCCGACCTTGCGTGAGGGGCCCATCCTGCTGGCGCCCGACGCGCCGTCATGGCACGCCGTTCGCGCGGTTCTTTTTGATTGATCGGGCGGTTCGATTGGTGGGTCTGTTCGCCTGACGGGCCGTTCAGGTGCGGCCGATTGAGCCGCGCGCAAGCGGCTGGCTATAGTCGGGCAGAGACAATTCACGGAGGCGGGATATGGCGGAACGGCGCAGGGTCGCGTTCATCGGAATGGGGGTCATGGGTTATCCCATGGCCGGCCACCTTGCAGCGGCGGGCCATGATGTGACGGTCTATAACCGGACTTCCGCCAAGGCCCGGAAGTGGGCGGCGGAGCACGGTGGCACGGTCGCCGCGACGCCGGCGGCGGCGGCTGGTGGTGCGGAGTTCGTCATGGCCTGCGTTGGCAATGACGATGATCTGCGCAGCGTGGTGCTGGGTGATGACGGTGTTTTTGCCGGCATGGCGGCGGGCGCGGTCTTCGTGGACCACACCACGGTGTCGGCCGATATTGCGCGCGAGCTGGCGGCCATCGGTCAGGATCGCGGCATCGGTGTGCTCGACGCACCGGTCTCCGGTGGTCAGGCCGGAGCCGAGAACGGCGTTCTTACCATTATGGTCGGCGGCGGCGACGAAGCCTTCGCCAGGGCCGCCCCGGTGATGCAGGCTTATGGCCGCTCGGTCACCCATCTTGGCGCCGCCGGCAACGGCCAGCTCGCTAAGATGGTCAACCAGATCTGCATTGCCGGCCTGGTCCAGGGCCTGTCCGAGGCGATCAATTTCGGGCAGCGCGCGGGACTGGACATGGCCCGCGTCATAGAGGTTATCAGCAAGGGCGCGGCCCAGTCCTGGCAGATGGAAAATCGCGCCACGACCATGATTGCCGACAAGTATGATTTCGGCTTTGCGGTGGATTGGATGCGCAAGGATCTGGGCATTGTCCTGGAAGAGGCCGGCCGCAACGGCGCGCGCCTTCCGGTGACCGCCCTGGTTGACCAGTTCTATGCCCAGGTCCAGGCGCGCGGCGGTTCGCGCTGGGATACCTCCAGC
Source organism: Alphaproteobacteria bacterium (assembly GCA_040218575.1). Lineage (NCBI taxonomy): Bacteria > Pseudomonadati > Pseudomonadota > Alphaproteobacteria > Alphaproteobacteria bacterium. Next base: position 226,117 of record JAVJRE010000007.1, on the reverse strand, counting down.
TTGATCCACCTTCTGCGCCACGACTAGCCGCTTTATGCCGTCAACACCCGCCCACCAGCCGCCATGACCGACCTGTCCATCAGCAATGCCACGGTCATCACCATGGACGCCGGCCGTCGGGTGCTGCATGACGCCGGTGTGCGTATTGCCAACGGCGTGATCGAAGCGGTTGCGCCCATGGCCGATTTCGGCGTCGACGGGCTCAACGCCGCGACCATGCTCGATGGCCGCAACCGGGTCGTGTTGCCTGGCCTGATCGATGCCCACAACCATGCCGGCCACAATCTGGTGCGGACGCTGGCCATGCATGCGGGCCAGGCATGGAACGATGTGCTGGAAGAAATCTATGCGCGGGGCTCGACGGTCGGCTTCTGGCAGGCTGATGCCCGATTGTCCCTGCTGGAACGTCTCAAGGCGGGGGTTACCACGGCAGTCAGCCTGCTGGGTGGGGCAACCGACGTGATGCGCACGGACGAGGCCGCCTATGGCGACGCCCACCTGGATGCGGTGGAGGAATCAGGCCTGCGCACCATTGTCGCGGTGGGACCGGGCAGGGCGCCCTTTCCCAAGGCGTTCAGGCGTCTCGCCACCGGCAATGGCGGCACGGTCGACCACGACCTGGTGGTGAGCTTTGCCGGGCAGATGGCGGTGGCCGAGGATCTGATGCGCCGCCGCCACGATCCGCTGGGCCGGGGCACGGGCATTGCGCTGTTCCTGCCGGTTTATCGCGCGGCCGATCTGGCCGATGCCAGCGGCGCAGCAGAGATCAAGGCGATGGTCGCTCGCGCCGCGGCGGTGCGGGCGGAGCACCAGGTGATGTTTGTCCAGGATGGCCACAAGACAGGTGACCCGGAGCGTATGCGGGACTATGGCCTGCTTGGCCCCCACGCCCTGCTGTCACACGCCATTGACCTGAGTGAGGCGGACATTACGGCGGTTCGCGACAGCGGGTCGGCTATCGTCCATAACCCCAATGCCATCGCCGCGATTCATGGCCGCTGTCCGGTGCCGGAACTGCTCGCCATGGGTGTGCGTGTGGCCATTGGTTCGGATGCCGCCGCACCGGATCGTGGCGTCGATATGTTCCGCCACATGACCCAGTGCCTGCACTATCACCGCCGCCACTTTCGCGACCCTGACATATTGTCGGCCGGTCAGGCCCTGGCCATGACCACCATTGGTGCTGCGGCGGCGCTGGGCCTGGACCAGCACATCGGCAGTATCGAGACGGGCAAGGTCGCGGACATCATTCTTCTGGACGTGGCCCGACCGCACCTTACGCCCTTTGTCATGCCAGTGGCCCAGACAGTCCACTTTGCCAATGCCGCGGACGTGGATACGGTCATCGCCGGCGGTCGCCTGTTGATGCACGGTCGTCAGCCTCTGGCGGTCGTGGAGTCTGCGATTCTGGCCGCTGCTGAAACGGAGGCGGCGGCCGCCGTAGGTCGCGCCGGGGCAGGGCGCTGGCTTGAAGAAACGCCTGCGGTCTGGGGCGGTTGACCGTTTGAGGCTCACTCACCGGCCGGGCGTGGTTAGGCCCGCCCGCTCTCTGGGTGGTGGGCCTCTGCGTGGTAAAGCGCCTCCGCCTCCACCAGGGCTTCCTCATCCAGCGTGAAGCCAAGACCCGGCGCCTCCGGCAGGGTCAGCCAGCCCTCGTGCGGACGGAGGTCCGGCGTCGCTACCAGGTCATTCCGCAGGAGCTGCCACATGATCTGATTACCGTCGTCCAGGTTGGGAATGGCGCGGGCGATATGATGCTCGGCACAGGTGGTGATGCCCGAGGTGAAGGAGCTGTGAATACAGATCTTGAGACCCGCCGCCTCGGCCACGGCCGCGGCCTTCATCATGGGCTGGATGCCGCCGATCTCGCGCGGACCGATGCAGATCATGTCGGCCGCCCGCAGGCGACAGATTTCATAGACATCGAACAGGGTAAAGGCCGCCTGATCGGCGACGATGGGAATGCCGACCGCGCTACGCACATGGGCCATGGCCTCGATGCTCTGGGCCGCGGTCGGTTGCTCGATGAAGTCGATATCGAAGCGCTCCAGCTTGCGGCACATGGTGATGGCGGTCTGCGGGTCCCACGCCTCATTGGCGTCCAGGCGCAGCCGGGCATCGCCGATTTCCCGGCGGACCGCCGCCGTCGTCGCCAGGTCCAGCGCCTCGCCGCGGCCGGCCTTCAGATAGAACACCCGTTCTCCCTGGCCGGCGCCGTGCGCGGCATCGGCTGCCAGTTCTTCCGGCGTATCGCCCTGCAGAAAGTAGAAATAGCCAATCCGCTCGTGATGTGAGCCGCCGAACAGGTCATGCACCGGGCGGCCCGAGAGGCGGCCCTGCAGGTCCCACATGGCCATGTCGAGACCGGAGAAGACCTGATTGGCCGCGCGTAACACGCTGGCGCCGTGCCCGGCATAATCGGCGCTGAAAGCACGGCGGATCAGCGCCGCCACATCATAGGGAGAAGCGCCGATGAAGTGCCGCTTGAGCCGCTCCAGGATCAGTTTCAACGCCGCCTGATCCGGCGCCACCGTGCATTCGCCATAGCCACGGGTTCCGTCATCGGCCACCGCCTCCACCAGGTTGACCGCGAAGTGGGTCTTGGTGCCGAAGGCCCAGTGGTAGGGCTGACGCAGCGGCAGCAGGAGAGGGCGGATATTGATCTGGCCAATACGGGTCATGGGCGTTCCCGGCGTTTCGGTTCTGGTTCGACAGGGCTCGGTGAATGTCGTTTTTTGGCCGCCTGCCAGCAGGCCTCCAGCTCGGCCAGGTCCACATCCTCCGGCTTCAGTCCGCGCCCGGCCAGCATCTCCTCAATGGCCTGAAAGCGCCGGGTAAACTTGCTGTTGGCGTCGCGCAAGGCGGATTCGCTGTCAAGGCCCAGATGGCGCAGCACATTGACCGCGGCGAACAGAACATCACCCGCTTCTTCGGCCAGACGGGCGTCAGGCGCCGCCTCAGAGCCACCTTCCCGGTGGTCGGCCGGCCTGTTCCGCCGGGTGTTGCCGAGACGCGCCACCTCGGCCTCCAGCTCGCCAACTTCCTCGTGCAGCTTGGCCACCACTGGCTTCAGGTCGGGCCAGTCAAAGCCCACCCGGGCGGCCCGCCGCTGCAGCTTTTCCGCCCGGGCCAGGGCGGGCAGGGCAAGCGGCACGTCGTCCAGCACCCCCGGCCGCATACCGGCGGCGGCGGCACGGGCGGCCCGTTCGGCGGCTTTCTGCGCCTCCCACGGCCGCTCGCCGCCGCCGCTGGCTTCACTATCATCGCCGGAAGCGCCGGGCCCGGCCATCTGGCCGGTAGTTGTCGCGCCCGGCTGGCCGAACACATGGGGGTGGCGGCGGACCAGCTTGTCACCGATGGCGGTGGCAACGGCGTCGAAATCGAAAGCGCCGGCTTCTTCCGCCATGCGCGCATGAAAGACCACCTGCAGCAGAAGGTCGCCCAGCTCGTCACGGAGGTCCGCCATGGTGCCGCGCGCCACCGCGTCGGCCACTTCATAGGCTTCCTCGATGGTGTAGGGGGCGATGGTGGCAAAGGTCTGGCGGACGTCCCACGGGCAGCCGGTCACCGGGTCGCGCAGGCGGGCCATGATCTGGCGCAGCCGCTGCAACGGCGAGCCGGCCATATCACCGTCGCTCGGGCCGGCGCTCGAGCGGGAGCTAAGGCTGGTCTGGTCGGTCATGGCGCCCACCGGTCAGGGCCGGCCACAGGCGCCGGGCACGGCTGTATTCCGAAGCGCCGCAGGCCTGATCCATCCGGGTGTGGCGGGCGAGCGGGTGGGTTTTCTGTCGGAAAACGTCTTTCGACATCTCCGCAATAAATCGCATAATGTATATTATGGAAAATGTAACTATGCATCATAACCTATTCTCCTTAAACCCTAATTTCCCGTTAACGGCGGGAAAATCTTCGCGCCTTGCTGAAACATTTCGAAATATTGCGGCAACACTCTACTCCACCATCATCTCCAGCCCGTCATGGCCGGGAACCACCCCCGGCGGACAAAGCGCGGCAATCACTGCATAGTCAGTGGCGTGGCTCATATGGGTCAGCCAGGCCTGGCGCGGCCCCACTCTGGCAATCCACTCCAGGCTGCGGGCCAGATGGGAATGGGTCGGGTGCGGCTCCTGGCGCAGGCAGTCGACAATCCACAGATCAAGGCCATCAAGAGCCGCGAATGCCGTCTCCTCCAGCTCAACCACATCGGTTGAGTAGGCAAACCGGCCAATTCGGTAGCCGGTGGTCTCTCCGGCCGGCCCGTGACTCTGGCGGAACGGCAGGATATCCAGACCGGCGGCCGAAAAACGCTGACCATAGGCTATGGTCTGGCCTATCAATGCCGGTCCCAGCCGGCCAGTTCCATTATCTTTATCTATATCAAATACATAAGAGAAACGGCTGGATAATGACTCGAGGGTCTCAGCGGTGCCATAGGCCGGGATCGGCGCCCGGCTGGTGAAGTTGAAGGCGCGAAGGTCATCTATTCCGTGGGTGTGATCGGCGTGGCCATGGGTATAGAGCACCGCATCCACCCGGCGGAGCCCGGCGGCGGCGGCCTGCACACGGAAATCCGGCGACGTATCGATCACAAGGGTGCGGCCGTCCCCGGCCTCGACCAGGACCGATGGCCGGGTTCGTTGATTACGTGGATTGGCCGGGTCGCAGGCACCCCACTCCCCGTTGGACAGCGGAACCCCGCCGGAAGACCCGCATCCCAGCAGACGGATTTTCAGTCGGCCGTTCATGCGGCCAGCTGTCGCCGCACCTTATGGAACAGGCGGAAGAAATTGGCTGAGGTGGCGTCGGCCAGCGCTGCGGGTGACAGGCCTTTCAGTACCGCCAGACGTTCGGCCGTGTGGACCACCAGCGCCGGTTCATTGGTCTTGCCGCGATGGGGCATCGGCGCCAGAAACGGCGCATCGGTCTCCACCAGCAGGCGGTCCAGCGGCACATCGGCCAGGGTCTGGCGTATGGCCTCGGCGTTGCGGAATGTGACGATGCCGGAGACCGAAATCGAGAAGCCCATGGCCAGGGCCCGGCGGGCCAGCTCCGGGCCGGCAGTAAAGCAATGGATCAGGCCCGGGAAAGCCCCCTTTGTCTGCTCATCCTCCAGGATCCGCATGGTCTCGTCGTCCGCATCGCGGGTGTGTACCACAATCGGCAGGCCGCTGACCCGGGCCGCCGCGCAATGGGCCCGGAAGCTGATTTCCTGCCGCTGCCGGTCGCTGTGATCATAGTAGTAATCCAGCCCCGTCTCGCCGATGGCGACCACCTTCGCATGGGCGGTGGCGGCAATCAGCGGCGCCGGGTCATCCAGCCCCTCTCTGTCCGCCTCGTGCGGGTGGACGCCGACCGAGCAGAACACGCTGTCATGGGCTTCGGCGATGGCGCGGACTGCCGGAAAGGTGCTGAGGCGGGTGGAGATGGTCACCATGCAGCCCACGCCAGCGGCCGTGGCCCGGTCGATCATGGCCGAGCGTTCGCCATCATCCTTGGCCGCCATATCCAGATGACAGTGGCTGTCGACCAGCATGTCAGGCGTCCTCCGCCGCCTCGTCCACCAGCCGCGGGAACAGCGGGGCCGGCGCCGGCAGCGGTGCCCCGGGGGTCAGGCGCTGCCCTGCCAAAGCGGCAAAGTCGCGTATTTCCGGCGCCACGCCCAACTGGTCCAGCAACCGGCCCGCCGACTCCGGCATGACTGGCTGGACCATGATCGCCAGGTGGCGCAGGACCTCCGCCAGCGTATACAGCACCGTCGCCATGCGCTCAGGATCGCTTTTGCGCAGGGCCCATGGCGCCATTTCGTCCACATAGCGGTTGGCCGCGCCGACCACCTCCCAGATGGTTTCCAGGGCGCGGTGGATGGCCAGCCGGTCAAAGGCCTCGCGCACCCGCTCAGGCAGCGATCCCGCCGCCGCCAACAGAGCCGTATCGGCGCTGTGCAGGTCGCCCGTGGCCGGCACCCTGGCGTTGCAGTTGCGATGAATCTGGGTCAGCACCCGCTGCGCCAGGTTGCCCAGATCATTGGCCAGATCGGCGTTGATGCGCTGCACGGCGCCTTCATGACTGATCACGCCGTCCTGGCCGAAACTGATTTCCCGCAGCAGGTAATAGCGTAGAGGATCAAGGCCATAGCGGGCCACCAGCTCGTCCGGCCCGATGACATTGCCGACCGACTTGGACATTTTCTCGCCGGCGTTCAGGAGGAAGCCGTGGGCGAAGATGCGGTGCGGCACGGCCAGCCCCGCGGCCATCAGAAAGGCCGGCCAGTAGACCGCATGGAAGCGGGAGATATCCTTACCCATCACATGAAGATGTGCTGGCCAATACCTTTTATATGAAGAGCTTTCCGTGTCCGGATAGCCAAGTGCCGTGAGGTAGTTGGTCAGTGCGTCCAGCCAGACATAAACCACATGCTCCGGATCGTCCGGCACCGCTACGCCCCAACGGAATGTGGTGCGGCTGACCGACAGATCGCGCAGTCCCTGACGGACAAAGCTGATGATCTCGTTGCGCCGGCTGTCCGGGCCGACAAAGTCGGGATTGTCTTCATACAGCTTGAGGAGCGGTTCCTGCCACTGGCTGAGGCGGAAGAAATAGCTGGGTTCCTCCACCCACTCCGCTTCCGCCCCCGACGGCGCCCGGCGTATACCGTCGGGACCGAGGGTCAATTCGTCCTCGCCGTAATAGGCCTCGTCGCGCACGGCGTACCAGCCGGAATACTTGTCCAGATAGATCTGATCGCGGGCCACCAGCTCGCGCCAGATGGCCTGGACCGCCGTGTGGTGACGCGGCTCTGTCGTGCGAATGGTGACATCGTTGGACAGATTCAGGGTCTGGCCCATGGCCTGAAACAGGCCGGATATGTGGTCGGCAAAGGTGATCGGCTCCTGCCCGGCGGCTTGCGCCGTTTTCTCCACCTTCTGCCCGTGTTCGTCGGTGCCGGTCAGGAACAGGACGTCATACCCGTCAAGACGTTTGAAGCGGGCGATGGTGTCGGTGGCGATTGCCGTATAGGCGTGGCCGATATGCGGCGGCCCGTTGACGTAAAAAATCGGCGTGGTGATGTAGAACGGCGGTTTTCCGGCCATATTTTTGGCGCCCTCGCTTGCGCCGCTGGCCGCCGCTGCTGACGCCGGCTCAGTTCCGCGCCACGGTTTCGGCTATACCGCCGAACACCGAGATAACGGCTTGTTTTCGCTCCAAATTCAGAGGCTGGACCGGCCCCAGAGAGTGTCGGGTCTTGTCCCATACCGCCAGCCAGTCCGCAAGGTCCGCGCCGCCGCAGCCCCTTGTCGCCCGGGCCCGCGCGCGCTCCGCCACCGCGTTGAGCAGGGCATCGCTGAAAGCATCGAAAGCGGCCTCCTGGCCTGGCCGCGACAGGCGGTCGCCCAGCGCATGCACGGCCGCCCAGTCGAGATTCGGCAGGCCATCCAGCAGGGTGGTGATGGCCGAATGGACCTCCAGACCACCCGCCGCCAAAAGGCCCAGCGCCCGGCCCGGACTGCCGCCGGCCAGAGCGGCAAGGCCCCTCACCTGGCTATCGTCCAGATCCGGCCGTTCATGGCGCAACAGGCCCTGTACCGCGCTGTCGGTAAGCGGCGCCAGAGTCAGCCGGCGGCAACGCGAGCGGATCGTCGCCAGCAGCCGGCCGGGCGCATGGCCGACCAGCAGTATGAGGGCACGTTCCGGTGGCTCTTCAAGAATCTTAAGCAACGCATTGGCCGCATTGCGGTTCATCGATTCAACGCCGTCCACAATCACAACCCGCCAGCCGCCCATGGCCGGTGTCAGGCGAAGAAACCGGCCGATCTGGCGGACCTGGTCCACGGGAATGAGACCGCTTCCCTCCTCGCCGGCCAATACCAGCAGGTCGGGATGGGCGCCATTGGCCGTCTGGCGGAAGACCGGATGGGCCGGGTCGAGGGCCAGAGAGCCAGCCTCCGGCGGCCGCGCCGCCGGCAGATCGGTTGCGTCAAACAGGCCGTCGCCGGTCGCCGCCGCAACCGGCGCTCCCTGCGCCAGGACGAAGCGGGCAAAGCGGTGGGCCAGGGTAGCCTTGCCAATGCCGGCAGGCCCGACCATCAGCCAGGCATGTGGTAGACGATTGCTGTCCCACGCCTGACGCAACAGGGTTTCGGCCGTCTCATGGCCCACCAGGTCGGCTCGCTCACGGGGGGCCGTCGCCTCGCTTTCAGAGGCATCACTCATCGGCGCTTGCCGCATCCGGCGGCGCCATGCGACGCACCACCGTTTCCTGAATTATTCTGGCGATGGCTTCCGCAGACTCGGTTGCGTCCACCAGGACGCAACGCCTTGGGTTGGCGGCGGCGATCGCGCGGAAGGCCTGGTTCAGCTTGCGGTGAAAATCTTCACCCAGGCGCTCGTAGCGGTCATCCCCGCCGCGGTCACGGGCGCGTTGCAGACCCATTTCAAAGGGCAGATCCAGGATAAAAGTCAGATCCGGAGCAAATCCGCCGACCACCAGATCACGCAGGGTCTCAACCGCCGAATGGCCAAGCCCCTGGGCCACCCCCTGATAGGCCAGAGTAGAATCCGTAAAGCGATCACAAATGACGATGTTGCCGGCCTCCAGTGCCGGCCAGATGGTCCGCTCCAGATGGTCACGCCGGGCGGCAAAGTGGAGCAGCGCTTCGCTCATGGCGCTCCATCGGGTGGCTTCGCCACTCACCAGCAGCTTGCGGATTTCCTCGCTGCCTGGGGATCCGCCGGGCTCACGGGTCACCGTCATTGAACGGCCCGTGGTGGCGGCGAGCGCTTTGGCCAGGGCCTGAACCTGGGTGGACTTACCGGCCCCCTCGCCGCCTTCGAAGGTGATGAACCAGCCTTTGGCCGGGCTTTGTGCTGCGCGGGTCTCTGTCATGGTCGCCAGCCGTCCGTCAGGAGAAGGCCGCACCCCAGACAAGGTGGCGCAGCGCTGCGACCAGCCGGCCAAACATGCCAAGGCGCGCTCGTGATTCGCCGGCAAGCAATGGATAAGTCAAAGGCTCCATGTTTGGTGCGCTGATCACCAGGCGGGCGATGGGTGTGCCGGCCGCAAGCGGTGTGGCGATGGGGCCGTCATAGACCACCCGCACTTCCATCTCGCGACGCGCGGCCCGTGGCAGGGTAACCACCAGATCATCAGCAAGGACCAGCGGCACCGTGGCCTCCTGGCCCAGCCACAACTCCGCCTCGGACACGGTCTCATTGGCGGAGAACATCTTGTAGTTGCCGAACTCGCGGAACCCGAAATTGAACAACCGGGTCGACTCATCGGCCCGGGCCTGAACACTGTCGAGTCCATTGACCACGAGAATCAGACGCCGGCCGTCGCGTTCAGCCGATGCGGCCAGCCCATAACCGGCTTCTTCCGTGTGCCCGGTCTTGAGGCCGTCGGCGCCGATATTGCGGTAGAGCAGCGGGTTGCGATTGCCCTGGGTAATGTCGGAATAGGTAAACTCGGTCTCGCTGTAGTAGCGGTAATATTCGGGGAAGTTCTTAATCGTCAGCATGGCCAGACGGGCGAGGTCATGGGCGGTGGTGTGATGGCCGTCCGCCGGCCAGCCCGTGGCGTTCATAAAGAGCGTATCGGTCAGCCCCAGCTCGCGACCGCGTTCGGTCATGCGGTCCGCGAAGGCCTCTTCACTGCCGGCCAGGCCTTCGGCCACAACGATGGACGCATCATTGCCGGAATGGACGATGATGCCGCGAATCAGATCCTCGACCCGAATCTGGTCGCCGACTTCCACGAACATTTTCGAGCCGCCCATACGCCAGGCCTTCTCGCTCACCAGGAAGGTATCCTCGAGGGACAGGCTGCTGTTGGCCAGTTGCTCGAACAACATGTAAAGCGTCATGATTTTGGTCATCGACGCTGGCGGCATGGGAGTTTCGGCGTTCTTGTCCAGAAGGACGGTACCGGTCGCCATTTCGATCAGAACAGCTTCGCGGGCGCTGGACTCGATGGCCTGGGCATTAGCCGTTGCGGGCAGGACAAGGGCAAAGACCAGAAGCACCATGGCCGGAATGCGGCATGCAAACATGAACGACTCCCTGAACGACGGCACGGCAGGCTGAGGCGATAGACACGCCACCCAGAGCATCGCCTCTAGTCGACGATGACCTTGGCTTCCGGATAGCCGGCTTTGATGACCTCTTCTAGCATAGCGTCGGCCAATTCAATGCTTGTGATGGGGCCGAGGCGGACACGGTAGAAATATGCGCCGTTGCGGTCAAAGGCCGTAATCGTCACATCGCCAATGGCGGCCAGCCGCCGCTGCACATTGTAAGCATTGTCGTAAACGGTAAAGGCGCCGGCCTGAATGAACAGCCGCGTATTGCCCACGGCAACCACCGCATAGTCCGGATTGACCGTCACGGCTGGCGCCGCACCGGGGCTGATGACCGCCGGTGCCTCGCTCAGGGCAGCGGTGGCCGGAGCGGCCTCATCGCTCGCCGCCGCGGTGTCCTCGCTGCCGCCTTCGACTGGCTCCAGGCTGGATGAAGCGACCTGGGTCACCGGCACGGCGTCGACCGGCTGCACCGGTTGGATGCCGCTGCCGCCGCTGGCCAGCCGCAGACCCAGGCTTTCCTCCACCAGGATTTCGACCTTGACCCGCGCGGTGCCTCTGTTCTCAAAGCCCAGGAGCTGCGCCGCCCGCCGCGACACATCAATGATGCGGCCATGGGCAAAGGGACCACGGTCATTGACCACCAGATTGAGGGCGCGGCCGTTCTCCAGATTGGTCACCCGAACCGCACTGGGCATGGGCAATGTGCGGTGCGCGGCAGTCAGGGCGTTCTGATCGTAGCGGGCGCCGTTTGCCGTGGCCTTGCCGTGGAAGCCTGGTCCGTACCACGAGGCGATTCCGGTCTCCGCATAGCCGAAATCTTCCGCCGGATAGTACCACACACCACCGATTTCGTATGCGTTGCCCACCTTGTAGGGACCAAAATCCCCGGTGGACGGGCTGTCGCCGCCATTGACCTGCTTGACCGTGTGGGCGAGAAGCTGGGTTTCCGCGCAGGCCGTCAGAATCAGCCCGAGGAGCGTCAGGGCAACCGCCCGGCCGATTCGCCGCTCAGCGTGTATCGTCAATATGTTGTGCAACAGCAGAGTCCCGACCCAACCGGTGGAGGCTGCCGCACTCTACTGATCGACCTGCTGATCGGCAATGGCGTCGGCAAGTAAGCCAATGGAGGTGCCAAACGGGTGGGAGCGGTTCCAGCGCAGAATGACCCGATAGTTGTGCCGCACCAGATAGGCATGGCCGCCCGGACCGTCCGGCAGGACCAGCGATGCGTCCAGGCTGCCGTCCCCGGCCAGCGCCTGGCCATCCAGCCGGGTGATGCCCAGGACCGCCCACGCGCTGCGTGTCTTAATGATGTCGAGATCGGCCAGCGCCGCATCGAAGCCGGCCGGCAGACGCACCTCCTCGCCCCATTCGCCGCCCGCCTGCCAACCGAGATTGGCCAGGAAATTGGCGGCAGAGGCAAAGACGTCTGCCTGGCTGGTCCACAGGTCGCGACGACCGTCGCCATCATGGTCAACGGCATAAGCCAGGAAGTTGGACGGCAGGAACTGCACCTGACCGACAGCACCGGCCCATGACCCGCGGAAGTCCGCCTGGGCGATATAGCCCTCGTCCAGCACTTCCAGCGCGGCCAGCAGTTCCCGTCGGAAAAAGCGGGCACGGCGCGGATCGAAGGCCAGTGTCACCAGGGCGTCGATGACCGGAATCTCGCCGGTGAAGCGCCCGAAGGCACTTTCCATACCCCACAGGGCGACGATGTATTTGGCCTGCACCCCATAGGTCGTCTCTACATCGTCCAGCAGCGCGCGGTGTTCGGCCATACGCTCGCGGGCCAGGCGGATGCGCACTTCATCTACCCGTCGGGCAATGTAGCCGGCGTGGGTCTCGACGGTTTCCGGCTGGTTGCGGTCGGCCGATATGACCCGCTCCAGAGGGGTCACGCCGGCCAGGGCCTGGTCGAAGGTGGCGCCGGCAATACCGGCCGCAAGGGCCTCGACCCGCAGCTCCGCCAGCCAGGCCTGATACGCCGCCACGTCATAGTGGCTGGTGGCTTGCACCGGTGTGGCGGCTACCGCCATGACGGCGCCCACCGCCAGCAGGTGCAACAACGGTCGGGCAAGGCGGCGGAATGGTGATGGCACGGCGGGGGCTCCGTTGGCTGGTGTGGGTTCAGGACCGGCAGCGGCCCGGCGTCTCTGGCAACAGCATAGGGTCGCCATGCCGGAGCAGTTATCGCACGCCAGATACGCCAAACCCTGCCGGCTCCGTCAACAGGGAATGTGGCGCCGGTTTCCTCAGTAAATTGTGACAGGGGCCGGACGCAGTTTCCCGCCGGCTCGTCCGCAAACGCCATACGACCGCGTCAAAGGGCCATGCCGCCATCGATAATAAAGGCCTGGCCGGTCACAAAGGCCGCCTCGTCGCTGGCCAGATAGACCGCCATTGCGGCGATTTCCTCCGCGGTGCCAAGCCGTCCCACCGGCTGGCGGGCGATGAAGGCACTCCGGTTGTGCGCCTCGTCGCCGCCGAGGGCGCGGATGCGCTCGCCCAGCGACGGCGTGTCCACTGTGCCCGGGGCGATGGCGTTGCACCGGACCCCTTTGGCCACCGTGTCGGCGGCCACCGCTTTGGTCAGGCCGATCACCGCTGCTTTTGTCGCGCCATAGGCCACCCGGCTGGGCACGCCCTTCAGGCTGGAGACCACAGAGGCCATGTTGATGATTGAACCTCGACCAGCCGCCATCATGGCCGGCAGGAAGGCCCTGATCGTGCGGTACATGGATTTAACATTCAGATCGAAAGAAAGGTCCCAATTGTCTTCACTACAATCGAGAATCGTTCCCTGATGCACAAAGCCGGCGCAATTGAACAGGATGTCCGGCGCGCCATGGGCCGCCGCCGCCGCGCTGACGGCGGCGCTATCGCGCACATCAAGGCGCATCGTCGAAATCCCACGGGCCTCTCGCTCAAGGGCGGCCAGCGCCTGGCCGTTGATGTCGCTGGCCACCACCCGCGCGCCTTCGCTGGCAAAGGCCAGGGCGGTGGCCCGGCCAATGCCCTGGCCGGCGGCGGTAATGAAGGCAGTCTTGCCCTGTAGGCGTCCTGTCATGGCGCGAAGCCCCCCGAATGCATGACCACCACCAGCCGTCCGTCCGCCAGGCCGTAGGCGACCACCGGCACGGCTTGTCCATCGGGCCGCATGATCCGGCCTGATACCGTATTGGTGCTGACTGCGGCGCCATGGTCAATCCGCCCCGTTTCCCGCAATTGCCCGTTGTGCAGGACCATGATTCGCATGGCCCGCTGATTGGCTGCAGGGACGATGACTTCCGGCCGGCCGTCGTTATCGAGGTCGCCGATGGTGGCGAGAGACTGCTCTTCGCTGCCGAAGGCGTGGTTTGAGAAGCCGTCTGCCGCGGCTACCGGCTCCAGCCGGTCGGCCTGCCGTCGATAGATCGTCAGTGTGCCGCCGATATGCGGGGTCACGACGGCGGCCAGCTCAACCCGGCCATCGCCGTCCAGATCTGCCGCGCCAATCGGGTTGAGCCAGCGGTTCGACTGGCCGATGGCTGGCCCACGGGCGGTGATGGCCACCTGGCCGTCCGCTCGCGAAACAAAAACCAGTGCCGCACCCCTGCCCGCTGCCGACAGCACCGACACCACACCGGCGCCCCCATCGGGCCCGAGATCCACAATCAGCGGCCGGCGATCTTCGAACACCAGCGGCGGCTCAAGGACCAGCTCGTCCGCTGCGCCATCGGCAAATCGGACCATCAGCCCGGCCGCTTCCTGCTCGATGCCAAAGACGCCATGGCGGTAGCGGGCCGTGGGACGGGTCAGCCACGCCTGACGCACCGCCCCATCGCCCACCGCCGGCCGCGACCCGGCCAGCGCGCCGGCGGGCTCAGTGCCGGCCGGCCAGTCCAGAGAATGTGCCGCCGCCACCGCCACCAGTCGCACCGCATGGCTGTCGCCGTCCCCGCTCAGCGCTACCCGCCACCAGGCGCCGGCCCGATCCTGCATGAATACGCCGTCTCCCGTCGCCAGCCGCGCCACCCCGTCGATCGGCTGCATGGTCAGGCTGCGCGATCCGCCGGCCTCGCTTTGCGCTTCTGCTGCGCCGGCCAGGGCGCCGCCGGTCACGGCAAGGACCAGCAGCGCGGCGCCAAGACGGCGGGCAGTCGGGCGTATAAAGCGGATGTGTGGTTGCGTCCGCTGCGTCATGGGGTCAGCCTGCAGCCTGACGCTGACTCGGTCGCCTGCCGCACCGGTCAGCAGCCACCATCACGCCGGGGATAATCATGAAGTACCTGCACACCATGGTCCGCATCCGTGACGTTGAGGCGTCGCTGGATTTCTACTGCAACAAGCTCGGTCTGAAAGAGCTTAGCCGGTCCGACAGCGAAAAAGGCCGCTATACCCTGATCTTTCTGGCGGCGCCAGGCGACCACTCGGCCCAGGTGGAACTGACCTACAACTGGGACCCGGAGAGCTACAACGAAGGACGCAATTTCGGCCATCTGGCCTATGAGGTGGACGACATCTACGCCCTGTGCCAGCGCTTGCTCGACGGCGGCGTCACCATCAACCGGCCGCCGCGTGACGGACGCATGGCGTTTGTCCGCTCGCCCGACGCTATTTCCATTGAGTTGCTGCAAAAGGGCGACGCCCTTCCCGCGGCCGAACCCTGGGCTTCCATGCCCAATACCGGGCACTGGTAGGCGCTTCTCCGGGCCCTATGGCGGGGCACTCAGTCCCTGACGCAGCTCCGCCGCCCGTTCGGCGGCACCCGGCACAAAGGGATGCAGCGCCAGCATACGGTCCAGCGCGGCAAGCGCCTCCTGCGGCCGGTTAAGGTCGATATTGATCGCCGCCAGCAGGCCCCAGGCGCCAAAATGGCGCGGCTCCAGCTTCAGGGTGTGGTTGATGTCGGCCAGCGCGCCGCCCAGATCGCGTTGCCAGAACTTGGCGTGCGCCCGCTTGTTCCAGCCTTCCGCAAAGCCCGGCAAGGCCAGCGTCGTGTCTGTGAAGCGGTCGCGGGCGCGCATGAAGTTGCTTTGATTCATGTCCTCCATGGCCCGCCAATAGAGCTGGTTGACCGCCGCGTCGCCACTGTCGGACCAGATGCGCCATATCTCCGCCTCCACGTCCATCGCCTCGGCCGCGCTGGCGGCCGTCCGCAGGGATTCGAACAGGGCCGGCAGGCGGTCGTCGGTCTGGTCGGCGCTGGCCGGCGATGGGCTCACCAGCAACGCCGCCGCCAGCAACGTCGCGACCAGCCTGACTATGCGTATCCGGGTTGCAGCCGATTCGCGCCGGGCCAGCCGCCGCCCGGTGGCGCGGCCGGCGCCCTGTGCTCTGGCCGCCTCGCCCGGCCGGCCCGCGCCGCCCGCGCCGCGTGCCCCGGTTGCGGCGGCCCTGCGCCCGGTGTCAGTCTGCGCTGCGGGAAAGATCGGCGGTAGCAAGGGGGCCTCATTCAGCATGTTCGTGCACAACGCATGGTATCCGGCGGCATGGGATCACGAAATCGGCCGCCACCTGTTCAGCCGTATGATCCTTGGCCAGCCGGTGGTGTTCTACCGCACCGAGGACGGCCGGCCGGTGGCAATGGAGGACCGTTGTCCCCACCGCCAGCTTCCCCTGTCCATGGGTGAGCTGCAGGGCGACCGGGTGCAGTGCGGCTATCACGGTCTGGTGTTCGGCACCGACGGCGCCTGCGTTCACGTGCCGGGCCACAAGGGCGCGCCGCGCCAGGCCCGCGCCCGCATCTGGCCGCTGGTCGAACGCTATGGCCTGATATGGATCTGGCCGGGTGATCCCGATCTGGCCGATGCCGCCGGAATCATTGACATTCCGGGCTTTGACGCCGCCGGCTGGGCGGTCAATCGCGGGCCGCTCATGCGGGTCGGCGCGCACTATCAATTAATGATGGACAATCTGGTGGACCCGGCCCACGTCAGCTTTGTCCACAAGACGACGCTGGCCAGCGATGGCGGCGCCGACGTGCCGGTGCGGGTGGAAAATGGCCAGAACCATGTGGCCGTGAGCCGCTGGATACTGGACAAGCCGCCCGCCCCCTTCTTCGCCCGCATTGCGGACTTTCCGGCCAACGTGGACCGCTGGCAGGTCTATACCTACCGGCCGCCGTCCACCGCGGTGATCGATCTTGGCAGTGCACCGGTGGGCAGTGGCGCGCCGGATGGCGACCGCAGCCAGGCGGTGGAGATGAAGTCCTACAACTTCGTCACCCCGGAAACGGAACGGAGCTCATTCTATTTCTGGTTTCAGGTCAGGAACTTCAAGGCCGAAGATAAGGCACTGTCTGAAAGGATAACCGAGCAGTTCACCACCGCCTTCAACGAGGACACGGTGGTCCTGGAAGCGATCCAGCGGGCGCTCGACATCGACCCCAGCGAGCCCAGGGTTCATCTGCCCATGGACGCGGCCAGCAGTCAGTCGCGTCGTCTTGTGGCGCGGATGCTGGAGCAGGAACGCAATGGCGCAAATTGAGCCGGGTACCCGCCCGCACCCGGCGTCCGGAAGCGCCGCTGCGAAGCGCCGGGGCTACTCCGCCGCCTGCGCCCGCTCTGCGAAGGCAGGCGCCAGGCGCCGCGCCAGATACTGGGTGAAATCCCAGATCGGCCCTTCATAGGCGGCCGGCGCCAGCGGCCCGGTGGCGTGGTGGCGGGCGCCCAGGCCGTGCATCATGGCCACCAGGACGTCCTTGTCCTCGGCCATGGTCTCCTGAAACAGAGCGATGGCGCGATCCACCACCGTCTGTGGCCAGTCCTCGCCCTGAAAGATCAGCCCCATCTTGACCCGCACGGAATCCGCCGCCTGCGGCTCCAGACACAGGAATGAGCTGTAGTCACCGGCGCCACCGATGGCGAAGCCCGGTGGCAGGCCGACCATGACACAGGTCCGCGCCTCCTCCTCGCTGAGGTCCGCATGGCCCTGCGCGCCGCCCGGAATGTGCGCGGCGAATCCCACCTGATAACCGAAATAGCCCTCGCCCGGCGGGAAGTGGCGGCACAGCTTGGTCGGATTGACCTTGTGCAGGGTGCGGCGATGGAGCGGCGACAGGTGATAGCCCTCCATGAAGTTCTCCATCAGGCTCTTCCAGTTGGTCGCCCAGGTTTCCGTCGCCAGATAGCGCAGGCGCATGGACTCCAGATGATAGTTGGCGATCATTGGCGCCAGCCCGGCCACCTGCGGGGCAAAGGGCGCGGCATCCGGCGTCAGGTTGACCATGATGAAGCCCTGCCAGATTTCGCACGACAGCGCCGGCAGGCGGCACGTCTTGCGGTCGAAGTCCGGCCGCTCGGCGATATAGGGCGCGCCGATCAGTTGGCCGGTCGTGTCGTAGGTCCAGGCGTGATAGGGACAGGCGAAGCGGTCGGCGTGGCCGCTGCCCCGGGCCACAACCATGCCGCGATGGCGGCACACATTGGACAGCGCCCGGATGCGGCCATCGGCGCCATGCACCACCAGCACCGGTTCGCCGGCGATTGTGTAGGAAAACCAGTCGCCCGGCTGGCTCACTTCCTCGGCCCGGCCGGCGCACACCCATTCCCGCGCGAACAGCCAGTCGCGCTCCACATCCACCATTTCCGGTGCGGTATAGAAGGCGCCGGGCATGGACCGCGCCGCCTCATGCGGCTTGTCCCGATAGGCGGCCAGGGTGTGGCCGATCATTGCCAGTGCGTCGGACATGGCGGCCCTTCCCCCAAAAAGAACTCCGCTGGCAGGCCTACCCTGTCAGCCGCCGCCAGTGTGGTAAAAGGACGCCGCCGGTGCAACCGCCATGACCTCGGTCCGTGGCACAAATGCATGCCAGGATGGCGGAGATGGCCGGGGGCGGTCGGCGAAACGGATGGGTGGCCGAGTGGTTGAAGGCACCGGTCTTGAAAACCGGCAGGGGTTTAGGCTCCTCGTGGGTTCGAATCCCACCCCATCCGCCACTATACCAACATAGGAGATCGAATGGCTGATCCGTTTACAGTATCGATTTCAGTTTTCGCATTGTTTGTCTCGGCGGCGACTGCATGGCTGACTCTACTGCGCCGTGGCACAGTAAAGATGACTCGGCCTACTATAATTTTCTTTGGCCCAGACTCCCCTCGTTCTCATGAAGAAAAACCTCTTCCGAAAATCTACTTACGTACATTGTTGTTTGCCACGTCGAAACGCGGACGCATCATTGAGAGTATGCATGTATCATTGACACGCAATGAGTCTCACCAGAACTTTAGCTTCTGGGTTTACGGTCGCGACAAATTGGAGCGAGGAAGTGGATTGTTTGTTGGCGAAACAGGCATCGCCGCCAATCATCATTTCCTCACGCCTAATGACGGAAACAGTTTTGAGTTTCTACCAGGTACGTACTATCTAAAAGTTCACGCTCGTTTACTCGGTGATTCTAAGCAGTTGCTCCTATTCAGTCAGGCGCTGGACGTGTCTTCTGAGGTTGCTGAGGCAATCAAGGAACCTCATACCGGCCTATATTTTGATTGGAGCCCGAATTCATCTTGCTACCTGCAACATGTAGACAAGCATCCGAGACTTCCAAAAACTGAGCATTTCTACAATCTCTTGCCTTCCTGAACCGGTCGGGAGACGAAGTGAGAAAAAGATAGCGCTGTGTGGCGTGTCAGTATCATTAGCCTTGCCAGGCTATCCCATATTCACAGGATTTGGTATCCGACGCTAGGCCAGAGCTTTGTTGTAGTTCTGTGGAGCGGAACGAATGTCTAAAGTATCAACGACAACCACCTTCTGCGAAGTCGAAGGGGACTACGGTTATGTCGATGGTGTTGAACTAACATGTGATAAGTGTGGGCACTATGAAGAAAGCGCAGGGACATCTGAGTCGTCATTGAATCGTTGTGCCCATCTGCTACGAGAGAATTGCCCACGCCATGAGAACAACTACTACGTAGTAAGGGCGTAGGTGATAGTGCTTCATGTTCATAGTGAGTGAATGCCATTTCGGCACACTGTCTATTTGCGGCCCCTCCACCGCCACGTGCAGCACCCTTCCGGCCGGAAGGCGGCGAAGGCAGAAGCGAAGGTGACATCATAGGCCGCCGACCGACCTCTCGATCGCTTCTGTCAGGTCGGTTGAGTCCGGCGTCACTTTGGATTCGAACACTTCGGCGACCTCGCCATCCGGCCCGATGAGAATCTTGTGGAAATTCCACTGGGGCGATGCCGCGGCGCCGATATCCCTGGCAATGGCCTTGTAGAACGGATGGGCCTGCTCACCCTTGACCGCGACTTTGGCGGTCAGGGGAAAATCCACCCCATAGTTGGTTTCGCAAAAGGTCTGGACCTCGGCTTCGCTGCCGGGCTCCTGGCCGCCGAAGTCGTTCGACGGCACCCCCAGCACCACCAGGCCCTGTTCACGGTATTTCCGCCACAGAGCCTGGAGGCCAGCATATTGCGGTGTATAGCCGCAGGCCGACGCGGTGTTGACCACCAGGACCGCCTTGCCGGCATAGTCGCCGAGTTTGATTTCTCCGCCGTCTATGGCGGTGAAGCTGAAATCATGGGCGTTCATTGGTGCAACCTCCACATTGAAGTGCTTGTGATACGACAACGGCCCGGCGTTGCCGCCGGACCGCGCCGTGTTCATGCCCGTGCGCCAGGCTCAGCCGACCGCCGTCCGCTTGGCCTTGGTCGGATCGTAGAACGGCAGGGTGTGAGTCTTCGCCGTGTAGGTCTTGTCGGCACCACGGACGCTCAACTCCACCCCTTCCCTGGCCAGATCGGGCCGCAACTGGACCATGGCCATGGACTGTTTCATGACCGTGGAATACAGCGGCGCGGTGACCTTGCCGACCACTTCATTGCCGTGCAGAACTTCGGCATCGGCTGGTACCGCCTCGTCGCCCTCGACGACAATGCCGAAGGTGTTGATTTTGTCCTTGCCGATGAGGTCCATGACCGCTTTCTTGCCGCGGAAGTCGGCCTGCTTCTTTTTGGCGACGGCGAATCCCAGCCCCACTTCCCAGGGCGAGTTCTCTTCCGTCATATCGTAGGGATAGAACAGGAGCGCGGCCTCCACACGAATCATGTCTATGCAGTTGAAGGAACAGGGAATGATCCCCTCGGACTTGCCCTGCTCCAGGATGGCGTCCCAGATCGGTCCGATATGCTCAGCTCCGGCGAAGATTTCATAGCCTCGCTCGCCGGAATAACCGGTGCGGGAGATCATGCACGGCCGGTCGAACAGGGTCGTCGAGACCTGATTGAAATACCGCAGGCTTCGCATGTCGGCGGGCGAATGCTGATCAAGGAAGCCGACCGCCTTGGGGCCCTGCAGCGATATGTCATGCAGATCATCGTCGAACTTCAGAACCACGTCCTTGCCCTTGGCCGATTCCTCCAGCCGCGCCATGCCGGTGCCCCCGCCGTGGACCATCATCAGGTCGTTGGGCGCAATGTGGAACATGATGCAGTCGTCGGTGATGCGGCCTTCCTCATTGAGAATTACCGCATAGGCCGAGCGGCCCGGCGGAATCTTGGTCATATCGCGGGTGCATACATGGTTGGCCACCGCCAGGGCGTCGGGGCCGGTAATGTGCACCTTCTTCAGACCGGAAACATCGAACAACCCGGCCGCGTTCCGTACGGCCTGATGCTCCAGATTGGGGTCCTGTTTATAGGACCAGGGCACATCCATGCCGTTCCAGTCGCCGAGATCGGAGCCGAGCGCGCGATGGCGGTCAGCCAGGGCTGATTGTCTTGGGCTAGCCATTATTGTCGTCCCTCCTGTTCATCTGTCCCAGATGTGTAGTGCTGCGACGTTCCGCCGTCGCTAGTTGAACTGTCGCTCGAGCGCGTCCGCCAGCTCGAACAAATCCACAGTGGCGCCGTACTTGGCGACGCTGAAGATGGGGGCGTCGGCGTCGGTGTTGACGGCGATGACCGTATCGATGTGCTTCATGCCGAACAGATGCTGCACCGCGCCGGAAATGCCCAGCGCCACATACAGCTTGCAGTTGGATGCCACCTTGCCGGACTGGCCTACCTGGTGGGGCTTGGGCAACCAGCCGGAATCCGCCACCGGCCGCGAACAGCCAAGCGTCGCCCCCAGCTTGTCGGCCAGCGCCTGAAAACGGGGCACGGCCTTCTCGTCGCCGATGCCGCGGCCGATGGACAGGATGAACTCGGCCTTTTCGATATCCACATTGGCCGGCGGCGCTTCGGTATAGTCCACATGCTCGATCATGCCGGCGACCTGGGACAGGTCCACCGCCGCGGCGCTGACCGTGGCCTGGCCCGCCCCTTCCGGCGCGATAAAAGTGGCGCCGCGCAGGGTCAGCGTCACCACCGGCCGGCCGGGAAAAGCCAGATCCATATTCACCTTGGCGCCATAGCCGGAGCGTGTGGCGACAATGGCGCCCTCCTCCACGGCCAGACTGATGCAGTCACTGGCGAAGCCGCTGCCGAGGCGCGCCGCTACCGCCGCCGCATAGGCCATGCCGTTGACGGTGTTGCCGGCCAGAATCAGCCGCGGCTGCATGGTCATGGCGATCTGGCATACGGCCTCTTCGGTGATGGCCGGGTCGAAATGTTCGCCCGGGGTTTCCACCGTCACGATCTCATCGACCCCCGGCAGATTCAGTGCCGCGGTGAAATCGCCTGGCGACCTGGCGATGACGACGACGGTCAGCGGACCGCCGATGCCATCCTTGACCAGCGCCGCCGCGCCCACCATTTCGGCCGAAATATCCGCCAGCTTGCCATTGGCGTGATCGGCCACCAGGAGAATTCCGGACATGACCTAGGCTCCCTTGAAGTTGCGGATGACCTCGGCCAGCTTGGCCGCCACGTCTTCGGCCGACCCGGAGATCATCTCCGCACCCTTGCCCTTGGGCGGCGTGTACATGCGGCGGACTTCAAAGCCGCCGGTGGCGCCTACCGCGGCGGACCCGTCCACGACTTCCAGGGGCTTCTGGCGTGCCTGTTTGATCATGCGCAGCGTGGCATAGCGCGGGGTGATGCCGGTCTGGATCGAGACCAGGGCCGGCGTCGGCATGGTCACCGTGTGGCGCAAGCCGCCTTCCAACTCGCGGGTGACCTTGGCCGGGCCACTGCCGGACCATTCGATTTCCACCGCGATGGCCAGGTGCGGCAGCCCCAGAATACGGGCCAGCGCCGTGCCGGTGGCGCCATGGGCGTGCTCGCCGGACTGGGCGCCGGTCAGAATCAGGTCCGGCTGCTCATGCTGAACGACACCGGCCAGGATACGGGCGATGGTCACGGGATCGGCGGTGTCCAGCCCGTCGGCCCAGACGCGGACGCCGCGGTGGGCGCCCTTGGCCAGAATGCGGCGGAGGCTTTCCTCCGCCCCGTCCGCGCCGATGGTCACCGCCACCACTTCGCCCGAACCGGCGGCCTCAACCAGGCGTAGCGCGTGTTCCAACGCCGCATCGTCCCATTCATTCAGGACGAAATCGAAATAGTCCGACTGGACATCACGGCTGTCCTCACGGAAAGCGAACTCGTCGCCCAACTGCGCCACATGCTTGACCGCCACCATGATGCGCGGGCCGTCCTTGGCCGGCACCTCATAGGACGGCAGGTCAATGGCCGTCAGGGGTTCCGCTTTCCACGGAATGTCGTCAATCGGCGTCAGTGCGGTTGCCGCCGAAGTCGCCCCGGTGCTTGCGGATGGCGTGGATTCCGCCGGGACGGCTGTCTGTTCCGCCGTCTGCGCCGCCGGGGTTTCGGTGGCAACGGGAGATTCCGCAGACGCCGCGACGGCAGGATCGGTCGTTTCGACAGGATCGGCCGCCACGGCAGCGGCCGCAGCCGGCGGTTTCGCAGTGGCGGGTGGGGCCATTGCCGCCGCCGGCGGTGTGCTCACCGCGGCTGGTGCGACGCCGGCCATATGGCCGGCCATGGTCGCCGCTGTCGCGGCGGCGGCGCCCGCGGCAATCGAGGGCATGCGCTCTTCCAGCTTGGCGGCGAAGCGCTCCACCGCCCGCTCGGCAATCTGCTCGGCTGCCGCCTCGACAATCTGGTCCACCAGCCTTGGCGCGTCCTTGACGTTCAGCTTGTCCAGCTGGATCGCCTGCGCCACAAGTTCTGCAAGGTCAGCCACCACCAAATCTCCCTCGTGCCCGCTGGTCTTGCGGGCGTCTTCAAACATCGTCAGATCCTTGGGACAGCACACAACGAACGTGTCCACGTTCAGGGCGGCTGCTTCATGCATCCGGTTCTCGGACGGCTTTTCTACCCCAGGCTTGTCCGGTATCCAAATGCGCCCGCCGCCGGCCCCGCAACAGAAGGAATTGTCGCCATGACGCGGCATTTCCACAAGCTCACATCCTATCATTGCCAGGACATCGCGCGGCGGCGCGGTCTGGCCGTTAAAGCGGCCCAGATGGCATGGATCATGGAGGGTGACCCGCAGCCCCAGCGGCTTGGTGACCTTCAGCCTGCCATCGCGCAGAAGTTGCGCCAGCACTTGTGAATAGTGACGGATCTCCTTGACCGGAGCGAAGTCGGGATACTCGTTGCGGATGGTGTTGTAGCTGTGCGGATCGGTGGTGATGATGGAGCCGAAACTGGCGTCGGCCATTTGCCCGGTATTGTGCTCCACCAGGGATTCAAACAGCCCCTCTTCGCCGACCCGCCGCACGTCATTGCCGGCCGTGCGTTCGGAATCGTAGAGGATGCCATAATCCACATCGGCCAGCCGTAGCAGCTTGGCCACGGTCTGGCTGACCTGCTGATTGCGCGGGTCGAAAGAAGCATAGTCACCGACGAACCACAGGTGCTCCGCCGCCTCCTGGCGAATGTCCTTGACCGGAAAGTCCAGGGCCTGCGTCCAGCCGCCGCGCCGGCGAGAGTTCTCGCCAAAGCTGTTGCCGGTGTTGGAGATGGTCGCCAGAGTCGTGCGGAGCAGCGGGTCCATGCGGTCCTGATCGACCAGGGCCCGGCGCATCTCGACGATGATCGGCATGTGTTCGATGCCGACCGGGCAGATTTCCACACAGGCATTGCATGTGCGGCAGGCCCACAGGGTCTCCTCATCGATAATATCGCCGACCAGGTCCACCGCCTCGAGATCCCGGCCCTGCGCCCGGTCATTGGCCAGACGCAGATCCAGGATCAGATCGCGCGGGCTCAGGGGATAGCCGACGGTGCGGGCCGGACAAGCGTCATGGCAACGCCCGCATTTGGTGCAGGCGTCGAAGTTCAGCATGTCCTTCCATGAGAAGCCGGACAGGGCGCGGATGCCGACCTCTTCGGTCTCCTCGGGGATGCGCGCCAACCGCTTGCCGGCCAGGCGGTCGCGACTGGCCAGGGACCCCATGACCGAAATGATATGCTTGGCCTTGTTCCAGGGAATGGCGCCGATGAAAGCCAGGGCCAGCAGTCCGTGGAACCACCAGCTTGCGGCGCGGATATCCGCCGCCACGGCCTTGGTCATACCGAACAGCTCGAACAGGTTGGCCAACTGCCAGCCGACCACCGACCACACCTCGAACGGCGGGCGATCCATGACGATGCGTACGCCTTCCAGCAGGAAGCCGGTGATGGCGATGATCAGCAGGACCCAGAGAAACAACCAGTCCTCGTTGATCCAGGCACGGGCTGAGGGCCGGGCTTCGCTCTCACCGCGGTAAGAGCGGACATAGACCAGTTTCGGCAGGCGGAAGGCGCCGCGCCGGATCATCATCAGCACGACGCCGACGATCAGCCCGACTCCGGCGACATCCATCACCAGGCTGAAGCCTTTGTAGAACCAGCCCTGCCAGAAGCTGACGCCGGTAAGCGGTTCGATGATGTCGTAATCAAGCGTGATGGTGGACGTGCCGATGAACAGCAGCACGAAACCGTAGAAGATAATGCTGTGGGTGTGGCCGGCGAAACTGTCGCGACGGGCGATGGTGCGCTGGGAGAACACGTCGGACAGCATGTGCCGCACGCCATCGCTGAGGCGCACCGGTATGCGGGCCGGCCCGCCGCGACGGTACTTCACCACATGGCGGACGAAGCCCCACGCGAATAGAGCCATGGCCGGGATGGCGAAGCCGTAGAACAGCAGGACGCCAGGGCCGCCGATATTCCAGAAGAGTTCGCGAGTCTCGACCATGCGTTCCGGTCAGTCGTCCCAGTTGCTTGAAAGTGGGCTGCTCGAAAGCGTATCACCCGAATGTGGCACACCCTTGTTGGGGGCCTTCCTTGCCGGGCCCATGCAACGCACGGCGCCGGAAAAGCGCTACGCCCCGGCCCAATGAAGGACCGGGGCGCAACAGACGTCAGTTTCGCCTTGCGAAACCCTGAAGCCGGAGGCGCCGGCTACGGGTGGGGATCGCCCAGCTTGGGGAAGGTCTCATGGCCCCACACCTGACGCTCGCGAATGAACGGCAGGGGATATTGCGGGTTCGGCGACTCGAACTCACGGGCCAGCCGATGGCCGTCAAAGACACAGTCGGCAATCAGACGCGGCGCATAGCAGTCGCCGATATGATAGATCGCCTGAATGCCTTCCTTCTCCCACTCGCTGCGGCGGGACTTCAGCTCGGTGAACAGCCCGCTGTTAGAGCGACGACCCGTGACCAGGATGACCGAATCGGCCTGCAAGGTTTCGAAGTGGTTGCTCTTGCGGCGGGGCAATTCGCCGGTCTTCGGCTCGGTCGTCCGCTGAAAGCCGTCAGCGTACATGTTGTAGACCTGCACCTCACCCTTCTTGACCTGGTTGACCCATGTCCCGGTCATGCTCTTGATCCCCTTCTCGTGCATCATGCGATGCAGATTGGGGGCTTCCAGCGTGAACTCGGTATAAGGGGCCACCGCACCAAGCGGCGTGACGATGGTCACGTCCTTGCCTTGATCGACCATCATTTCGGCCATGCAGATGCCGGTGAAATAGCCGTCACCGTCCAGAATGACCACCTTGTCGCCCACGGCCTTGCCATCCATCACCTGTTCCGGTGTCAGGATGTGCGGCTGGGCGGCATCGGCGCCTTCCAGGGGCGCCATGACGGCGGCGCAGAAGCCGTCGGTGTTCCAGTGGGAACCGACCGCCACGACGACCTTGTCGGCACCGTATTTCAGCACATCGTCGGCGCTCATCTGACCGACGCCGGTGTGGACTTCCACGTTGCGCATCTTGTTGAGCTGGATCTGGCGATAGGTGATCACCCGGCCCCACTCGGACAGGCCTGGATAGCGCTGAACATTCTTGACCGAGCCGCCGATCTCGTCGCTGGCCTCGGCCAGATGGACGTCGTAGCCGCGCTCGCCCAGAACGCGGGCGCATTCCATGCCGGACGGGCCCGCGCCGACCACCAGGACGGCGCACGGGTCTTTCGCCTTCTCGAACTTCTCCGGGTGCCAGCCGCGGCGATACTCTTCCATCGCCGTGGCGTTCTGGGTGCAGATCATCGGCGGGCCGCCGATTTCCCAGCGCGAGATGCAGACGTTACAGCCAATGCACTCACGAATGTCTTCCGGCCGGCCTTCCTCGATCTTCTTCGGCAGGAACGGGTCGGCGATTGACGGGCGGGCCGCGCCGATAATGTCGATGTCGCCCGACCGGATGATGTTGACCATGTCGTCGGGGCTGGTGATGCGGCCAACGCCCAGAACCGGAACCTTGGCGATGCTCTTCACTTCGCGACGCCACGGGGCCTGGTGATTGGCCTTGTAGAAGCGCGACGGACCGGCGTCCTCACCCCATTCGGCGATGTCGCCGATGTTGATGTCCCACAGGTCCACCAGGCCTTCCTTGGTGATGTGCTCGATGAACTTGAGGCCGTCCTCGCCCACCTGAACGCCGTCCGGGCCATAGAGGGTGTCGATGGCGAAACGGGTGGCGATGGCGCACTTGTCGCCAACCGCCTTACGCACGGCGGCCAGGGTTTCGGTCCAGAAACGGGCCCGGTTCTCAAAGCTGCCGCCATATTTGTCGGTGCGCTTGTTGTAGAACGGCGAGAGGAACTGAAGCGGCAGATAGCTGTGTGCGCCATAGACATAGACGATGTCAAAGCCGGCCCGTTCGGCCCGCTTGGCCGCCTTCACATACATGTCGATCAGATCATGAATGTCGTCTTCGTCCGCCTCGCGGCAGTAGGTCAGATGCTCGAACTCCGACGCCGACTGAGAGGGACCACGCGGCACCGCGCGGCTTTCCAGACCCGGTGCGTGGGCGCCGCCGTACCACATCTCGATGCCGGCCAACGCGCCGTACTTGTGCAGCTCGTCGCACATGTGGCCCAGATTGATGACATCGCCCTCGTCCCAGATACGGGCCGACACGCGGTGAACATCGTCTGACTCCGGATGGATGGAGCAATATTCCGTGCAGATACCGCCCCAGCCGCCTTCAGCCTTCGTGGCGCGATTGGCGGCCTGGCCGCCCGGCTTCTCCGATCCGGCGCCGATACAGTGCGGCACCTGGTAGAAGCGGTTCTTCAGGGTTTTCGGACCGATCTGAATCGGCTCGAAGAGAATATCGTACTTCGGATCACGTGCCATTGAAGGCCCTCCCTGCGTCGCGGCGGGCAGCGGATGCGCCTGCTGCGAATGATGACTGCTTCTGCTCCGGCGCCCGGATGTTGTGCACAAACACAGCCGGCGCAGTTTCTGCCCCGTCTGTCCTTGTCTGGGCGAACAATTCCATAAGCGGTCGCGCCGTTGCAACCCTTGGCGGCGGCGCCGGGGCCCCCGTTCCGGGTCGCGGCCCGCGGCTTCCGCGGCGACCGGTCGCAGAGCCAGCGAAATCCTGCCGGTTCACGGCTGCGCGACGGGCCCGGCGGCGTCGCGTCCCGGCTGCAACCAGGCTGCGGACCGTGACAGTTCCTTGACTCCAGGCCGGCTCCGACGCTTACTCTCGACCCGGTGAACGGGCCAGATCCGGGGTGGCGGGGATTTTCGCTGCGCCGGGGCAATGCCCGGCCGGCCTGGCCCGGATGTCCCCCGGATATCCGGTGTGTCCGATGGTAAATCCGGCCCGAGGATCCATCGCCCCTGTCGGGTTCCGTTCAACGCCTTTCAGTCCAACGTTCAAGCCCGAGTTTCAATTCCGACACTACAGACGCTACCAGAAGGGGACATGTCCATGACGGCACTGACACGCCGAAGGTTGCTTCAGTCCAGCGCCGCCGGCGCTGCGGGTCTCACGATCGCCGGCGCCAGCCTGCCTCGCCCAGCAGCGGCGGCGGATAAGGTGCTCAAGATCGGCTTCCTGGCGCCCCTGACGGGCGAAGTGGCGGCCTGGGGCCTGCCGGGCCTCAACGGCTGCAACATCTGGGCCGACGAGGTTAACGCCGCTGGCGGTATCGAAATCGGCGGCGACACCTACACCGTCGAGTTTGTTCCCTATGACAACGAATACTCGCCGGACCGCGCTCTGGCCGGCGCCCGCAAGCTGGTGCTTGAGGATGAGGTCAAGTTCATCATGATGCTGGGTGGCGACACCTGGCCGGCGGTGCAGCCCTTCGCCAATGCCAATGGCATGTTGGTGTCGACCCTGCTGCCGAGCGATTTGTCGCCTGATACGCCGAGCCTGATTGCGCCGACTGAAGTGCACCCGATCTACAATGTGACGGGTGTCCAGTGGCTGGCCGAGAACTTCCCCGACGCCAAGCGGGTCGCCATCTGCGCCCAGGAAGATTCGCTGGGTCGGCCGTCGGTCGCCACCTACCAGGCGGCCTTCAAGGTCCATGGCATGGAGATGGTGGACGAGATCTTCTTCGATCCCGCCACCACCGATTTCGCCCCCATCATGACCCGCATGCTGGCCTCCAATCCGGATGTGCTGTGCCTAGATACGGCCTATGCGGATTTCGTCAACCTGTTGATGGAACAGGCCTTTTTGCAGGGCTTTGGCGGCAAGATCATCTCCTGCACCTTCGACAACTATCCGCAGGTGATCGAGAAGACGAGCGTCGAGTTCGTCGAGGGCACCATCTTCCAGTTCCCCGACTTCGACGATCCGGCGCTGGAAGGCCGCGTCACGTTCACCGACTCCCAGAAGTTCTGGAACACCTATCAGGAGCGTTTCCCGAACACCTGGTCGGCGGTGTCGTGGGAGTATGCCTCGATCATGTCGCTGTGGGTGGACGCGGCAAAGGCCGCCGGCTCGGTGGAGCCCGGTCCGGTCCTGCAGGCCATGAAGGCTTCGCCCACGGGTCAGCATGCCTTCGGCCCGGCCGTGTGGTGGGGCGAAGAGCTGTTCGGTATCAACAACGCGCTGGTCGGAGACTGGCCGGTGGTGGTGATGAACAGCGAAGGCCGCGCCCGGATTGCCGAGTTCAAGAGCATTCCGGCCTGGTGGGACGCCCACAAGGAGACCTTCATCGAGACCTATCGCGCCTATGGCGAGATGTGGGATCAGCGGGCCTAGGGCCGCGAGGGTTCCGCCCGATCTGCCGAACTGCCGTCACGATGTGGTCCGGCATTGGTTCAGGGGCCCGCATTGGTTCAGGGAGCGTCACCGGTGGTGGCGCTCCCTGTTTTTTTGTCGCCATATAGTGCCGGGGATAAGCCCGCGGACCGGGTTCCTGCTGCCCGCGTGAGGCGGTAGAACAAAGCGCAGTTGTGCCACGCCGCCCGGGCGCCGTGACCGAGGGTCGTGCCCGGCTATCATGGGGAGTGGGGTCAGGGTGTTTGGCGTCGAAATCACTGCCGATCTGCTGATGCAGACGACCATCAACGCCTTGTGGGCGGCCAGTTTCGCCGCCCTGCTGGCAGTTGGCCTGGTTCTTATCTTTGGCGTCATGGGGGTCATCAACTTCGCTCATGGCGAGCTGTATATGCTGGGCGCCTATGTGGTCTGGTACCTTTATGGAGAGAATGGCTGGGCCTTCCCCATCGCTGTTCTGATTGCCATCCTGGCCATTGCCGGATTCGGCATGGTCATGGAGCGAACTCTGTTCCGACCCATGCGGGGCAATCCCCTGGGCGGCCTCATCATCAGTGTCGGCCTGCTGTTCGTGCTGCAGGTGGTCGCCGTGGAATGGGGCGGAGTCGGCCTGATGAAGCACGTCCCCTCGCCCTATCAGGGCGCGATCACCCTGTTTGGCAACGAGGCGGTGAGTGTCTCGGCCCAGCGGTTGCTGGTGGTTGTCGCGGCCATTGTCCTGTTGGGGGCGTTGTGGCTGTTCCTCTATCGCACCCGGATCGGCTGGGCCATGCGGGCGGTGGCCCAGGACATGGAGGCGGCGTCGCTGCAGGGCATCGGCATAAACCGCTTCTCCCTTCTCGCCATGGCCATCGGCGCCGGCCTGGCCGGCGCCGCCGGTGCGTTCATGTCGCCGCTGGTGCGGGTCGATCCCAACATGGGCGGCCAGGCCATCATTACGGCCTTCATTGTCATCATCGTTGGCGGTATCGGCAGCCTGGAGGGCGCCGTGCTGGCCGCCGTCCTGTTCAGCTTTTTCCACACCTTCGTCACGACGCTCTATGACGGAACGCTGGCGACGATTTTGGGGCTGGTCATCATGATGGTCGTCCTGGTGATCAAGCCGACCGGTATCATGGGCACCGTGGAGAAGGTCTGAGGTCATGGCTCTGCGCCACCTGCCCCTGTCCCTGGCGATTGCCGTGGCCGTGCTGCTCGCTCCCTATGGGGCGCAGCTCATCGGCGGCGATTCCATGGTCGGTACGCTGGTGACCATGATGATCTTCGCCATTGTCGTGGTCAGCTACCGGTTGCTGGCCATGACCGGAGAGTTCTCCCTCGCCCACGTGGTCATCATGGGGGTCGGCGCCTATGCCAGCGCCCTGGCCGCCAAGCAGCTTGGCATTCCCCTGTGGCTGTCAATTCCTCTGGGCGGACTGGTGGCGGCGCTTGTCGCCTTGATCCTCGCCTTCCCGCTGTTCCGCATGAAGGGCTTTTATTTCCTGATCGGCAGCTTTGCCGCCGGTGAGGCCATCCGCCTGTCGTGGATCCGCTTTCGTGATCCCTTTGGTGGCACTCGCGGCATTTCCCTCATTCCCGGCTTCGATCTCACTCTGCCGGGGCTCGGCCGCCTTGATTTCTTCGACCCGATCAATGCCTATTTCATGATCACGGCTGTGACCGCCGTTGCCCTGTTCCTCATGTATCGCATTGAGAGGTCGCGCATCGGCCTGACCCTCAACGCCATTCACTGGAAGGATCTGCTGGCCGAGTCGGTTGGCGTCAATCTGTGGCGCTATCGCACCCTGGCGCTGGTTCTGGCATCCTTCTTCGCGGGCATCGCCGGCGCCCTCTTCGCCCACAATCTGAGCACGATCAATCCCAGAATCTTCAGCATCCATGCCATGTTGCTGGTGCTGGTGTGGGTCATTGTGGGCGGTACGCGCACGTTCTGGGGGCCCATCATCGGCTTGATTGCTCTGACCGTGGTTGATCAGGTGCTGCGTCTTTATATCGATCTGCCGCCGGAGTGGCGGCCGGCCATTTTCGGTATCATCCTGATCCTTGCGGTGATGTTCCTGCCACAGGGGCTGGAAAGCCTGCCCGGCAAGATCCGTGGCTGGCTGGGGTCACGGCGTCCGCCGCCGGGGATGGACGTCCGCACGGCGGAATAATCCGCTCCGGCGACCCCTCCGCCCGGTCACCGCCAGTCGCGGACAGGGGCCAGGGTGACCGCCGCTTCCAGGTGACGCTCGCTACCGGTAAAGCGGCTGGCGACGGCTTGCCAGCGCCCCGTACCCATGGTCAGCGCATCTTTATCTATCTTCTCAGCCATGGAAATCAACTCATTGATTTCCTGTCTGTTTTTCTCACTATCCAGAGTGCCCGCCAGGTTGCGTGCCAGGACCGCCACGCCACCTTCTCGCCAGCCGCCCCAGCCTCGTCGCAGGTCGAGCGCCTGCCGCAGCAGGCCTTCGGCCGCGCTGCGGTCGCCGGCACGGGCCAGGAAAAGGGCCTGTAGATTGAGGGTCGCGGCCCGGCCGCCACCCACCGCGCGGCCATGGCGCAATTGCTCCTGGCCGGCAAAGGCGTCGGGGGTCTTGGTCCGCAGGCGCAAGTGAAACAGCGAGCTGCGGGCGGTGATGCGGCTGGTGATGCGGCCGGCCCATCCATCCGCCGCGTCCCATGCCGCGATGGCCTGGTCCAGAGTGTCCCGCGTCTGATCGTCATTGCCGCTGCTGCCCCGACCATGGGCGGCCAGGGCATGGGCCAGGCCGCTCAGGGCCGTGGCCCGGCGCGGATCGCCCTCATCCTGGGATTCGCACAAGCCAAGCGCGGCGCGCCATAGATGCTCGCTGTCCTCGCCGGCCCGCCATGCGTCATGGGCCGCACTAGCGGCTGCCTCCCAGGGATCGCCGCCGGCCGGTTGTTCAGGTGTCACGATAGGCCGTCTAGCCGCCGAGATAGGCTGCCCGCACATGGTCGTGCGCCCGCAACATAGCTGTCTCGCCTTCAAGGGTCACCCGACCGGTCTCCAGCACATAGCCATAGTTGGCCAGGCGTAGCGCCATTTCGGCGTTCTGCTCCACCAGGATGACCGGTACGCCGCGGCTGTTGATCTCCTGCACGATACGGCCGATTTCCTGCATCATCACCGGCGACAGGCCAAGCGACGGTTCGTCCAGCAGCAGCAGCTTCGGGTCGCTCATCAGGGCGCGGCCAATGGCCAGCATCTGTTGCTCGCCGCCGGACAGGGTCTTGCCCTTCTGGCTCTGCCGCTCCTGCAGGCGCGGAAAATAACCGAACACCGCTTGCAGGTCCTCTGCCACCTTGCGTTTGTCGCGCCGCAGAAAAGCGCCCGTCTGCAGGTTCTCCAGAACGCTGAGGCTGGGGAAGATGCGGCGGCCTTCCGGCACATGGGCGATGCCCAGCCCGACAATCTTCTCCGGCGCCATATTGGCGATGCTGTGGCCGTCGAAGCGGATGTCGCCGGCAGCCGCTTTCACCAGGCCGGAGATGGACCGTAGAGTGGTGCTCTTGCCGGCCCCGTTGGCGCCGATCAGGGTGATGATCTGGCCCGCCGCCAGCTTGAGCGATATGCCCTTTACCGCCGGCACCTTGCCGTAATTGACGATCAGATCTTCGACCTCGAACAGCATGTCAGGCCGCACTCCCCAGATAGGCTTCGATGACCTGGGGGTGGTTGCGGATGGCGTCTGGTTTGCCTTCGGTCAGAAGGCGGCCGAAATTGAGCACCGTGATCAGATCACACAAGCCCATCACCGCCTGCATATCGTGCTCGACCAGCAGCATGGTGACGCCGCCGTCGCGCACTTTGCGGACCAGCCCCATCATGACCTGGGTTTCCTCCGGGTTCATTCCGGCAAAGGGTTCGTCCAGCAGCAGGAGCTTGGGCCTGGCGGCAAGGGCCACAGCCATGCCCAGAGCTTTCTGCAGGCCATGCGGCAGATTGGCGGCCAGCTCCGTTTCGCGCTCGGCCAGACCGATGAATTCCAGAACCTCCAGGGCCTCGTCGCGCGCCCGCTTCTGCCGCGCATGGTCCAGCCCAAGGACGGCGCTCAGCACATTGCTGCGGGCGGCGATGTGGCGGCCCACCAGAATGTTGTCGAGAACGGTCATCTCCTGGAACACGGTGGTCGCCTGAAAGGTGCGGACCAGCCCCAGCTCGGCGATACGGCTGGACTTCATTCCCGCCACATCACGGCCGTCATAGACGATGCGGCCGGCGGTCGGCGAATAGAACCCGCTCAGCACATTGAAGGTTGTGGTCTTGCCGGCCCCGTTGGGTCCGATCAGGCCACGGATTTCGCCGGCTTCGACGCTGAACGACAAATCATCTATGGCGGTCAGACCGCCAAACCGCTTGCTCAGATGGGAGACTTCAAGGATCGCCATGGGGGAAGTCTCCTGCCGGGGTCTGGCCCCGGGTCATATCCGCAATGGCGGCCTGCATTGGCGCAAGGGCATGGAAAGCCGCGCAGAAACACTGGAAATTAGACCATGCCCCGGCCCCCGGACAAGCCGTCCCGCGCCGCCAACGCTGTCCGGTGCGCCGGCAGCCCCGCCCCGCGTCCGGCGACCGCCGGCCGGTGGACAATCCGTCACCTTGTCCCGGCCATGTCACCGGCCTAGCTTGGCCGGATCAATACCCGCATGTGTTGTTGCTGCTACGAGGCCCCATGAGCCAGGATAATATCGTTCAGATGGAACCCGCCGCGACGGCGCTGCGGGCGCGCTTTCTCGCATGGCAGTGCAAGCTGCGGCAGATCGCCATGCGCCAGGATGGCGGCCGCCCGTCCCCCGGCATGGTGCCGCGCCTGGAGGTAGCCGGTTCGGACCAGGCGCTGGACCGCATCACTGTTCTGGTCAACCCCGAGGAACCGGACGAGAGCGTCATTCAGTTGCAGTTTTTTGCCCGCCAGACGGCGGATCCGGAGAAACGCTACAACAAGGCCGTGCAGTATCTTTCGGCTGAGTATTATCAGCGGCCGGAGACCTTTTCCGACACCCTGACGGCCCTGTTCGGCGATGCTTCGCCGACCGCTCATGCCCTGGCCACCGCCGGCCGCTGTGTCCTGACCTTTGAGCAGTTCAGCCAGCGCTTCCGCATTCCCTGCCGCACCCGCCGGCTGGGCCGTAGCGAGCCTCTGTTCCAACTGACCCACTGGCACAATGTGCTGTTCAACCCGCGCCTGCCTAAGGGCGTGCAGGTGGTCGCCTTCCAGCCGGAGTGGAGCCGCAGCCAGGCCGAGGCGTCCTGACCGCCTGCTGAGTAATTCCGCCGCGCAAAAAGCGAAACGGGCGGCCCTTGCGGGTCGCCCGTTCGTTATTCCGGCGGTGCGGGCAGCCCGCACCCGGATGGTCTGACCGGTCTAGTCGAACTTGGCGTAGGCCTTGCGCAGATCAACCATCGGATGACGCTTGGACATCTGGAACTTGATCAACAGCTCACGTGCGATCATGTCGCGGTCCTGCTGATTGTTCGGCAGCTCCATGTCTTCGGGGACCGTCACCCAGCCGTTGATGTTGCGATCAAAGACCGCGGCCCGGTGTTCCTCATAGCCCATGTGCACGTCTTCGAGCCAGTTGAGGTCGTCCCAGCCCATGGTTTCCATGTAGGTCTTGAGGAACGGCGTCAGCCGGTCATAGTCAGGCACCAGGTTCACATCGTAGCGATAGCCGATGTGCTGGCCGATTTCCTTCTCGCGATTGGAATCGAGGCCTTCCGTTTTCAGGAAGTGATCGATGTCTTCGCTTTCGCCGCCGGCCTTGTTGGCCGTCTTGGCGGTGACTTTGTTGAGAGCCATGTGTCTCCCCTTCCCCTAAAAGCGCTTCATGTCGGGACGGCCGACCGTGTGCTGCGAGCCGGCCAGCGGCACCATGGCCATGGCCGAAGCCTCCATGGTGAGAGCCGCCAGATCTTCCGGCTCCAGGCTGTGGACGTTGGTCTTGCCGCAGGCGCGGGCCATCATCTGGCATTCGATGGTCAGCGTGTGCAGGAAGTTGTACACCCGCTCCGCCGCTGCGTCCGGGTCAAGCCGGGCGCGCAGCGCCGGGTCCTGCGTCGCCACGCCGACCGGGCAACGGCCCGTATGGCAGTGGTAGCAGTAGCCGGGCTCCACACCGATTTCCTTCTGGAAATCGGCTTCCGGAATAGCCTTGTTGCAGTTGAGGGCCATCATCACCGAATGGCCGATGGCCACCGCGTCGGCACCCAGTGCAATGGCCTTGGCCACGTCGCCGCCGTTGCGGATACCGCCGGCATAGACCAGCGAAATCTCACCCGACTTGCCGACATCTTCAAGCGCGCGCCGGGCCTGACGAATGGCCGCGATGCCCGGCACACCGGTCTCCTCAGTGGCCAGGTGCGGACCGGCGCCGGTGCCGCCTTCCATGCCGTCGATATAGATCGAGTCCGGGCCGGTCTTGGCGGCCATGCGAACATCGTCATAGACGCGGGCCGAACCCAGCTTGAGCTGGATCGGAATCTCGCCATTGGTTGCTTCGCGGATTTCTTCGATCTTCAGAGCCAGATCGTCCGGTCCCAGCCAGTCCGGATGACGGGCCGGCGAACGCTGGTCAATGCCGGCTGGCAGAGAGCGCATTTCGGCGACCTGGTCGGTCACCTTCTGGCCCATCAGATGGCCGCCGAGGCCGACCTTACAGCCCTGGCCGATGAAGAACTCGACCGCGTCGGCCAACCGCAGGTGATGCGGATTAAAGCCATAGCGTGACTGGATGCACTGGTACAGCCACTTGGAGGAATACCGCCGCTCGTCGGGGATCATGCCGCCCTCGCCGGAGCAGGTCGCCGTGCCGGCCATGGTGGCGCCACGCGCGAGGGCCGTCTTGGCCTCGAACGAGAGGGCGCCGAAGCTCATGCCCGTCACATAGACCGGGACATCCAGGACCAGCGGCCGCTTGGCCTTCGGGCCGATGACCGTCTTGGTTTCGCACTTCTCGCGATAGCCCTCGATCACGAAGCGGGTCAGTGTGCCTGGCAGGAATGTCAGGTCGTCCCACGTCGGGATTTTTTTGAACAGAGAGAACCCGCGCATGCGGTAACGACCGAGTTCCGACTTGATATGAATATCGTCGATGACCTCGGGCGGAAACATGAAGCTCTGGCCGAGAAGGCTGGTGTTGCGCTTCGGCTGGTTGCTCCCGGCGCCTGACGGCACCTGATCTTCTGCAATGCTCATGATCTCGCCTTCCTGGCCGGCGCTGCCGGCCCTCTTGCTACAGTTAGAGAACCAGCTTCTTTTCGGTCGGCTCCAGATTGTCGTAGTTCCAGAGCTGCTTGCCGGCGACGATTTTCTGCATCTTGCCGACGCCATTGGGCGTCTTCAGACCGTACTGGCTGAGCTTGCGATCAAGCCATGCCTTGTCCAGGTCGGTCATCTCCGCCGGCACCGCGTCCACGCCCAGATCGGCGATTTTGCCGCCCACATAGATGGTGCCGTCATACATGGAGTCGCCGAGGTTGATGCCCGCATCGCCCAGAATCACCATGCGACCGCGCTGCATCATGAAGCCGCAGAACGCGCCGGCCCGGCCACCGATGATCAGGGTGCCGCCCTTCATGTCGATGCCGGCGCGCGCGCCAACATCGCCCTTGCACACCAGATCGCCGCCGCGCATGGCGGCGCCGAAGGTGGAGCCGGCATTCTTTTCGATGACCACCGTACCGGCCATCATGTTCTCGGCGCAGGACCACCCCACACGGCCGGAAATGCGGATGTTCGGACCATCCACCAGGCCACAGCCAAAATAGCCGAGGCTGCCTTCGACGATCAGGTTCAGCTTGTTGAGAATACCCACCGCCACACCGTGACGCGCCCGCGGGTTCTTCAGGACGATGGTGCCGTGGCCGGACTTCATCAGGTCGCGGAGCTTGAGATTGATCTCCGTCGCCGACATGTCGGAGGCGTCGAGCTCCGCCCGCTTGTTGAAGTTGACCTCATAGGCCCATGGATAGGTGAAGTTCTCGTCCTCAATAGGCGAGAAGAAGGTCTGCTGAGTCCGCCCACGGAGCTGCTCCGTGTGCATTCCCATTTCTTGTGAATGCTCTAGCTGCGCCATACGCGAACCTCCCCTTCGTACGGATCGAAGGTATCGATCTCATTGCTGAAGATGCTGCGGATGGCGACTTCTTCAGACGCCAGAGCGATGATGTCATCGCTCTCGTGCAGCACCATGGGCTTGGCGGCCATGGTGTCCTTGGCCATGCCAAGCATGTTTTCCGTGGCGACCAGATAGGTGAACACGCCATCCAGTTCGCTGATTGAGCGATGCATGGCGTCTTCCAGGTCTTCGCCCTCCTCCATGCGATCAGCCAGGTAAACGGCAATCAGCTCAGAGTCGCAGTTGGAGTGGAACTTGTGGCCTTTGCGCTCCAGTCCCCGACGGCCGCCCCAGTAATTGGTCAGCTGGCCATTATGGACCACCGACACGTCACGGAACGGAAAGGCCCAATACGGGTGGGCGGAGCGGATGTCCACGTCCGACTCGGTCGCCATCCGGGTATGTCCGATGGCGTGGGTGCCCTGGAAGCCCTTGAGGCCATACTGCTGCGACACGGTGGTGGCGTCGCCCAGGTCCTTGATCAACTCCAGGCCGCGGCCGAGGGAGAGGATCTCCACCTGATCAATGTCCTCAATATACTTGGCCAGGTTGCTCAGGTCGCCGCCATAGTTCAGCTCATAGCGCTTGGCGTACTCGGTCGGCTGGTCGGACGAAATAATCTCCGCCTTGAGCTCGTTGAGACGCGCATCAACCTTGGCCCAGCGATCCACGACATCATCGTGGATCTTGAAGCCTGACTTGAGGTCGGCCGCTTCCGCGACTTTGATCCGCATGACCATGCGGTTGCCCGACGGCTTGCCATAGAGAGCAACACCCGTCGAATCAGGCCCGCGATGCTTCAGGGCCTGGAGCATCTTGGTCATTTCGCCACCGATGTCGGACGTCTTGCCGCCACGGTGAATGATACCGGCGATTCCGCACATGCAATTCCACTCCTTACGATGCCTCGCCAACTTTGCTGAGACCCATCCGGCGGGCATACGCCGGACGGGTCCGATCAACTGATGGAGTGTCTGCCGAAGGCCGCAGCCTCAGGGCAGGCAGTCCAGATACATGTCCATATCCCAGTCGGTGACGGTGGCCATGAACTTCTCCCACTCGTCCCGCTTGTAGTGGTTGAAGACGCGGTACATGTCACCGGGCATGGCTGACTTGATGACGTTGTCCTTGGCCAGAGCCTCCAGCGCGTCATGCAGGTTCATGGGCAGGCGCTTGACCTGCTTACCTTCTTCCATGGCCTGATAGATATTGCGCTGCTCCGCCTCGCCCGGGTCCAGATTGCGCCGGATACCGTCATCGAAGGCCTTCAGGATGGCCCCCGCCATGAGGTAGGGGTTCACCATGGAGTCGACGGCGCGGTACTCGAAGCGGCCGGGGGCGGAAACCCGCAGGCCGGTGGTGCGGTTCTGGTAGCCCCAGTCGGCGAAGACCGGCGCCCAGAAACCCGTATCCCACAGCCGGCGATAGGAGTTCACCGTCGAACAGCCGATGGCGGTGAGCGCGCTCAGGTGATTGACGATGCCGGCGATTCCGTTGAGGCCGATCGGGCCCGGCTTCTTCTGGCCGGGCAGCGGCATGAACGTGTTTTCGCCACCCTTGCGGTAGGTGAACACGTCCTTCATACCCGCCATGGGGTTCTGGTGCAGTTCGTTGATGGTGTCTTCGCCGCCGCGCCACAGTGACACGTTGTGGTGACAGCCGGAGGCGGAAACGCCCATGAAGGGCTTGGTCATGAAGCAGGCGATGATGTCGAATTCACGGGCCACCTGGGCGCAGATCTGGCGATAGGTGGTCAGCCGGTCGGCCGTCCGCATACAGTCGTCATACATGAAGTTCAGCTCGAGCTGACCCGGCGCGTCCTCGTGGTCGCCCTGAATCATGTCCAGGCCCATGGCCTCGGAATACTCGATCACCCGCATGAACACCGGCCGCAGGCTTTCAAACTGGTCGATGTGATAGCAGTAAGGGTTGGAATAGCCGCCATCCGGCTTACCGTCGGCGCCCTTCTTCAGCCACATCATTTCAGGCTCGGTGCCGTGTCGCAGATGCAACCCGTCATGGTCGGCCTGGAATTGCTCATGAATGCGGCGCAGGTTGCCGCGGCAGTCGGCGGTCAGGAAGCCGCCGGGCTCGGTGTCTTCCTCGCGGTTGCGGAACAGGGTGCAGAACACCCGCGCCACGCGCTTGTCCCAGGGCAACTGGACGAAGGTATCGGGATCGGGAATGCCCACCAGCTCCGAGGCTTCCGGGCCATAGCCGATATAGTCGCCGTGCCGGTCCATGAACAGGTTGGCCGTGGAGCCGTAAACCAGCTGGAAACCACGTTCGGCGATCTGCTCCCAGTGGTCGGCCGGAATGCCCTTGCCGACGATGCGGCCGGTCACCGACACGAACTGGTAGTAGATGTAGCTGACGCCAAGCTCATTGATCTTGTGTCGCACCTGGCGGACAAGCTCGGCCCGTCCGTCACGCTTCACATAGTTTTCCAAGTC
Organism: Alphaproteobacteria bacterium; assembly: GCA_040218575.1. Lineage (NCBI taxonomy): Bacteria > Pseudomonadati > Pseudomonadota > Alphaproteobacteria > Alphaproteobacteria bacterium. The sequence continues at coordinate 186,116 of JAVJRE010000007.1, read as the reverse complement.
GGTCATGTCTCAGGTCCCCTCCCTGCTGGGTCCGTCATTGCCGCTGGCATCTGAAATGCCTGTGCGGCGCCCGATTGCACTGTGAATTCCCTTATGACAAGGCCGGCTGATCCGGCCATGCCTCGTTCTGGTGCTGCGTTCTGATCCCGCACTGACGGAATGCGTCGCACCGCTTGCTATTGCCGAGGGCCGCGCCGCCGCTCTGGCTGCGCCGCCCTCGGGTCTTTCCTGCCCCTAGCTCCAGGGGAACGGGCTGTGTGACGTCGGATGCAGCTTGCCTTCGCCGTAGCGGGAATAGCGGAATGGCTTGAGCAGCTCGGACTTCTTGCCGCGCACCAGTTCCTGCGCCACCAGCTGGCCGACACCGATCATCTTGAAACCGTGGTTGGAGTCAGCGATGAAGTAAACGTTCTCGTTGAAGTTGTCGAAGACCGGGAAGCTGTCGGGTGTGAAGCAGCCGATGCCGCCGGACGGCTCCTTCTTGTAGACGCCGATCTTGCCCTCGAAGCGGCTCTGGCAGAAGGCCAGCGCGCTGGTCCACATGTGAGAGAAATCGTCGCCGACGATAAAGTCCGGTGATTCCGGGCCATAGGGGTCGACCGCCACCTGATCGGGCGGCGTCTCAACCCGGAACGGCATGGCGCCACCCTGGACGCCGCCGAAGTTGAAGTCGGGCTTGTAGTAGATTCCCCACAGCTTGTCGGTAATCAGCGAGCCATCCACATCCGAATGCAGCGGCACGTCCGTATCCACATGGATCACCGGCGGCATCTTGCCTTCGTTGGTTTTCAGGAAGTTGGGATCAACGCCCAAAGTGCCTTCCTGCAGGCTCCAGAACGTCCACATCTGAACGTCCTTCATCATCTGCCCCTGCGGACCCTTGATGTCCACGGTCTCCGGCAGGTCCAGCATGTCCCATATCTGCTTGACCCAGGGGCCGACGCCAACCACAACATGATCGCATTCAATGCGCCCCTGGTCGGTGACCACGGCCTTGACCGCCTTGCCGCCGCTCTGGGTCTCAAAACCGGTCACCTTGATGCCGCCCATGATGCGCACACCCAGCGCCTCGGCTTTGTTGGCGATGCCGCGCATGGCCGCCTTGTTATTGGCATAGCCGCCGCGCTTCTCATGCAGGACCGATGTGATGCCCTGGGCGCGCCAGTCATCGAACATGCCCTTCATGTATTTGGCGCAGTCCTTCTCGCCTTCGATGAACACCGACTCGTAGCCGATCGCCTTCTGCTGCTCATAGATGGACGCTACGTCCTCATGCATCACTTCCGGGCTGATCTGCATGTAGCCGACCTTGTTGAAGCTGTAGGCTTCCGGATCGGCTTCCCACACGGATGCACTGTGCGCCATCAGCTCACGCATGGCCGGCTGGTAGTAGTTGTTGCGGCAGACGCCACAGGCAATTCCCGAGGCGCCGGCAGCGATGCCCGACTTATCGATAATCAGCACATCCTTGCCACTGCCCTTGCCGGAAGCCTTCAGCTCCTCAGCCAGATGCCAGCCGGTCGAAAGACCGTGCACACCGGCGCCGATGATCAGATATTTGACGTGGCTGGGAAGGGCCATGGATTGCTGTCTCCTCGCTCGGGGCACTCGTCAACAGAGGCGGGATCCTGTGGCCAGCGGCGCGTAGGCCGACCGGCCGCGAGATGCTTTGGCGACCGCCTGACGAAGCTCTCCGTTGATCAATGATTAGCACTTCGTAATTCTGCTGTATACAAGCTTTGGTTAGAATTGGTACAAATGTGGTGCCTAATTGGTTCATATGAGAGGCGCCATGAAAAATCATACGGATGAAGCGCCGGCCGGCGCCGGCCGGACGCCCGTTGCAAACACCAGCGGAGTCGGGGCGGAGGGCGCCAGCGGCCGTCTGGCGACCGGCCGCACCGGCCCTTCTGAGGCGCGGCCGCGCGGCGTCGCGGCGCGTCTCGCCAGTACGCTGCGGCAAGCTGTCGCTGATGGTGTCTACAGCCCCGGGGATCGGCTTCCGGCAGAGCGTCAGCTCGCCCAGGATCTGCACGGATCACGCGGCACCGTACGCAAGGCACTCGACCTTCTGGAGCAGGACGGCATCATCGAGCGGCGTGTCGGCAGTGGCACTTTCGTCCTGACCGGGCCGCGGATCGCGGACGAGGACATTGCGGAGAATGTCAGCCCGATCGAGTTGATTCAGGCAAGAAATGCGCTGGAACCTGCCATTTTGATGCTGGCCATCCGCAACGCCACCCAGCGCGACATCGCCGCTATCGGCGAGGCCCTGGGCCAGCTTGACCGGGCCGGTGCCGACCGCGAAGTCTTCACCTTCTGGGACCAGCGGTTTCATCTGCGCATCGCCGAGGCCAGCCATAACCCGCTGATGGTGTTGCTCTATCGCCAGATCAACCACGTCCGCGGCCACCGCCAGTGGCGGGTCGTCAAGGACAAGGTTCTGACCAGCCAGCGGATTGCCGATTACAACCGTCAGCATCGCGCCATCTATGACGCAATCCGTACCCGCAACCAGGCCGCCATAGAGCGCCTGCTGAAGGACCATCTGGCGGCGGCCGAACAGGATCTGCTGCACGTCTGAGCCGTGCCGCAGCGGCCGCCCGGGCGGCCCGCCGGACGCTCGGTCGCACCCGCCCTGGCTGGCGTTGTGGTCCAATTTGGTCTAGTGGTGGTCTGGCTCATTTCCGGGCTGCCCGCACGCCGCGCCGACGCCCCTCACCTCACCTCTGCAGTGGGAGCCTGACCGATGGCCGATACCAAACTGATCGACGGCAAAGCCTTTGCCGCGGCCCTTCGTGGCCGCCTGGGTACGGCGGTCAGCCGTCTCAAGGCTGACCACCGGCTGACCCCCGGCCTGGCCGTGGTGCTGGTCGGTGAAGACCCGGCCAGCCAGATCTATGTCCGCAACAAGGGCAAGCAGACCGTGGAAGCCGGCATGAACTCGTGGGAACACCGGATGCCGGCGACGGCCAGCCACGACCAGGTTCTGGCCAAGGTGAAGGAGCTCAACGCCGACCCGGCGGTGCACGGCATTCTGGTGCAGCTTCCCCTGCCCGACCAGGTGGACGAGGACGCCATCATCACCGAGATCGACCCGGCCAAGGATGTGGACGGCTTTCACGTCATCAATGTGGGCCGCCTGTCCACCGGTCAGGACAGTCTGGTGCCGTGTACGCCGCAGGGTTGCATCCTGCTGCTGAAGGACCTGTTGGGGGACCTCTCCGGCGCCAATGCTCTGGTGGTTGGGCGCTCCAACATCGTTGGCAAGCCGGTGGCGCAACTGCTGCTGGCGGAGAACTGCACGGTGACCGTTGCCCATTCCCGCACACGTGATCTGCCGGCCGTCTGCCGTGCCGCCGACATTGTCATTGCCGCCGTCGGCCGGCCGGAAATGGTCAAGGGAGACTGGCTCAAGGATGGCGCCACGGTGATCGACGTTGGCATCAACCGGGTCGCCGGCGACGGCGGCAAAAGCCGCATTGTTGGCGATGTGGCCTTTGCTGAGGCCATGGGCCGGGCCGGCGCCATTACGCCGGTGCCGGGCGGTGTCGGCCCCATGACCATCGCCTGCCTGCTGCGTAATACGGTGATCGCCGCCTGCCGTCAGGCGGGTGTGCCCGTGCCAGGAGACGTTTAAGCGTCGCCGTCCCTAAAAACGGCCGGCCTGATAGTCGGCAAAGGCCTGGCGGATTTCATCGGCCGTATTCATGACGAAGGGGCCGTAACGGGCGACCGGTTCCCCTAAAGGGCGACCGGCGATCAGCAGACAGCGACCGCCGTTGGCGGACGACATCTGCACACCGCCATGGCCATCCAGCACCGCCAGGGTGCCGGCCTCCACGACCGGCTCGTCATCGGCGAACGTCACGGCTCCCTCGAAGACATAGGCGAAGGCCGCATGGCCTGCCTCGACGGGCTGGTGGAAGATGTCGCCGCCAGCCAGTGAAATATCGAGATAGAGCGGTCGGACGGCGATTTCGCCCACCGGCCCGCTGATTGTACGTCCATCGGCTGAAGTGGCGGTGCCGGCAATCGCCGTGACACGCCCGCCCGCCGGCAGGGCAAGGTGCGGCAGCGCCGCAGCGGCGTATTCCTGGTAGCGCGGCGGCCCCATCTTGTGGGCGGCCGGCAGATTGACCCACAACTGAAAGCCGCGCATGAGGCCTTCGCTCTGTTCCGGCATTTCCGAATGAACAATGCCCCGCGCGGCGCTCATCCACTGGACGTCGCCAGGACCGATTACCCCTGAGTGCCCGGCATTGTCCGCATGGCGCATGCGCCCGGCCAGCATATAGGTGACCGTCTCCATCCCGCGGTGCGGGTGATCCGGAAAGCCGGCGATATAGTCGTCCGGTCGGTCGGAGCCGAATTCATCCAGCAGGAGAAACGGGTCCAGAGACTCAAGCGTCGCTGCGCCGATCACCCGGCTCAGGCGCACCCCTGCCCCGTCCGATGTGGCCTGGCCGACAACCCGCCGCGCCACGCGCCGAAACGCGTGTGGCCCGCTGGACTGCCCGGCCAGGCTCATCGCATGGCCGCTATTTGCGACCGGGAATGCGCGCCGGCAGAGCCTTGCGCAGAGGCTCAATATACTCCGGCCCGAAGCCACAGCAGGTGCCGACGATCTGTACGCCCGACTTGACCCAGTCCTGAGCCTGCTTGACGAACTGCTTGACCGAGGTCGGGTTGCGGAAGCTGGAATCTTCCCGCGGCGATACATAGTCATGGCGGCTGGCGTCCGGATAGACGCCGATCGCCCCTTTCCATTTCTTTTTGACAATGGGGATCGACGCGGTCGTCGCCTCGACCGGAGAGTGGAAAACGTTGATGACGTCGCCGCCCAGCGGAATGATTTCGTCGAGCGCCTTGCTGAAATTGGCGTTCTCCAGGTAGCCGCTTTTCACGGTCTTGCCGTCGAGCCGCGTCTTGTAGCCGACCCACACCGGCAGGCCGGTGGCGAGACAGGCTTCCGTCACCCATTTGCGGTTGAGGATCGAGCCGGTCGATTCAGCCAGAAGAAAGTCCACCCCGGCTTCCGCCAGATAGCGCGCCTGGTTGTGCAGGTTTTCCTGTGCCTGCTCCGCCGTGTAGCTTGGCCAGATATCGCGAGGGCTGCGGCCCGGACCTTCGGTTCTCTCGTTCCGTTCGGAGCCGGCGACGATACCGTAGTTGGAGACTGCGCCGCCGATATAGATCGGTCGTGCCTTGCCGTGCTTGTCGCGTGCGGTCTGCGCCAGATGAACGGCGCGCATGTTCAGTTCCCGTGTGCTGTCGCCAAGGCCCATGGGCTCAAAGCAATGGCGCGCGGCCGAATAGGTGTTGGTGGTCAGGATATCTACGCCCGCCTTCACATACTGTTCGTGCATGTGCAGAACCGTATCAGGGTGGGTGTGCAGCGCAGCGCCTGCCCACGATGTCATGGCGATGGGAACGCCGAGATGCTGAAGGTGCGTACCGACCGCGCCGTCGTGGATGATGACGTCACCCTGGTCGAGGCGCTTCTTGAGTGTCTTGTAGTCGCTCATGTCTCCCCTCCTCCGTGGAGCGGTTGTGCCGACGACCGGAGATGGCGCCGAAGCCCGCCTGGAGCAGACGCTATCAGCCTGTCTGCCCGGTCGTCGAGGGGAGCTTTCGTCTTTGGCGGCCTATTCGGCCGCTGCCGCCATGGCCGCCGGGGCCACCCGCACGGCGCAGAACTTGAACTCCGGAATCTTGCCGAAGGGGTCCAGCTTGGGGTTGGTCAGCATATTGGCCGCCGCCTCGGCGTAGCAGAACGGTATGAAAACCATGCCCTCTGGCACGTCGCCATCCACCCGCACCTTGATTTCGACGGCGCCACGGCGGCTTTCCACTGTCACCGAGTCGCCGCCCTGCAGGTTCATGCGCCATACGTCACGCGGATTGAGATAGGCCACCGCTTCCGGCTCCAGGGCGTCCAGCACGCTGGCCCGCCGGGTCATGGCGCCCGTATGCCAGTGCTCAAGCTGCCGGCCGGTGGTCAGAATCATCGGATAGTCGCTGTCCGGCCGCTCGTCCGGCGGGATAATGGCCGCCGGCACAAACTTGCCGCGGCCGCTGGCGGTCGGATAGCCCGCGCCAAAGAGGACCTCCTGTCCCGGCTGGTCATCGCCGGCACAGGGATAGGTGACGCTGCTCTCCCGTTCCAGCCGACGCCAGCTAATACCGGCGAGGGAGGGCATGACCCGACCCATTTCGCCGAACACGTCCGACGGATGGGCATAATTCCAGTCCAGGCCCATGCGCTGTGCGATGTCCTGAATGACTGCCCAGTCTTCGCGCGCCTCGCCCGGCAGCGGCAGGGCCTTGCGGCCAAGCTGCACCTGTCGGTCGGTATTGGTGAAGGTGCCGTCCTTTTCCGGAAAGGCGGATGCGGGAAGCACCACATCGGCGTGCCAGGCGGTCTCCGTCAGGAAGATATCCTGAACCACAAGGTGGTCGAGCTTGGCCAGGGCCTTGCGGGCGTGGGTCGTATCCGGGTCCGACATGGCCGGATTCTCGCCCATGATGTACATGCCGCGGATCTTGCCTGCCAGAATCTCATGAACGATCTCGACCACGGTCAGACCGGGCTTGTCATCAACCGTAGCGCCCCACACCTCCTCAAAGCGGCTGCGCAGGGCGTTATCGCCGACTTTCTTGTAGTCCGGCAGGAACATGGGAATAAGACCGGCGTCTGACGCACCCTGCACATTGTTCTGGCCGCGCAAGGGGTGCAGCCCGCTGCCGGGCTTGCCGACATTGCCGGTGGCCATGGCCAGCGCGATCAGGCAACGGGCATTGTCGGTCCCATGGATATGCTGGCTGATGCCCATGCCCCAGAAGATCATGCAGCCCTTGGCCGTGGCGATGGTGCGGGCGACCTCGCGCACGACCTCAGGGGCGATCCCGGTGATCGGCGCCATCTCTTCCGGCGTGAAATCGCGGACGTTGGCTTTCAGCTCCGCATAGCCTTCGGTGAAACGCTCGATATAGTCGCTGTCCACCAGATTTTCGGCGACGATGACGTTGAGCATGGAGTTGAGCAACGCCACGTCGCTGCCGGCCTTGAACTGCATCATGGTTGACGCATGACGGGACAGGGCCTGGCCACGCGGGTCGGCCACAATGAGCTTGGCGCCCCGTTTGCGGGCGTTTTTCATGAAGGTTGCAGCGACCGGATGATTGACCGTCGGATTGGCGCCGATGACCAGCATGACATCGGAATTGCGGCATTCGCGCACCGGCGCCGTTACCGCACCGGAACCGATACCCTCCATCAGGGCCGCGACCGACGAGGCATGACAAAGCCTTGTGCAGTGATCCACATTGTTGGTCTGGAAACCCACCCGCACCAGCTTCTGAAACAGATAGGCTTCTTCGTTCGACCCCTTGGCCGAGCCGAACCCCGCCAACGCGTTGCCCCCGTCACTATCGCGGATAGACACCAGTCCGCCGGCGGCGCGCTCCAGCGCCTCTTCCCAGCTTGCTTCGCGGAAATGGGTCAGCGGATTGGCCGGATCAATTTCCACGTCCCAGCCCTTCGGCGCATCGTCACGGCGGATCAGCGGCTTGGTCAGCCGCTGCGGGCTGTGCACATAGTCAAAGCCGAAGCGGCCCTTGACGCACAAACGCTGGTGATTGGCCGGACCGTCGCGGCCGGTCACATGCAGCAGCTTATTGTCCTTGATGTGATAGGTGAGCTGACATCCCACGCCGCAATAGGGGCAAAGCGACTCAACCGTGCGGTCGGCGCGGTGCGCCAGAACCTCATGCGCGTCCAGCAGGCTGGCCGGCATCAGGGCGCCGGTGGGACACGCCTGAACGCACTCGCCACAGCCGACGCAGGTGCTGTCGCCCATGGGGTCATCGAAATCAAAGACGATCTTCTCATGGTGGCCGCGGCCGGCCATGCCGATGACGTCATTGACCTGCACTTCGCGGCAGGCCCGCACACACAGGTTGCAGTGAATGCAGGCGTCCAGATTGACCCGCATGGCCGGGTGGCTGGGGTCGGCGTGGGGGATGATGGCGTGGTCGCGGGCCGGCAGGCGGCTGTCGCTGATGTCCAGACGATCGGCCCAGGTCCAGAACTTGGACTCCGGGTCGTGGGCGGTTGCGCGCGCCGGCTGGTCGGCCAGCAGCAGCTCCATCACCATGCGCCGGGCGCTATGCGAGCGTTCGTTCTGGCTGTGGACTTTCATGCCTTCGGTCGGTTGCCGGTTGCATGAGGCGGCCAGCACGCGCTCGCCTTCGATCTCCACCATGCAGGCACGGCAGTTGCCGTCAGCCCGATAGCCTGGGTCCGGGCTGTAGCACAGGTGCGGGATATCGGTGCCGAGGCGCTTGGCCACTTGCCAGATGGTTTCGCCTGGCCGGGCTTCGACCGCCTTGCCGTCCAGCTCAAAGGCAACCGGCGGCCGGGTGTCGGCTGCGTTGTCCGGCCTGTCGAGCACCGTGTCGGTCATGATGTCACGTCCTCACGAAAATACTTGAGAACCGCATTGAGCGGATTGGCTGCCGCCTGACCCAGGCCACAGATTGACGCGTCGGTCATGGTTCTCGCCAGTTCGTCCATCAACGGTTGGTCCCATTTCGGCTGGCTCATCAGCTTCACCATCTTCTCCGTGCCGACGCGGCACGGCGTACACTGACCACAGCTTTCGTCCTCAAAGAACTTCATGAGGTTGAGCGCCACCGCCTTGATATCGTCCTTGTGGGACAGGACCACAACCGCATGGCTGCCGACGAAGCAGCCGTGCTTCTCCAACATGCCGAAATCAAGCGGAATATTCGCCATGCTGGCCGGCAGGATACCGCCAGAGGCGCCGCCCGGCAGATAGCCCTTGAAGCTGTGACCCTCGGCCATGCCGCCGCAATACTCGTCCAGAAGCTCCTGCATGGTAATGCCGGCCGGGGCCAGCTTGACGCCGGGCCGGGCTACCCGGCCGGAGACGGAAAAGCTGCGCAGGCCCGTGCGGTCATGGCGGCCCTGGCCGGTGAACCACGCCGCGCCTTTCTCCACAATGTCGCGGATCCAGAAAACGGTTTCCACGTTCTGCACCAGGGTCGGTCGGCCGAAAAGCCCGACCTGGGCGACGAATGGCGGCTTGTGGCGCGGCAATCCGCGCTTGCCCTCGATGCTTTCGATCATCGCCGACTCTTCGCCGCAGATATAGGCGCCCGCGCCGCGTCTGAGGTGCATCTCCATGCCGCCGTGCAGGCCGGCCGCCTTCACCGCCGCCATCTCACGCAGAAGGATTTCGCGGGCGGCCGGATACTCGTCGCGCAAATAGATGTAGACGGCCTTGGCCTCGACCGCGCGGCCGGCGATCAACACACCTTCCAGGAAGCGGTGCGGATCGCTCTCCAGATAGTGCCGATCCTTGAAGGTGCCCACCTCGCCTTCATCCGCATTGACGCAGAAATAGCGTGGACCGGGCTCGGCCTGGACGAACTGCCACTTGCGGGCCGTCGGGAATCCGGCACCACCAAGGCCGCGCAGGCTGGCTTTGCCGAGAGCGTCCTGGATGTCAGCGATGCTGGTTTCCTTGCGGTCCAGCGCCTCCACCAGGCCATAGCCGCCATCGGCCCGGTAGGCGTCAAAGCCTACATAGTCGGGCACATGGGCATGGGTGTCCTTGCGGCGGATCAGGTCATTGACTGCGTCGACCGTGGCATGGTCGGCGAAATTGTGCCCCACCTCCGCCACCGGGGCCGTATCACAGTGCCCCATGCAGGGCGCCCGCACGATACGGACGTTCGCGCCGTGCGCCTTCTGCAGGTTGGCCAGAAGGTCATCGCCGCCATAGAGCGAGCAGGTCAGGCTGTCGCACACCCTGACCGTAATTTCCGGCAGCGGCTCATCTTGTTCGTCCACCACGTCGAAGTGCGCATAAAAGGTGGCCACCTCATACACTTCGGTCAGCGATAGCCGCATTTCATGGGCCAGCGCCGCCAGCCGTGACGCCGGCAGACAGTGGTAATGGTCCTGCAGACGGTGGAGATACTCAATCAACAGATCGCGGCGGCGTGGCCCATCGCCGAGCAGGCCGCGCACTTCGTCCTGCGCGCGCGGGTCAACCTGGCGGCCGCGCGGCACCGGGCGCGTATGCCGCCGTCCGGATCCGGGATGGCGATGCTTGCGTATCTTCTGCTTCTCGTCTTCGGCCATCCGGACCGTTCCCCTTGCCTGTAGTGCGTGAAGCCGGCTGGCTTCAGGTTGATCCGCCCGGGCGAAGGCTGGACGCCTGGCGGACTCCAGGTTGATCTAGTGTTGACGCAGCCGTGTGATGGCGACTCCGACGCTGGCCGCCTCCGCTATGGCGTCTGGTTTCTCCACCTGAACCGTGACCCGCAGAACCCTGTCCTGGGACAGGCAAAAAGCGGCGATTCGTTCGGCCAGCGTTTCGACCAGTTCTGTATGCCCCTCACCGGTGATTGCGCGGACAGCGTCTACTACAATGTCATAGTCCAGAACCTGACCAAGCACATCGCCAGCCGGCCCCGCCGGGCTGTCCACCTCAATATCGAGGTTGAAGATAACCGGCTGGAGGCGTCCCTTCTCTTCCCGCTTGACCCCGATCGGGCAGTCCAGACGCAGGTCGCGGACAATGATGCGCGATGCGCCGCCCGCTCTATGGTCACTCGAAGCCGAACGAGGTGCGGGCTTGATGGGAAACACCATGGCTTTGCTCATCACCACGTCAGATCGCCTCTGGCCGGCCCTGAGTCAAGGCGTTGATCCCACCACTCCCGCCTGGCGCGAACTCCCTAGAACAAGCCGGCGATCTGCCCTTCATCATCCAGCTTGATGGAATTGGCCGATGGTACGCGAGGCAGGCCCGGCATGGTCATGATGTCGCCACAGACCACCACCAGGAACTCAGCGCCACCGGCGAGGCGAACCTCGCGCACCGGCACCACGTGGTTGCTCGGCGCTCCTTTCAGATTCGGGTCGGTGGAAAAAGAGTACTGGGTCTTGGCGATGCACACCGGGTATCGCCCATAGCCCAGGTCTTCCAGCTCCTTGAAGCGGTTGCGCACTGGCTGATCGGCGATGATCCCCTGGGCGCCGTAAATGCGCTGGGCCACGGTCCGGACCTTTTCCCACAGGGGCATGTCGTCGGGATACAGGGGACGAAAGCGGGACGCGCCGGAATCGGCGATCTTGACCACTTCGCGCGCAAGATCGGTGGCGCCGCGGCCGCCATCGGCCCAATGCGAGCACAGGAAGGCCTCTGCCCCCAGCTCGCTGCAGGTCTGGCGCACCTGTTCCAGCTCCGCATCGCTGTCGCCGCTGAACTGATTGATGGCGACGACCACCGGCACACCAAAGCTCTTCACATTCTCGATGTGACGGGCAAGATTGGCGCCGCCTTCGCGCACGGCCTTGACGTCTTCCTTGGCCAGATCGGCCCGGGCAACGCCGCCATGCATCTTCAGCGCCCGCACCGTGGCCACAACCACGGCGACGGCGGGCTTCAGCCCGGCCTTGCGGCACTTGATGTCAAAGAACTTCTCCGCCCCCAGATCGGCGCCAAAGCCCGCTTCCGTCACCACATAATCGGCCAGCTTGAGGGCCAGGCGGGTTGCCGCAACGGAATTACAACCGTGGGCAATATTGGCGAAGGGGCCGCCATGAACAAAGGCCGGATTGTTTTCCAGCGTCTGCACCAGATTGGGCTTCATCGCATCCTTGAGCAGGACGGTCATGGCGCCGTCGGCGTTCAGCTCGCGGGCGAACACCGGTTCGCGATTGCGATTCTGAGCGACAACGATGTTGCCCAGTCGTTGCTGCAGGTCTTCCAGGTCCTGGGCCAGGCACAGGATGGCCATGACCTCAGAGGCGACCGTGATGTCAAAGCCGTCCGTGCGGGGGAAGCCGTTGGCGACGCCGCCCAGGCTGTTGGTGATCTGACGCAGGGCGCGGTCGTTCATATCCACCACGCGCTTCCACGACACCCGGCGCACGTCGATATCGAGCTGATTGCCCCAGTAGATGTGGTTATCCAGCATGGCCGACAGCAAATTGTGCGCCGCGCCGATGGCGTGGAAATCACCGGTAAAGTGAAGGTTGATGTCCTCCATGGGGATGACCTGGGCATAGCCGCCACCGGCGGCGCCCCCCTTCATGCCAAAGCACGGGCCGAGGCTCGGTTCGCGCAGGCAGATCATGGCCTTCTTGCCGATGTGGTTGAGCGCGTCGCCCAGCCCCACGGTGGTGGTGGTCTTGCCTTCGCCGGCCGGGGTCGGGGTAATGGCCGTCACCAGGATGAGCTTGCCGTCCTTCTGTCGCTTGCGGCTCTCATAGGCATCCAACGAAACCTTGGCCTTGTTGTGGCCGTAGGGTTCCAGATGCGCCGGCGGTATGCCAAGCTTGTCGGCAATCTCGAAGACGGACTTCCACTTGGCCGCGCGGGCAATCGCGATGTCCGACTTGACCGCGCCGCCGGCAGCCATCCGCGTCATGCGGCCCTTGGCGGCGGTTTTCTTTGTTGCCGCCTTCTTAGCCACTGCCTTCTTAGCCACTGCCTTCTTGGCCGTCACTTTCTTCGCTGTCGCCGGTTTGGCGGCGACCTTCTTCCGCGTCGCCGCCTTGCGGCGGGATGGCTTCGAAGCGCGGGCCGCAAGGGCCGGCCGCGACGGTCTCGTAGAGCGCGTCATGTGTCGGTTCCGTGGTTCAAGAGCAGAAAGGACTGGCAGATGGCTTTAGTGGTTTTGGCCCCGGCTTTCCAGCCGGAATTGCCGCCGGGCCAAAGCGGCCCCTGTCTAGCACCACTGGCCTGGCTTCGCCAGTAGTGCCGGGTGCAGTCATCGGCCTGCCTCCCGCCGGCCAGTATCGGACACCTGCCGGATTGCCGCGGGGCGATCCGGCCAGCCCGCATTTCAGTGTCTGTTCTTCAGTGTCCCTGCAGTCGTCGCAGGGCCGTCAGCCCTACGTGCCGCCCGCCGAACTCCTCCATGGCGTCCAGGATCGAGCGCCACATATAGCCGGCCGCCGACCAGTCGCTCAGCACGTGATAGGCCGGGGTTTCGCCGATGTCGGCGCGGATGATGATGGAGTTCTGGCGCGCCACAGAGGTCTGGGCGATGGCCAGATCGGGAAAGTGCTTGGGCCGGAGATCAATGGCGCACAATTTCGACCACATTGTCGGCGCGTGCTGGCCCGATACCACAAACCAGAAGTTGGTGGACGGCCGCGGGATCGGATAAGTGCCGATGCCGTCAACCAGCGTGTATTCGCCGATCAGGCGCTGACTGATGCCCGCGCCGCCCAGGGTTCCCAGAATCAGCGCTTCACCCCAGGCCAGCGCCGCGATCAGCGACCCGTCGCTCTGACGGAACGCCACATTGGTTTCCTCGCCCACGCTGCAGCCGTGGTCGCGCAGCCAGGCCATGGTGTTCCAGCCCTTCAGGCCCCAGCGAGGCAGCGCGCAGGCGTCGGCAATCGCCATGTTGCGGGCCTGGATCGCCTCTCCGTCGGGATCGCCATAATCCATGGCGCAGGCCTGATCGTCGATGGCTTCAAAATTGGCGCCAAGCGATTGAAGGTGCCGGTAGATGGGGCTGCGGCGCGGCAGGGACTGCGGGTCAAGACTCATGGCTCACAGCTCCTGACGCTTGTTCTCGGGGTCGTAGAATTGCGGCTTGCGCACTTGCGCATCAACCATGGAGTGGCCGACGCGGATCTGGATGATCGTGCCGTCGGCCGCCTGCTCCGGCGCCACATAGGCCAGGCCAATGACCTGATCCAGGATCGGCGCGTAGTAGCATGAGGTGACGCGCCCGGTAATCTGGCCGTTGTGAATTACCAGATGGCACTCTTCCGGAACCGGCGCGTGCTTGCTGGTCAGGACAAAGCCGACCAGTTGGCGGGTCAGTGGCTTCTTCTCCAGAATTTCCAGCGACCGCCCGCCAATGAACATGGGCTTGCGCTTGGAAACCGCCCAGCCCATGCCGGCCTCATAGGGGTGGGTCAGGCCATCGGTGTCCTGGCTGATGATGATGTGGCCCTTCTGCAGACGCAGCAGGCGCTGGGCCTCGACCCCGAACGGCTTGATGCCGAACGGTTCGCCGGTTTCCATCAGGGCATCCCACATGGTCTCGCCCATCTCGGCCGGGCAGTGGATTTCCCAGCCCGGTTCGCCGACGAAGCCGATACGCATGACGCGCGACTCGATGCCCGCCACCTTGCAGACGCGGGCGTCCATATAGGGCCAGCCCTCGATGGACAGGTCCTCGTCGGGGCACAGAATCTCCATGACCTTGCGCGCCTTGGGTCCGGCGATATTGATTCCCGCATAGCTGGTGGTGACGTTGGTCACATTGACCCGGAGCCGCCACTGGGCGTTCCAGAACAGCATGTTCTGATAGACCGCGCCGACGCCCGATGTGGTCGCCGTCACATAGAAATGCTCGTCGTGAATGCGCATGGCCACGCCGTCGTCGGTAATGACACCGGCCTGATCGGTCATCAGCACATAGCGCGCCCGGTTCAGCGGCTGCTTGAGATAGGTGAAGGTATACATGCGGTTGAGCATCTCCGCCGCGTCCGGCCCCTGCACTTCCAGGCCGCCCAGGGTAGACACATCAATCACGCCCACATTGTTGTGCACATTCATGGACTCGGCTTCGGCACACTCCCGCGCCTTGCCGGGAGGGCCGTAGTACCAGGGCCGGTACCAGTCGCCGGCGACCATCATCTGGGCGCCCAGTTCCACATGGCGATTGTGAATGCCGGTCAGACGGATCGGGTCAAAGCTGCGCCCGGCAAGTTGGCCGAAGGTCTCCGCGCTATAGGGCGGACGCGACGTGGTGGTCCCCACATCGGCCATGGCTTCACCGGTGGCCCGTGCCGCCATCCGCATGGTGTTGATGGCCGAGTGACGGCCCTGTGACGGTCCCATGCCGGAGGTGGTGAAGCGCTTCAGCAGTTCCACATGGGAATAGCCGTCAGCGATACCGTTCTTCAGATCCTTGACTTGCAGGTCTTCATCAAAATCAACGAAGTCCTTGCCCTTGGGATGGCTGAAGATCGGCCATGGATGGGTCTGGCCGAGGCTGCCGCGGGTGTTGGGGACGGCCGGTTCATTATCCACGCTGAGGCCGGCGTCTTTCGCCGCCGACCAGCCCGCGTGGCGACCTTCGGCGACCACCGCCGAAAGATCGAAGGCGTTGTTGACGGAGCCGGCGACAAACAGGTGCTCCGGCAGTTCACGCACCGCCATCATTGCGGTTTCGTCGTCATAGGACAGCTTGGCGCCGGCGTGATAGAGCATATGGGCGGTCGGCGTATAGCCGACGCTCATGCACAGCATGTCGCAATCGAGGGTCTCGCCGGTCGGATCGCACTGACCCTCGCCGGTGACGCGGGCAATGGCCGCGCCGGTCAGGCCGCGATTGCCTTTTGCCGCCTGCCCTTCCCACACCGTATGACCCGGCAGGATACGAATGCCGTTGCGCTCGACCGCTGCGCCGCGCTGGCCGGCGTCCGGATCCTTGCGCAGGTCCACCACCGCCTTGATCTCGACCCCGGCCTCGGCCAGGTCCAGCGCCACGCCATAGCCGTCGCCATTGGCGGTGGCCACCACCGCCTTCTGTCCCGGCCGCACGCCATAGTGGTGGATCAGCCGCTGGGCGGCACTGCCCATCATTACGCCGGGCAGATCGTTATTGCGGAAGACCAGAGGCTGCTCCATGGAGCCGGTGGCCACCACCACGCTCTTCGCCCGCATCTTGTACATCCGGTTGCCGCGGATCAGCGGCAGCCAGTTGTCGGCAAAGCAGGCCTGGCAGGTGGTATCGGTCATGACCGTGATGCCGGCGTGGCCGCTCACCCGACTCACCAGGTCATTCAGGCTGGCCGACGGGTCAACCCCATTGGCTTCGAACCGGGCATAGCCGAGCGAACCGCCAAGGATGGCGTTCTCGTCCACCAGAATGACCTCGGCCCCCTTGTCGGCCGCCTCCAGCGCCGCCGCCATGCCCGCCGGACCGCCGCCGATGACGGCCACGTCGGCCCACAGATACTGCTTGTCATGATAGGGGTGCGGCGCCTTCAGATTGACCTTTCCGAGCCCGGCCATATAGCGGATCAGTGGCTCCCACAGGGCCCACGCGCCCTTCGGGCGGAAAAACGTGCGGTAATAGAATCCCGCCGGCAGAAACCGCGACAGGCCGTTGAGGGCGGAGAGCTGATCCTTCTCCAGGCTGCCGCGGTAGTTCTGCCCTTCGACCCGCAGCGCCGGCGACACCGGCAGGCGGTCGGCCAGTACATTCGGCTCGTCGGGAAGCTGCACCAGCGTGTTGGCGTCCTGGCCGGCCATGGTGAGAATGCCGCGCGGCCGGTGATACTTGAACGAGCGCGACAGCATGGCAACGCCATTGGCGGCCAACGCGCTGGCCACCGTATCGCCCTCATAGCCGTCGTACAGGCGGCCCTCGAACGTAAAGCTGACGGGCTTGTCACGATTGATCAGCCGTCCCGCCGGGGCGGCCAGGCGCTCTGCACGTGCGGTCATGACCGGTCTCCGCTCTTGCTCTCGGCCGCGGCCGGTGGCCGGTTGAAATCGCGCCGTTCCTTGAAGACTTCGTCGTATTTATAGGTGCGGACGATTTCGTCCGTCACGGTGTTGCGTTCGGCAATGAACCAGTAGGCCGTGGGCACGTGGTACCACCACTCGCGCACCACACCGGCGGTGTTGTTGTCCATGATGGCATAGTCGACCCACTCGCGATCATTGACCGTCCACGGATCGGGCATCGGCTTTACTTCGCCACCAAAAACAAACTCGGAGATGTTGCGTGGTCCGTTGAGGGGACACGTCATCAGTTTCATTGCGTCACTTCCCTTTCAGGCGCCCGATGGCGCGGTCCTGAAACCCGTCATGCATCATCGCGGCCGCTGGCCGGGGCTGCGCGCCCGGCGCGGTCGCCGTCAGTGGCCGACCGAAGCCGCGCCTTTTTCGCCTACTTGCTCGAAATTGTAGAAGCGTTCGAAGCTGAAGGGCTGAATCAAGTCCGGCACCTTGCCGGTGGCCAGTGTCTCGGCCATGCGCTTGCCGCTGACCGGCGTCGCCTTGAAACCCCACGTGCCCCAGCCGGAGTCGATATAGTAGTTCTTGATGGGGGTCTCGCCCATGATCGGCGCGAAGTCCGGCGTCATATCGGCCATGCCCGCCCACTGACGGAGGATTCGCACGCCCGACAGGAACGGTAGAAGCTCCAGCATGTGCGTCATCAACCCTTCTTTGAAATCGAGGGTCGAGCGCGTGTTGTAGAGCGTGTAGGGGTCGGTGGAGCCACCCATCACCAGCTCGCCGCGGGAACTCTGCGAGATATAGACGTGCAGGCTGCCGGACACGATGATGGTGTCGAGGAAGCGCTTCATCGGCAGTGAAACGCACGCCTGTAGCGGAATGGTGCGAATCGGCAGCTTGAAGCCGGCCATCTTCGCCAGCAGCGAAGTGGAGCCGGCCACCGCCTGCATGGCGACGCCGCATTTGATGTCGCCGCGGTTGGTTTTGACCCCGACGATTCTGCCGTCCTGGATATCCAGACCGGTCACTTCGGTCTTCTGATGCAGCTCCACGCCGCGCTTGGCCGCGCCATGGGCATAGCCCCAGGCCACCGCGTCATGGCGGGCGATGGAGCCGGGCTTGTGATACAGCGCGCCGAGAATGGGAAAGCGCACGTTGCGGCTCATGTTCAGGGTCGGCTCGATACGGGCGATCTCGTCCGGATAGATCAGCTCGGAGTCGACCCCGTGGTGCTTGTTGACCTCGGCCCGCCAGCGGCTGGTGCGTAGCGCGGCATCCGTATGGGCCAGCGTGAAGTGGCCGCGCTCGGAATACATGATGTTGAAGTCGAACTCGTTGGACAGCCCCTGATACAGGCGCACGGACTCGTCATAGAACCGGACGCCCTCGTCCGTCAGATAATTGGAGCGGATGATGGCCGTATTGCGCGCCGTGTTGCCGCCGCCCAGATAGCCCTTCTCCAGCACTGCCACATTGGTGATGCCGTGGTACTTCGCCAGGTAATAAGCCGCCGCCAGACCATGCCCGCCACCGCCGATGATGACCACGTCATAGGACGGCTTCAGGTCCGTTGCGGTGATGATGTCGCGCTGCGCCGGATAGGAGTTGCGCAGACCATATTTCAGCAGCGCCAGTACCATTTGATCCCTCCCCGGCCGAACCGGTCATGGACTTCCCAACCACCAGCCCGACCACCAGCCCGGAGAGTGCCGCCGGTGCTGTAGTGGACCATTGTGAACCATTCGCGAACCAAAAACAGGACCGAAACAGGGAACACCGATCCTGCAGACGTTCTGTCCGGGCTGTCCGGGCGCGAGGCCCCCCTGATCCGAGGCCTGACGTTATCTGTGATCGGGCCTCGGTGCAATACGCACTGCACCGCGGCAGCATACAGATTTCAACGGCGTTTACCCATCCCGTCGAGACCGCCGGCGTGGCCCGCTGCCGCTCGCCGTCGGCGCCGACGCCACGATCCGTTCAGCCGCCGCCGGCGGCCAATCGGTTCACACCTCGGACGATACCAATAGTGAACCAATTGGCGGAACTCAGTCCGGGCGACCGGATGCCGGGGGGGCGAGAACGCCGGCATACAGGGCGGGACGGCGCTGCTGCGCCAGGTCCCACCGCTGGCGCACCGTCGCCACATAGTCCAGATCAATGGTCTGCAGGGTGATCCCCGGCTCGTCGGAGGCAGTTGCCGTCACTACGCCCCACGGATCAACGATCATGCTGCGGCCGACGAAGCCGATGCCAGAGCGAGGCTCCCGGCCGGTCTGGCCTGAGGCAATCAGCCACACCTGGTTGTCAGTCGCCCGCGCCCGCAGCAGAAATTCCCAGTGGTCAGCCCGTGGTGCCAGAAAGGCGGACAGGCACACGATCGCATCCGCATTCTGCAGGGCGATGGCGCGGTACAGCTCGGGAAACCGCAAATCGACACAGATGGTCATGCCGATCCGGCCAAGCGCGGTATCCAGCACCACCAGCTCGTCACCTGGCGTCACGCGGGCCGACTCGATGATGCCCGGCGGAATATCGGTGCGCTGCGGCACGTCGAACAAATGGCTCTTGCGATAGCGTCCGATGATTGCCCCGTCCGGCCCGATCATCGGTGCGGTATTGTATACCCGACCGTCGCCGCCGGCTTCGTACCACGAGCCGGTGATGTGGCAACCGTGGCGTCGCGCAACAGCGCTCAGGGCCTCGCTGGTGGGGCCGGGAATGGGTTCGGCGATCTGCCGCCAGAACGAGTCGTCGCTATAGCCCAGGCCGGTCCACAACTCCGGCAGGCAGATAAGGTCGGCGCCGGCCATGGCGGCCTCTTCCGCCAGGGCCAGACCCCGCGCCAGATTGCCCGCCTGATCGCCGTCCACCGTCGAGAGCTGGACCAGACCGACACTCAGGCGGCGGCCATGCGGCCGCTTGTCCGGGCGGGTTGCGACGCCGGGTCTCGCTGCGGCTTCCGTCATTTCAGCCTCCCTGCCATTCCATCCATGCGCCGTGGAAATCCGCATAGGCCAGCGCCTGCGCCTTTCGTTCGCCATCCGCATAGACATGCAGCTCCAGCAGTGGCTGACGGCTTGAGATGTGCTCCAGACCGACCCGATAGATCGGCCGGTCCTGAGAGTAGGTTTGCAGGATGGAACTGAGATACTGCCGGTCGGCCAGTGACATCTGGTAGATGGCGATGGAATGAAAGATACAGGCAGGCGCCCCGTCAGGCAGTCCGGCCAGATGGGCCGGCAGCAAATCCAGAGCATTGCCGCGCCGCACCTCCGGCCGGCGGCGGCGGGCCAGCGCCAGCGCGCCATCCAGCCGCGCCATGCGTTCCGGCTGATCGGGCCAGACCAGTGCTTTAAGCCAGCGCACCTGGTTGGCATCGTCGATATCTACCGGATTGAGGTCGAGACCGACCCGTGACGCCGCTTCCGGCAGCCGCGGCGCAATCACCGGTATGTGCCCGCCGCGCAGCTCACAGTTCAGGTGCACCGGTGACTGGGCGTGGCCGATAATCCGCCCGTCGCCATAGCTGAAACCGCACCATGGCCATAACAGGTTGAACCCGGCGGAGGCGCCAACCTCCACATAGTGAACCGGCTCATCCGCATACTGCATGTCCAGCATCATGAAGGCCGGCAACAGCACGGCCAGCCGCTGTATCTCGTTGGTCTGCACCGTCCGCGTGGCGATGATCTGCCGCAGGGCGTCCTCGTGGCTGGCGCAGAAGTCGAGAAATACGGCCGGGTCGCCCGGCTCTGTCGCCGCTTCTCCCCTGCGGCCTGGCGTGAGGCTTGGATAATATCGGGCCAGTGGCGCCTCCACGCCCGACAGCAGCAGGTCGTGGACGGCGGCCAGCAGCAGATTGGGCGCCAGCTGGCCGCGCGGTGTGCCGGCGGCCAGGGCCATGCAGCGGCTATCGGCGGCGGCCCAGCGGGCCAGTCGACCATAGAGCGGCGAGTTGCTCTCGACGGTATCGGCCCAGCTACGGAACGTCGCCGCCATATCTGGCGAGTCTTTCATGGCGATGCGGCCTGCCCGGGCTTGGTCATGTCCGACAACTCCTGCATCAGGCGGCGCAATCCGGTGACACGGCTTCGCGCGTCACGCCATGACTGATGAAAAACCAGACGTTGATCCGGCCGCAGGCTGATGCGGGCGGCATTGCGACCAATATAGGCAATCAGTGCTTCCGGCGCGGCGAAGCTGTTGTTGCGGAACGATAGAACCGCGCCCTTGGGTCCGGCCTCGATCTTCTCAACTCCGGCCTGGTGGCAGCGCAGCTTGAGCGCCACCACATCCAGCAGATTTTCTACTTCCTCCGGTAGCGGACCGAAGCGGTCGATCATTTCCGCTGCAAAGGCCTCGATCTCCGGCTCGGTCTGCAACGCCGAAAGACGCCGGTACAACCCCATGCGCACCGGCAGGTCGCCGACGAAGCTCTCGGGAATCAGCACCGCCATGCCCACATGGATCTGTGGCGACCACTGGTCCTCGGCCGGTGCCGTCTCGCCCTTTACTTCGGCCACCGCCTCCTCCAGCAGATGCTGGTAGAGCTCCACGCCGACCTCGCGGATGTGGCCGGACTGCTCCTGACCCAGCAGATTGCCGGCACCGCGAATATCCAGATCATGGCTGGCCAGGGTGAAGCCGGCGCCGAGGCTGTCCAGGGTGTGCAGGACTTCCAGTCGGCGTTGCGCCACCGGCGACAGGACACGGCCCGTGGGCAAGGTGAAATAGGCGTAGGCGCGCTGCTTGGAGCGGCCGATCCGGCCGCGGATCTGATACATCTGCGCCAGGCCGAACATGTCCGCCCGGTGGACAATCAGGGTGTTGGCGGTGGGCACGTCCAGCCCCGACTCAATAATGTTGGTGGCCAGCAAAATATCGTGGCGCCGGTCATAGAAGGCGGCCATCACCCGTTCCAGATCGCTCGGCGCCATCTGGCCGTGCGCCACACCGATGCTGGCGTCCGGCGCCAGCGTCGCCAGGCGCTCGAAGACACGGGGAATGTCGCTCACGCGCGGGCAGACATAGAACACCTGTCCGCCGCGGTGGCGTTCGCGGTTGATCGCCTCGCGCACGATGACCGGGTCGTAGGGCAGGACAAAGGTGCGCACCGCCAGGCGGTCCACCGGCGGCGTTGCGATGATGCTCATGTCGCGCACACCGGCCAACGCCATCTGCAAGGTGCGTGGAATGGGCGTCGCCGTCATGGTCAGCACGTGGACGTTGCTGCGCAGCTCTTTCAGACGCTCCTTCTGACGCACGCCGAAATGCTGCTCTTCGTCGATGATCACCAACCCCAGGGCCTTGAACGCAACCGTCTTGCTGAGCAGCGCATGGGTGCCGATCACCACATCGACGGTGCCGTCGGCCAGGCCCTGCCGGGTTAGCCTGGCGTCGGCCGCCGGCACCATACGGGACAGTTGCGCGATGCGCACGGGAAAGCCCGCGAATCGCTCGCTGAAGGTGGCGAAATGCTGACGCGCCAGCAGCGTGGTAGGCGCTACCACCGCCACCTGCAGCCCGTTCATGGCGGCGACGAAGGCGGCGCGCAACGCCACCTCTGTCTTGCCGAAACCCACATCGCCGCAAATCAGGCGGTCCATGGGCCGGCCCGCTACCAGGTCGGCCAGGGTGTCCTGGATCGCCCGCTCCTGGTCCTCCGTCTCCTGATAGGGAAAACGGGCGCAGAACTCATCCATCAGCCCGGCCGGCGGTTGCAGGGACGGACCGCTTTGCAGCAGGCGTTGCGCGGCCAGACGAATCAGTTGACCGGCGATTTCGCGCACCCGCTCCTTGACTCTGGACTTGCGCGCCTGCCAGGCGACGCCGCCCAGCCGGTCAAGGGTGACAAGTCCGTCCTCGCGGCCATAGCGGGTCAGGACGTCTATATTCTCCACCGGCAGGTAAAGCTTGTCGCCGCCGTCATAGACCAGGCGCAAACAGTCGTGTGGCGCGCCACCCACTTGCAGCGTTTCCAGACCTTCATAGCGGCCGACGCCGTGGTCGATGTGGACCACCAGGTCGCCGGCATCCAGCGTGCCGACCTCTTCGATGAAGGCCTCGTTGCGCCGCCGCCGTCGGGGTGCATGAGCCAGACGCTCGCCCAGAACATCCTGCTCGCTGATCAACGTGATCCGGCCGTGTGAAAAGCCGCGCTCCAGCGGAAGTACGACCAGTCCCAAAGTTCGCTCCGGCAGAGCCTCCACGTCGTGCCAGTCGGTCAGGGTCCGCACCTGCCAGTGGGCGTGGGTGGCGATCAACCCGCCCAGCCGATCGCGCGCGCCGGCGGTAAAGGCCGCCACCGCAATGCTACGGCCAGCCCCCGCTTCCGCCTCAAGGTGGGATTTGACCGCATCGAACAGCCCGCCGTCGCGGCGAATACGGGCTTCGGCAAATTCCGGCCCCCGCCGCGCGCCGAAATCAAGCGCCCGTTCATCCGCATCTGGTGGTGCGAACGGACTCATCTCGCCGCCGCCACGCGACGCCAGCAGAGCCTGCCACTCGTCAGCGGTCAGGTAGAGCCGGTCTGGTGGTAGCGGGTTATAAATCGCCCCTTCCGCTCGCGCCGCTTCACGGGTTTCCAGCCGCGCCTGAAAGTGTTCGCCTATCTGCTCGAAACGTGCCGCCGCTGCGTCGCCACCCTGGTGATCGAGAGTCAGCAAGGCATCGGGGCAATAGTCGAACAGAGTGTCCAGCCGTTCCTGAAACAACGGCAACCAGTGCTCCATACCGGCGGCACGGCGGCCGGCGCTGACCGCGGCATATAAGGGATCATCGTCGCCGGTGACCTGAAAAGCCTCCCGGTAGTGACTGCGAAAGCGGCTGATAGTGTCCTTGTTCAGGACAACCTCGCTCACCGGCTGCAGAATCACATCCTCGAAGGTGCCGGCGCTGCGCTGGGTCATGGGATCGAAGGCGCGCAGGCTTTCAATGACGTCACCGAACAGATCCACCCGTACCGGATTTTCGGCGCCGGGCGGAAACAGATCAATCAGGCCGCCACGAATGGCGAACTCGCCCGGTTCATGAACGGTGCCGCTGCGGTGATAGCCGTTGCTTACCAGAAAGGTCTCCAGCGCGGCCTGATCAATGGTCTGACCGACAGCGAGCGTATAGGTGGAGCCGGCAAAGACCCGGCGCTGTGGCACCCGTTGCAGGATCGCCGCTACGGTGGTCAGCACCACTCGGCCCCCGCCGCCGGTTCCGCCCCTGCTCGTCTGGCCCCCGCTGGTCTGGCCCCCGCTGGTCTGGCTATGACCAGACCCGGCATCGGCCAGCCGTCCAAGCGCATCGATCCGCCGCGCTACCGTCTCCGCATTGGGCGACACCCGGTCAAAGGGCAAGCAGTCCCAGGCCGGAAACTGGATGACCTGACTATCCGGTTGAAACAGCGCCAGCGCTTCGCTCATGCGAGTCATGCGCGCCTCATCGCGGCAGACGTGAACAACCCCGGCACCATGGGCCTTTGCCAGAGCGCCTATAACAAAGGCATCGGCGCCTTCCGGCGCACCACCGATCAGGTAGCGGTTGTTGACCACCCGGTCATACAGGCTGGCCGCGCCGGTCGCGGCCGGCTGTTCCGGTGCCGCATCGGCGACCGGCATCCTGGTGGCGGTGTGGGCCACTACAGGCTGTGTCCCGGGCGGAAGGCCCTGATACGCCGCAACAACCCGCGGTCCAGCGACTCAGACGGCGGCACGCTACCGGCGATCCAGGCAAAGAGGTCGGCTTCAGCGTGGGACATCAGCACTTCAAAGCGGTCCAGGCCATCGTCGTCGAACTCGTGCAGGTGGGCACGGGCAAACCCCCCCAGGATCAGGTCAATTTCACGCATGCCGGTATGGCCGGCACGATAGCACAGGCGGCGGATGCGAACCGCGTGCCGGTCGTCCGGGTCGTCTGTCATCGTCAATCCCCGACCGGTTGATCCACCGCAAACCTCAAAAACCGCTGTCGCCTGAAGCCAAGCAGCGCCACCCGGCCTGACCCGGCCGCCTTAACGGTGCGGCCACAGGCTCATGCAAACCGCCCGGCCGGTCGCCATGCTTGGCGATTCGCCCGAAGCCAGAAATACTCACAATCCATGCGACCGCAAATCCTCTACCCGCTCTTTCGCCCCGTGGCCACCCTGAAGGGGGTCGGTCCACGCCTGGCGCCCCTGTTCGAGCGTCTGGCCGGGGCGCGGGTGGTGGATCTGCTGTGGCATCTGCCGGTAGACCTTGTGGATCGTAGCTACAGCCCGTCGGTGGCGGATGCGGAGCCGGGCCGGATCGCCACGCTGACCGTGCGGATTCTGCGCCACGAGGCGCCGCGTATCAAACGGCTGCCCTGGCGCGTGATCGTCGCCGACGATAGTGGCGAACTGACTCTGGTCTATTTCAACGCTCGCGCCGACTGGCTGACAAAAAGCCTGCCGGTGGGCGAGGTCCGGGTGGTGAGCGGCCGCACGGAAACCTGGCGTGACGCCCTGCAGATGCCCCATCCCGATTTGGTTATGACCGTCGAAGAGGCAAAGCAGGCGCGGGCCGCGGAGCCGGTCTACCCCCTGACCCAGGGCCTGACGCCACGGGTGGTCCAGCGCACCGTCGCCGCGGCGCTGGCTCAGGTGCCGGTGCTGCCCGAATGGCAGGATCCGGCGTTGCTGGCCCGCGAGGGGTGGGCCGACTGGTCGTCGAGCCTGAGCCATATCCATGCCCCCGAAGGCGGTGGCGACCTCGATCCCCTGTCCGCCTGGCGTCGCCGCCTGGCTTATGACGAGCTTCTGGCGTCGCAGCTGGCGCTGGCCATCGTCCGTCGCAGCCATCGCCGCCGGCCGGGTCGGGCCCTGCATGGCGATGGCCGCCTCCAGGCAAAGGCTCTGGCCGCCTTTGGCCATGCCCTGACCGCCTCGCAGGAGCGAGCCTTAAGTGAAATCGCCGCCGACCTGTCGTCGGGCGAGCGCATGCTGCGCCTGTTGCAGGGCGATGTGGGCAGTGGCAAGACCATTGTCGCCCTGCTGGCCATGCTTGGCGCCGTCGAGGCCGGCGCCCAGGCCGCCCTTCTGGCACCCACCGAAATCCTCGCCCGCCAGCACCATGCCACCATCGCGCCCCTGGCGGCGGCGGCCGGCGTCACGGTGGTTCTGCTGACCGGGCGCATGAAGGCGGCGGAGCGCCGCGATGCGCTGGCCCGTCTGGCTGACAACCGGGCAGCCATTGCCGTCGGCACCCACGCCCTCATTCAGGAGGATGTCGCCTTTCACGACCTCGCCCTGGCGGTGGTCGACGAGCAGCACCGTTTTGGCGTCCATCAGCGCCTGGCCCTGGGCCAGAAGGGGCGCGGCCTCAACCTGCTGGTGATGACCGCCACGCCGATCCCGCGCACCCTGCTGCTGGCCGGCTACAGCGATCTGGACGTGTCCCGCCTGACCGAGAAGCCGGCCGGCCGCAAGCCGGTGCAAACCCGGGCCATGCGGTTGGAGCGACTGGACGAGGTGGTCGCCGGGCTGGACCGCGCCATCGCCGCCGGCGGCCGTGCCTACTGGATTTGTCCGCTGGTGGAGGAATCGGAGCTGGTGGATCTGGCCGCCGCCACTGATCGCCACGCCATGCTGCGTCAGCGCTTTGGCCAGCGGGTCGGTCTCGTCCATGGCCAGATGCCGTCGGCCGAGCGCGAGGCGGCGATGGCCGCGTTCAGCGCCGGCGATCTGGATATCCTGGTGGCCACGACCGTTATCGAGGTTGGAGTGGACGTGCCTGAGGCGACCATCATGGTGGTGGAACAGGCCGAACGCTTTGGCCTGGCCCAGCTCCATCAGTTGCGGGGCCGTGTCGGTCGTGGCGGCGGGGCCTCGTCGTGCCTGCTGCTCTACCAGGCACCGCTGGGCGAGGCCGCCAGGCGCCGCCTGTCGATCATGCGGGAAACCGACGACGGATTTCGCATCGCGGAAGAGGATCTCCGACTGCGCGGCGGCGGCGAGCTGCTGGGCACGCGCCAGAGCGGGCTGCCCGGCTTTCGGCTGGCTGACATGGCGGTTCATGCGGACCTGCTGGAAATCGCCCGCGATGACGCTCGCCTTGTCCTGGATCGCGACAGCGATCTGGCCTCCGCGCGGGGTCAGGCTCTGCGTGTTCTGCTCTACCTGTTTGACCGTGACGCGGTGGCCAATTCGCTCAAGGCCGGTTAGTCGCGCCTGAGGCGTTACGGTCGGCCAGGGTCTGCGACGGCATGCCGCGCTCGCCGGCGGGCCGGCGGTCCGGCGGCGCCACGATGCCACCGGACATGACCATGCGGATGCCCTCTTCCACGGTCATGGATACGACCCGCACCTCGCTCATGGGCAGGAATAGCAGAAAGCCGCTGGTCGGGTTGGGGGTCGTCGGCAGAAAGATGTTGACCACCGGGTCTTCGGTTTGCGCCTGCACCTCGCCCTCCGTTTCACCGGTCAGGAACCCGATGGCCCACACCCCGCGGCGGGGATATTCCACCAGAACCACCTGGCGGAAAGCCTTTGATTTGGCGGCAAAAACCGTTTCGAAAATCTGCTTCAGCGTGCCGTAGATGCTGCGCACGATCGGCATGCGCGCGACGATGCGATCACTCAGCCGCAGTACCATCCGGCCGACCAGCCCGGCGGTCAGGGCGCCGATCAGCACAAGGCCGACGACGACAATGATGACGCCCAGCCCGGGGACAGAAAATGGCAGATAGGTTTCGGGCCGGTAGGCGACCGGTACCAGCGGCGTCACCAGCCGGTCAACAAAGGTGATACCGGCCCACACCATCCAGAAAGTCAGGCCGACCGGTGCGGTGACCAGGATGCCGGCGATCAGATAGGTGCGCAGACGGGCCATCAGCCGGGCTGTCAGCCCATGCCTCACTTCCGGTTTGGGCGCCGCCTGGCCGTCTGGTTCAGGGGTGGTCATCGCCGTTAGTGTAGCGCGTTTGCATGGTTATATTCCAACAGCGGCTGGACCTGGTGTCCGCAAGAAAAGGCCGCCGGCGTGTGCCGCCGACGGCCTTGTTTCTTGTATTGCCGGCCGGCGGTTTGTCAGTTGGCCTGTGACAGATGGGCGATGGCCGCGTCCACGCCACCGGAGGTATGGGGCACACCAGCGGCGCGCAGGCCCATTTCCACCGAGCTGAGAGCGCCGGTCAGCATGGCCTCATTAAGATCACCCATATGGCCGATGCGGAACACGCGATCGGCGAACTTGCCGAGGCCCGCACCCAGCGAAATGTTGAAGCGCTCGAAGGCGACCCGGCGGAAAGCATCGGCCGAATGGCCTTCCGGCAGATAGATGGCGGAGACGGACGGGCTGAACTCCCGCTCGTCCTGGCAGACGACCTCCAGGCCCCAGGCCTCAACCGCCTTGCGCGTGGCTGTGGCAAACCGGTTGTGGCGGGCAAAAATATTCTCCAGCCCCTCTTCGTGCATCATATCAATGGAGGCGCGCAGGCCATTCATCAGGCTGGCCGCCGGCGTGTAGGGGAAAATCCCCTTGTCGTAGGCGCCGGTCATCCACTCCCAGTCCCAGTAGCTGCGGGGCATCTTGGATGATTTGTAGGCCTCGCGCGCCTTCTTCGAAATAGCGTTGAAGCCGAGCCCGGTGGGCAGCATCATGCCCTTCTGCGAGCCGCAGATGGTCACGTCAACGCCCCACTGGTCATGCTGGTAGTCGGTGCAGCCGAGGCCGGAAATGCTGTCCACCAGAAGCAGCGCCGGATGCTTGGCCGCATCCATGGCCTTACGGATATCGGCCAGCCGGGCTAGAACCCCGTTGGACGTCTCGTTGTGGACGATGCACACGGCCTTGATGGCGTGGTTCTTGTCCTGGGTCAGCTTTTCCTCGACCACCGCCGGGTCGGCGCCGCGCCGCCAGTCATTTTCCACCACCTGCACGTCAAGCTGCAGCATTTTGCCCATCTTGACCCAAAGATTGGAGAACATGCCGGCATCGAACATCAGAACCTTGTCGCCGGGCGACAGGGTGTTGACCAGGGCCGCTTCCCACGCGCCGGTCCCGGAGGACGGCCAAATGGCAACGGTTTCCTTTGTCTTGAAGAGGGTTTTGACGTCTTCCAGCAGCTTGATGGCAAACGGCAGGAAGTGCGGCCCGCGATGATCGACACCGGGGGCATGGATGGCCTTGAGAACGCGGTCGGGAATATTTGTCGGACCGGGAACCTGCAGGAAATGGCGACCGCTGTTGCTCACGTGACGTGTCTCCGTGGACGGGTTGGAAGGTGTCTGGGCCTGGCCGGCGGTTTACGACCCGTGGTCTGACCGTCGGCCCCGAATTCGCTGGCGACGGCCCGAATAGCATGGGCGAACCGCCAATTGAAGCGGCGATGACCGGCGATGACCGATGTGCGACCAATCGCCGGCCTCACCGGCCGCCGCCGCCACAGGTCCCGGCCGTCGCCTGAACCGCGGGCGCCTGTGACGCCCGGCGGTGGCCCGCCGGAGGCTAGCGGTGGATCGCGCTCTCCGGCCGCAGCGCGGCGAACAGCGCCGCCGCCTGGGCCCGGTTGCGGACCGCCAGCTTGCCATACAGGTTCTTCAGGTGAAACTTCACTGTATCTATGGAAATACCTAATTCCAAAGCCAATTGTGCGTTTGAGCGCCCGGAAGTCAGTGCCGCCAGCAACTGATATTCGCGCGCCGTCAGGGACTCCAGCGGATGGACCCCCAGGGTGCGCACGTCAACGAACGGAAAGACCATCATGCCGCGCGCCACGGCGTCGGCCACGCTCAGCAGATACTCTGCGGTCTCATCGCGCGAGCAAAACCCGGCGCCGCCGGCGGCCATCACCTGTCGCGGCACATCACGCTCCGCCGTTCCGGCATAGACCACTATGCGCGGCTTGCGGTCGCGGTGGCGCAGCGCGTTGAGGACCCCCTGCCCGCTGAGGTTGGGCAATGTCCAGCCGATGACGCCCAGCGCCACATGGGCCTGATCCACGGCGTCAAGGAATGCCTCGCCATCGCCGACGGCGGCGTGCAGGCGAAACCGCGGATCACCGCTGAACAGCCGCACCAGCGCATCGCGCACCAGCGGGCTGGGGTCGGCGACCACGACGCTGTGCTGGGTTGCCGGGCGGCCCGGCTCTGTCTTCTGCTCGCTCATGGCTGGTAGTGTAGTGCAGGCTTGGCCGGTGGAGCATCCTGCATTGACGGGCTGGTCGCCGCGCCGTGGATGGGCGAGTGTCCCGGAGCGTGATTTAGTGGGCAGCAAGGCGGCGCCGGATCGGCGCAGGGCCGGATCGACGGGGAGACATCTTTATGACCACCGGAGCTGTGACCACTGGGCGCGCCGACACCATCATCCGCAACGGCTGGGTTATTGACGGCAGCAATTCGCCGCGCTACCGCGCTGATGTGGCGGTGACGGACGGCCGCATCTCCGCTGTCGGCGATCTCGCCGCGTGGTCCGCCGACACCCAGCTGGATGCCGCCGGCCGTATTGTGTCGCCCGGCTTCATAGACGTGCACACCCATGATGACTGCGCCCTGGTCAACACGCCGGCCATGACGCCGAAGCTGAGCCAGGGCGTGACCACCGTGGTGGTTGGCAATTGCGGGGCCAGTGCCGCTCCATTCACCCTGGCGCCCGGCGGCTGGCCGCCCGACCCTCTCGATCTGCTGGGTGATCGCGGCTTCGATTTTCCGCGTTTCGCCGATTATATCGCCTGGCTCGGCTCCCATCCGCCGGCGATCAATGCCGCGCCGCTGGTCGGCCATACCACCCTGCGTCATCGCCATGTGAGCGATCTTGGCGGGGCTGCTCGCGAAGACGAGATTCAGGCGATGGAGCGCGACATGGCGCAGTCCATGGCGGACGGTGCCATTGGTCTGTCCACCGGCCTCGACTACAAGGCGGCGCTTGGCTCCTCCACCGAGGAAGTGGTGCGGCTCGCCCGGGTTGCCGCCGGGCACGGAGGCATATTCACCTGTCACCACCGGGCCTACTTCGCCGGCATCGAAGAGGCGCTGGAAGAGGCCTTTGACATCGGCCACCGGGGTGGCCTGCCCATGGTCGTGTCCCATCACCAGTGCTCCGGCCGTGACAATTTCGGCAAGGCGGCGCCGACCCTCGCCCAGATTGAGCGGGCCCGCCGCCGGCAGACCATCGGTCTCGACGTCTATCCCTATGCCGCCAGCTCCAAGACTCTGGATCCCAACCGCTGTCAGCCGGGCGTGAAGGTGCTCATTACCCGGTGCGTTCAGCATCCGGAAATGGTCGGCAAGGAAATCAGCCAGGTGGCGGCGGAATGGGACTGCGCCACCAATGTGCAGGCGGCCGAACGTCTGGTGCCGGCCAACGCGGTGTATTTTCAGCTCGACGAGGACGATGTGCGGACCATCGTCGGCTATCCCTCCTCCATGATCGGCTCCGACGGTCTGCCGGCCGACGACATGCCCCACCCGCGGCTGTGGGGCACCTTTCCCCGCGTCTTCGCCCGCTACGTTCGGGAAGAGGCCATGTTTCCCACCGAAATGGCGGTGTTCAAAATGACCGGGCTCAGCGCCCGCCAGTTCGGTTTCGCCGATCGCGGGTTCATTGGCGTCGGCATGGCCGCTGACATCGTCGTATTCGACGAGGCCACTATCGATGAACAGGGCACATGGGAGAAGCCGGCCGTGCCGGCGGTCGGTATCGACCTGGTGATGGTCAATGGTCAGGCCGCATGGCGCCAGGGCCAGGATACCGGCGCCAGGGCAGGCCAGGTGCTGCGGCGCGATGCCTCGGTGACCCCGTATCCGGCCACGCCGCTATATGAGACGGCTGCGTAAACAGGCCTGCTATCATACTGAATTACATACGGGAAAAACGTTCGTGACTCTACGCAGCGAGGCCCTGTACACGCGCACCGAGATCGCCGCCCCGCGCGGCATTTGCACCGGTGGCCATCAGGCGGAGGCCGATGCCGGGGTGCGTATCCTGCAGGCCGGTGGCAATGCGGTGGATGCCCTGGTGGCGGCCGGCTTCACGGCGTTTGTGGTGGAGCCACGCTCGTGCGGCGTCGGCGGGTATGGCCACACCTCCGTCTGGCTGGCCGCGGCCAACCGGTTCGTCTCCTTCGATCATTATGTGCGGGCGCCGCTCAAGGCGCGGCCGGACATGTTCGAACCCGACTGGAGTGTGCCGCCCACCTATTATGGCTACCCCCATGCGGTGGGACGGCACAACGTCACCGGGTTCCTGGCCCCGGCGGTGCCTGGTGCGGTGGCCGGTCTCTGCGACGCCCATGCCATGTTTGGCCGGCTTCCCCTCAAACGGGTTCTGGAACCAGCCATCGAGGCGGCCGAGGCCGGTGTGTCGTTCACCTGGCTCGACAAGATGTCCATCGCCGACCGGCTGCCGGAGATTCAGGCGGTTGCCGGCGATGCGGAACTGCTGCTGCGGGCTGACGGACGGGTGCCGCAGACACCGCACCAGGATCCCACAGGCGATGTCATGGACACCTCGCGCCTGGCCCGCCTGCTCAAGGATATCGCCCGGCGTGGCAAGCGTGCCTTTCATGGGGGCGCCTTCGCTCGCGCCATCGGCCGCTATATGGCGGCCAACGGCGGTATTCTGTCGGCGGCGGATCTGGAGTCCTATCGCACTCGCATCATCGAAGAGCGACCGGCGCGCTATCGCGGCCACCACTATGTGTCCTGCTACGATCAGGTCGCCTATGAGGCGCTGAATATTCTGGAACGCTATGATCTGCGGAAATATGGGCCCGACAGCTTCGAGTATCGCCATCTCATGGCCGAAGCCCTGGCCGTCGCTTTCACCGACAATATCGCCCAGTACGGTGACCCCGATTTCGTCAGAGCGCCGGTGAACGGACTGGCCAGCCCGGTCTTCGCCGCTGCCAGGGCCCGTGGCCTGTCCCTGCGGCGCGCCCTGCCGCGACCGGTCCGGGTGATGGACGCCTGGCCCTACGAGGAGTCGTTTCCGCCGCCCGAGCCGCTGCCGGAACCGACGGCCACCCTCGGCCGCACCAGCGGCACCAGCCAGGTTGTGGCCGGCGACCGCTGGGGCAATATGGCGGCCAGTTGCCTGTCCATCGGCCCCGGGTTTGGCGGCATGCTCTATGTCCCGGAACTGGGCATCTTCCTCAACGGCTCCATGGCCAATTTCGACCCGCGGCCAGGCCATCCCAATTCCATCGCCCCCGGCAAGATGCCGATCTTCGCCGCTCCGGCCATTGTCGCTGCACGAGGAGGTCGGCCGCGTTTTGCCGGCTCCGGCTCAGGCAACTACCGCATTACCACGGGCGTGTTGCACGCCATGTGCGGCCTGATTGATTTCGGCCAGAGCCTGCAGCAGGCGGTGGACAGCCCGAAAGTCCATTGCCAGGGCCAGGAAACCTATGCCGATGTGCGGTTGCCAGCGCGTCTGCGCGACCGCCTGGCCCGCGTCGGCCACCATGTGGTGGAGGTGGAGGAAGGCCCGTCGCGGCTCAATTTCGGCCGCGTCTGTGCCATCGCCTGGAACGCCCGCCGCAAGGTGTGGACGGCCGGCGCCGGGCCTGTGTGGATGACCGGGGTCGCCGGATACTGACTGCGGCGGCCGCGACGCCCCCTTGGCATCGTGCGGCCGTGGTGCATCATGGCGCCGTGCCGCCACCAGGCACTTCAGAACGAACCGGGGGGAACGGTCATGGCCCGCACCATTACGCGCAGCAAGCCTGTCTATTCACGTGAGGAAGTGGAATCCGACCGCGGCGTAGTCGCCGCCGGCCATGAGCGTGAGGCAGAGGCCGGCGCGCGCGTCCTGGCGGCTGGCGGCAATGCGGTGGATGCCATGGTCGCTGCCGCTTTCACCGGTTTTGTGGTGGAGCCGGCGTCCTGCGGCGTCGGCGGCTATGCGCACACCACGGTGTGGATCGAGAAGCGTGGCGAGAGCATTACCTTCGACGGCTATGTGCGGGCGCCGTCCCGTGCCCGCGCCGACATGTTTGAGATCGATACCAGCACCACCGGCCACTACTATGGTCATCCCGTGACCAAGGGTCGCAAGGCGGAAGCAGGTTTCCTGTCGCCGGCCGTCCCCGGCGCCGTGCGCAGCCTGTGTGACGCCCATGAAGCGTTCGGCAAGCTATCTCTCTCCCAGGTGCTGGAGCCCGCCATCGAGGCGGCGGAGGAAGGTCTGCGCTTCACCTGGCAGCACCTGACCACCATCGTCAATCTGGAGGACACCATTCGCTCCCTGCCGGAAACGGCGGCGATGCTGTTGCCCGGCGGTCGTCTGCCGCGGGTCCCCTACAGCGGCAAGAGCGCCCAGCGTCTGGACCAGACAGCGTTGGCCGGGACTCTCAAGGAGATCGCGAAGAAAGGCGCCGCCGGATTCCATGCGGGCCGCGTGGCGGAAGCCATCGGCCGTTTCGTCACTGCCAATGGCGGCATTCTCTCGGCCGACGACATCAAGGGCTATCGCACCCGCATCCTGCGTGAAAAGCCGTCGCGCTATCGCGGCCATCGCTATACAAGCTGCTTCGATCAGGTGGCCTACGAGGCGTTGAATATTCTCGACGCTTATGACCTGCGGGGCTATGGCCCGGACAGCTATGAGTATCGCCATCTGGCGGCGGAAGCCCTGGCCCTGGCCTTTACGGATTCCATCGCGCTCTATGGCGATCCGGATTTCGAGAAAGCACCGGTCAATGGCCTGGCCAGCGAGGCCTTCGCTGACGCCCGACGCAAACTGATTCGCATGGGCAAGGCGCAGTCGCGTCCCGTGGCGGTGGGGGACCCCTGGCCCTATGACGACCGCTGGCCGGCGCCCGAGCGTCTGGAGGCGCGGCCGACCACCGCACGGCGTGACGGCACCAGCCAGATGGTGGCGGCCGACCGCTGGGGCAACATGGCCTCCACCATCGTCAGCCTGACCAGTGGTTTCGGCTGCCTGGTTCTGGAGCCCAAAACCGGCGTCTTCCTGAACAACTCCATGCAGAATTACGACCCCCGGCCGGATCATCCCAACCGTATCGTGCCCGGCAAGATGCCGATCTTCGCCGCGCCGGCCATCGTCGCCTGGAAGGGCGGCAAGGCGCGCTTCGCCGGCGCCGGGTCCGGCGGCTATCGCATTGAAGGCGGTGTGCTGCACACCATGATGAACGTGCTCGACCACCGCATGGGCGTGCAGCAGGCCATCGATCATCCGCGCGTTCATTCGCAAGGGGCGGAGACCGTGGTGGACGACCGTATCCCGACCAAGGTGCGCGACAAGCTGGCCAATGCCGGTCATGACGTGCAGGTGGTGCGCGAAGAGCCCGGCGCCGTTAATTTCGGGCGCATCACGGCGATTGCCTACAACCCGCGACGCAAGACACTGACCGCGGGCGCCGCGCCCAACTGGGGCACTGGCGTCGCCGCCATCTGAACCGGAGGACCAGTCATGCAGCTTGGACGGGCACGCTTTGGCCGGGATGAGGTGGCCGGCGAGCGCGGCGCCGTCGGTGCCGGCAATCTGCGTACCGCCGCCGCTGGCGCCCGTATTCTGGCGAAGGGCGGCAACGCTGTGGATGCCGCCATTGCTGCCGCCTTCATGGCCTATGTGGTGGAGCCGGCATCGGCCGGGCTGGGCGGGCACGGCCGGCTGACCGTGCACATGTCCAAGCTTGGCAAGACAATAGGCATCGACCACTACATCCGAGCTCCGGGTGGCGCCACGCCGGCCGCCTATACCGAGGCCCTGCGCCGCTCCGGCCATGACACCCGCCGGATCAAGCATACCGGGCATCTCTCGGTGGGTGTGTTCGGCACGGTCGCCGGCATCTGCGCCGCCCATGAACGGTTCGCCACCCTGCCCCTTCCCACCCTGATGGAAGAAGCCATCGGCGCGGCCGAGGTCGGCCCCTATATTGATCGTGAGATTCAGAACGCCATTCTCGGCCGGGTGGAGGATCTGGAGGGCTTTCCGCGGGCGCGCGAGGCGCTGCTGCCGGGCGGCCGTGTGCCGCAGGTGGCCAACGGGCTGGTGCGCGGCACCGACGGCTGGGAAGGCCCCGGCCATCGTCTCGACACCTCTGATCTGGCCCGCACTCTCAAGCGTGTCGCGCACGAGGGCGCCGCGGCGATCTATACAGGCAGCATCGCCGAGGCCATTGACCGGGAGATGAAGGCCAACAATGGCGTACTGACGGCGGCCGATCTGGCCGGCTATCAGCCATCGGTCTTCGATGAGGCGCTGTATACCTATCGCGACCACACCTACACCACGTGCTCGGACCTGCTGGGGCCGCAGTTTCTCAACATCATGGAGCGCTTTGACGTCGCCGCCATGGACCCCGATGGCGCAGATTACCGTCATCTGGTGGCCGAGGCGCTGGCCCTGGCCTTCGCCGATACCTTCCACTATCCGGCCGATCCCGCAGCCGCCGATGCGCCGCGCCGGGGCCTTGCCGCCAAACCCTATGGTCAGGTCCAGGCGGCGCGCATCAATATGGCAAAGGCCATGGGCAGGGGCGGCTACGGGCCGGGCGACCCCTGGCCGTTCGAGGGCCGCCCGCGGCCGGCCGGGACTTTGGCCGGCGGCGAGACCGCGCCGCTGCCTGGCACCACGGCGGTGACCGTCGGCGACAGCGACGGCAATATCGCAAGCTTCATCACCAGCCTGGGATCCAGCTTTGGTTCGCTGGTCCTGGTGCCCGACAGCGGAGTCTTTCTCGGCAACGCCATGCAATGGTTTGATCCGCGGCCTGGCCTGGCCAACTCCGTCGCGCCCGGTCGCATGCCGGTCTATGGCGCACCGCTGATGACCGTCTATCGCCAGGGCGTCCCCGTCGGCGCAACCGCCGGGGCCGGCGGTTTCCGCATCCCCACCTGTCTGTTCCACGCCTTCCTCAACCGGGTAGACCATGGCATGGCGATCCAGGCGGCGCTCGACCACCCACGACTGCACACCGAAGGCCAGGAACTCGTGGTTGACGAGCGGCTGGGCGAGCCTGTGATCGGGGCGCTGATGGACCGTGGACACACGGTTCAGGTCAATCAGGACAGTTACTTATCCTGGTCTTTTGGCCGGCCCAATGCGGTCTGGCGTGACCGGGGCGGGACGTGGCATGCGGCCTCGGACGCCAAATCCGGTGGCTCCGCCGCGGTGTAGGACGGCCGTCCCGCCGGCTCTACCAGGCCGCGACCAGCCCGGAGCCTTTACGCCCGGTTAACCAAGGTGGCTTACCTAGGGTTCTACGCCGTCGTGCGCTTGGCGGCAGAATCCGGAGAGGTCGCCTTGGTATGAGCGTCCCGACCTTCTATGAAATCGCCATCTTTCGGGATGGGCGATGGTCCAGCCACGCCACCTATGCTGAGCGGCACGAGGCGATCGATGACGCGCGCCGGATCATCAATGAGGGGCGCTGTGAAAGCGTGCGCGTGACCCATGAGAAGTTTGATGTGGCGTCCAGCCTGTTTCGTGGCTCGACGGTCTTTCGCCAGTCGCGAAAGTCGCCGGGTGAGACAGCGGCGGCGCGGCGCGACAACATGATCTCCGATTCGACACAAGCGGGCCACACCATCAGGATTCTGAACCCGCCGCCGCGGCGTCGCATGGGGACTCTCTGGTGGCTGTTTGCCCTGGCCGTACTTGGCGCAATCGGCATGGTGGTCATGACCCAGACCCGGAACTGGCTCCAACTGCTGTTCGCCATGTGGTCGTGATGGGCCTTCTGGCGAAACCATGGGCCATGACTGCAGCCGCCGGCGCGCGGTGGAACGGAGGCTGATATGGCGGACTCGGCCAATGATCTGCCCCCCGCCCGCAGTTTCAAACGCACGGTCATAGGCCTTTTGGCGCTGGCGCTCGGTGCGGCGGCCGGCTCCCTGGTGGTTGGCTATCTGCTGGACAAGCCGGCGACCGTACCGGGACACGGATTGCTGGAGCTGGCTAAGGGATCGCCACAACTGGCGCTGGAACTACGCGACCTGTCCGTGCCGCTGATTCATGACAACCGCGCGTATCGCCAGCAGGTCGTCCATGTCACGGTGTCGTTCACCAGCCGTGATGGTCGCCGCCGCGCGGAGAAGGAAGTGGCGCGCCTGAGAAATGCCTTCACCCTCGCTCTCAGCACCCTGCCGCAGTCGGTGCGCGGCGAGGAACTGCTGACGCTGGACTACCCGGCCCTGACGAACGAATTGCAGCGGGTCAGTGACGAGGTTCTGGGGCCCGGGACGACCACCGGCATCGGCATCGAGCCCGGAATTATCCGCCACTTCTAGGGAATCGCTCCCCCGCCCGAATGGCCGGGGGAAAATGGTTGGCCGCCGGCGCCACCGGGCATATCCAGTGAGGATTGTCCTGGTAGGCGCACGAGGCGTGGTGGGCGAAGTTGAAATCTACAATCAACTGTCCATCCGCCTCGCCGAGATCGGCGCTCTTGATAGTGTCCAGCAGAAAGCGACCGTCACTATGGGTCTCGCCGCCACTGGTGTCATCGCGAAAGGCGAAGAAGCAACCGCCGGCATAGCCATCGAGCCAGTACAGCAGCCCTTCCCGTTCCAGTTTTGGACTTAGGCCACAGGTGCGGGCAAAGGGAATCAACCGCAGACTGTGGCCACCGCCCAGATCCTGAACCTCCGCCGCCGCATCCGATGCCGGGATCAGGCCAACGCTGAAGCGCATCTCCGGGTCATAGTCGAAATAAGAAAGCCCGCTGAAGTGGCGCCGTTGCGCCGGCGACAGCGGGCTTTGCGGATGCCCGGCGAATAGCCGGTCCCGGCTGTCGCGCCAGTGGCACCAGGCCTGAACCGGGTCTTGGCTCCGCCGCACCGTCTCATAAAGCGCCTGCATCTGACGCCGCCAGTCCCACACCTGGCCATAGTGATCAAGCGCACGCTGCGCCGCTGGCCGGTCGGGCCCGGTCATGGCGCTGTCAGGCGACCACGGTGGCGCTGGTCCGTCCAAGACCCTCGATCTCGCAGCTCACCTGATCGCCGATGGCGCTGATCCGCGCCGGGGCGACGACGCTACCGGTGGAAATGAAGGCTCCTGCGGCGATGCCCTGACCGCGCTTCGCCCGCTGGTTGGCCAGCCAGGCGACGGCGGCGAACGGATCGCCCAGCGGCAGATCCCCGTATCCCTCACCGATGACTTCACCGTTGAGGATTGTGCGGGCCACCAGACGGGACAGATCCAGCGACTGCCAGTCCGTCACCGGCTCCGCCAGAACGCAGCCCCAGCCCCAGGAATCGTCGGCGACGATGGTCCGGGCGTCGTTTTTCCGCGTTTCCTCATCGTAGGTATAGCGGGAATGGCCGATCTCCATGCAGGTCATCAGCGCCTCGGTCCTGTCGCGGATGTGGGCGGCGCTGAAGGGGGCGTCCTCGGGCCTGGTCGCCGTTCCCATAACCACGCAGATCTCGTTCTCACAGCCCATGGCGCGAAATGCCGTAGCGCGCGGGATATCTACATGACCTTGATAGACGCGGTTGGCGAAGACGCCGCCGGGGCACGGATGGTCGATGCCGATACGCTGCTGCATGACTCGCGTCGTACAGGCCAGCTTGTGACCGATCACTTCGCCCAGCCCGCGGCCGCGCAGCCGGTCGTGAACCAGCTCCTGAATGTCATAGGCTTCGTCGATGGTTGGCGGCGTCGCCTCGTCCGGCAGGGCGTTCAACCGGAACTCCGGCCGTACCCGCAGTTCCGCCAGAATCTCCGCTGCTCGCTCCATTGCGTCCCCGTCCATGCCAGCCCCCCAAAGCGCTCGATTGCCCGGTCCAAGGCTCCCGCGGCTGGCCGGGGAAAGCAAGCCCGCTGCCTCACCACAAGGGGCGGCGCACGAATGGTCAGGGGCCGTCAGGGGGCCATCAGAAGGACGCTGGCCAGGCCGGCTCCATCAGGGGCGGCGAAACAGCCGCGCCACGCTGACGGCCAGATCGCGGAGCTGGCGCATCTGGGCCTGCTCGTCACGGACCAGGCAATCGGCCGCCGCATCCGCGATCATGCCCGGATCACCGCGCACCTGGCCGCGCTCGTCCTGCACGGCACTGGCCACGTCCAGACCGTCGCCATCACCGTCACTGTCGCCGCCGTCGGGCGCCAAGGTCATGCCGTTGGCCGCGCCGAGCACGAAATCCACCGACCGGCCATCGTCGCTCAGCGGCAAAAGAACGCTTCGGAACAGCAGGCGCCCGCCATCGAAGCGGGTCAGTGAATCTTCATGCAGCAGCGGCGCCCCTTCATCGAAGACGCGGCGGAAGTCCCGCACCGCCTTGTCCAGCAGTGTCTGGGTCCAGTCGAACCGGCCGCTCAGATAGATGCCGGAATAGGTCCTGAGGGCCGAGCCCAGATAGTGGAAATAGGGAAAGCTGTTATTGCCGAACCGGCGGATGACGAAACAATGGGGCCACAGGTCGGCGATGGCCGCCGGCTCGATATCGTTGAGCGCCGGCCAGTCGCGCTGCCCGGCACGGGTTTGCCAGTAGGTCATCAGGCGATAGGTCAGGCGGCGCTCCTGGGCCGGCCCCGCATGGGGCGGTCCCGGCCGGCGACGATCCGGTGACTGTGCTGGCTGCGGTGTCTGCTGTGACAAGAGAGCGGTCATGGCAACGTCCGTCCTGATGCTGACCCTGCCTTTTGGCAAGGTTCAGCAACAGACTGAAGTGAAGCCGTTAACCTATTGTCAAACGAAGGTTTCTTGGCAAAACCCCGCTAAATGCAAATAGTCGCGACTGTGACCGGCATCAGCCGGCTCCGCTTTATCCGGCAATAGCGCGGGCCGGTCGTGTCGACTGGGCCGGTCGCCGGTTGCGTTTGCCGCGGAGCTGACTGGCCGGCGTGGAGTCGTGCGCACCCTTGCCGGCGCGCCCCGGCTGGCCGCCCCGTGTGTTGGCGGCGTCATCACGGCCGTGCCGCCTGTTGTTCTGCGGGCGTTTGACGGGCGTACGGGACACCGCATGGGGCCGCTCGCCGCCGGCAACCGTAATCGGCTGTTTGACGATAGTCTCGATGCTGCGCCAGGCGGCAAACTCCGTCTCGTCGCAGAAGGTAACCGCCACGCCCTCGGCGCCGGCGCGGGCCGTTCGGCCGATGCGGTGAACATAGCTTTCCGGCTCCACCGGCACGTCAAAATTGATGACGTGAGAGATCCCCGCCACATCGATGCCGCGGGCGGCGATATCTGTCGCTACCAGGGCCCGCACCCGGCCGGAGCGGAAGTCCTCCAGGGCTCGCTGACGCGCGCCCTGCGACTTGTTGCCATGCATGGCGCTGGCCGGAATGCCTGATTTGACCAGGCCATCGGCAACCCGGTCGGCGCGATGCTTGGTCCGGGTGAAGACAATCACGCGCGACAGAGCCGCATCATTCAGCAGATCACGCAACAGCCGCGCCTTCACTGCTGAAGAGGCGAAATGGACGCTTTGGCGAATGGCGGCGACGGTCACCACCTTCGGCGTCACCGACACCCGCACCGGGTCCTGCAGCATGTCGCGGGCCAGCGACGCCACTTCGTCCGGCATGGTGGCCGAGAACAGCAACGCCTGACGTTGCTTCGGCAAGGCGGCGATGATGCGCCGGACATCGCGGATGAAGCCCATGTCCAGCATGCGGTCGGCTTCGTCCAGGACCAGGTGGCGCACTTCGCCGAGGTCGGCCTGACGCTGGCTCATGAGGTCCAGAAGGCGGCCTGGGGTGGCGATCAGAATATCCACGCCGCGGCGCAGCACATCAGCCTGGCGGCGGATCGGCGCGCCGCCGATGACCGATGCGGCGCGCAGCTTGAGCCCGGCGCCATAGTCGCGAAAGGCGCTGGCCACCTGAATGGCCAGCTCGCGGGTGGGCACCAGAATAAGCGCGCGCGGCCGGCGCGATGGGGGGATATCGGCCAGGGCCTGGAGAATGGGCAGGGCAAAGGCGGCGGTCTTGCCGGTTCCCGTCTGGGCGATGCCCATGACGTCCCTGCCCTGTAGCAGCGAGGGGATGGCCTGGGCTTGAATGGGTGTCGGGTGTGCAAAGCCAAGAGCGGCGAGCGTGCGGCAAAGCGGCTGGCTGATTCCGAGATCGGAAAAAGCAGGAGGAGTAGTCAGAATGGTTTTTATCCTTGAGAAAACAGTTACATCGCGCCCGGCGCCACCGTCATTGCGGTCGGCGGCGGGTTATCCTGAACCGGACGGCGCGCCCGTACCGACGCCGGTCTCCCGAGAGAGACGGCGCCGGCCGGGTCTTGCGCGCCGGTCAGTCTTTTCGACGATGTCTTGGTGTGGGCGGAAACCGCCCAGGGACGCCAGATACCGTCAGATGGTTTCTTGACGGCGTGGGTCTGGCTACTCGGCCTGCAGGTTGACGGCCTTGGGGCCGCGCGCGTCAGGCTGAATCTCGAAGCTCAGCTTCTGGCCTTCGTTCAGGGTCTGGAGTCCGGCCCGCTCAAGAGCGGACACATGGACGAACACGTCCTTCGAGCCGTCGTCAGGAGCGATGAAGCCATAGCCCTTGGAAACGTTGAAGAACTTTACGGTACCTGTGGTCATTTTCATACTTTCAAAGTCACGGGAAAATCCGCACGGACTCGAGTCCGGCGGAGCGACAAACTACACAGTTTCAGGGGAACGGGTGAGCACCACCAAGGCGGTAAACGCAAACGTCACATGAGAGGCTGTGGAGCCATCACGCCCCTCATATGGGCCCGGCCGGGCTGAATTGCAAGGGTTTCGTTGCGGCGAACCGGCGCTCTTTTCGGTTGTCATACACCAGCGCCCGCCCGGACATGAAGATAAGCGCGCGATTCGCCCGGACTTTGCCGCATTTTCCGGTTAGACTGTAACCATGAGCACAACCGAACCGCCTGCATTCAGCAAGCCAGACCCGGAAACGCCGGCCCGGCCAAAGACCCGTAACTGCCTGTCCTGCCAGCGTTCCTTCCCGAGCCTGTGGGTCGGGGAGCGCATCTGCCCCAAGTGCAAGGCCTCGTCATGGTGGCGATCGGACAGCGCCGCCGGCTAACCCCGGTTCGCCTGATCTCTGGTTCCACCGTCCGGCTACAGGCGTGATTCACTGCCAAATGGCCTCACCAGAAAGCAACTCACCACAAAGTGCCTTGTCCGTGTGCCCGCCCATGATGAGGCTGAGCGATCTTTGTGATCGACCGCGCGGGGTGCCATCCACCATGCCTGACTTTGCCCTGAACCGCCGCGCCGTGCTGGCCGCTGGTGTCGGCCTTGCCGCGGCGTCCGTCGCGACCCTGTCCCTGCCCGGCACCGGCCAAGCGGCAACCCTCGACAGCGCGTTGCAGACCGCTCTGAAGGGCCAGCGGGTGCTGCGCGACCCGGTCACCGACGCGGCATTCGACGGCCGGCCCGTGCTGGTCACCTTCTTCGCCAGTTGGTGCCCGCCATGCCGCGCTGAAATGGGGCACCTGCAAAGCTATATCGATAAGCACGGTGATACCGTCAGCATGATTGCGGTCAACTGGATGGAGGACTTCGCCGGCCCCATAGATACCGCCCGTCTCAACCGTTTCCTCGATGTGGTTCCCGCTTCCAT
Source organism: Alphaproteobacteria bacterium (assembly GCA_040218575.1). Lineage (NCBI taxonomy): Bacteria > Pseudomonadati > Pseudomonadota > Alphaproteobacteria > Alphaproteobacteria bacterium. The sequence goes on along the minus strand of JAVJRE010000007.1, from coordinate 143,113 downwards.
GCCGGTGATTCAGGCCGATGGCCGCCTTACTCAGGCCATGGGCGGCGTGCTGTCCGTGCCGGCGGTGTTTATCTTCGACGGCCAGGGTCAGGAAGTCTTCACGCTGGGCGGTGGTCAGGGCCAGATCGGCCGCTACTTCATCACCGAGGATCAGCTCACCACCGTCATCGCCGGCCTGTCATAGGCCGCGGCGCATCCGGGTGTGTATGCCTGATGAATATGGTGAGCCCGGCAGGTCTCGAACCTGCGACCCTCTGATTAAAAGTCAGATGCTCTACCAACTGAGCTACGGGCTCTTCGCCGGCCCGCCGGGCCGGTGCGGCCGGACCATAGCGGAGATGAGCCGGAAATCAATCGCGCTGGCCGGCTGAGGGCCGCACACTGCGCCTGACTCCCGGTGGTTTTGCCGGCGTCAGGCGGCCGGGTCGCCGCTGCCGGCGGCATATTTGGCGCGCAACGCCCGGGCGATGTCCGGCGCCACAAAGCTGGATACATCGCCGCCCAGCCGCGCCACTTCCTTGACGAAGCGCGAGGCGATGAAGGTGTGCTTTTCCGAGGCCATGAGAAATACGGTCTCCAGCGTTGGGTCCAGCCGCGTGTTCATACCGACCATCTGAAACTCGAACTCAAAGTCAGAGACGGCACGCAGGCCACGGACGATGGCCCGTGCCCTTTCCTCGCGCGCCAGATCCACCAGCAGCCCGTCGAACGGCCGCACCCGGATGCGTTGGCCGGCGCCATCGGGCAGGGCCGCCACCGCCTTCTCCACCATGGCCGTTCGCTCGTCCAGGCTGAACAGCGGCGCCTTGCCCGTATCCGCCGCCACCGCCACCACCAGGCTGTCGAACAGGCGCGCCGCCCGGCCGATAATGTCCACATGGCCCAGGGTCACCGGGTCGAAGGTGCCGGGATAGACGGCGCGCGCGCCGGCCTCGTTCACGCCGGCTTCACTCATCAGAGTCGTCCGGCCCGTCCCGGGACTCACCCTGGCTGTCCGGCGCCCCGACCGGGCCACTGGCCGGTTCCTCGGGGTCTTCCGGCGCATCGGCGTCTTCCGCCATCTGGCTGACCGAAACCGTGCGTTCGCCGTCATCCAGGCTGAACACCGTCACCCCCTGGGTGGCGCGACCGGCGATGCGGATATCATCCACCGGACAGCGCATGATGCGGCCGCGGTCGCTGACCAGCATGATCTGATCGCTGTCGGTCACCGGAAACGACGCCACCACCGGTCCATTCCGTTCCGACGTGATGATGTTGGCATAGCCCTTGCCGCCCCGTTTGGCGGCCCGGTACTCGTAGGCGGAGCTGCGCTTGCCGAACCCGTTCTCGGTGATGGTCAGGATGAACTGCTCCTGTGCGGCCAGACCGTCATAGGGCGGTTGGTTGAGCAGCGCCGCCGCCGCCCGGTCATTGTCTTCCGCCTCGTCACCCTGGCTGGCCAGACGCCGCGCCGCCATGGCCGCCCGCAGATAAGCCTCGCGGCTATCGGTGTCCGCCGCCACATGGTCGAGGATCGACAACGAGATCAGCTCGTCGCCCTTGTCCAGACGAACGCCGCGCACACCAGTGGAGGTGCGACCGGAAAAGACCCGCACGTCGCTGACCGGAAAGCGCGTGCAGCGTCCGCTGCGCGCCGCCAGCAAAATGTCGCTGCCGTCCTGGCAAGCGGCGACACCGATCAACCGGTCGCCGGGGTCCAGCTTCATGGCGATCTTGCCGTTGGCCATGACATTGGTGAAGTCGTCGAGGCGATTACGCCGCACATTGCCGCTGGCGGTGGCGAAGACGATGTGCCCCTCGCCCCAGGCGGCTTCATCTTCTGGCAGGGGCATCAGGGTGGTGATGGTCTCGCCGTCTTCCAGTGGCAGAAGATTAATCAGGGCCTTGCCGCGGGTCTGCGGACTGCCCAGCGGCAACCGATAGACCTTCTGCATATAGACCATGCCGCGCGACGAAAAGAACAGGACTGGTGTGTGGGTGTTGACCACAAACACCTGGGCCACCGCGTCGTCTTCCGTGGTGGTCATGCCCATGCGGCCCTTGCCACCGCGCCGCTGCGCCCGATAGGTGGAAAGCGGCACCCGCTTGATGTAGCCGTTGTGGGTGACGGTGACGACCATGTCCTCGCGCTGGATAAGGTCTTCCAGATCGTGCAGCGCCTCCCCTTCCGCCAGCTCGGTCCGGCGCGGTGTGGCGAAGGCGTCCTTGATGGCGATCAGCTCCTCGCGAAGGATGTCGCGCAGCCGCAGACGAGAGCCCAGAATGTCCAGATAGTCGGCGATACGGTCCACCACTTCCTGCAGCTCGGCGGCGATTTTTCCTCGCTCCAGCCCGGTCAGGCGGTGCAGACGCAGCTCCAGGATGGCCCGCGCCTGTGCTTCCGACAGGGCGTAATGGCCATCCACCACGGGCCGGTCCGGCTCCGCTACCAGGGCGATCAACGGCGCGATGTCGGTCGCTGGCCAGAGCGCCGTGGTAAGAGCCTGACGGGCCGCGTCGGGGTCGCGGGCGGCACGGATCAGGCGGATTACTTCGTCCAGATTGGCTACCGCCACCGCCAGACCGATCAAGGTATGGGCCCGCTCGCGCGCCTTGCCCAGATCATAGCGGGTGCGCCGGGTGATGATCTCTTCGCGGAAACTGATGAACGCCTGCAGCACCTCACGCAGCGACATGATCTCCGGCCGGCCGCCGTTCAGCGCCACCATGTTGACGCCGAAGCTGCTCTGCAGCGGCGAATAGCGGTAAAGCTGGTTCAGCACCACGTCCGGCTCGGCGTCACGTTTTAACTCGATCACCACGCGTACGCCGTCGCGGTCGGATTCATCACGCAGGTCGGAAATGCCTTCGATGATCTTGGCGTTGACCGCCTCGGCAATACGCTCGATCATCCGTGACTTGTTCACCTGGTAGGGCACTTCATTGACGATGATCGAGGCACGTCCGCCGCCGCGATCCTCTATTTTTGTGCGGCCGCGCACGATGATGGTGCCGCGGCCGGTGGTATAGGCCTGACGGATGATGCCGGTGCCTTGGATAATGCCGCCGGTAGGAAAGTCCGGCCCCGGCACCAGCTCCAGCAGGGCGTCGTCGCTCAGATGGTCGTCGGCCAGCAGGGCGCAGCAGGCGTCGACCACCTCTCCCAGATTGTGTGGCGGTATGCTGGTGGCCATGCCGACGGCGATGCCGCCGGCGCCATTGACCAGCAGATTCGGAATACGGGTCGGCAGGACCGTCGGCTCGCGGGTCGTCTCGTCGTAATTCTCTTTGAACTCCACGGTCTCGCGGTCGATATCGTCCAGCAGAGAATGGGCGGCGCGGGCCAGCCGCGCTTCGGTGTAGCGCATGGCTGCCGGCGGATCGCCATCCATGGAGCCGAAATTGCCCTGACCGTCCACCAGCGGCAGGCGCAGGGAGAAATCCTGCGCCATGCGGACCATGGCGTCATAGATCGCCGAATCTCCGTGCGGATGGTATTTGCCCATCACGTCGCCGACGATGCGGGCGGATTTGCGATAGCCACGGTTATAGTGGAAGCCCGACTCGTGCATCGAATAGAGGATGCGCCGCTGCACCGGCTTCAGTCCGTCGCGCACGTCCGGCAGGGCCCGCGAGACGATCACGCTCATGGCGTAATCCAGGTAGGAGCGGCTCATCTCCTCTTCGATGGTGACCCCCAGAATATTCTCGCTGGGAGGCTCGCCGGTCGGGATCGTGATGGTCAAATGCCGCTGCCTGATCTGGTGCCTGCGGCCCGGCTGCGCCTGTGCATACCGGGCCGGCGGGACGATGACTCCGGCCCCGTGACGAGGCGCAGGAGGGACGGGCACGAATACCCGCCGCGAACCCAAAACCTAGCAGATCGAGGGCCCGTCAACAACCAGATGCGGTGTTTTGCCGGGCCCGGCAGGCGTCGGCGATGGAGCCTGGAATCGGCTCAAACCGGGCCTCGTTCAGACATCCCCGGCCAGCACCTCGGGTGGTCGCCGACTCAGCACGAAAAAGCGCGCCGACAACAGGCCGACACTGACGATGCTGGCGATGATGATGGCCTCGATCAGGCCCCGTGTGCCGCGTTCCAGAGTGATCGCCAGCAGCCAGCCCAGCGGCAGCATGATGACGATATAGCTGACCACATGACACAGGGTCGGCATCCAGGTGTCGTGCATGGCGCGCAGGGTGGTGGCCATTACCCCCTGCCCGCCGTCGAAGATCACCGCGAAGGCGGTCAGAATCAAAAGCGGCGTGGCGGCCGCGATCAGGGCCGGGTCTTCGGTGTAGAATGAGGCAATGGCTCCGGCAAACGGCGTCACCACCAATGCCGCCAGCAACAGGCAAACAACCGTATTGGCGGCCAGCCCGGTCCAGCCGGCAAAGGCGGTCTCGTCGCCATCGCCGTGGCCGATGGCATAACCCACCCGCACGGCCGTTGCGAAACCGGTGCCCAGCGCCACCATGAACAGCATGCCCAGCAGATTGAGGCTGATGGTGTAGACGCCAACGGCGATGACGCTGATGGCGCTGGCATACAGTGTCATGGCGGAGAATGCGGCGGCCTCGGCCAACTGGCTGACGCCATTGGCATAGCCGAGCCGTCGTTCGCGCGTCGCCCGCCGCCAGCTTCCCGGCCGTGGCCGGCGCAACGCAAAGGCGCTGCGGCCGGGCATCAGCCACAGGATATAGGCCAGCAACGCGCCGGCCATGGCCCAGCGCAGGATGGACGAGGCCAGGGCCGAACCATCGGCGCCCAGCGCCGGCAGGCCCCAATGGCCATAGACCAGCAGCCAGTTGAGCAGGATATTCAGCAGGTTGGCGCCGACCATCAGAACCATGGCCGGACGCGGCCGCTTGATTCCCTCCAGGAAGAAAGCGGCCATCATGAACAGGGTGGCGCCAGGCAAGCCGAGAGCAAAGATGCGTGTGGCGCTGGCGGCGCCGGCCACCATATCGGCGCTGCCGGCGGTCAGGCTGAACAACGGTTCCGGCCAGGCCATCAGCACCATCGCCGCCACGCCCAGAACAAAGGCGTAGCGTACGCCGCGCCGGAAGACCTCGCCGCACAGGTCCGCATCGCCTGCGCCATAGGCCCGCGAGGTGGAGGCGACGGTGCCGATCAACAGGCCGATGGCGCCGATCATGACGGTGAACAGCACCGCGTTAGCGAGACCCAGATAGGCCAGGTCGCCGGCGCTGTAGCGTCCGACCATCATGGTGTCCACGGTGATCATGATGGTTTGGCCGGAGCGCGCCAGGATCATCGGCACCGCCAGTCGGGTCAGGTCTTTAAGGTGGCGGCCGAGGCGCGGCCGGAAGGCCAGGGACTCCGGCGGGGTCGTGCTCATGGCGGGAATGCCGGGTTTTATGGCCCGCTCGCCCCTGTGGCGCGGGCCAGGCTGCGCCCTGCTTGGTGCGCCGCGCCGTTCTTATGCCTTGGGCCCGCCCGGCCGTCCAGTAGTCCGTTGCACAACGGTCTCGCCGGCCATCAGCCCGGCCTGCTCTCAGCCCGGCCTGCTCTCAGAAAGGAATGTCGTCGTCCAGATCGGCCGCGCCGGCGCCCATGGACTGACCACGCCCACTATCATCGGCCATGGCCGGTTCGTCATAACCGCTTGCCGAACTGCCACCCGACGACGCGCCGTCGCCGCGGCCGCCCAGCATGGTCAGCTCGCCACGGAAGCGACGCAGCACCACTTCCGTGGAATAACGATCCTGGCCGGACTGATCCTGCCACTTGCGGGTTTCAAGCTGGCCTTCGACGAAGATCATGGAGCCCTTGCGCAGATACTTCTCCGCCACTTCCACCAGCTTGTCGTCGAAGATCACGACCCGGTGCCATTCGGTCTTCTCGCGGCGCTCGCCGCTCTGCCGGTCGTTCCACCGCTCGCTGGTGGCCAGGGTCATGTTGCATACCTTGCCGCCGTTCTGGAACGTCCGCACTTCCGGGTCGCGTCCCAGATTTCCGACCAGAATCACCTTATTGACGCTGCCTGCCATGTGCTGTCTCCCGACCTGTTCGGCGTTCCCGCGGGCTCAACCCTGCTGTCGCCGATCCTACACAGGCCGGCCGCCGGCCGCGACCCGCAGCCCCATCCCCGCTGGCCCGCTAGGCAGGCTTGCGGGCGGCGACAATACCGCGGGTGCCGGCCAGGGTAAGGACCGTTGCCGTCAGGCCAAGCGCGCGCAGGGAGGCCAGGAACCAGTCCAGATTGGCGGCGGTCTCGCCGCTGCCGGTGCGGTTTTCTGAGGCCGATTTCTCGGCCACGGGCGCTTCCGCCAACTGGCGTCCCTGTTCAGCCCAGAAGGCCCGGTAATCGTCCATCAGCCGGTCGTCGGATGGGGCGAAGCGGTCGAGGGTCAGGAACAGGCCGCCCGGCAACAGAGCATCGGCCATGACCTTCATCTGGCGGGCTTTCTCATGATCGGGGAAATGGTGGAAGCTCTGTACGCACAGCGCCACGCTGATCGGCGTCGCCGCCAGGTCCGCCGCCTCAAGTGTGGTCAGGTCCGCCTGCAGAGTCCGCACCCGACTGCCGAACGGCGCCAGTCGCTCACCGGCTCGCTTCAGACAGGCGGCGGAATAGTCGATCTCCAGCACCTGGACCCTTTCATCCCGACCCAACAGCGGTTCCGCCACCAGCCCGGTGCCGCAGGCATAGTCAGCGATCCAGCTTGCCGGCTGCCAGGCGGCGGCGGCCAGCGCCGCCAGATAGGCCACCTGGGAGTCCCGCTCCGGCCAGCGCGCATGGTTGGCGCTGTCCCACTCCGCAACGAATTCGGGTTTATGCCAGCGGTCGCTGTCAGCCATGTCATCGTCTCTCTGTATGCGTAAAAAGGGGGAGCGTAAAAGAGGGCTTAAGGCGGGAGAGTATAGGGGGTTAATGCGGATTGCCCGAAAAAGGGGCCCAAACAGTGGCCGCCGCCGCCCGCCTGGTCAACCGGCCCGGTCGATCCGTCTGCCAGTCGGCCGGACCTGACCAACGGGCCCATGGGCCATGGGGAGTCGATTCAGGGCGCCGGCAAACCTATATTGATGAAACACCGGATGATTTCCGGTCCCGCCCCACCCCCGAGCCAAAGCAGGCCATGAGCGCACCTCCGCATCAGACCCATATTTCCGTGCGCGGAGCCAGAGAGCACAACCTCAAGAATATCGACGTGGAGATTCCGCGCGACCAGCTGGTGGTGGTCACCGGCCTGTCGGGCTCCGGCAAGTCCTCCCTGGCCTTCGACACCATCTATGCGGAGGGTCAGCGGCGCTATGTGGAAAGCCTGTCAGCCTATGCCCGCCAGTTCCTGGAGCTGATGGAAAAGCCGGACGTGGACCAGATCGAGGGCCTCAGTCCGGCCATTTCCATTGAACAGAAGACCACCTCGCGCAATCCCCGCTCCACCGTCGGCACGGTGACGGAAATCTATGATTATCTGCGCCTGCTTTATGCGCGCATCGGCGTACCCTATTCGCCGGCCACCGGCCTGCCCATCGAAAGCCAGACCGTGTCGCAGATGGTTGATCGTGTGATGGCCATGCAACCGGGAACCCGCCTCTACCTGCTGGCGCCGGTGGTGCGCGGCCGTAAGGGCGAATACCGCAAGGAGATCGCCGACCTGCAGAAGCGAGGTTTCCAGAGGCTTCGCGTCGACGGGACCATTGTCGAGATCGATCAGACTCCGACTCTCGACAAAAAGCGCAAGCACCACATCGAAGTGGTGGTGGACCGCGTTGTCGTCCGCGATGACCTGGCCGGTCGTCTGGCGGAATCCTTCGAGACGGCGCTGGAGCTGGCTGACGGCATTGTCTGGGCCGATGACGCGGACAGCGGAGAGCGCACGGTCTTCTCCGCCCGCTTCGCCTGTCCTGTTTCCGGCTTTACCATCGACGAGATTGAGCCGCGCCTCTTTTCCTTCAACAATCCGCACGGCGCCTGCCCGGCCTGCGACGGCCTCGGCACCACCATGTTCTTCGACCCTGAGCTGATTGTGCCGGATGAGTCGAAAAGCTTGCGGGATGGCGCCATCGGGCCATGGGCCGGCTCGTCATCGCAATATTACGGCCAGACCCTGGATTCCATCGCCCGTCACTTCAAGGTGTCGGTCAAGACCGCATGGAGCGACCTGCCCGAGGCGGTGCGCAAGGCGGTCCTGTTCGGCTCCGGCGCAACGCCTGTCACCATGAAATACGACGATGGCCTGCGCACCTATAAAACCAGCAAGCCGTTCGAGGGTGTCATTCCCAATATGGAGCGGCGCTGGCGCGAAACCGATTCGTCATGGGTCCGCGAGGAGCTGGGCAAGTATCAGAACATCAGCCCGTGCGGCGTCTGTCAGGGGCGTCGGCTGAAGCCGGAGGCGCTGGCCGTCAAGATCGCTGGCCATGACATCAGCCAGGTGGCGGAGTTTTCCATAGCCAGTGCCGTGCGCTGGTTCGGCACTCTTGAGTCGCGTCTCAGCGCCAAGGAAAACGAAATCGCCCGGCGCATCCTGCGCGAAATCAACGAACGGCTGGGCTTTCTCAACAGTGTCGGGCTCGACTATCTGGCCCTGTCACGTAACTCCGGCACCCTGTCGGGCGGCGAAAGCCAGCGCATCCGTCTCGCCTCACAGATCGGCTCCGGCCTGACCGGTGTCCTCTATGTGCTGGACGAACCGTCCATCGGTCTGCATCAGCGCGACAATGCCCGCCTGCTCTCCACCCTGGTGCGGCTGCGTGATCTGGGCAACACGGTCATTGTGGTGGAGCATGACGAGGAAGCGATCCGCAGCGCCGACTGGCTGGTGGACATGGGCCCCGGCGCTGGCGTTCATGGCGGTCATGTTATCGCCTCTGGCCTGCCCGATACGGTCTTTGCCAATCCTGACAGCCTGACCGGCCAGTACATCACCGGCATGCGTCAGGTGCCCCTGCCGGCGACACGGCGGCCCGGCAAGATCGTCGGCGGCAAGCGCCGTGAGGTGCGCATCATCGGTGCTACCGAACACAATCTTCAGTCGGTTAACGCGGCCATTCCGCTTGGCGCCTTTACCTGCGTCACCGGTGTATCGGGCAGCGGCAAGTCCACGCTGATTCTGGAAACCCTGTATAAGGCCATCGCCCGCCGGGTCATGGGTGCGCGCGATCATCCCGGCGCTCACGAGCGTATCGAGGGACTGGAATACGTCGATAAGATCGTCGATATCGACCAGTCCCCGATCGGCCGCACACCGCGCTCGAACCCGGCCACCTATACCGGCGCGTTCACGCCTATCCGCGACTGGTATGCAGGTCTGCCCGACGCCATCGCCCGTGGCTACAAGCCGGGCCGGTTCTCGTTCAACGTGCGCGGTGGCCGCTGTGAGGCGTGTCAGGGCGACGGCGTCATCAAGATCGAGATGCACTTCCTGCCGGACGTCTATGTCCAGTGCGAGGAATGCCATGGCAAGCGCTACAATCGCGAGACTCTGGAAGTCCGCTTCCGCGGCAAGTCCATCGCCGACGTGCTGGATATGACAGTGGAGGAAGGCCTGGAGTTTTTCCGCGCCGTGCCGGCCATTCGCGACAAGCTGGATACGCTTAATCGCGTGGGGCTTGGCTATATCCATGTGGGCCAGTCGGCGACGACCCTCTCCGGCGGCGAAGCGCAGCGGGTGAAGCTGGCCAAGGAACTGTCACGGCGGGCCACTGGCCGCACGCTCTATATTCTCGATGAGCCCACCACCGGTCTGCACTTCGAAGACGTGCGCCGCCTGTTGGAGGTGCTCCATGCCCTGGTTGAGCAAGGCAACAGCGTAGTGGTGATCGAACACAATCTGGAGGTCATCAAGACCGCCGACTGGATTATCGATCTGGGGCCGGAAGGCGGCGACGGCGGCGGCCGCATCGTTGCCGCCGGAACGCCGGAAGACGTGGCAGAGGTGGCCGAAAGCTATACCGGCCAGTTTCTCCGCCCACACCTCAGGCGACCCCTGCAACAGCGTGTGGCGGCGGCGAAAGCGGGTCCGGCGGTTGCCCAACCGCGTAAGGCGAAAACCGGCCGCGCCAAAGGTCGCCCGCGCAAGGCAACCGCCAGCGCCGCCCGCTAGGCGATCAGGGCGATGCGTTCAGGCGCGGAACGGCGCGTCAAAACGGAGGACGGTCCATGGGTCGTGTCATCCACTTCGAAATCCACGTCACTGACGTGGCGCGCGCCATCGCATTCTACGAAACCGTCATGGGCTGGCGGATCAGGCCCTGGAACGGCGAGAGCGACGGCTACTGGCTGATCGAAACCGGCGAGCACGGCACAGCCGGCATCGACGGCGCCCTGATGCTGCGCCATGGCCCCGCCCCGGTTGATGGACAGCCCCTCACCGGCTTCATGTGCACTGCGGAGGTGGCCGATGTGGACGGCGTGACCGCTGCCGCGGAAAAGGCCGGCGGTAGAGTCGCCTTGGCCAAACGGCCTATCCCCGGCGTCGGCTGGCACGCCTGCATCCACGACAGCGAGGGCAATATTCTGGGCCTGTTGCAGCCGGACCCGGCCGCCGCCAGCGGCTGATTTCGGCTTGCCCTTAACTGCCGCTTTGGAGTGCGTCCCAGTAGGTCTTGTTGAGATCGCCGATCATCTGGTCATGCCGCGCCGCCAGGCAGTCACGCATGGTGAATCGACCGCCGTCCGGCGCTTTCGCCAGACACGTGTCATAGGCCTGCCGCGCGCCGGTCCGCCCGGCCTGTGCCGCCGTGCCCAGGGTGATGTCCCACAGGCCATTGCGCTCGCTGGCGCTCTCCCGTTCCGCCAGTGGCAGGGCGTTGACCAGACGGGCGGTCAGCAGCGCCGCCCCTGCCGCTTCCGTGTCGCCCTCGACGATTCGCCGGCCCAGGGGGCGCAGCACGTCTTCGGCCAGGGCCAGGTCTATCGCCGTGTGCGGCAGGCTGAATTGCCCGGCTTCATCCGCCACCGCAACGAAAACGTCCGGCGCCACGCTGACCGCCGCACTGACCAGTCCCAGTTGTCGCAGCGCCGCGCCACGCACGGTCACCTGGATGGCCGAGTGGCCGCGCAGCGAGGTGATCGCCACCATCTCGCCCGCCGGTACGCTTATGGTCTGGCCATCGGCCGTCATGCCGGTCAGGACGAAGTCATCGGCATTGCGCGCCTCATAGCGCGTTCCCCTGGCCGGCGCCCGGCGTTCCGGCTCCAGGCAGAAACTGGTCAGTTCCGCATGACACTGACCATAGCGGCACTGCAGAGGCACAGCCACCGGGGTCGTCAGAACGGCCAGCAGTTGCGGCGCCCGATTAAGGGCGCTCTCGGCCGAACCAAAAGGAAGCAGCGATGTCAGAGCAAGGGCTGACAGAAGCAGCAGGCGACGCATGACGTCTTCTCCTGTTCATGTCGAAATGCCTGCCGGATGCAGGCCAGCGATGAACTCTAGCGGCTCCGGGCCGCAGTCGTCAAAAGGTCCCGTGATCAGGCTTGTCGGACGAACCTGCCCCTGGCCGGCTTCCGTCTGTAGACTGCGGTCATGACTCCGCCAAGCCAGGTCGCAGGCCGGCCCCTGTCGGCCGCCGCCGCGGCCGCCACGCTCCGTGCCTGGCTGCTGGGCCCGGCCCGCGCCATCGACGACACCGGCGACCTGCTGGCCGGCCTGGCCGTGCGTCTGCAGGCGGTGGGTGTCCCGGTCTGGCGTCTGACTGTCCACAACCGTCAGCTCCACCCCCTGCTCTTTACCCGCGCCTATTACTGGGTGGACGGCAAGGGCACCAGCCAGGTGCAGCGGCCGCGCGATGTGGAGGGCACCAACTTCTTCATCAACAGCCCCGTCGCCCGCGTCTTTGCCGGGCACGGTCCCGCCCGCTATGACCTGGAGCACATGGTCGCACCGCGCGAATTCCCGCTGCTGGACGATCTGGCGGCCGACGGCATTACCCACTACGCCATCTGGCCGCTGGACAGCAGCGAAGGCACCGCCGCCATGGCCTTCACCGCCTCGACGCGACAGGCCGGCGGCTACGGCAAGCGCGCGCTGACGATCCTCGATCAAACCCTGCCGGTGGTCGCGCCGCTGATCGAGCTGATCCAGCGCCGGCTCAACGCCATTGCCATTCTCGATACTTATGTGGGCCACCACGCCGGGGCGAAAGTGCTGGCCGGCAGTATTCACCTGGGCGACGGCGAAACTATCGAGGCAGTGCTGTGGTACTGCGACATCCGTGATTTCACGGCCCTGTCGGAAACCCTGCAGCGCGATGCGCTGATCGACACCCTGAATGGCTTCTTCGAATGTGTTGTGGATCCGGTGCAGGAACTCGGCGGCGAGGTGCTGAAGTTCGTCGGCGACGCCATGCTCGCCATATTCCCCTTGTCGGGGGATTCGCGGGCCAGACGAACCGCGGCGCAGAAAGCGCTGGATGCGGCCAATGCGGCCCGCCGCCGTGTGGAGGAATGGAATACTGGACGGGCCGGTGGCGGCGCGCCGCAAATCCGCTTCGGCATCGCCTTGCACGCCGGCGATGTCATGTATGGCAATATCGGCGGCGATGGTCGCCTCGACTTCACGGTCATCGGCCCGGCGGTCAATCGCGTGACCAGAATGGAGAAGTTCTGCTCGGCCTGGAATACGGCGCTGGTGGCTTCGGCGGAGTTCGTCGCCCTCTGCCCGACTCCGTTCCAATCGCGCGGCGAGTGCGCTCTGCGCGGCATCGCCCGGCCAGTGGAGTTGTTTACGCCCGCCTGATCGCCATAGCCAACTGCGATGCCCGCTCCTGATGCCGGGTTCCGTATCGGGCCCTGACTCCTGCTCCCTTTGAGGTTCCGGCCCTCTTATACTCATTGCCGGGCGCTGGCTGGCGTCCTATGTCTCGGACTTCGTACCCAATGGCTCAAACCCGTCCCTCCGATTCCGCTCTTCCCTCATTCCTGCCCCGCCCAAGGATTTCCCCATGACCCCTGATCTGCCGCCGGTTCATATTGTCGGTGGCGGCCTCGCCGGCTCCGAAGCGGCCTGGCAGGTCGCCCGCGCCGGCGTTCCGGCGGTGCTCCATGAAATGCGCCCGCTGCGCCCGACCGCGGCTCACGCCGGCGACAGCCTGGCGGAGCTGGTCTGCTCCAACTCCTTCCGCTCCGATGATGCTGAAAGCAATGCGGTGGGCCTGTTGCACGAGGAAATGCGCCGCTGCGATTCGCTCATCCTGGCGGCGGCGGACGACAATCGTGTGCCGGCCGGCTCGGCCCTGGCGGTGGACCGGGTTGGTTTCGCCGCCAAAGTCACAGCCCGACTGGAGTCCCATCCCTTGGTGACGATCCGCCGCGAGGAAATCGGCGGGCTGCCGCCGTCCGACTGGGACAATGTGATTGTCGCTACGGGTCCCCTTACCTCACCGGATCTCTCCGCCGCCATCGCCGACCTGACCGGTGAGACCTCCCTTGCCTTCTTCGACGCCATTGCGCCGATTGTTCACCGCGACAGCATTGATTTCTCCATCGCCTGGTTTCAGTCGCGCTATGACAAGGGCCTCACGGAAGGCTCCGGCCAGGCCGGGGACTACATCAACTGCCCGCTCGACGACGTGCAGTACAGGGCCTTTATCGAGGCGCTGAACACGGCCGAGACCACGCCCTTCCACGAATGGGAGAAGGACACACCCTATTTCGAGGGCTGCCTGCCGATTGAGGTCATGGCCGGGCGCGGGCCGGAGACATTGCGTTTCGGCCCCATGAAGCCGGTCGGCCTGACCGATCCCCGCACCGGCCGTCGCCCCCATGCAGTGGTTCAGCTTCGCCAGGACAATGCACTCGGCACGCTGTTCAACATGGTCGGCTTCCAGACCAAGATGCGACATGGCGAACAGGTGCGCGTGTTCCGGACGATCCCCGGGCTGGAGCAGGCGGAATTCGCCCGCCTCGGCGGAGTTCATCGCAATACCTTTCTCAACAGCCCGCGCCTGCTCGACCCGCTGGCCCGCCTCAAAGCCGATCCCCGGCTACGCTTTGCCGGGCAGATCACCGGCGTCGAAGGCTATGTGGAAAGCGCGGCCATCGGCCTGCTGACCGGCCGCTTTGCGGCGGCGGAGCGGCTGGGCCAGGTGCCGGACCAGCCGCCTCTGACCACCGCGCTCGGCGCGCTGCTCGGCCACATCACCGGTGGCGCCAGGGCCGACACGTTTCAGCCCATGAACGCCAATTTCGGCCTGTTCCCGGATCTGGCACCGGAAATCCGCGATGCTCGTGGCAAACCGCCCCGCGGCATGGACCGCAAGCACCATCTGACGCGCCGTGCCCTGTCCGACCTGGCGGCGTGGCTGGATGACAGTGTTGCCGCCGTGGCCTGACCCCATGGTCGGGGCCCTGGCCTGACTAGGACCGCCGGCTCAACCCGCGCCAGACCATGCCGGCGCGACGCCACACCGGCCAGGGGTCGCTGGCCACCCGCCAGGGGTCGTGGTCTGCCCGCTGCAGCCGGCCAAGGTCGCGCCGGGCAACCCCCGCCAGCAGCGTGATCGGCCGCGCCGCGGCTCCACCGCCAACACGGTCCGGGTGGGCCGGGCCGGCCAGCAAACGGCGGGCTTCCTGCGCCACCTCCTGCACCACCTTCCCCAGGCCGGCCGAACCGGCGGCACTGGCTGGCGCTACGCCATGATGGGCCAGCCGGTCGGCCGGCAGGAACAGGCGGCCGTGGCCAGCCCAGCGCGGCAGGTCCAGCAGCAGCCGAGACAAGCCGACGCCTTGCGCCATGCGGGCGAAAGCGCCACCCGGTGAAGGCGCACCAGCCAGATCGTGGATCAGCCGCATCGCCTCGCCCCAGGTGGCATCGGCAAAGCCGGTCAGTGCCGCCATGTCCCGTGGCGGCTCGCCGCCGGTGGCGAAGTCCGTGGCTGCCAGCATGGTCTGAAATTTTCTTTCCTGGTCAGGGCTTTGCACAGCGAAGCTGGCCAGGAGCCGGAGCACCGGTTGCGCCGCGACGCCGGTTGTGGGAGCGCCGCCTGAATGGCTACCGGGTGTCCGGGCCAGGGCGTCAGTCCACCAGGCAAGCCGCAGGCGGGCCGCCGCCGGTTCTCGCACGGTTGCCGGAATGCGCAGCAGTTCGTTCAGCAGGCCGAGCGCCGCCGCGCCGGCCATACGGGCTTCCGCCGGCGTCAGCAGAACCGCCAGATAGGAATCCCGGTCCAGGTCCCGGAGGTGGGCCAGACTCTGTGTGGTATCAGGCCGCGCCTGCGGGTCGTCGGTCACCGGCTGAATCCTGTTTCGTTTCGGCCGA
Organism: Alphaproteobacteria bacterium; assembly: GCA_040218575.1. NCBI lineage: Bacteria > Pseudomonadati > Pseudomonadota > Alphaproteobacteria > Alphaproteobacteria bacterium. Next base: position 127,900 of record JAVJRE010000007.1, on the reverse strand, counting down.
CGCCGGCGGCTGACCACGGGACTGCCGTCTTTTCCTGCAGATGACCTTTTCCCTGCCCCGGCCCGTCACTATACTCCGGCCAAGTCAAATTGACGCACCCAGGGGGAGTTCTTATGGGCAGCATTCTGCAATCACTCACCGGCACGGTCGTTTCTGGCGTCGTGCTGCTGGTGGTCCTGGTCATCATCGCCAATCTGATCGGCGCCTGACCACCGGCCGACACGGTTCTAACAAGAGGGGAGGCCCGCTGTGGAAGGGGCAATGCATATGGGTATGGGTGAGTTTGTCAGTGTTGAATGGTGGACCTTCATGGTCCGCTGGGCGCACGTCATTTCCGGCGTCATGTGGATCGGTCTGCTCTGGTACTTCAACTTCGTCCAGATTCCGAGCATGCCGAAGATCCCGACGGAGCAGCGCCCGGCCATCAGCAAGGTCATCGCGCCGACCGCCCTCTTCTGGTTCCGCTGGGCCGCGTTGTCCACGGTCGTCTTCGGCCTGCTTCTGGCCTGGATGAACGGCTATATCTGGGATGCACTCCTGATCGGCCTCACCGGCACCGGCGGCGTTGGCCATACGGCCATCGGTTTCGGCATGTGGCTCGGCCTGATCATGGCCTTCAATGTCTGGTTCATCATCTGGCCGAACCAGCAGCGGGCCCTGGGCATGGTGCAGGCCGATGACGCGTCCAAGGCGTCATCCGCCAGGACCGCCATGCTGGCCTCGCGGACCAACACCCTGCTGTCCATCCCCATGCTCTACTTCATGGTGGCGGCGCAGAGTCTCTACGTCATTTCCTGATCCGTACCGGATCCAGAATGACATCAGGCGGGGCCTTCGGGCCCCGCCTCTTTCTTGTCCGGCGCGGCGCTTGCCCCGTCCACCGGCAGCGCCATGAGCGCGGCGGCGACACGCCGCCCCTCACTGGCCATCAGGTTATAGCTGCGGCTGGCCGGCGCGGTCGCCATCACATCGGCGATCTGCCCCGCCTTGCGCAGCGCCGCCACCAGGCCGGCCGGCGAGGCGTCCAGCCGCGCGCCGCAACCGATCAGCAGCACGTCCGCCCCACCCAGTCCGCTGAGGGCGGCAATGAGCGACGTCGGCTCGATTCCATCCAGACTGTCTATGGGCCAGGACCGCCAGCCGCTGGGGGTCAGCAGAATGCCTCCGTCCACCCGCTGCCCGGCCAGGTGGAAGCGGCCGGGTCCAACACTGTCTATGGTCAACCGGCCGTCCGCTGCCAGCCTGGCCAGGCGTGTGCTCATGTCGCCACGGCGGCTGGCATCATCGCTCATGGGGCGTGTCGGGTTCAGCCCGGCTCTGCGTCGGTGTCGGCGCCGGAAGCGGCCTCGCCCGCCGCATTGCCGCCGGACCCGGCGGTGCGGTCACCGACTCCGAAAATCAGCAGCAGCGGGACTGCCAGGCAGATCGACGAATAAGTGCCGATGACGACGCCCAGCAGCAGGGCGTTGGCGAATCCGCGGATCACCTCGCCACCCAGCGCGATCAGGGCGATGACCGCCAGCAACGTGGTCAGTGCCGTAATCACCGTCCGGCTCAGGGTCTCGTTGATCGCCTTATCGAACAACTCGCCTAACTCCATGCGCCGATACTTGCGTAGAATTTCACGCACCCGGTCGAACACCACCACCGTGTCGTTGATGCTGTAGCCGGCGATGGTCAGGACCGCCGCGACGGTGGACAGGTCAAACTGCCAGCCCATCAGTGAGAACACGCCGAGCGTGATGACCACGTCATGGCACAGGGCAATGATGGCGGCGACGGAAAACTGCCACTCGAAGCGCAGCCAGATGTAGATCAGGATCGCCAGCATGGCGAGGGTGAAGGCGATGATGCCGTCGCGGATCAGGTCGGCGCTGACGGTCGGTCCCACCAGCTCCGTGCGTCGATAGTCCGCCACATCGCCTTCCAGGGCGGCCCGCACCACCTCCAGTGCTGCGGTCTGCGCCTCGTCGCCCCCGGGCTGGCGCTGAATGCGGATCAGCACAACATCCTCCCGCCCGAACTCCTGCAATGACACCGCCCCAAGACCAAGCCCGCCCAGGTCGGCGCGCAACTGGCCGAGATTAGCCGGCCCCGCGGTCTCCACCTCCAGCACGATGCCGCCGGCGAAATCGATGCCGAAGTTCAGGCCGCGCCCCGCCAGAAGCGCCACCGACGCCAGGATCAGGCCGATGGACAAGGCATAGAACAGACGCCGCCGCGGGATGAAACCCACATGCGTGTCGTCGGGGATGAGGTGCAGTGCCATGGTGATCCTACAGCGTCAGGGTGCTGGGCCGCCTGGCCCGTAGCCACCGCACAATCAGCAGCCGCGACACCATGAACGCGCAGAACAGCGACGTCAGAATGCCGACCGACAGGGTGACGGCGAAGCCGCGCACCGGGCCGGAGCCGAATATGAACAGAAACAGCGTGGCGAACAGGGTCGTCAGATTGGAATCGATAATCGTGCCCATGGCCCGGCTGAAGCCCGCGTCCACCGCCTGGATGGGACTGCGGCCCAGCCGCAGCTCTTCGCGGATGCGCTCGAAGATCAGCACATTGGCGTCCACCGCCATGCCCATGGTCAGCACGATGCCGGCAATACCCGGCAGCGTCAGTGTCGCCTTGAGGGCGGTCAGCACGGCGAACAACAGGATGATGTTGCTGACCAGGGCGATATTGGCATACAGGCCGAAACGGCCGTAGGTCACCAGCATGAAGCCGGTCACGATGACCAGGCCGACGCCCGCCGCCAGCTTGCCGGCGGAAATCGAGTCGGATCCGAGGCTGGGGCCGACCGTGCGTTCCTCGATGATCGTCAGTGGCGCGGGCAGCGCGCCGGCGCGCAGCAGCAGGGCCAGATCCTGCACTTCCTGGGCGCTGAAGGATCCTGAAATAATGCCGTTGCCGCCCAGGATCGGCTCGCGCATGACCGGTGCGGAGATGATCCTCTCGTCCAGCACAATGGCAAAGCGGCGGCCCACATTCTCTGTGGTGATCGTCGCGAACTGCCGTGCGCCCAGGGAATCGAAGCGGAACGAGACCACCGGCTGGCCCTGGTGAAATGTCGCCTGAGCGTCCGTCAGGTTTTCGCCGCTGACCCGGGTTCGCCGTTCGATGGCCAGCCGTCCGGCCTCCTGCTGCCCGGCTCCTTCCACCGGCAGGACCAGCCGTCCGGCGGGCACTCGTCCACCAGCGATGTCTGCCGCGGTCACCTCTTCATCCACCAGATGGAAGGTCATGCGGGCGGTACGCCCCAGCAGGCTCTTCATGCGCTCGGGGTCGTCGACGCCGGGAAGCTGCACCAGAATGCGGTCGGCGCCCTGACGCTGGATCAAGGGCTCGGTCGTGCCCGACTCGTCAACCCGCCGGCGAATGATCTCGATGGACTGGCTAACCGCGTTGCTGGCCCTGGCGTCGGCGGCTTCCTGGCTGAGGCTTACGGTGATGGCGTCGCCCTGCCGCTCCACGCTGAGGTCGTGGTCGATGGCGCGCAGAAGCGTCATCGCCGCATCGCCTTCCGCCGGGTCCGTCAGGGTCAGGCGGACCCTGCCGGCGGCCACGCCAAGCCCGCGATAGCCGATCCGATCTTCACGCAGGCTGGCCCGGACCAGATCCACCACGCTGTCCAGATAGTCATTGACGACACTGTCGGTCTCGACCCGCAGCAGCAAGTGCGAACCGCCCTGCAGATCGAGCCCCAGAACCACCTGCCGCGCCGGCAGCCAGGACGGCAGGCTGTCCACCACACTGCGCGGCAGCACATTGGGCACCGCCACGATGATGCTGGCCAGCAGCACAGCAAGGGTCACGGCTACCTTCCAGGGAGCGAGATAGACCATCGCTTGGCGTCAAAACCGCGCTTGGCTGGCGGGCCCGGACAGCGGCCTAGCGGCCCATCAGACGGTTGATGATACCGCCCTTGCCCTGGTCATTGCTGGGTCCGCTGACCGGGCCGGAAGCGGCATTGCCGCCGCCGCCGCTGTCGGCCGGCTCGCTGCGCGACAGGATATCGGTGATGGTGCCGCGCATGACGCTGACGCGAACGCCCTCGGCGATCTCCACCTGCACTTCCGCATCACCGGTGACACGGGTCACCTGGCCGACGATGCCGCCGCCGGTGACAACGCGGTCGCCACGCTTGAGGGCCTGCACCATCTCCCGGTGGGCCTTCATCTTCTTCTGCTGTGGGCGGATCAGCAGGAAATAAAAGACGACAAAGATCAGGACCAGCGGCAAGAAGCTGATGAAACCACTACCGGCTCCTCCGGCGGCGTCCTGGGCGAGGGCGGGCGAAATGAACATGGGCAAGTCTCCGGGGTGTCATTGGCCGCTGGGACGGCTGGGGAGCTGGGACGGCTGGGGCCTGGTGGGGCCGGTTCTCGGCCGGCGCAACCGGCCGGAATCTGGCGCGGACCTTATCAGCCCGCCCCGCCCTTGCCAATTGACACGCCCGGCAGCGCCCTGCCGCATCGGCTCCCTCGCCGGCTCGCCCAAATGGCTGGCCATCATGTCCCGGGGGCCATCTCCCGGGGGCCATCTCCCGGGGGCCATGACTGGCTGTGCCGCTGCCGGCCCTGTGATAGCGTCCCGGCGATGGATGACTTCGCCCTCAACATGCGTGTGCTGGCGGCGCTGGAGCGCATCGCCGCCGCCTTGAATCGCTCGGCCGGCGACACTGCTGCCGCCCCATCGGGCGCCGCTCCCGCCGCCTCTGACACCCTCCCCGACGCCCCCGACGCCCCCGACGCCCCCGACGCCTGGCTATGGGAGCCGGCAGCGGGCCGCCTGCATCCGATTCCTCGCATGAACGCTGTGGCTCTCGATCTGCTGGTCGGTATCGACCGGCAGCGCGATTTACTGCTGGCCAATGTGCGCCAGTTCGCCGCCGGACTGCCGGCCAACAATGCCTTGCTGTGGGGCGCGCGCGGCACCGGCAAGAGTTCGCTGATCAAGGCGGTGGCCCGCGCCGTCGCCCATGAGCACCCCGGCGTCCTCCACCTGGTGGAAATCCACCGTGAGGATATCCCATCCCTGCCCGCCCTGCTTCGCCTCCTGGGTCAGAAAAACGGCCGCTTCCTGTTGCTGTGCGATGACCTGTCCTTTGACAGCAGTGACGCCAGCTACAAGTCGCTCAAAGCCGTTCTGGAGGGCGGCGTCGAAGGCCGGCCCGGCAACGTGCTGTTCTGCGCCACGTCCAACCGCCGCCACCTGATGAGCCGGCGCATGATCGAGAACGAGGACGCCAGCGCCATCTCCGCCGGCGAGGCCGGTGAGGAAAAAATCTCCCTGTCCGACCGTTTTGGCCTGTGGATCGGTTTTCACGCGGTGGACCAGCCAACATATCTGGCCATGGTCTCCGCCTATGCTGATCGTTTCGGCCTGGACATACCGGCGGACCGTCTGCACGCGCAGGCGAAGGAATGGTCGGTCACCCGCGGCGCCCGCTCGGGCCGGGTTGCCTGGCAATACATTCAGGATCTGGCCGGGCGGCTGGGCCAGACTCTGGACTGACAGCCGGCCGCATCTGCATGGCTAACCCCGCCAGGGGGCCGGGTCCGCCGCAATCAGGGCGGGCGGGTCAGCCCGACGTCCGCCGGGTCGACCGGTCGCGAGTGCCGCCGCACTTCAAAGTGCAGTTGCGGCTCACCTACATTGCCGGTGGAGCCGACGCGAGCGATGGTCTGACCGCGCCGCACCACGTCGCCCCGTCGCACCGCCAGCACGTCGTTGTGGCCATAGGCGGTGAGCCAGCCATCGGCGTGTCGGATCAGCACCAGATTGCCGAAGCCCCGGATTTCGTTGCCCGCATACACCACCGTGCCGTTCTCGGCCGCCAGCACAGGGGTGCCGCGCGCCGCGCGGATGTTGATCCCATCGTTCTGCAGGCCGCCTTCACCAGGCCCGAAGCGGGCGACCACCTGACCCTCCACCGGCCACAGGAAGGTCCCGGCGCGGGCCGGCGGATCGGCCAGCGGGCCCCTCACCGCTGCGCGTGGCCGGGTCGCCACGCTGATCGTCGGCAGCCCCTGGCCCGCCGCAGGGGTGATGCCCGCCGAGCCATTGGCCAGGGAATCGGTTGCGGCAGCGCTCTGGGCCGGCTGTGTGGTGGCGACAACCACGCTCTCGGCTGCTTCCGGTTCCAGGCTGTCCAGCGTCTGGGCAGCCACGGCAATGGACGCCGCGGCGCTCTCGGACTGCGCGGCATCGCCGGTCAGGGACGTGGTGGAGGTCACCACCGTGGCTGGCAGGGTCAGAAGCTGGCCAACCTGAATACGGGCCTCGGCACCAAGGCCGTTGGCCCGCGCCAGGGAAACCTGATCGACGCCGAACCGGTTGGCGATGCCATAGACCGTATCGCCGGCCTGCACCCGGTAGGTGGTCGGGGTCGGCACCGTCAGGCTCTGCCCGGCGCTCAAACGAAAGGGCGGGCGCAGGCCGTTGGCCTCGATCAGGGCGCGCTGCGATACGCCGAAGCGCCGGGCCAGGGCATAGACCGTATCGCCCGAGCGCACCACCACCATGCCAGGTCCCCCGCCAGAGACCCCTGACGCCGTGGCGGCAGTCGGCTGCAGCGGCCGCGTGCGGGCGTCCTGCTCCACCGCCGGCAGCGGCAGACAGGCGGCCAGGACCAGCAGTGCACAGGCGGTGACCAGGCAGGCGCGGCGCCAGGCCCGCAGGACACCGGCCATCAGGGCACCGGCCATCGCCGTCAATCCACCGTACGATCCGACACCAGCGGGACGAACCTGACCGGCGTCAGTGGCTCCTCGCGCCAGGTCTCTCCGGTCCGGGTAATCCGCACCAGACTCTGGTCGCTGTGCTGTCGTCCCACTGGCACCACCAGAACGCCACCGTCCCGCAATTGCTCAATCAGGGCCGTCGGCACGACATCGGCGGCGGCGGTGACGATGATGCCATCGAAGGGCGCCTGTTCCGGCCAGCCGGTGGAGCCGTCGCCAACCCGCGTAACGATATTGGACAGGCCCAGCTGGTTGAACAGGATCTGCGCCTGACGCATCAGGCTGCGATGGCGTTCGATGGTGTAGACCCGGCGCACCACATGGGCCAGCACGGCGGCCTGATAGCCGGAGCCGGTGCCGATCTCCAGCACCTTGTCGCGCGGGCCGACGCCCAGTGCCTGAGTCATCATCGCCACCACGCTGGGCTGGCTGATACGCTGATCCTCGCCGATAGGCAGGGAGGTGTCTTCCCACGCCCGCTCGCGTGAATGTTCGGGCACGAACAAGTCACGCGGCGTCTGTTCCATGGCCTTGAGGACCGCCATATCGCTGATTCCGTGCTGGCGGAGCGTCATGATCAGCCGCGCCACCCGGGCCGGATCGGGCTGGCTCACACCGTCACTGTCCGCGGCGTGGCCGGTCATGTGATCGCGCCGTTCAGATGCTGTCGAAATCGCGCCAGGGCCGGGCGATAGGTGTGGTCCAGGTGCAACGGCGTAACCGCAATGGCCCCTTGCTCTATGGCCGCCAGGTCCGTGCCTTTGCCCATGGTGCCGCCGGTGCGATCGAGAATCCAGAAATAGTCGCGACCGCGCGGGTCGGTGCGACGGTCGATGGCGATTTGCAGGTCGCGCCGCCCCTGACTGACGATCCGCACCTCCTTCACGTCTCCTGGCGGACGCGCCGGGAAATTGATATTGACCAGAACGCCTTTGCCCCAGTCGAGCGTTATGATGCGGCGGATCAGGTCCGGCGCATGGCGCTCCGCCGCCTTCCAGTCGAGCCGCCCCTTGCTGTCCCGTTCCTGGCTGAGCGCGATAGCGCGCATGCCAAGAAGGGTCGCCTCCTTGGCCGCGGCGACGGTGCCCGAATAGGATACGTCCTCGCCCAGATTGCTGCCCTCGTTGATGCCCGACAGGACCAGGTCCGGCGGCCGGCCCTCAACCAGATGACGGCTGCCGATCAGCATACAGTCGGTGGGCGTGCCACTGACCGCAAAGCGCTGCGGGCCATGGGACGACACGCGCAGCGGCGCGTCCACGGTCAGGGAGTGGCTGGCGCCGCTTTTCTGGGTTTCCGGCGCAACCACCCACACATCGTCGCTAAGGGTGCGGGCGATCTTCTCCAGCACCTTGATGCCGTCGGCGTGGACGCCATCGTCATTGACCAGCAGGATGCGCAGCCCGCGATCATGCTCTTTCTGAACGGCGGATTTATCGCCCCCGACGGCACGGGCCGTCGTGGCTTTGCGGATCACGCCGCCGGCTCCAGCCGTGTGACACCGCCCATGTAGGGCTCCAGCACAGCCGGAATCCGCACACTGCCGTCCGCCTGCTGATAGGTCTCCAGCACCGCCACCAGGGCGCGCCCTACCGCCACGCCGGAGCCGTTCAGGGTGTGGACGAACTGCGTCCCCTTGCCGTCGGCCGGACGCAGGCGGGCGTTCATGCGGCGCGCCTGAAAGTCGCCGCACGTGGAACAGCTTGATATTTCGCGGAACATATCCTGTCCCGGCAGCCATACTTCCAGGTCATAGGTGCGGCGGGCGGAAAAGCCCATGTCGCCGCTGCTCAGAACCACCACCCGGTAGTGCAAGCCAAGCCGCTTGAGCACTTCTTCCGCACATGCGGTCATGCGCTCCAGCTCCTCCTCGGACTCCGCCGGACGGACGATAGAGACCATCTCCACCTTGGTGAACTGATGCTGGCGGATCATGCCCCGCGTATCACGGCCGGCAGCCCCCGCCTCGCTGCGAAAACAAGGCGAATAGGCGGTCATGCGCAGCGGCAGCTCGTCTTCGGGCACAATCTGCTCGGCGACCATGTTGGTCAGCGAAACCTCCGCCGTCGGGATCAGCCAGCGATCATCGGTGGTGACGAACTGCTGATCGGCAAACTTCGGGAGCTGGCCTGTACCGAACAACGCGTTCTCGCGGACCAGCAGGGGGGCATTGATCTCCCGATAGCCGTGCTCGCCCGTATGCAGGTCCAGCATGAACTGGGCAAGCGCCCGCTCCAGGCGGGCCAGGCCGCCACTCAGGACCACAAAACGTGAGCCGGACATGCGCGCCGCGGTCTCGAAATCCATCAGGCCGAGCCGTTCGCCGATCTCGAAGTGCTGCTGCGGCGGGAAGTCCAGTGCCGGCTTCTGGCCGGAGCGCCGCAATTCCACATTGGCCGATTCATCCGCGCCAACCGGAACGTCGTCCGCCGGCAGGTTGGGAATACCAGCCAGTAGGCCCGTGATTTCCGTGGCCAGGGCGTCGGCTTCCGCTTCCACAACCATCAGCCGTTCATCACCGGCGCCGGCATTGGCCAGCAATGCCGAGGCGTCTTCGCCGCGGGCCTTGGCCTGGCCGATTTCCCGGCTCAGTTTTTTCTTCGCGGCCTGCAGCACCTGCGCTTCGGTCAGGGCGGCGCGGCGGCGTTCGTCACGGGCCAGCACATCGGCCGCCATGGCCGGCAGGCCGCGACGGGCCAGGCCGGCGTCGAAATCCTCAGGATGTTCGCGAATCCATCGCAGGTCATGCATACCCCTTCGATGGCATGGCCGCCGGACCGGTGCAAGGCCCCTGTTGCCGGACGCCGGCCGCTAACCTGCCGCGCCATGGAGCCCGGGCGGGCCAGCCTGGCGGCGGCCCCGCGGCAGCCCGGGTGGCGGCTCTGACCGCGCCTAGCTGTTGAAGTCGGTCTCGTCCTCGTCCTCGTCGCCGCCCTCGTCCTCTTTCAGGGTCTTTTCCTGGCGGCGCAGGCGACCCTTCTCGATACGACGCACGGCGAAAACCGAAACCTCGTAAAGCACCAGAATCGGCAAGGCCAGGCTGATCTGGCTGAGCGGATCGGGCGGCGTCAGGATGGCCGCGGCGATGAAGGCGATGACAATGGCATAGCGCCGCTTCTTGGCCAGACCGACCGAGGTGACGATACCGGCGCGCCCGAGCAGCGACAGCAGGACCGGCAACTGGAAGGCCACGCCAAAGGCGATGATGAACTTCATCACCAGGGACAGATACTCGCCGACCCGCGCCTCGAGCTGCACTTCCACGCCGCCGGCCAACTGCGTTTCCTGGCTCAGGAAAAAGCCCCACGCCAGCGGCATGACTACGTAATAGACCAGCGCCGCACCGGCCACGAACAGCACCGGTGTGGCCAGCAGGAACGGCAGGAAGGCCCGTTTCTCCGTGCGATAGAGCCCCGGCGCCACGAACATCCACAACTGGCCGGCAATGATTGGAAAGGACAGAAAGAACGCGCCGAAGAAGCCGACCTTGACCTTGACGAAGAAAAACTCCTGCAAGGCGGTGAAGATCATTCGCCGGTTCTCTACATTCTCGCCGAACGAATCAATCAGCGGCTGGGTCAGGAAGGCGAAGATCTGATTGGCGAAAATGAAGCAGAAGACAAAGGCGATAAACAACGTCCCCACCGCCCACATGAGGCGGTTGCGCAGCTCCAGCAGGTGCGCCAGCAGCGGCATTGGCCGATCGGTGACGGGGGCGTCCTCGGTGGTCATCGCATGGCTGTCGGTTGCACGGGTCCGGGTGTCAAAGGGTTCCTTCCGGCCGCCTGTCCGGCTGGCCGAAGCGGCCGGTCAGCCGCCAGCCTGTGGCCGGCTGGATTGCGCGGCCCGGGACTCGCCGCTGCCGGGCGCGGTCTGGCCGCCGCCGGGCGCCGGCGGAGTCTGACCGTTACCGGCGACCGCCGCCTGGCCATTGGCCGGCGAGGCTTTGCCGAGGGTGCCGGCGGCCGCTGCGCCCGCTGCGGGAGTAGCGGCACCCACTGCCGGCGTAGCACCGGCGGACGGTGCGGCTGCGAGCGACGATGACCGCCCGGACAGTGAACGGGTGGTCGCCGCCAGGCTGCCATCGGGATCGATCGACTTCTCCAGCCGCTTGCCCATATTGACGCTGGACGCCGACTCGATCTGCTTGCGCACTTCGTTCAGTTCGCTTTCCTCGGCCATATCATTGATGGAGTTCTGGAAGTCACGCATGACCCGGCGCGCCTTGCCACTCCAATAGCCCATGGTCTTGAACGCGCGCGGCAACTCGCGCGGACCGATCACGATGATGGCGATGATGGCGATAACCGCCAGTTCCGCCCAGCCCAGGTCAAGCATCGGGAGCCCTGCCGATTAACGGCATGCCGGCGAAGCCGTGGCGTGGGACGCCGCGGCGTGTCCGGACTACGCCGTTTCCTTTTTCTCGGTCGTCGTCGACGCGGCCGGAGCCGGGCTGTCCGATGGCACCTGCTTGGAGACGGTCTTGGCGTCACGCGCCTCGTCGCCCTCGTCCTGCATGCCGGACTTGAAGCTCTTCACGCCCTTGGCCACGTCACCCATCACCCGCGGCAGTTTGCCCGCGCCGAAGATGATAAGGATGATCGCCAGCACCAGAACGACCTGCCAGATACCAATACTCATGGGAAAAACTCCCGTTTCCTCAAGAGATTAAGCGCCAACAATGACAGAAAGCCGGGGCCGGAGCAACGCGTCCGCGCGGCACGTTATCGCGAGGCCGCCATTCCGCCGCCGCCGCCCACCTCGCCCGGCCGCCCTTGGCGATCATGCTGGCTGTCCCGCGCAAAGACAAAGGTATGGGCCGGGTTCATGGTTACCGCCACGTGTGCGCCGGCAATCCGGTCATAGACACCGGGCACCCGGGCATGGAGATGGAGCGGCGTTGCGCTGCCATCATCCGCCACATCCAGCGACAGATGCACCAGTGACGTGCGTCCCAACAGGCGGCTGGCCTGAATCTGCGCCACACGGGGCGGCAGCCCGCCGCCGGACTGAGTCTGGGTATATGACCCGGGCTCGGCGGCGGTCAAAAGCAGGCCCTCTGGCCGGATCAGCACCTGGACTGGCGTACCATCCGCCAGATCCGGTGCCGCGACCGGGCCCAGCGGCGTTGCCACAAAGCGCTGGATTACCATCCCGTCGATCCGGTTGACCTCGCCGAAAAAACGGGCCACGAAATCCGATGCCGGCCGCAGATACAGGTCCGCCGGCCGCCCCACCTGGGCCAAGCGCCCCTCGCGCATCACCGCAATGCGATCGGCCATGAACATGGCCTCTTCCGGATCATGGGTAACCAGCAGGGTGGCGGTGCCGCTGTCCTGCAACAGGTGCAGGGTATCGTCCCGCACCTGATCACGCAGCCGCGCGTCGAGGCCGGAAAACGGCTCGTCCAGCAGCATGATCCGCGGTTGCGGCGCCAGGGCGCGGGCCAGGGCGACGCGCTGCTGCTGGCCGCCGCTCAGCATATGGGGGAAAGACGCGGCAAGGTCGGCGATGCCCACCCGTTCCAGGGTCGCACCCACCCGCTGCCGCCGCTCACCGGACTTCAGGCGGCGCAGGCCGAACGCCACATTTTCCCATACAGACAGGTGGGGGAAAAGGGCCATGTCCTGAAACACCAGCCCGACGCCGCGATGTTCCGGCGGTGTGTCGGTCCGGCCATCGGCCACCAGCGTGCCGCCGATCAGGACCCGTCCCGCCTGCAACCGCTCCAGCCCGGCGGCCAGCCGCAGCAGCGTGGTCTTGCCACAACCTGACGGGCCAAGCAGACAAACCAGCTCCCCGACGCCTACCGCCAGGCTGACACCGCGCACCGCTTCGAACGCGCCATAGCGGTGCTGTACGGACTCCAGCGACAAACCGCTGGCCCGCTCCGCCATAGCCGGCCGCTGTTTCTGCCCGCTCAGCGCCACCACATTGTGCTGGTTCTTAGTCATTCTGAAATATCAGTATAGATATATGTGACAAGAGTCTGATTTTTAACCTTGAAAGCTTATCGTTCACGAACGGAAGTGAGCGGCGTCGCGTCGCCTTCGCTCTCCTCCCCGTCATCCATCAGTGCGTCGTCGAAGGGGTCGCCGCCGGGCCCCTCGCTACCGTCTTCATCATCCTCGGCCGGCTCGGCAAGCTCGTCGGCTGCGTCGCCGCCGCCGACCTCCGGGCCCATGGGCACCTGGCGCGCCAGCAGGCCGGTGGCCTTGAGGTCTTCCATGCCCGGCAGGTCGTCGATGGACTCCAGGCCGAAATGTTCCAGAAATGCGGGGGTGGTCAGCCAGGTTACTGGCCGCCCCGGCGTGCGGCGGCGGCGGCCGGGTTTGATCCAGCCGGTCTCCAGCAGGATGTCCAGCGTTCCCCGGCTAAGGGCAACGCCCCGGATTTCCTCGATTTCAGCCCGGGTGACCGGCTGGTGGTAGGCCAGCGTGGCCAGCGCCTCCACCGCGGCCCGGGACAGCCGCCGGCTGACCGTCTTTTCCACTTCCAGATAGGGCGCCAGATCCGCCGCCGTGCGAAAGGTCCAGCGGCCGCCGACCTTGACCAGATTGACCCCGGCGCCGGCATAGCGCGCCGCCAGATCAGCCAGGACCTGCGACAGATCGGTGCCGTCCGGCAGCCGGGCCTGCAACGTCGCCTCGTCCAGCGGTTCCTCGGCCGCGAACAGGACGGCCTCGGCGAGGCGCAGCGGGTCAACTGAAGTCGTCATGGTTTCAAAATCCCCGCTCCGGTCAGGCCGACTGATTACGCGCGCGCAAGAAGATATCGCCGAACTGACGGTCCTGGCGGATTTCAGCCCGGCCGCTGCGCACCATTTCCAGGCTGGCGGCGAAACTGGAGGCCATGACGGAGCGCACCCCCAGCGGGCTGGCGCCGCCGGCGCCGGCAATCAGGCTCGACAGGCTGGTCCAGTCGGCCAGCCCCGGCAGGACGCGGCTCAACCGCTGGATCGCTTCGTCCATGCTGGTCAGATCGCCCGCGTCGAAGTGCATGATGCCGGGGTCGCGCCGCCGCATCTGGTTGCCATAGGCGCGCAGCAGGTCATAGAGGCTTAGCTGAAACACCGGGTGGTTGATGACGCGGATGCCTTCCGGCTGGCCCCGTCGAAAAACGTCGCGCCCCAGACGTGGCAGCGCCAACAGCTTTTGCCCGGCTTCCTGCATGGCTTCAAGCTGACGCAGACGGAAGGTCAGGGCGGCGGCCAGTTCTTCACCGCTCGGCCCGTCCTCCTCGTCCTCCACCGGCAACAGCAGGCGGGACTTGAGATAAGCCAGCCACGCGGCCATCACCAGATAGTCCGCCGCCAGCTCCAGCCGGTGGTGGCGGGCGATCTCCACAAACTTCAGATACTGCTCGGCCAGGTCCAGGATCGAAATCTGAACCAAATCCACCTTCTGTTCGCGGGCCAGGGCCAGCAGCACATCGATAGGCCCCTCATAGCCGTCCAGCAGCAGCACCAGATCGCCGCCGTCCACGGCCGCCGGGTCATCTTCCGCAAAGCCGGCCGACCGTCCGCCGGCCGCCGTTTCACCCTCGCCGACCACGCGCAACTGCGGCGGCGTGGCGCCGCCGGCCGCCGCCTCTGGGTTGTCGTTTGCCGTGTCGTCGCCTGTCATGGCCCCGGCCTGCCCCCGTAGCTGTCTGCCCGTGGTCCGTCTGCGCGGTGCGGCCATTCCAGCCCGAAGGCTGACCGCCGGCCCCACCTTAGCGGCACGGGTGTGGCGAAGAAACCAGTCATTGGGCGGCATCGCGGCCCATCAACCGCCATAGGGCGGCCAGCCGTTCAGCCGGCGCCGCCGCTTCTTCCGCTCGTCGTGCCACGGTCAGCCGCGCCTGATAATCCCGCGCCGCCGTCAGACGCCTGGCCGACGCCGCACTCATGGTCGGCAGCGCCATCGCGATTTCGCTCATTTCCGCCAGATCGCCCTTGCAGTGAAGGGCAAGGTCACAACCGGCCGCCAGGGCCCGCTGCGCTCGCTCCGCCAGGCTGCCGCCAAGCGCGTTCATATTCAGGTCATCGCTCACCACCACGCCCCGCAGGCCCAGCCGGCGGCGCAGGATGCCGCCGATGACGGCGGTAGAGAATGTTGCCGGCTCGCGCGTGTCCCACGCCGGATAGCGGATATGTGCGGTCAGCACCCAAGGCGCATCCTGATGAGCGGCAAAAGGCGCCAGATCAATCGCCAGCCGGTCATCGCTATCCGCCACCTCCGGCAACGCCTCATGGCTGTCGGCAGTTGCCCGGCCATGTCCCGGCGCGTGCTTTATCGCCGGCGAAACCCCGCCGTCCTCCAGCCCCTCACGCCAGGCCCGACTCAGGGCCATGACCGAATTGGCCGTATTACCGAATACCCGCCGCACCAGAAAGTGGTGGGTTTGCGCCTGCCGCACGTCCAGGGTCGGCGCGCAATCCACGGTGAACCCCAACGGCGCAAGCTGGCCAGCGATGATCCGGCCGTGCAGCCTGGCTGCCGTCAGCCCGTTGCCCGGATCGGCCTCATACAGATCGCCAAGATCGGCCGGGGACGGCAGGTCCGCCCATGCCGGCGGCCGCAGCCGCTGCACCGGACCGCCTTCCTGATCGACCAGGACCGGCGTCAACCTGTCGCCGACGCAATCACGCAGCTCGCCAATCAGGTCCCTAATCTGCTCGGGCCCGCGACAATTGCGTCCCATCAGAATGAACCCGGCCGGCCGCAATCCGGTGAAGAACGCCCTTTCCTCCGCCGTCAGTCGTTCGCCTTCGCACGAGAAGATGACCGGCGCACGATCACCGCTGACCGCCATACCAGGATCTAGCGGCTGATCACGAGACAGGCCTGATTCTGCGCCGCCAGGGCTTCGCAGGCCTGTTCCGCCGCCGCCTTGTCGGCCCAGTCGCCCGCCCGGATGCGCCAGAAGACGCCCCGCGAACCAAGGTCGGCGCGCTCCAGGTGCAGGGTCAGGCTACCCAGCACGGCCGGATATTTGCCCTGCATCCGCTGCCATTCGTCGCGCGCGCGATCCTCCTCGCGCACCGCGGCCAGTTGAATGCGCCAGGCCCCGGCGCCATTTGCCGTGCCCGTATTCACGGTGCCGATGGCCGTCGCGGAGGCGCTCGCCGCCGCCGTCCCGGTCGCTGTCTCGGTCGCTGTCGCGGCGCCGCTTTCCGCCGCCGTGACGGTGGCCGCGTTACTTGCACCGCCGGTTTGCCCGGCCGTGTCCACAGCCTCGGCTGCCTCGGCAATATCGGCAAGCACCGCTTCGGTTTCCGCGTCCGCCGCCGCACTGGCCGGCGGCAGCAACGCACCCTCGGCGACCTGCTCCGCCGTGGGTAGGTCAGGCACTTCCGGCCCGCCCTCCCCATCCTCGCCGGCCGCCGCCGGCTGGGGCAGCGCTTCGGCTGGCGGCGGCAATAATTGCTCGACGCTGCTCTCCCCGCTTTCCGGGTCAATCCGCTCAAACACGGTGGAATCCTGATTGGCGATATCCAGCCCGCCAGGGTCCGCCGGGCGCACCTTTTCCGGCGTTTCGTCGGCCGTGATCATCGGCGGCGCGCCATCATCCGCGCCGCCGCTCACCAGGCCATAGGCGTACCACACCAGCCCGCCGAACGCGGCGACCAGAACGGCGGCGATTGCCCAGGTAAACAGACGGCGACGCTCGCCACTCTCGTCATCCCGCCTGTCGTGTCGATCATCATCCAGCGCCATCAGCGCATCTCCTCCGCCGCGGTCACTCCCATCACCTCAAGACCGGCCGCGATCACCAGCCTGAGGGCGCTGACCAGGGCCAGCCGCGCCCGGGTCGCCGGCACATCGTCCGGCAATAAGAATCTAAGTCCCGCATCATCCCGCCCCTTGTTCCACAGAACATGGAAGCCGCTGGCAAGATCATACAGATAATAGGGCACGCGATGCGGCTCGTGCGCCTCCGCCGCTCCTTCCAGGGTGCGCGGCCAGCCGGCCATCTGGCGGATCAGGTCAAGCTCCGCCGGGTCGGTCAGCGGTGTCAGGTCGGCCGCCGCCAGCGCCGCCGGCGACAGGTCTATCGCCGTCATCTCGCTGGCGGCGTGGCGCAGCACCGACGAGGCGCGGGCGTGGGCGTATTGCACATAGAACACCGGATTGTCGCGCGACTGCTCCTTGACCTTCTGCAGATCAAAGTCCAGCGGCGCGTCATTGCGACGGGTCAGCATCATGAAGCGCACCGAATCGCGCCCCACCTCCTCCACCAGATCGCGCAGGGTGACGAAATTGCCGGCCCGCTTGCTCATGCGCATGGGCTCGCCACCGTCCAGCAGGCGGACCAGCTGGCACAGCTTGATGTCCAGCGTCACCGCACCGTCGGTCAGCGCCGCGACGGCCGCCTGCATACGTTTGACATAGCCGCCATGATCCGCCCCCCAGACGTCGATCAGGCTTGTCGCCCCGCGCTCCACCTTGTCCAGGTGATAGGCGATGTCCGGTGCGAAATAGGTCCAGCCGCCATCGGACTTGCGCAGCGGCCGGTCCACGTCGTCGCCGAAGCGGGTAGCGCGGAACAGGGTCTGCTCGCGCGCCTCCCAGTCGTCCGGCACCTGGCCCTTGGGCGGCTCCAGCACGCCCCGATAGATCAAGCCTTTGGCCTCGAGCCGGGCACAGGCGGCCTCCACCTTGCCGGCCTCGACAATGGCCCGCTCCGACGTAAACACCTCATGGCGCACGCCCAGCTCGTCCAGGTCGCGGCGGATCAGATCCATCATGGCGGCCACCGCAAACGGTCGTACCGTCGCCAGCCACACGCCGGCGCCGGCCGGCCCTGGGCTGCCGCCCCTATTGTCAGCCAGGCTGTCGCCGTGTTCTGCCGCCAGGGCCTGTCCCGCCGGCACCAGATAGTCGCCCTGATACTCAAGCTGGCCGGTGGGCGTCAGGGCGCCAAAGGCCGCCGCGTCCATCGGCGCGCCAAGCGCCTCCAGATAGCGCCAGTACGTCGCCCACGCCAGTGCATCAACCTGCGCCCCGGCATCGTTGACGTAGTATTCCCGGGTCACCCTGTAGCCGGTGGCCTCCAGCAGCGAGGCCAGCACATCGCCGACCAGCGAGACGCGGGCGTGTCCGATGTGCAGCGGCCCGGTCGGATTGACCGAGACATACTCCACATTGACCGTCTGCCCCTGGCCGGTGGTGGACCGGCCATAGGTGCGGCCCGCCTGCAGGATGTCGGCCACCTGGCTCAGCCAGAACGAGTCGCGCAGCCGCACGTTGACGAAGCCCGGCCCGGCCACCACGGCCGCCGCCACCTCCGGCAACGCCTGCAGTCCTTCACACAGCATGTTGGCAATTTCGCGCGGCGCCATGGCCGCCGGCCTGGCCAGAATCATGGCTGCATTGGTAGCCATGTCGCCGTGGCCGGCCTCCCGCGGCGGCTCGACAGTCACCCGCGCCAGGTCCAGGCCGTCCGGCAGGCGGCCGGCCGCCACCAGCGAGGCAATCACCTGGTTCAACTGGCGCCGCAAATGATGAAAGGGGTCCATGGCGTCGGGCTGGCTCAGGCGTCCCACCGGCCAGCCGGCCGGCGGTCGGGGAAAAAGCGTTCGTGCTCGCGGAAGGCAAAGCGGTCAGTCATGCCGGCGATATAGTCGGCGACCAGCCGCGCCTGCTCCGTGCTGGCGGCGCCATCGGTAAGGGCTGCCCATTCGTTTGGCAAGCGGGTCGGGTCGCTGTTAAGGGCCTCAAACAGATCGCGAACCACCTGCCGCGCCACGTCCGTGCGCTCGGTGACCACCGGATGACGATACATCCGGGCGAACAGGAAGCGGCGGACCGACTGCACTGCGTCCGTCATCTCACCTGAAAACGCCACCACCGGCCTCGCCGCCTGCCGAATGGCATCAGGCGACTGGGGGGCAAGCTCCTGCAGCCGGCGACGGGATTCGTCGATCATGTCGGCCACCATGCGGTTGATCAGCCGGCGCACCGTCTCATGAACCAGACGGCCTGCCTCCAGATCGGGATAGCGCTCCACCACCTCCGCCACCGCCGCATCCGCCAGCGGCAGCTCCGCCAGGTCGGCAACGCTGAACAGGCCGGCCCGCAGGCCATCGTCCAGATCGTGATTGTTGTAGGCTATATCGTCGGCGAGAGCGGCGATCTGCGCCTCCAGGCCCGCATGCGTATGCAGTTGCAGGTCATGCCGGGCGGCGTAGGCCGCGATGGCATAGGCCAGCCCGGACGTATCGCCACCGGCCCGGTCGATCAGCGGGCCGTTGTGCTTGACCACCCCTTCCAGGGTTTCCCAGGTCAGATTGAGGCCGTCGAACGCCGCATAGCGCCGCTCCAGCAGCGTCAGGATACGCAGGGTCTGGCCGTTGTGATCGAACCCGCCATGGTCGGCCATGGCTTCGTTCAGCGCGCTCTCGCCGGCATGGCCGAATGGCGTATGGCCAAGATCATGGGCCAGCGCCAGGGCCTCGGCCAGATCCTCATGACCGCCCAGGCGACGGGCGACGGAACGGGCGATCTGCGCCACCTCCAGCGAATGGGTCAGGCGGGTGCGGTAATGGTCACCCTCGTGAAAGACAAACACCTGGGTCTTGTATTGAAGCCGGCGAAAGGCGGTGGAGTGGACCACACGGTCACGATCACGCTGGAAGGCCGACCGGCCGGGGCTCTCCGCCTCGGCATACAGCCGCCCGCGGCTGTGCTGCGGGCGGCACGCATAAGGCGCCAGAAGCGCGGAGCGATCATCGGGCGTTGGCGCATCTTGGGGCGGCGGCATGGACCGGACGCTATATCTATGCCGGCCCGCTTTCAATGCGCGTTTGACCCGGACTGCCGGACCGCCTACATAGCATCCAACGCCGTTTTCCTACCGGATTGCCCCATGAGCCAGACTCAACACGACCACCCGGCCGCCGCTTCACCTGGCGATACCCCGGCCGCGGCGCCGGCGATCGTGGTCACCGCCTCGGCGGCCCGACGCATCCGACAAATTGTCGAGGCGGAATCCGGTCCGTCCATGCTGCGCATCGCCGTCAACGGCGGCGGCTGTTCCGGCTTTCGCTATGATTTCTCGCTTGAGTCCCAGGTCGCGGACGATGATGTGCGTTTCGAACGCGACGGCGCGGTTGTCCTGGTGGATGCCATGTCGCTGGATATTCTCGCCGGCTCGGAAGTGGATTTCGTCGACGACCTGATCGGCGCCGCCTTCCAGATTCGTAATCCCCAGGCCAAGTCATCGTGCGGCTGCGGCACGTCCTTTGCCATCGGCTGAGTTCGGGACCAGCCCGCACCTGGCGGCGGAGTCCCTGCGACCTATGAAGATCGCCACCTGGAACGTCAATTCCCTGCGCGCCCGCATAGAGCGGGTGGTTGAATGGATTGACGAGGCCGGCCCTGATGTCCTGCTGATGCAGGAAATCAAGACGGTTGCCGAGACCTTTCCGCGCGATGCTTTTGAAAGCCGCGGCTACGCCCTCCATGTGGTCGGTCAGAAATCCTATAACGGCGTGGCCATTGCCTCACGCCTGCCCATGACGCCGGGTCTTTCCACCCTGCCCGGCGACACGGACGACCTCCAGGCGCGCTATGCCGAGGCGGTCATCGGCGACGGGCCGTCGGCCGTGCGGGTGGCGGCGATCTATCTGCCCAATGGCAATCCCGCGCCCGGTGAAAAGTTCGACTATAAGCTGGCCTGGCTGGCCCGCCTTGATGGCCATGTGCGGCATCTGATGGCCGGTGAAGAAACTTTCGTCCTGGGCGGCGACTACAACGTCATTCCCGAGTCGCGCGACGTCCATGACCCGGCTGCCTGGCAGAATGATGCGCTTTTTCGCCCTGAAAGCCGGGCCGCCTTACGCACCCTGCTTCACCACGGCCTGACCGACGCCTATCGCGCCGTCCACCCGGACACCATCGCCTACAGCTACTGGGATTATCAGGGCGGCGCCTGGCAGAAGGACAATGGCATCCGCATTGACCATCTGCTGCTGTCGCCGGCGGCGGCCGACCGTCTGGACGGCGCCGACATTGACCGGGCGCCGCGCGGCCGGGAAAAGGCCAGCGACCACACGCCGGTGTGGTGTACCCTCAGCGACTAGCCGTCGCCGGGCGACCCGACCCATAACGGCCGGCAAATCAGCCCCCCAGCCTTGAGAGGCGCCTTAGTTCACGGGCCCCGGACTCAAAGATCCCCGGATCACAGGTCCGCGTAGACGTGGGTCTCCGCCTGTGCGCCGGGATGGGTCACCGCCCCCTTCTGCGCCGGACCGACGGTCTGGGCATAGCGCCACAGGGCGCCGGACTGGAAATCGGTGGCGCGCGGCGTCCATGCCTTGCGCCGCTCCGCCAGTTCCGCCGCTGACAGCGCCACGTCGATGGTCCCGGCGTCGGCGTCGATGGTGATGGCATCGCCGTCGCGCAACAGGCCAATGGGGCCGCCCACCGCCGCTTCCGGCCCCACATGGCCGATGCAGAAGCCGCGCGTGGCGCCGGAAAAACGTCCATCGGTGATCAGCGCCACCTTGTCGCCCATGCCCTGACCATAGATCGCCGCCGTGGTCGCCAGCATCTCGCGCATTCCGGGGCCGCCCTTGGGCCCTTCATAGCGAATGACCAGCACCTCGCCCTCCCGGTAGTCGCGGCGCTGCACGGCGGCAAAGGCCTCTTCCTCGCTGTCGAAGCAACGGGCCGTGCCGCTGAACTTCAGAGCCTTCATGCCGGCCACTTTCACGATCGCTCCTTCCGGCGCCAGATTGCCTTTCAGACCGACAACGCCACCGGTCGGCGACAGCGGGTTCGACACCGGCCGAATCACATCCTGTTCATCAGAAAACTCAACATTTTCAAGATTTTCTGCCAATGTCTTCCCACTGACGGTTATGCAGTCACCATGCAGATAGCCGCCGTCCAGGAGGGCCTTCAACAGCACCGGTACGCCACCGATCTCATACATGTCCTTGGCCACATAGCGGCCGCCGGGCTTGAGGTCGGCAATATAGGGTGTGCGCCGGAAAATCTCCGCCACATCGAACAGATCGAAATCAATCCCCGCCTCGTGGGCGATGGCCGGCAGATGCAGCGCCGCGTTGGTCGACCCGCCGCTCGCCGCCACCACCATGGCCGCGTTCTCCAGCGCCTTGCGGGTGACGATGTCACGCGGCCGGAGGTTCATCTGCAGCAAACGCATGACCATTTCGCCGCTGGCCTCGCCATAGGCATCGCGGCTCTCATAAGGCGCCGGCGCCCCGGCCGAGCCGGACAGCGCCAGGCCCATGGCCTCGCTGACACAGGCCATGGTGTTGGCCGTGAACTGGCCGCCACACGATCCGGCGGACGGGCAGGCGACGCACTCCAGGGCGTGCAGTTCGGCTAAATCCATCTTGCCGGCGGAGTGGGCGCCCACCGCCTCGAACATGTCCTGCACCGTGATATCCCGCCCCTTATAGCGGCCGGGCAGAATGGAACCGCCATACATGAAGACCGACGGTACGTTCAGGCGGACCATGGCCATCATCATGCCTGGCAGCGACTTGTCGCAGCCGGCCAGCCCGACCAGCGCGTCATAGCAATGGCCGCGCATGGTCAGCTCGACCGAATCGGCGATCAGGTCGCGGCTGACCAGCGACGACTTCATGCCGGAGTGGCCCATGGCGATGCCGTCGGTGACCGTAATGGTCGTGAACTCGCGCGGCGTACCGTGCGCCGCCTTGACCCCTTTCTTGACTGCCTGCGCCTGGCGCGACAGTGAAATGTTGCAAGGGGCAGCTTCGTTCCAGCATGTAGCGACGCCGACGAAAGGCTGATTGATCTCCTCCTCCGTCATGCCCATGGCGTAGTAGTAAGACCGGTGCGGCGCCTTGTCCGGGCCAACCGAAACGTGACGGCTGGGCAGACGGGACTTGTCCACGGGGCGGGGCGTGAAATCGTCGGGCATCGGCGTTCTCCGGTCTCTGCATTGGGGACATTCAAGTCAGGGCAGTCAGAGCGTGGCAGTCATTACGGCCGGGCCGGCGCTCCAGGGCCTGACCCTACCTGTCCCGGCGGCGGGTGCCTAGCTGGCGCCAGGCCTCATGCGCCTCCGCCACACGCGGCCGCGACACATGGGGCCGCGGGTACGGGCGACAGGCGGGCGATGCCCGCCCTAGGCGGCGGCCAGTTGCTCCAGCGCCGCCGCCAGCCGGTTGCGTGCCTGCTCCGCTTCGTGGCGCTTTTCGCGCTGCTCCTCGACCACGTCCTCGGGCGCCCGGGCGACGAACTGCGGGTTGGCCAGCTTGCGATCAAAGCCGGCGACCTCCCCGTCCAGCCGCTGGATTTCCTTGTGCAGGCGCTCGCGCTCCACGGCGATATCGATAACGCCGGCCAGCGGCAGCACCAGCGTCGCCTCGTCCACCAGCACCCGGACGGCCGCTTCGCCACTGTCTGTGGGCGAGAAGACAATGCGCTCCGCGTCGAGCCTGGCCATGCGGGTGATAGTGTCGCGGTAGGTCTCGAACCGCTGGATCGTCATTTCGCTGCCGCCGGCAACCATCACCGGCAGGCGCGCCGCGGCCGGCACATTGATTTCGGCCCGGACCGTGCGGATCGCGCCGATGGTACGGACCAGCCAGTCCATTTCCTCCTGGGCGTATTTATCCACCAGGGTGCGGTCCTCATCCGGCCACGGGCTGACAATCAGCCGGTTCTTCTCACCACCCGCCAGGTTGTCCCACAACTCTTCGGTAATGAACGGCATGAACGGATGCAGCAGATGCAGGGAACGGCCAAGCACCCAGCTCGCCGTCGCCTGAGTCTCGGCCCGTGCCGCCCCGTCCTCGCCGCTCAGCACCGGCTTGGCGAACTCCAGATACCAATCGCAATAGGTATGCCACAGGAACTGGTACAAGGCTGAGGCCGCCTCGTTAAAGCGGAAGGCGTCCAGCGCCTCGCTCACCGCCAGCACCGTGTCTGCGGTTCGGCCGATGATCCAGCGGTTGACGGTCTGGTCCGCCTCGGCCGGGTCGAAATCCGGGTCAAAGCGGCATTCGTTCATTTCGCAGAAGCGCGCCGCGTTCCATAGCTTGGTGGCAAAGTTGCGATAGCCGGCCACCCGGTCTTCGGCCAGCTTGACGTCCCGCCCCTGCGCGGTCAGCGCCGCCAGGGTAAAGCGCAGGGCGTCGGCGCCATAGCGCTCGATGAAGTCCAGCGGGTCGATGATGTTTCCCTTGGACTTGCTCATTTTCTGGCCGCGGGAATCGCGCACCAGGGCATGGATGACGACCGTCCGGAACGGCACATCGCCCATGAAATGCAGGCCGAACATCATCATCCGGGCGACCCAGAAGAAGATGATATCGAAGGCGGTCACCAGCACGTCGCCGGGATAGAACCGCTCCAGCGCCGGCGTCCGCTCCGGCCAACCCAGCGTGCTGAACGGCCACAGGCCTGACGAGAACCACGTGTCCAGGACATCTTCGTCCTGACGCAATGCGACACCCGCGCCGAACCGGGCCTCGGCTTCAATCCGCGCCTCGTCCTCGCTCTCGGCGACGAAGATGGTGCCATCCGGGGCGTACCAGGCGGGGATCCGGTGCCCCCACCAAAGCTGGCGCGAGATGCACCACGGCTGGATGTTGCGCATCCATTCGAAATAGACGTTCTCGAACTGCTGCGGCACAAACCGGGTCCGCCCCTCTTCCACCGCCTCGATGGCCGGTTTGGCCAGGGTCTTGGCGTCCACATACCATTGGGTCGTCAGCCACGGCTCGATGACCACGTCGGAGCGGTCGCCATAGGGCACTGTGTGGGCGTGCTCCTCGACCTTCTCCAAAAGGCCGAGGGCCTCCATCGCGGCGACAATGCGCTCGCGCGCGGCGAATCGGTCCAGCCCGCGATAGGCTTCAGGCACCGCCTCGTTCAGTGAAGCATCGCCGTTGAAGATGTTGATCATCTCCAGGTCATGACGACGGCCCACTTCGAAATCATTGAAGTCGTGGGCCGGCGTGATCTTGACCGCTCCCGACCCTTTCTCGGGATCGGAATAGGTATCGGCGACGATCTTCAGGCGGCGGCCGACAATGGGCAGCACCGCGTATCGGCCGACCAGATCGGCATATCGCGCATCGTCGGGATGCACGGCGATGCCACTGTCGCCAAGCATGGTCTCCGGCCGGGTGGTCGCCACGGTGATCGTGCGGTCAGGCTCCCCCTCGATGGCGTAGCGGAAGTACCACAGCTTGCCTTTCACGTCGCGATTGTCCACTTCCAGATCGGAAATGGCCGTGCCCAGCTTGGGGTCCCAGTTGACCAGCCGCTGGTCGCGATAGATCAGCCCCTCGCGGTGCAGTTGCACGAACACTTTGCGCACGGCGGCCGACAGGCCTTCGTCCATGGTAAAGCGCTCGCGCGCCCAGTCGGCCGAATCGCCGAGACGGCGAAGCTGGCCAAGGATGGTGCCGCCGGACTCCTGGCGCCACTGCCAGACCCGCTCGACGAAATCGTCGCGGCCCAGGGCGGCGCGGCTGGAGCCTTCGCTCTCAAGCTGGCGCTCGACCACCATCTGGGTAGCGATACCCGCATGGTCGGTGCCCGGCTGCCACAGTGTGTTGCGGCCGCTCATACGGTGATAGCGCACCAGTACGTCCTGTAGTGTGTGATTGAGCGCATGACCGATGTGCAGGCTGCCGGTGACGTTCGGCGGCGGCATCATCACCGTGAAAGGCTGGCCGTTGGATCGTTCATCGGCGGCGAATACGCCGCTCTTCTCCCACGCCGCATAGCGGCGCGGTTCAACATCGTCCGGTTGATAGGTCTTGTTCAGCATGAAGGGATGGATCGAAACCGTAGGAGGCGGAAACAAGGCCGCTGCCGGTCACCGCAGGCCAGGGCCATGGAGAAACGGGCGTTTGACCCCTTGGCCGCGCCTAGCGACGACCACCGCGTGAAACCATGCGCTCAATTTCATGGGCGACGATGCGTTCAACCAGACCCGGCAGGTTCTCATCAACCCACTGTTTGAGGATCGGCCGCAGCACTTCACGCACAATGTCCTCAAGGGTACGCTGACCATCGCCCAGATCGAGATGGCCATGCCGCAGCACCTCGTCAAGCTGGCTGAATGCCGCGCTGGTGGCGCTGGCGGTCTGCTCGGAGGCAACGGACGTGTCCTCGTCCGCCGGCTCTGCCACGCTGTCGTCGGACAGGGTCGCGGCGGGCGTCGCAGCCGGCTTCGGCGCCACAGCCGGCGGCGCATCGTTCTCGGCGAATTCAAGCTCCGCATCGCCAGCC
This sequence comes from Alphaproteobacteria bacterium, assembly GCA_040218575.1. Classification (NCBI taxonomy): domain Bacteria; kingdom Pseudomonadati; phylum Pseudomonadota; class Alphaproteobacteria; species Alphaproteobacteria bacterium. The sequence goes on along the minus strand of JAVJRE010000007.1, from coordinate 101,922 downwards.
GATGGGTCACCAGCCGACGAGCCGGCAGACGGGTTTGTATCGTCCGGTGTGTTGCTCATGTCTGCAATCGAGCCATCGTCAGCCACCATCTGGGTCAGTTCGAGGACGTCATCATCGGGCTCCGCGTCATCGCCGTCACGTGCCGCCGCCCCATCTGCCGCTGCCCCGTCCGCCGCCTGATCCGCGGCCGCATGGTTCGCGGCGGCCTTGCCCACCGCCGTGGCGATTGCCGCCCCGCCAGCCGGCGCCTGCGGTTCAGCGTCCGGCACCGCTCCATCGCCGCCCTTGGACGCGCCCGGCTCGTCCTCCTCCGAGATAATACGCCGGATGGACGCCAGGATTTCCTCCATGGAGGGTTCCTGGCCTGGCTTTTCGTCAGTCATGAATCCGGCTCTGTCTTTTCCTGCAGGCCTAGCCTAGCGAAGTCCGTCCACCACGCAAACATGCCGGTTTCCGCAATCAGGGGTCAATTCCGGTGCCGAAGAAGCGCCCGCGTACCGAACGATAGTGCTCATCCATGTCATAAATCTCCACCGCCAGAGCCAGATCCGCCGCGGTCAGAACACCGGCCGCCGCCAGCAGACGATAGGCCGCGACAATCTGGTCGCGCTGCGCGCCCACAAGGCTGACCCGCGCATCCAGCAACTCCTGCTCGGCGTCCAGCACGTCCAACACGGTGCGCGCGCCGACCAGGGACTCCTGCCTGACCCCTTCCAGCGCCAGGTCAGACGCCTGGACGCGCGCCGCCTGTGAGGCGATGGAGCCCGTCGCCGACTGCAGCTCCTGCCATGTGACCGTTGCCAGTTCAGCCGCGTTGCGGCGGGCGTTTTCCACCTCGATCCGACGCTGACTCGCGCGCTGCTTGGCCTCGCGAACGCGCGAATACACCGCGCCCGCCTGATACAGCGGCACCGACAGTTCCGCGGCAATGCTTGCGGATTCCCGTTCGCTGTTGGCGCCGAGTGAATCTTCCTGACTGGACAGGCTGCCGGTCAGGCTGACCGCTGGCAGCAGCTCGCCCTCAATGGACGCCACGTCATCAGCCGCCGCCTGGGCGGCAAACTGCGCCTGCACTACGGCCGGGCTGTGCACCTGGGCTCCGGCCAGAGCGGCATCCAGAGACTCCGGCAGACTGGTCGGCAGGTCCGGGTCCACCAGGGTGCCCGGCGGGACACCCACCACCCGCTCAAAAACCGCACGGGAACTGTGCAGGGTTGCCTCGGCTGTAATCCGCTCTGACGCGGCCAGAGCCAGGCGGGATTCGCCCTGGGCAACGTCTGTTCTTGTCAACTCACCGACGCGGAAGCGGTCCTGGGTTGCTTCCAGCTGACGTTCCAGAACCTGCTCATTGTTGCGCCGCAGCTCCAGAATCGCCTGGTCACGCAGCACGTCCATATAGGCGGTCACGGTGTCCGCAAGAACGGTTTGCTCCGTCGCCACAAGGACGGCACGCTGGCGCTGGATTTCGTTCTTCGACAGGCGGGTCGTCGCCTGCGTGCGGAAACCGCGAAACAGCGGCTGGCTGACCGACAATGTAGCCGAGACCGGCGTCCGGTTGGACACCCCGCCGGTGGTGCTGGTGGTCGTATCGATACGCTCCTTGCCGGCGCTGCCGGACAGGGTCACGGTCGGCCGCCAGCCGGCAAGAGCCTGCGGCAGGGACTCGTCCACGGCACGCAGGGCGGCACGGGCGGCCAGCAGCTCCGGGTTGTTCTCATAGGCCAGCACCATGGCCGCATCCAAAGTCTGGCCGGCGGCCATGACCGGTGCCAGAAGTGTAAGGCCGGCCAGCACGGCGGCTATGGTGAGCCGGCGATAAGCCCGCAGAGGCAGCGGCAGAAAGAGCGTCATGGCTCGGCTTCTAGCATGGATCATCGGCCAGCGCGTGGTTTTCTCGGTCAAAGAAGGTGAATGCGGGCTAGAAGGCGAATGCGGGCGATGTGGCCAGGTCGGCCAGATCGGGCGTGGCCGCATCAAAAACAATCCGCCGGGTCAGCCGGCCTCTGTCGTTGCCTTCCACGGCGGTGCGCCGGAACACCGTCGCCCGGCCCAGACCGCCTGCATCGCGCACCACCGCAAGCAGCCGGCCGCCGTCGGCCAACTGTCCTTCCAGGGCCGGCGGTATCTGGCGGATCGCACCGTTGATCAGGATGACGTCATAGGGCGCCTGCCGCGAATAGCCCAGAGTCAAAGGACCGCGGACAATGGCGGCGTTATCCACCGACAGGCCGACCAACAGTCTTTCGGCCTGCTCCGCCAGACGGGCGTCGCTCTCGAGACCGACCACCCCGGCCGTCAGGCGCGCCAGCAACGCCGTGGCATAGCCGGTGCCGCATCCTACATCCAGCGCGATATCGTCTGGCTTGATCTGGCCGGCTTCCAGTAGCCGGGCAAGGACACTTGGCTCCATCAGATAGCGCTGCGCCTGCCCGCCACCCGCTGCGGTTTTTGTCGCGCCTGCCGGGGCCCCATCCAGGTGCGCCCCGTCCGGCGCGCGCCCGTCCAGCGGCAAGTCCTCGTCCACATAAGCCAGGGCCGCTCGCGGACCGGCCAGAAAGGCCTCTCGCGGCAATTCCGCCATTGCCGCGAGGATACGCTCGTCGCGCACTCCCTGGGCCCGGATCTGACATTCCACCATGATGCGTCGCGCCGCGGCGCTGCGCCGTCCGGCTTCCGACAACTGGGCCGCGGTGATCTCGTCCGTCGTCATGGCTGGCTCCCCCTCAAGGTCGCGTCCGGCGGCCTATCCGAGCCGGCTTTATACTGGGAGCGGCCGACCCGGACAATCGCCCGGCCGCCGGCCTCCCCATCTTCGCTGACGGCCTTCGCCGCAAACAGATGATACAGAGATGGTTGATCGCCGGCCAACGCGCGCCTATATGTCGGCGCCGGCCGGCCGGGTGGCAGAGTGGCTATGCAGAGGACTGCAAATCCTTGTACGTCGGTTCGATTCCGGCCCCGGCCTCCATGCCAGTCGCCGACCCTGTCGGTGTCCGGCCAGGCGGTTGCCGCCAGCCCGTAAGACAGGGTAAAGATTCGCTAGGGATTTCGGCCCATGGTCGCTAGTCCGACCACGGATGCTCTGATCCTCGGTAGCTCAGTTGGTAGAGCGGGTGGCTGTTAACCACCATGTCGGCGGTTCGAGTCCGTCCCGGGGAGCCATTATGAGGAGGGGTTAGATCACTGGTCTAACCCCTTCTTTTTTATCAATGTTCGGCGCTGGACTCAGGGTATCTCTCCATCTGGCCGCCGGGCTGTGCCGTTGGCGTATCTCTCTTGCCGCCGCCGTCATGGTCATCGCCTGCCGACCCGGATGGGGCCATGCGCGAACCAAACGCAGTCACTAAACTCAGCCGCTGGACACGGCCTCTGAACCCGGCCGCTAAACGCGGCCTCTGAACCCGGACCAAAAGACTCATGATGACCATCCGCCTCAATGCTTTTGGCGACCTGACGCCGCGGGCCTATGACCGGATCGTTGCCGGCGAGGCGACCGTGGCGGTTTCTGACCAGGCCCTCGCCCGCGTCGAGGCCAACCACCAGGCCTTTCTCAGTCACATCGAGTCCGGTGCCATCGTCTATGGCACCAATACCGGCACCGGCGCGCTGGTCCACACCGCTCTGCCGCGTGAGGACTGGCTGCCCATGCAAGAAGCCGTGCTGGTCAACCGGGCCGGCGCCTCCGGCCCACCCCTCGCCCCGGACGTCGCCCGCGGCATCGTGCTGTTGCGGCTGCACATGGCGCTCACCGCCGTATCGGCGGTCAGTGCCGATCTCTGTCGCTTTCTGGTGGACCGGGTCAATGACCGCATGACTCCGTGGGTGCCGGGCCAGGCCCTCGGCATGGACGGCGAGATGATCGTGCAGTCCCACGCGCTGACGCCGATCATCGGCCAGGGCTTCGTCATGACAGAGGACGGCGGCCGGCAACCGGCCGCCGACTGGCTGGCGGCGCGCGCCATCACGCCCTATCGCCTGCAAATGCGCGAGGGCCTGTTCCTCGTCAGCGGTCACACCGCATCTTGGGCGCGTCTGCGCCAGGTGCGCCGCGACGTGCTGGACACGGCGGCGCTGCTGACCATGACCGCATCTGCCTCTATCGAGGGCATGGCGGCCATGGATCAGCACTATGCAGCGGAACTGGAACAGCTCATGCCGGTGCCGGGTCTGGCCCCGGTATTGAAGGCCATCCGCGCCTACCGTGCGGGCTCGGCCATCCCCACCAGCTCTTTTCAGGCGCCCATTTCCTACCGCACCACGCCGATGATCCATGGCGCTCTGCTGGCCGCCGTGGCGGCGCTGGATGGCGCCATGGCCGGGGAACTGCACTCGGTTGACGACAATCCCCTGGTGCTCGGCGACCAGTCTGACGGCCTGCGATTATTCCACGCTGGCGTCTTTCACAATCAGCACACCGCCAATCTGGTGGATGGGCTGGCTGTGCCCCTGACCCAGCTTGGCCTGCTGTCGGCACACCGCCTGCACCGACTGCTGGACCCGGCAGAGACCGGCCTGACTCGCCAACTCGCCGCCCGCCCCGGCATGGACAACGGCCTGATCATCCTGCACAAGGCGGTCATCGGCCTCGAACCGCGGCTCAAGGCGCTGGCTGCGCCCTTTACCATCCACACCACCGAATCGAGCCTCGGCCATACGGATGTGGAGACCATGATCTTTCCGGCCATCGATCGCATCGCCGAGATGTGCAGCCTGCTGCGCCGCTTCGCTCTCTACGAGCTCTATACGGCACTGGCCGCCATTGACCAGCGCCAGGCGAAACCCGGTGAGCGCATCGAGGCGATCCGGCGGATCGTCCGCCGGCGCATAACGCCCTATAAAGGCCCCCGCCAACTGGGGCATGATATCGACGTTCTGGAAGAGATCGCAGCCGCCGCCGATTTCCGCTGCCTTGTCCTGCCGCTTGAACCGGAGCCCCAGCCATGACGGTCACTCTGGGCCAACCGGCCGACCTGACGCCAGAGACATACAATCGGGTGATCTATGACGGTGAGCCGGTGGCTCTTGCCAGCGATGTGATGGCCCGTCTCGATCGCAATCTGGCCGCCTTCAATGACTTTGCCCGGACCGCCGGTTTCATCTACGGCACCACCACCGGCGCCGGCGCCATGGTCCACAACACCGTCGACCGCGACGCCTGGCAGGAGCGTCAGCGCAAGGTGGTGCTGAACCACTCCGCGGCCATCGGCCCACCCCTGCCCGGCGCGGTGGCGCGCGGCATCATCCTCGTCCGGCTGGCCCATTTTCTGGGAATGACCGCGGCCGTATCGCCTCATTTTGCCCAATACCTGACGGATCGCCTCAATGACGGCTTCACGCCGTGGGTGCCGTCGGAGGGCATGGGCATGGACGGCGAGACCATCCCGCACGGCCATGTTTCCCAGACCTTCATCGGCGAGGGCTTTGTCATGGACCCCACGGGCCAGCGTGTGCCGGCCGGCCAATGGCTGGCGGCGCACGATATTGCACCGGTGGAGCTCGGCCGGCGCGATGGCGGCGCCTTCTCCAACGGCTTTGGCGCGTCGGTTGCCCTGGCCATGCATGTGCGCCGCCGGCTGGCCCGCGCGCTCGACGTCCACACCGCCGTCGCTGCCTGCTCGGCCGAGGCCATGGCGGTGCTCGATGAACATTACGGCCCCGACGTTGTGCGTCTGCTGGACGCCCGCGGCCTGCCACAGACCATCGCCGCCATGGCCGGCCTGATGGCCGGCTCGGCCATTCCGCGCGCCGGTGTGCAGGCGGCCATCAGCTACCGCGTCACTCCGCAGGTCCATGCGGTGCTGCTGGATGCCTTATGGCGACTGGACGAAGAACTCGCCCGTGAGATGCGCTCACGCCCCAACAATGTGGCGTTCTTCCCGGCCGGCCCCGACGGCCCCGCCCGTGTCGTCCATGCCGGCCAGTTTCACAACCAGCCGCTGGCCAATCTGGCCGACGCCGCGGCGCTGGCCCTGGCCCAGGTGGCGATCCTCGCCAACCGTCGCCTGCACCGTCTGCTTGACCCGCAGGAAACCGGTCTGTCAAAGCAGCTTGCCCTGCAGCCCGGCACCGATTCCGGCCTCATCATCCTGCACAAATCAGCCGTCGGGTTTGAGCCGGAGCTCAAGGCCCTGGCCCAGCCATTCAGCCTGCACACGGTGGAATCCAGCCTCGGCCACACCGACGTGGAGACCATGGCCATGCCGGCCCTGGGTCGTCTGCTGCGCATGGCGGACATGACCGCCGCCATCGCCGCCTATGAACTCTATGCGGCGCTGGTGGCGATCGATCAGCGCGGCGCCCGTCCCGGCGCCGGAGTCGCCGCCATCCACGCACTGGTGCGGGCTCGCATTCCGCCCTTCACCGCTGACCGCAACTACGGACCCGAAATCGAAACGTTGCGCGACCTGATGGCGACCGACGCCTTCCTCGCCCTCATTCCAAGCCTGGACCATGCCGCCGCCAGCGCCGACATCCACGCCTGACCTGCTGCGCCGCTTGCGGGCGTTGGGCCAGCCGGAGCGCGCCGCCTTCCTCGCCGCCGGCTATGCCTTGTCGGCCGAAACCCACTGGGGGGTGCCGGTGCCGGCCGTGCGCCGGCTGGCCCGTGACACCGGCCGCGCCCTGCGGCCGGCGCCGGCGGCAGAGGTATTTGCCGTGACCGACCGGCTGCTTGCCGCCCGCGTCTTTGACGCCCGCTGCCTTGCCTATGAAGTGCTCGCCTGGCTGGCCGAGCGGGACCAGGCCTGGGCCGGCCGCCTGACCGCCGGCCGCCTCAAACGTCTGGCCCGCCATCTGGACTGCTGGCCGGCGACAGACCTCCTTGCCACCCGGCTGACGGGTCCGGCCTGGCGTGACGGCCGCCTGGCCGACAGCGATCTGCTGACCTGGGCACGGTCGCGCGATCCATGGCGACGCCGGCTGGCGCTGGTCTCCACGGTGGCGCTCAACCTCGCCAGCCGTGGCGGTAGCGGCGACAGCCGGCGGACCCTGCTGCTGGCCGACCGGCTGGCCCGTGACCCTGATCCGAACGTGCAGAAAGGCCTGTCCTGGGCTCTGCGGTCGCTGATTGACCATGACTGCAAGGCCGTCGAGTCCTTCCTGCACCGCCACGACCAAGCTCTGCCGGCTCGTGTGCGCCGTGAGGTGCGTAACAAGCTCAGCACCGGCCGCAAGAGCGGCAAGGCCTGACGCATCCGCGAACGCCATCCGACAGGCAGCATCCAGCGGCGGGGGTGGTTGGCCGGCGGCGCCACTGGCAAGATCGCGCGAACCCTGACGGAGCCACGAACGATATGCAGGATTTCCTGTCCGAATACGAACCCCTGGTCGCCTCGCTGACTACGCTCGCGGTGCAACACGCCTTGTCCGCTCTGGGTGGCGTCCTGATTCTGGTGGCCGGCTGGATCGTCGCTGGCTGGGCGCGACGCACGGTGCTGCGCGCCATGCGCCGGGTGAATCGGGTGGACGTGACCCTGACCCGCTTCCTCGCCGGCGGCCTCCGCTATCTGGTGCTGGCTCTCACCCTGCTCCTGGTGCTGGCGCAGTTCGGCATCCAGACCGCAAGCTTTATTGCTGTCCTCGGCGCTGCCGGTCTGGCGGTCGGCCTGGCGTTGCAGGGCACCCTGTCCAACGTGGCGGCGGGCGTGATGATTCTGTTTCTGCGCCCGTTCCGCGTCGATGAATTCATCGACGCCGGCGGCCTCATGGGCACGGTGGACGAAATCGGCCTCTTCGCCACCCACATGAAGACCCTGGACGGCAACCTGCTGATCGTTCCCAACGGGCGACTGTGGTCATCGGAGGTGGTCAACTGGAGCCGCCTGCCGACCCGCCGCCAGGACATCCAGGTAGGGGTTTCCTACAGCACCGACCTAGACCGGGCGCTGGCGGTCCTGCGTGAGGAACTGGACAAGGACCCGCGCGTCCTGCAGGACCCCGAACCCATGGTCGCCGTCAACGAGCTGGGCGACAGCGCGGTGGTCATCCTGTGCCGGTTCTGGGCGGCCGCCTCTGACGCCTATACGACGAAGCTGCATCTCAACAAGGCGATCAAGCAGCGGCTGGACCTGGAGGGCATGGAGATTCCCTTCCCGCAGCGGGTCATGCACATGCTGCCGCCACAGCCGTCATAAGGACAGCGCTGACGGCAAAGGCCGGGCTCTGCGCCCGCAGAACCGTATCACTGAATCGATTCGACGATGTCTGGGAATCGCTTCGACAATAACTGGCGCCGCGGCTGGCGCCTGTCCCGCGCGCGGTCACCAGTTTCGATTCCGCGTCAGGGACTGCGCCACGCTCTTCGCATACTCCTCATCAACGGCAAAAGGCAAACAGTAGAATCCTATGAGTTTGTCCCGTCCCTGCCGGGCATTGACGTCCATGCCACCGAATCCCTGACGGAAGATCACACAGGCCATGCCCGCAGCGTCGCTGAGCTGGCCAATGGCGTATTCAATGCGCCCAAGATCGTTCTCGGTGACCCTGACGGCCTCTTCGACCCGCGCCTCCGGAAACATTTTATCGATTCGGAAGAATGCGAACACGCGGCTGAGATCACGCCTGAAGACGTCCCAGTCGGCCGCGACGCAATCGTTGTGGGTCAGTGAAATGAAGATGATGGCAATCGGCGGGGCTTCGGACCATGTCGCAATATAGTTATCGCCGCAGTGGCTCTCCTCCACGGTGTAGGTGCCTCCACCGCCCATCATCAGCGGCGGTTCGAACAGGATCGGCATGTCTGTTGCGGTAGTGGTCTGCCGGGCCGACGCTGCCGTGCTCAAGACGAGAACCGCAAACAGACCCGCAACAAGCGACCTCACCGGTCCTCCGCCCGCATTGTAATCTGTGTCATCGCCCGTCCTGTTGCCGTTACCGGATTCGGGCGACGGCACACACCGCTCAGGCCGCGCCCCGGCCTTCCTGCGCGGCGCTGGCCCGCCCGCGCTCGGCCAGCCGCTCGCCGGCCACCGCGAAATAATCACCGTCGGCCCGCACGCCGCAGCCATCCACCATGCGATTGAGAAAGTTGTAGTAGCAGCAGACCATCAGGGCATCGAACAATGTCCGCTCGTCCCAGCCCGCATCAAGCACCGCATCCACGTCGCGCTGCACCACCTTCGATGGCTCTGTCGTGACCTTAGCCAGATAACGGAACAGCGGTTTCCACCTGGCCTCCACCGGTGCCGTTTCGGGGTCTTGCGCCACCGCCTTCAGCAGGTCTGGTGACACTCCGTGGTTGGCCGCCACCTGCTCATGGACGCCGAAGCAGTACTGGCAGGCGTTGTGGTGGGAGACGAAGGCGGCGATCAGTTCGCGGTCGCCCAGGCTCAGGGCCGAGGGCCCGGTCATCACCCGATTGGCGAACTCCCGCTGCAGCGCCAGCGGATCGTCAAAGGCGGCCTGCACGTCAGGCATCTTTGCCTCGGCCGGCAGGGAGGGTAGAAAGGCCATCTCAGGGCCTCCATCGAGGTTCAACTGCCAGCCTAGAGCCTGGCATTCCATTGGCCAACCCCGGCGGCCACCGGCCGCCTTCTCCTGGAGCGATACGCCATGAGCCAGTCTGACGCCGAAATCCACATCACCTGGCTGGGCGGCCCGGAGGTCAAGGCCCTCAAGCTGACGGACCAGGAGATTCTCGACGCCATCGAGAGCGGCCTGCGCGCCCAGGGCAACGGGGAAACGGTGATCGAGCCGCGGGTCCATCTGGTGCCGCGGGATTCGGCGCACGGTCACTTCAATGTTCTGCGCGGCTATATCCGGCCCATCGACATGGCCGGCGTCAAAGTGGTTGGCGACTTCTTTAACAACTACAAGCAGGGCCTGCGGTCAGAGATGGCGCTGCTCAATCTGTTCGACCCCGAAACCGGGACGCCCCGCGCCGTGCTCGACGCCAGCGACATCACCGATATGCGGACCGGCGCGGTCACCGCCATCGGCGCCAAACACCTGGCCCGCAAGGATTCAAAGATTCTGGGGCACATCGGCGCACGCGGCACCGCCTACTGGAACGTCAGGCTTCTCGATTCGATTTACGACTTTGATGAAATCCGGGTCCATTCACGCCGGCCTGAAAGCCGCGACGCCTTCGGCGCGAAACTGGAAGCCGATCTTGGCAAGAAGATCATCGTCACCGACAACTGGCACGACTGCGTGGCCGACGCCGACATCATCATAGAGGCGTCGCGCCTGACCGAGCCGGCCCCTCTGCTCAAGACCGAGTGGATCAAGAAAAGCGCCTTCGTCTGCCCCTACGGCACCATGAGCGCGGTCGAACTCTCCCTCACCGATATCATGGACAAGCTGGTGGTGGATGACTGGGGTCAGTGCAAGGGCGGCCCCTATGGGGCACTGCGCGAACACGTCAATCAGGGCAAGCTGAGCGAGAAGACCCTCCATGCGGAGCTGGGCCAGATCGTTGCCGGGCTGAAGCCAGGCCGCGAATCCGACGACGAGACCACCCTGCTGTGGCATCGTGGGCTCAGCCTGTCGGACGTGGCGCTGGGCTTTGCCATGCTGGAGAAGGCCCGCACCATGGGCATCGGCCAGAAACTGCGTTTCGCCTAGGCCTGCGCCACCGGCGGCGAAACTGCCTGTTTCGCCGCCGCACCGGGCGCTGCGGCGGCCGGCTCCTGTTCCATGACCGCGGCGATGATGCGCCGCCGCCGGAAGGTCCACAGCCAGACGCCAAGACAAATCAGGGCCGCGCCCACAAAGGGCGGCGTGAAGCCATGGCTTTCCGCCAGGAAGCCGATGATCGCCGCGCCCACCGCCGGTGCCGCCGAGAAAATCAGGCTCATCAGGCTCAGCACGCGACCGCGCAGGGCGGGATCGGCCGAGTTCTGAATCAGCGTCTGGTTGCCCACACCGGAAATGATCATCAGGCCGCCGGCGACGGTCAGGAACCCGGCGGCGACCCAGAAATCTGGTACCAGGGTCACCGCTGCCATGCAGCCGATCATGACCAGAACGGCGGTAAAAAAGACCCGGGTCAGCCCTTTAACCGGGCCGCGCTGGGCCAGCCACAGCCCGCCCAGCACCGCGCCGATGGCGTTCGCCGCATTGAGCAGGGCGAAGGCGGAGCCGCCGGCGCTGAACAATTCGTCTGCCACACCGGCCAGCATCTCCAGCAGCGGCCGCAGCAGCATGCCGGTGGCCGTCGCCATCAGCAGCATCGGACCAATCCCAGGATGGCCCACCGCATAGGCGATGCCGGCCCGCATATCCCCGAAAAAGCTGCCGCGCGGGCCCTGGCGCGCGGCCGCCCCCGGCAGGTCCATACGTTGCAGCACCACCATGAAGACGACAAAGCTGGCGGCATTGATCGCGAAGATCATGGTCACGCCGTTGAGGCCGAAAAAGAGGAAGGCTGCGGCCAGACCCGGACCCACCGCGCGCGACAGGTTGAAGGTCACCGCCCCCAGGCTGATGGCCGTCGCCAGATATTCGCGACTCACCAGATGGTGGACAAAGGCCATCCGCACCGGGTGGTTGAAGCCCATGACAAAACCCAGGAACACCGCCAGTCCGGCCAGCCAGTAGATGGTCATCAGGCCACTTAGCATGAGGATTGTCAGGGCCACCGCCTGGCCCATGGCCAGCACCTGAACGCCTTGAATCAGGGTCTTCTGGTTGACCCGGTCGGCGATAACCCCGGCCACCGGGCTGGCGATGATTGCCGGGAACAACTCCGCAAAAGCGACGATGCCCAGCCAGCGGAAGTCGTGTGTCAGGTCCCAGGCCAGCCACTGCACCGCCAGCCGCTGCATCCAGGTGCCGCTCAGGGAAACCAGATTGGCCCCCACATAGGGGCCGTAATTGGGCTGGCGCAGGGCGCCGGCGATCTGCGCGATGTTCAGGCCGCGGCTCATGGCGCGACCGGCAGGTCATTCATGCGAACGGACTCATGGCGAAGGTGGTGTCCTGCCGGCGGCGCGCGACGCCGGCCTTGGGATACAATGGCAAAGAAAGCGGACCCGTGGCGGCCCGGCCGCTATTGTCGCCGGGCCGACACTGTGTTGTCCATCGCGCCCTGATCTCAAACCGTCCCTGCCGCCTCATATAGCCGGAGCCCGCCATGCCCGAAGACCATCCGGACGTCAGAATCCTGGAGCGCACGCGCGCCTTTCAGGGCTACTTCGCGGTGGGCCGCTATCGCTTGCGCTACCGTCGTCACGACGGACAATGGAGCCCGGAACTGACCCGCGAAGTGTTCGAGCGCGGCCATGCGGTAGCCGTCCTGCCTTATGATCCGGTCAGGGATGCGGTGGTTCTCATAGAACAGTTTCGCATCGGCGCCCACGTTGCGGGCCGTGCCGCCTGGCTGATCGAGGTGGTTGCCGGCATCGCCGGGCCGGGCGAAGACAATGACTCCGTCGCCCGCCGCGAGACGCTGGAGGAAACCGGCCTGGCGGTCAGCGATCTGGTGGCCGGGCCGGACTATCTGGTCAGCCCCGGCGGCAGCAGCGAAAGCGTTGCCCTGTTCTGCGGCCGGGTGGACAGCAGCCAGGCCCTGCCCTTCGCCGGCCAGGCGGATGAAGGGGAAGACATCCGGGTCTTCGTGGAACCGGCCAACCAGGCCATCGCCCGTCTCCACGCGGGCACACTGTCCAATGCCTTCACCATCATCGCGCTTGGCTGGTTTGAACGGGAACGTGAACAATTGCGGCGTATGTGGTCATAAGGACGCCATTACCCTTCCTTGAACCGGCGGCATGCGGCCACTAGGCTGATTATCCGGCCATTCTCCTGTAGGACACCCCCATGGACATTCGCGACGGCTTCGTCGGCGCCATCGGCAACACTCCCCTGATCCGCCTGCGCAGTCTGTCGGACGAGACGGGCTGCGAGATCCTGGGCAAGGCCGAGTTCCTCAACCCCGGCGGTTCGGTCAAGGACCGCGCGGCGCTGGGCATTATCCTCGATGCGGAGAAGCGCGGCCTGCTGAAACCCGGCGGCACCATTGTCGAGGGTACCGCCGGCAATACGGGAATCGGCATCGCCCATGTGGCGGCGGCCCGCGGCTATCGCGCGGTCATCGTCATTCCCGAGACCCAGACTCAGGAAAAGAAAGACCTGCTGCGCCAACTGGGCGCCGACCTGCGTGAAGTGCCGGCCGTGCCCTACCGCGACCCCAACAATTATGTGAAATATTCCGCCCGCCTCGCCGAAGAGCTGGCGGCCAGCAGCCCGGCCGGCGCTGTCTGGGCCAACCAGTTCGACAACACCGCCAATCGCGAGGCCCACCGCACCACCACCGGGCCCGAAATCTGGCGCCAGACCGACGGTACTGTCAGCGCTTTCGTTTCCGCCGTCGGCACCGGCGGTACGCTCGCCGGCACCGGCATGGCGCTCAAGGCGGAGAACGACAAGGTGCAGATCGTCTGCGCCGACTGCATGGGCTCGGCCATATACTCCTGGTTCAAGCATGGCGAGTTGAAAAGTGAGGGCAGCTCCATCACCGAGGGCATCGGCCAGGGCCGGGTCACAGCCAATCTGCAGGACGCGCCGGTTGACGACGCCTGCCTGATTCCGGACAAGGAGGCGCTGGATCTGCTCTACCGGGTGTTTCAGGAAGAGGGGCTGGCCCTTGGGACCTCCAGTGGCATCAACCTGGCCGGCGCGGTGCGCACGGCGCGCCAACTGGGCCGCGGCCACACGGTGGTGACCATGCTCTGCGACGGCGCCGGGCGCTATGCCAGCAAGCTCTACAACCCGGAGTTTCTGCGTTCGAAAGACCTGCCGGTGCCGCCCTGGCTGAACGAGGCCGTTGCATGAGCGAACTGCTGTTTCGCGATGACGCCTATGCCCGCACCTGCACGGCGACCGTGACCGCCGTCACTACGGACGAGCGTGGCGGCCGCGCCGTGCGTCTTGACCGCACGGTCTTCTACCCCACCGGCGGCGGTCAGCCAGGCGATAGCGGCCGCCTGGTTCTGGCCGACGGCACCGCCTGCCCGGTCGCCACCACCATCAAAGGCGAGAGGCCGGACGATGTGCTGCATATACTGGCGGCCGACGCTCCGGCGCCAGCCGCGGGCGACACGGTGACCGCAGAGCTGGACTGGGACCGCCGCCACCGTCACATGCGAATGCACACCTGCCTGCACCTGCTGTCGGCCCTGCTACCCTACCCGGTGACCGGCGGTCAGATCGCCGCCGACAAGGCGCGAATGGACCTGGATATCGCCGAGGCGATCCTCGACAAGGCCGAGCTGACGGCGCAGCTCAACGCGCTGATTGAACGGGATGCCAGAGTCAGCGCCCGCTGGATCAGCGATGAAGAGCTGGCCGCCAATCCCGACCTGGTGAAAACCATGGCGGTCAAGCCGCCCACCGGCAGCGGCCGCGTCCGCCTGATCGAGGTGGAAGGCCAGGACCTGCAACCCTGTGGCGGCACCCACCTCCGCCGCACTGGCGAAATCGGCCGTGTCATCGTCACCAGAATCGAAAAAAAGGGCCGGCAGAACCGCCGCGTCGCCATCGCCTTCGACGAAGCGGTGACCAGTCCGTGAGCGACAGCGCCCTCGTCTCCACCCGATGGCTGGCAGACCGCCTTGCCACCACGGCGCAGGAGCGGCTGGTTGTGATTGATGGCACCTGGCACATGCCCGACGCCGGCCGCGATGCCGACGCCGAGTATCTGGCGGCGCACATTCCGGCCGCGTTGCGGATTGATTTCGGCCGCCTGCGCGACACCCATAGCCCGCTCCCTCTCACCCTGCCGTCGCCCGACGCCTTCTCCGCCCATGTGGGCCAGCTCGGCATCGGCCAGGACCACACGCTGGTCATCTATGACAGCAATGGGCTCTTTTCCGCGCCGCGGCTGTGGTGGATGTTCCGCGTCATGGGGCATGAACGGGTCCATGTGCTGGACGGCGGGATGACCGCCTGGCAAGCGGAAGGCCGGCCCGTCGAAAGCGGTCCGCCGCCGGCCCGCCGGCCTGTTCCTTATGCCGCAAGGTACCGGCCGGAACTGCTGCGCACCCTGGAACAGATGCGCCATTGCCAGGCGGCCGGATCGGAACAGATCGCCGACGGCCGCGGCGCCGCCAGTTTCAATGGCCAGAGCAAAGGCGGCGGCCACATTCCCGGCAGCTACAGTCTGCCGTGGAGCACTCTGGTCGATGCCGCCACCGGTACCCTTCTTCCCGCCGATACGCTCGCCCAACGTCTCCGCGACGCCGGAGTTGATCCGGCCCGCCCGCTGGTGACCACCTGTGGCGGCGGCGTTGTCGCCTGCACCGTGGCCCTGGCCCTGCACGAGCTGGGCTTGCGCACGGTTCCGGTCTATGACGGATCATGGAATGAATGGGGCTCCCTGCCCGATACCCCCAAGGCAGCGGTGCCCGACCTGCGGAGTGAGCCATGACCACCGATCTACCCACGCCGACCGTGGACGCCCAATGGCTTCGCGCCCATCTGAACGCGCCCGATGTGCGGGTGGCGGATGCCACCTGGTATCTGCCGACCGTTGACCGGGACGGCGCGGTGGAGTTCGCCGCCGGCCATATTCCGGGTGCGGTGCATTTTGATTTCGATGCCATCGCCGACAAAAGCAGCGACCTGCCGCACATGCTCCCCACGCCGGAGCAGTTCGCTGAGCAGGTGGGCGCTCTCGGCCTCGGCTCCGATCACGCCATCATCGTCTATGACACCAACGGGTTGTTCGCCGCGCCGCGCGTCTGGTGGATGCTGCGGGCCATGGGTCATGAGCGGGTGGCGGTCCTGGAGGGCGGCTTGACGGGTTGGCAAGCCGCCGGCGGCGCAATCGAGACCGGCGCCGCCTCGCCGTCCCCGGCCATCTTCACCGCCCGTCGCCGCAGCGATCTGATCCGTTCGCGCCGGCAGATGGCGGCCAACCAGACCAGCCATAGCGAACAGGTGGTGGACGCCCGCGCGCCCGGCCGTTTCGCGGGGGCCGAACCCGAACCACGGCCGGGTCTGCGCGCCGGTCACATTCCAGGCGCCATCAACCTGCCGTTCAGTCAGGTTCTCGACAGCCAGACAGCGCGTTTGCGTTCTGCCGACGCCATTCGCAGCGCCTTTGCCGAGGCCGGCGTGGACCTGGCACGGCCGGTCACCACCTCCTGCGGTTCCGGTGTCAGCGCCTGTATTCTGGCTCTCGCACTGGCCAGCATCGGCCGCGACATCGTAGCGGTCTATGACGGCTCGTGGACTGAATGGGGCGGCAGTGACCTGCCGCTGGCCACCGGAGCCTGAGCCGTGGCAGGACCGCCCGCCCGTATCTGCGATGTGATCATTGTCGGTGGCGGCACGGTCGGCTGCTCCGCCGCGCTCCATCTCGCTTTGCGTGGACTCGATGTGGTGCTGCTGGAGCGCGGCCTGGTCGGCGAAAAGGCGTCCGGCCTCAATTTCGGCGGTGTCCGCCAACAGCAGCGCAAGCTGCCTGAACTGCCCTTGGCCCGCCGCGCCCGCGACATGTGGGACCGGTTCCCCCAGATGCTGGGCAGCGACTGCGGTTTCCGTCCCACCGGACACCTGCAGATGGCCCTCAGCGAGGACGAACTGGCGAAGCTCACCGCCTATGCCGCCGCCGCGGGCGAACATGGGCTGGACCTTGAAATGCTCTCCGCCGCGGAACTGCGCCGGCGCCATCCCTGGGCCGGGCCGGAGGTGGTTGGCGGCAGCTGGTCGCCGACCGATGGCCAGGCCGATCCGACCACCGTGACCCCGGCTTTCGCCGCCGCCGCGCGCCAGGCCGGCGCCACCATTCACGAGGGCGCGCCGGCCCGCCACATAAGTCACGACGGCGATGAGTTCCAGGTGACCGCCTGCACCGCCGCCGGCGACAGCCTCACCTTCCTGTCGTCCCACCTGATCAACGCCGCCGGCGCCTGGGCCAACGAAATCGCCCGCCAGTTCGGCGAGCCGGCGCCCATGGCGCCGCGCGCACCGCAAATGGCCGAAAGCGAACCTCTGCCAGCCCTCATCAGCCCTGTTCTCGGCTGCGTCTCCGGTGCGGTCTATCTGCGTCAGGCAGCGGACGGTCGCATATTCTTCGGTGGCGGCTATGGCCGCTTGCTGGACGATGGTGAGAACGCCGAGCCGGTGGAGCAGACCAGCCGGGCAACCCTGGCCGCCGCCCTGCGCCTGGCGCCGGCCCTTAAGGACATGAAGGTCCGTCGTGCCTGGAGCGGCGTCGAGGGCTATATGGAGGACGGGGTCCAGGTGCTGGGACCCAGCGCCACCACCGACGGCCTGCTGCATGGCTTCGGCTTCTCCGGCCATGGCTTTCAGATCGGCCCAGCCGCCGGCGCGGTCCTTGCCGATCTGGTGCTCAGCGGCCGCAGCACGACACCCATCGACGCCTTCGCCATTACTCGCTTCGCCGCCGCGTCGTGACCGGCCGCCAGCCTGACAACGACGCTGGCAGCGAGACTGGCGGTGAGACTGGGCAGGCCATCAGCGCCAACCGCACCCTGTGGGATGGCCTGGTGGACGATCATCTGAAAGCGCCGCTCTATGACGTGGCCGGCTTTCTTGCCGGCGCCGACCGGCTCGGCCCTATCGAAAGCCGCGAGGTCGGCGACGTCGCCGGCAAGCGACTGCTCCACCTGCTATGCCGTTTCGGTCTCGATACCCTGTGCTGGGCCCGGCGCGGCGCCACGGTCACCGGCGTCGATATCGCGCCCAAGGCCATTGCCGCCGCCCGCGATCTGGCGCGGCAAAGCAATCTTGCCGCCACCTTCATCGCCAGTGATGTCCGCACCTGCCAGCCGCACCTGACCCCGCCTTACGACATCGTCTTCATGTCCTGGGGCGCGCTCTGCTGGCTGCCGGACATGGACGAGCTGGCCCGTCTGGTGGCCGCCAATCTGGCGCCCGGCGGAGTCTTCTATGTAGTGGACGGTCACCCCATGGCCGGTGCGGCCGATGAAGACTGGTCGCCGGCAGACGGTGTTGTCCGCCTCAAGTGGAACTACCAGACCGGCCGCCGTCCGGATACCGCCATCTGGAACAATGACTATGCCGGCTCCAACAGTGCGGCGCCGGGCCTGCCGGCTCATGAATGGGCGCATGGCCTTGGCCGCATCGTCACCGCCCTGACCGCCGCTGGCCTGGTGATTGATTTCCTGCACGAGCATGACGTGGCGGCCTGGCGGTGCATGCGGGGGCTGGAGCCGGCAACCGACCATATGTGGCGATTACCGGCCGGCGTGGCGCAGATGCCGCTCAGCTTTTCACTTCTGGCCCGCAAGCCTTGACCGGTGCCGGCCCCATGGGGCGCTAAGCGGATCTGCGTCGCAGCCACGCCCAGAGCCGCCCGTCAATGGCCGCCAGGCCGAGACCGATCAAGGCAAAGCCAGCCAGATGCCGCGGCAACAGCGCCTCGCCCAACAGGGCGACGCCCAGCCCCACTGCCACCACCGGAATCAGAAAAGTCACCAGCGCCAGGTTAGTGGCGCCGGCCATGGCCAGAATGCGGAAGAACACCACATAGGCCAGCGCCGTCGCCAGCACCGCCAGGCCGATCAGCGCGCCGACGGTCTCCGGACCCGGCGCCGGCAGCGTCCAGGGTCGGTCCACCACGATCGCCAGCGGCAGCAGGATCAGGCTGGAGGCCAGCAACTGCCCCGTCGCCGTGGCCAGTGGCGAAAGGCCCAGGCGGCGAAATCTGCGGCCGTGGACGCCGGCGAAGGCATAGGACAGGGCCGCACCCAGAATCGCCGCCTGGGCGATGATCGCCACCCCGAACGGGCCCGCCGCGGCAATCCCCATCATCACTGCCACGCCGGCCAGGCCCAGCAGAACACCGGCCACGCGCCCGACGTCCAGCCGCTCGCCACGGGTCAGCGCATGCGCCACCACCACTGTAAACAGCGGCGTTGTGGCATTGAAAATCGACGCCACGCCGGAGGCGATATGGGCCTGACCCCAGACAATCAGGCTGAACGGTATGGCGTTGTTGAGCACCCCCATGACCGCCAGGGCCCGCCACACCGGCCAGCCGAAGGCCAGACGCTGCCCGCTCAGCCCCATCACCAGCCACAAAATGGCAGCGCCGCCCGCCACCCGCACCGCGACCACAGTGAAGGTCGGCTTTCCGCACCGCCACGCCATTGAAAAAGAAAGAGCCGCCCCACAGCACCGCCAGCGAGACCAGCAGGCCCCATTCCATGGGCCCCATTGTACGATTGATCGGATTCAAGGCCGCGTTGCTGTCCATCGCCGCCGGTCATAGCGGATAGCTTCGTCAGATGCCGCCCGAATCATGCGCCCGCCGGCAACCAGGTGGCCGGCTGCGACCGGGCTGGCTCAGTGGGCCAGAATCTGGCTGAGGAACAGTTTGGTGCGGTCGCTTTCGGGATTGGAGAAAAACGTCTCCGGCGGTGCCTGTTCGACGATCTCGCCGCCATCCATGAAGATGATGCGGTCGGCCACGGTGCGGGCAAATCCCATTTCATGGGTGACCACGATCATGGTCATGCCGGCCTCCGCCAGGTTGATCATGACGTCCAGCACTTCCTTGATCATTTCCGGATCAAGCGCCGATGTGGGCTCGTCGAACAGCATGATCTTCGGCCGCATGGCCAGCGCCCGGGCAATGGCCACGCGCTGTTGCTGGCCGCCGGACAACTGGCCCGGATATTTGTCGGCCTGTTCGGGGATGCGCACCTGTTCCAGATAGCGCATGGCCGACTCCACCGCTTCACGGCGCGGCATCTTGCGCACCCAGATCGGCGCCAGGGTCACATTCTCCAGCACCGTCAGATGGGGAAACAGGTTGAATTGCTGAAACACCATCCCCACTTCGCGACGGACGCTGTCGATCTGCTTCAGGTCATTGGTCAGCTCGATGCCGTCCACCACGATGCGCCCCTGCTGGTGCTCCTCCAGCCGGTTGATGCAGCGGATCATGGTGGATTTGCCGGAGCCCGACGGGCCACAGACAACGATGCGCTCGCCCCGGTGGACACTGAGATCGATGTCCTTGAGCACATGAAACTCGCCGAACCATTTGTGAACGCCGGAAAGCTCGATGACCACCTCGTCGGACTTCAGGCTGTCGCGCGGCGCCTGATCGTCGGCGGCGTTGGCGCTGCTCGATGGCATGTCACTCATGACGGTGTCCTCGTTTCCCGCGGGATGGCATCAACGGCGGTCGCCGACGCCCAGTCGGCGTTCAACCGACTGGCTGTAGCGTGACATGCCGTAGCAGAAGATGAAGAAGACAAAGGCGGTGAAGACATAGCCCTCGATCGCGAAACCGCCCCAGTCCGGGTCGTTGAAGCTTTGCTGCACACGGCCCAGAAGGTCCAGCAGGCTGATGATCGCCACCAGCGTGGTGTCCTTGAACAGGCCGATGAAGGTGTTGACGATGCCGGGGATTACCGCTTTCAGCGCCTGCGGCAGGATCACCTGCGCCATGCTCTGCCAATAGCCGAGACCCAGCGCCGACGCCGCCTCGTACTGGCCTTTGGGTATGGATTGCAGGCCGCCGCGCACCACTTCCGCCATATAGGCCGACGCGAACAGAGCCACCGCCACCAGGGCGCGGATCAGCTTGTCCACGGTGACGCCTTGCGGCAGGAACAGTTGAAAGACATTGGAGGCCACGAACAGGAACACGATCAGCGGGATGCCCCGCCAGAACTCGATGAATACGGTGCACAGCATGCGCACCGCCGGCATTTCAGAGCGCCGCCCCAGGGCCAGCACGATGCCGATGGGCAGCGAGAAGAAAATGCCGATGCCGGCAATCACCAGGGTCAGGAAGAAGCCGCCCCAGTCTTCGGTCGGCACCAGTTCCAGACCGAAGAAGCCGCCGACGAACAGCCAGTAGGCGATCAGCGGATAGCCCAGCATGAGAAAGGCACCGAGTATCCGTTTGTGGCGGAACGACTCCACAAACAGGGGCGCGCCGGCGGACACCAGAATGGCGAAGGACAGGACCACCCGCCACCGTTCGTCCTCCGGATAGAAGCCGAACATGAAGGTCCAGAACCAGACCTTGACATAGGTCCAGCAGGCGCCGCTGACCGCGGCGCAGGCCTCGCGCGAATTGCCGGCGATGGTGGACGAAAAGAACACCCAGTCAATGAACGGCGGCACCACCTGCCAGATGATCCACAGCGACAGGATCGTCAGTGCGGTATTGAACCATGACGAGAACAGGTTGGACCGCAGCCAGCCGATAAGACCAACAGAGGTGCGCGGTGGCGCCAGATCGGGGGCGCGCTCGAATACCGACATCTCAGCGCTCCACCAGCATGATGCTGCGGTTGTAGATATTCATCACCAGCGAGATCAGCAGGCTGATGGTCAGATAGACCGCCATGACGATGGCCAGCACCTCTATGGCCTGGCCGGTCTGATTGAGGACGACGCCGCCGAAAATCAGCATCAGCTCAGGATAGGCGATGGCCGCCGCCAGGGAGGAGTTCTTGAACAGGTTGAGATACTGGCTGATCAGCGGCGGCACGATGACCCGCAAGGCCTGGGGCACCACCACCAGGCGCAGGGTCTTGCTGTGCGACAGGCCTAGCGAATGCGCCGCCTCTGTCTGGCCGTGGCTCACCGCCTGAATGCCGGCCCGCACGATCTCTGCAATGAAGGCCGCGGTATACAGTGTCAGCGCGAGCAACAGCGCGACAAACTCCGGGATCACCGAAAAGCCGCCGACGAAATTGAAGCCGCGCAGCTCCGGATAGCTCCAGGTGAAGGGCACGCCCGCCGCCAGCGCCGCCAGGACCGGCAAACCGATGATCAGCCCCAGTCCCGCCAGCACATCGGGAAACTGCTGCCCGGTCCTGGCCTGGCGCCGCTTCGACCAGCGGCGCAGACCATAAGCACCGATCAGACCCAGCACAAAGCCGATGGGAATCAGGCTGAATCCCGGTTCCATGGTGGGCGACGGCAGATAGAGACCGCGAATGTTGATGACGCCCAGGCCGAACGGTATGACAAAGCTGTCGCGCGGCGATGGTAGGTTGCGCAGAACCGCGAAATACCAGAAGAAAATCTGCAGCAGCAGCGGGATATTGCGCAGGGTCTCGATATAGACCCAGGCCATGCGCGCCACCAGCCAGTTCTTGGACAGGCGCATGATGCCGATGAAAAAGCCCAGCAGCGTCGTCAGGACGATGCCGATGGCCGACACCAGAAGCGTGTTCAGCAAGGCCACCACGAAGGCGTAGCCATAGCTGGACTCTTCGCTATAGGGAATCAGTGTCCAGGTAACGCCGAAGCCGGCGGTGGTCTCCAGAAAGCCAAAGCCGGAGGCAAGACCCGCCGCGGCCATGTTGGTGACGGTGTTCTGGATGATGATCCAGCCGATGACCACCACCGACACCAGGACCAGCCCCTGAAAGAACAGGGCCCGCACCTTCGGGTCATACAGCAGCGACGAGCGGGCCTTACCTGCACCGGGGCCCGCGCCGGGGCCCGTATCGTGTGAGGTCACCGTCATTGCCGGATTGTCGCCATGGGCGATCCCGTCATACTGCGCTGCCCGTCATACTGCGCGGATGGTCAAACGATACGGGGTGCGATTGTCAGACAACCGCACCCCGCCTCGTCATAGTGCCTGTCTAAGCCAGTTTGGCTCAGCGCATCGGCATGGCGTACATCAGGCCGCCACTGGACCACAGCGCATTGGCGCCGCGCTCTAGGCCGAGCGTCGTGGCCGGACCCACATTGGCTTCATAGCTTTCGCCATAGTTGCCCACGTGCAGGATGATTCGTGCCGCCCAGTCGTTGGTCAGGCCCAGATTCTCACCAAGCGCACCCTCGCTGCCGAGCAGACGCTTGATGTTGGGATTGTCGCTGCTCATCATCGCGCCCACATTGTCGGACGTGACGCCGAGCTCTTCGGCTTCGATCATGGCGTACAGGGTCCAGCGGACGATGTCGCCCCACTGGTTGTCGCCGTGACGAACCACCGGACCAAGGGGCTCCTTGGAGATGATCTCCGGCAGGACCACATGATCGTCGGGGTTGCTCAGCTTGATGCGCTGGGCGGCCAGACCGGAACGGTCCGTCGTATAGGCGTCGCAGCGGCCGGCGTCATAGGCGGCGACCACTTCATCGGCCTTTTCAAACAGAACCGGCGTATAGGCCATATTATTGGCGCGGAAGAAGTCCGCCATGTTGAGCTCGGTGGTGGTGCCCAGATTGGTGCACACCGACGCGCCGTCCAGCTCAAAGGCCGACGTCACGCCCAGATCCTTGCGGACCATGAAGCCCTGGCCGTCATAGTAGTTGACGCCGACGAAATCCAGGCCGAGCTGGGTATCGCGCGACTGGGTCCACGTGGTGTTGCGGGACAGGATGTCCACTTCACCGGACTGCAGGGCGGTGAACCGCTCTTTGGCCGACAGCGGAGTGAACCGCACGGCGTTCGGATCGTCGAAGATGGCGGCCGCCACGGCGCGGCACAGGTCCACGTCGATACCCGACCAGTTATTGTTTTCGTCCGGATTGGAGAAACCCGGCAGACCCTGGCTCACGCCGCACTGGACGTGGCCCTTCGCCCGGACATCATCCAGCGTGGCCGCGGAGGCGACGCCGGTGAAGGCCAGGATAGCAGTCGCCGCACCGGCGACCAGATACTTGAGACTCTTCATGAACTCAGCCCCCCAAAGGATTATTCATCCGTTCGTTTCACCCGCCGGCCGGCCCGTCATGTACGACCGGCGAGGCGATTCCCGGCCCGCCTTTGTTTGGCTGGACCGGATCTGCGGGCGTCCCGGCCAGAACCCTGCTGGGTCCTCACCGGAATGTGGCGCAATGATGAAACGCCGGATACCGCTTGCCAAGCCCCGTCACCCGGCCTGTTTCCTGATAGGAATAAATCATCAGGCGACGAACCCGCCATGGTGCCCCTGCACCTCCGGGCTTTGGCCATGGGGCCGCCCCAGGAACGCGCCAGGCGCGCGCCGTGGGATCGCCCGTGGGATGGCCGGTGCGATTGCCGTCGGGACCGTCATGCCGCCAGTTGACGCCATGGCTTCCCCTCCATCTAATCGCCGGCAGCCGATGGCATACACCGTGTCGCCGCCGCCCGCGTGCCCCATGGTGCCGGCGGTGGCACCGGATACTGCCGGCCAGCAAGACACCAGCACGACATCAGCAAGACAGCGGAAAAAGGCGCCGAGACATGAAGGAAGATACAAAAATCGCCCATGCCGGGCGCCACCCCTTCGACAATCACGGGGTGGTCAATCCGCCGGTCTATCACGCCTCGACCATCCTCCACCCGACCGTGGCGGCCATGGAGGAGTCCCGCAAGGCCTTCACCACCGGCGCCAAGGTCACCGTCTACGGTCGCCGCGGCACCCCCACCAGCTATGCCTTTGAAGAGGCCGTAGCGGCGCTGGAGCAGGCGGCGGACGCGGTTGTCCTGCCGTCCGGTCTGGCCGCCATTACGGCAGCCATGCTGGCCTTCCTGAAGGCCGGCGATCATGTCCTGATGGTCGACAGCGTCTACACCCCGTCACGTCGCTTCTGTGACGGGTTTCTCGCCCGTTTCGGTGTTGAAACCACCTATTACGATCCGACCATCGGCGGCGGTATTGCCGATCTCATGCGTGACACCACGCGCATCGTCTATACGGAGTCGCCGGGCTCGCAGACCTTCGAGGTCCAGGACATCCCGGCCATCGCCCGGGCCGCCCATGCCGGCGGCGCCAAGGTGCTGATGGACAACACCTGGGCCTCGCCGGTCTTCTTCAAGCCCTACGACCATGGGGTGGACGTCTCCATCCACGCCGCCACCAAGTATATGGTCGGTCATTCCGACGCCATGCTGGGGGTCGTCACGGCGGCCACCACCGAGGACGCCCTGAAAGTGCGCAACGCCGCCAGCGAGCTGGGCTTCTCCACCGGACCGGACGATATCTATCTGGGCCTGCGCGGGCTACGCACCATCGGCGTGCGCCTGCGCCAGCACCATACCAGCGGCATTGCCCTCGCCCGCTGGCTTGCCGCCCGGCCGGAGGTGGCGCGGGTTCTCCACCCTGCCCTGGAGGACTTTCCCACTCACGCCTTGTGGAAACGGGACTTCAGCGGCGCCTCGGGCTTGTTCGGCGTGGTCCTCAAGCCGTGCTCGAAGGACGCCGTCGCGGCCATGCTCGACGGACTCAAGCTCTATGGCATGGGCGCCAGTTGGGGCGGCTATGAAAGCCTGATCCTGCCAACCCATCCCGAGGCCAGCCGCAGCGCCACCACCTGGGCGACGGACGGTCCGTGCCTGCGTATTCACTGCGGGCTGGAGGACATGGAGGATCTGACCGCCGATCTGGACGCCGGCTTTGCCCGCCTGCGGGCCAGCGACCGCCAGCCCGGCTGACGGCGAAGCCATGATTGCGGCCATTCCCCGTCCCTCCATCCTGCGCGCCGCCGCCCTCGCCCTCGCCGGCCTGCTGCTGGCGGCCTGCTATGAAACCTCGGCTGAGATCATCCCGCCCGACCAGGCCATCAGCCTGACCGACCTGCCGGGCAGCTACAGTGGCAGCGACGGCGCCGAAACAGAGATCGCCGCGATTGCCTTCTCCAATGACTATCGATTTCGCCGCGTTACGGCCGACAATGAACAAACCGTCGGCACAATCCGCATCATGCCGCTGACCGGGGACATCTATGTGGTGCAGATGGCCGACGATGACGACAGTGCCTACACCATCCTGTTCTATCGATTTTCCAGCGACCAGAACGGGACCGGCTTCAGTCGTGTGACGTCGGCGGCAACCGACGAGCAGCTTGTCGCCCTGGCCGCCAGCCATGGCGCAACCTATGACCCGGACTTCGCTGTTCTCGAAGGGCCGGCGGCAACCCAGCTGGCCTTCGTCCTGGCCCATGCCGAATTGCCGTTCACCACTGCCGACGAATGATGACCAATGACTGATACGCCCCGCCAGACAGCCGCGCCGCGTCTCATGCCGGGCAAGGTTGCGCTTGTCACCGGTGCCGGTTCGGGAATCGGCGCCGCCTGCGCCAGCGCCTTCGCCGCCGCCGGCGCCTCTGTGCTGGCCACCGACCTGGACCCGGCCGCTGCCGCCGCCACCGCCGCGACGATCCGCCAGGCCGGCGGTGCCGCCGACTCCATGGCCCTCGATATTGCCGACTATGATCAGGCGGTTGCCGCCGTCGCCCGCGCCGAGCAGCTCTATGGCGGCCTGCATGTGCTGCTGCACGCCGCCCTGTGGTTCGCGCCGCCCCACAAGGTGGCCGATATTCCGCTTGCGGTGTGGCGGCGCAACAGTCTGGTCAATTTCGACGGCTCATTCTACGTCTGCAAGGCGGCGATCCCGGCCATGATCCGTGCCGGCGGCGGTTCTGTCGTGCTGATTTCGTCCAACTATGCCCATGTGGCGGCCGAAGGCGGCTGGGCCCCCTATGACACGGTCAAG
This sequence comes from Alphaproteobacteria bacterium, assembly GCA_040218575.1. Lineage (NCBI taxonomy): Bacteria > Pseudomonadati > Pseudomonadota > Alphaproteobacteria > Alphaproteobacteria bacterium. The sequence goes on along the minus strand of JAVJRE010000007.1, from coordinate 75,553 downwards.
ACCGCCTTGCTGATGCTCGCCAAGTCCATTGCCGTAGACCATGGAGCCGACGGCATCCGGGCCAACACCCTGTCCCCCGGCGCGGTGGAGACCCGCCGCCTGCTGGAACTCTATGACGGTGATCTGGCGGCGGCGCGCCGCGACGCCGGGCCGCGCCACCTGCTCAATCGTACGGCGCGGCCGGAAGAGATTGCCGCCGGCGCCGTATTCCTCGCCAGCGATGAATCATCCTTCATGACCGGCACCGATCTTCTTCTCGATGGCGGCATGACCGCCCGCTAGGGGCCGATCCCGTTAGAAGCTGGTGATAACGACGATGCCCCGCGTGTCATAACGACCCATGGACTCAAGAACCGGACCGGTTTCTTCCACGCCCACCTGCCGGGTCACCAGCCGTTCCGGCGCCAGCCGTCCGCTTTCGATCATGGCGAACAACGGCGCATAGCCGCCAAGCGGCATGCCATAGCTACCGATCACTTCCAGTTCGCGCCCCAGAATGGTGTCCGTCGGCAGCAGAATACCGTCGCGATCACTCTCCGTGGCAATGCCGATCTGGATGTGGCGGCCACGCTTGCGCAGGCTCATCAGGGCATTACGGCAGGTCTCGGCCAGCCCCAGCGCGTCCACCGCCACATGGGCGCCGCCGCCGGTCAAGGCGCGCACTGCGTCTACGGGATCATTGGCGCGGGCATTGACCGTGGCCACCGCACCCAGCGCCGCCGCCATCTCCAGCTTGGCCGGGTCCAGGTCCACCGCGATGGCCTGCGCCCCCAGCGCGCTGGCGATCTGCACCGCCGACAGGCCAACGCCGCCACAGCCATAGACCGCCAGCCACTCGCCGGGGCGGATGCGGCCGCGGTCCACCAGCCCATGCCATGCGGTCATGTAGCGACAGCCCATGCCGGCCGCGGCAACAGAACTCACCGCCTCCGGCAGGGCAATGGCGTTAAGGTCGGCGTGGGCCACCGGCACCAGCGGGCCAAAGCCGCCTGGCCACTGGGGGCTGAATCCCGGCACCCACGGATCGCTGCAGATATGCTGGTGGCCGTCGATGCACCAGGTGCAGACGCCGCAGCCGCCGCAGAACGGCACTACCACCCGCTCGCCCATCTTGACCCGCCGCACCTGCGGGCCGACCGCCACCACATGGCCGGCGATTTCGTGGCCCATGACCACCGGAAACTCCAGCGGCCAGTGGCCCTGCCAGACATGCCAGTCGCTGCGGCAAATGCCACTGGCCTCTACCTGGACGATCACGCCGTCGGCCGGACAATCGGGGTCCGGCATCTCCCGCACCACCAGCGGTTGGCGAAAGGCATCCATGACAGCGGCGCGCATTGGCGTCTCCCTGTTGCGGGCCGGGGCCGATTCCGGACCTGGTGCGCCCTGCAGGACTCGAACCTGCGACCGTCGGCTTAGAAGGCCGGTGCTCTATCCGGCTGAGCTAAGGGCGCGTGGTAGGCGCCGCCAGCCGCCCTCTAGTGGGTCCACGGACCGCGGCGGCTGGTGGCGAAATTGTCGGCATAGGCCTTGGCTCTCGGTGAACGCTCCTGCGGCTCTTCCACCTGATAGCGATAGCCATGGTGCTCGGCATAGGCGATGGCCTCGGCCTTGTCGGAAAAAGTCAGCCGCACCTGCGAGCGGGCATCGGCCGTGCCGGTCCAGCCCATCAGCGGGTCGCGCAGGCGCGGGCTCAGCGGCGCGAACTCCAGCACCCAGCGATGGGTCCTGGCGCGGCCGGACTGCATGGCGGTCTTTGCCGGTCGATAGATGCGAACGCGGAGATTCCTGTCACTCTGTCCCATGGCGCTGTCCGTCTGCCTTTTCGTCTGCCTGTCGCAACCTGTTGCAACCGGTGGTGGGCTGGTCGGGGCGAGAGGATTTGAACCTCCGGCTTCCTGCTCCCAAAGCAGGCACTCTACCAGGCTGAGCTACGCCCCGCGTCGCCGCGCCTATATCACGCCCTCGATCCTGTGGCGCCGCAACATACGGCCTTCGCCGGCGGGAAGAAAGCGTTAGCTGGCGGCGTTTGCCGGCGAGCAATGCGGTGCTAGGCTCCGGCCATGTCCGCCCACCCCGCACCGCGGCCCGTGATCCGCCCCCGTCCCGCCGAATCCACGGCGGCGCGCCTGTCGGCGGCAACCGCGCCGGCCGACCTGGTCAACCGTCTGCGTTATCCCCTCGACCGCCCGGAGAGCGATGCCTATGGCGGCCTCCTGCACCAGTCGCGCGTCCAGTTGGCGCAGGACCAGATTCTTTCCCTGTCGGGATTTCTGCGGCCGGCCGCGCTTACCCTGCTGACGGAAGAGGCCCGCGCCCTGGCGCCGCGCGCCCATCGCTTTGAAACCATGGCCAGCCCCTATTCAGAGGACCTGTCGGCGGCCGACGACACCAGCCTGCCGGCCAGCGACCCGCGCCGCCTGCGCCTGCGGGCCGCGCACGGTATGGTGGCGGGCGACTTTATCGGCGGCGACAGCGCCATTCGTCGCCTCTACCAGTGGCCGGCACTGGCGAACTTTCTCGCCCATGTTCTGGACCTGCCGATCCTCCACCGCAGCGCCGACCCCATGGCCGACGTCAATCTGCTGGTCTATCGGCCCGGCGATGAGAATGGCTGGCACTTCGACACTTCGGAGTTTGTCGTCTCCCTGCTGCTGACCCGCGCCGACGAGGGCGGCGAATTTGAGTATGTGCCCATGCTGCGCCAGCCCGGTGACGAATGCCGGGCCGAGGTAGCGGAGGTGATGCAGGGCGCGCGCGGCCGTGTGCGCCAGGTGTGGCAGGCGCCGGGTACCCTCATCCTGTTTCGCGGCAAATATTCGTTGCACCGGGTGACGCCGGTGACCTTTGGCGGGCCGCGGCTATTGCTGGCCTTTGCCTTTTCCGCCACGGAGGGCCATATGGCTCCCGACGGCACCCGCCAGGCCCTGTACGGTCGCACCCAACCCCTGACCTGACCCGGCCCCAACCATTACCGCGCCCGCCCGTGTGATGGTCATCGTCATACGTCATCATAATGCGGTCGCCACGGAGGATTTTCATGAGCAGCAAGACTCTCAACATGTCCGACGCCCTGCACGCCTTCCTTATGGACGCGACCATCCAGGAGACCAAAGAGCAGATTGCACTGCGTGACGCCACCGCCAGCCATCCTTCCGCCGGTATGCAGATCTCGCCCGAACAGGGTCAGCTCATGAAGGCCCTGATCGCCATGCTCGGCGCGCGACGGGCCATAGAGGTCGGCACCTTCACCGGCTACAGCGCGTTGACCGTGGCCCTTGCTCTGCCGGCCGACGGCAAGCTGGTGGCCTGCGATGTCTCTGACGAATACACCCGCGTTGGCCGGCCCTTCTGGGACCAGGCCAAGGTGGCGGACAAGATTGACCTGCGCCTGGGCGCGGCCATCGACACGCTGGATGCGATGATCGCCGCTGGCGAGTCCGGCACCTATGACTTCGCGTTCATTGATGCCGACAAGGAAAACTATGACGGCTATTACGAGCGCTGCCTTACCCTGCTGCGGCCGGGCGGCGTTGTCGCCATAGACAATGCCATCTGGGGCGGCGCCATCGCCGATCCGTCAAAGACGGACTCATCCACCGAAGCGATCCGCGCCGTGGACCGCAAGGCCGGCAGTGATGATCGGGTAATATCCGCCATGGTGCCGATCGGTGACGGCCTGATGCTGGCGGTAAAGAAAAGCTAAACCGGGGCCGCGCCGGCGGATGACAACGCCTGGCCCGTGACCGGCCGTCCGGGGCCTCCGGCTCCGCGGGGCTTGACCGGACCGGTGGGCCGGGCCATTCAGGCGGTACCTTGACCCCATCTGCACGGCGCACCCCATGAGTACGCAATCCTACGGTCGCGGCATCGCCCTTGCCGCGGCCGGTATGCTGGTCATCAGCCCCGATGGCCTGCTGATCCGGCTGCTCGACGCCACCGGCCCCTGGCAACTGGTATTCTGGCGCACTGCCTTCATGGCCCTGGCGCTGGCGGTTGGTCTGGCCATCGCCTATGGCGGCCGGCTGCTGCCGATAGCGCGGGCCCTGGGCGGTGGCGGGTTGCTGGCCGGCATCATCATTGGCCTGTCCAATGTCACCTTCGTCGGTGCCATAACCAACACCACCGTCGCCAATACGCTGGTGATCCTGGCGACTCTGCCGCTGTTCGCCGCCTTGTTCGCCCGCGCCATCCTCGGCGAACGGGTGGCGCCCCGGACCTGGGCGGTGATCGCCGTGGCCTTCGCCGGCATGGTGCTGATCTTCGCCAACTCACTGGGCGGCGGCAGCCTGACCGGCGACGCCCTGGCCCTGCTGACGGCGGCGCTCTTCTCTCTCGGCGTGGTGATCCTGCGCCGCGCCGGCAACCGCGACATGACCGCGGCCCTGTGGGTTGGCGCCATGGTGTCGGCGCTCATCGCCCTGCCCCTGTCCCTGGCCGGCCCGTCGGGCCTCAGCCTGTCAGGTCTGGTGGTGCCGGCCGGCGACATGGCCATTCTCGCCCTGCTCGGCCTGCTGATTCTGCCGCTGGCCTTCACCCTCTATATCGCCGGCGCGCGCTATGCACCGGCGGCGGAGATCGGGCTCATTTCCCTGTTGCAGACGGTTCTCGGACCGCTGTGGGCGTGGCTCGGCGTCGGCGAACGCCCGGCCGCCGCGGCGCTGGCCGGAGGCGCAGTCGTCATTGCGGCCATCGCTATCAATTCCACTCTGCCCCTGCTCCGCCGTCGGCGGCGGCCCGCCTGAACCTACTGCAGCGGCCGGCCGAAGATCGGGTGGTTCACCTTGTCGCCGCGCCGGATATCCAGGCGATCAACAGTGCCGCCCCGCAACTCGATCACCGCGCGGACCGGGCCGCCCGGATCAATCACCGTCTCCGACAGGGGGGTGGCATTGCGCACCACCACAAAGATGCGGCCGGTCTCGTCAACGAACAGCATGTCCAGTGGCACCAGTGTATTGCGCATCCACATGGCGATGCGTTGCGGCCAGCCATAGTCGAACAGCATGCCGCCATCAGCCGCCACCTCGGTCCGGCACATCAGGCCGCGGGCGCGCTGTTCCGGCGAGTCCGCAAGTTCGACCGAGAAGTCATGGCGGCGCAACGGCGATTCGATCTGCAACCGGGTGGCGCCAAACTCCACGCTTGAAGCCGGACAGGGGCGGGCATCCTGGCCGTACGCGACATTGCTCACCAGCGGCGGGGCCGGCACCGCAAGCAGCCCCGTCCCCACAGCCAGGATCGCCAGCAGGGCCATCCGCCAGGAATATCTGCGGGCTATCACGACTCCTCCTCCTCGCTCTCTGGCGCGCCATGCGGAGGTGCCCCCGGGGTGGCGCCCGACCTGCCCACCGGTGTGCCAACTGGCGCAAACGCCCGCTCGAAACTGTCACGCACCGAGACTTGCCGCAAATCCTCCTCGCCCCGCGCCATGGCCAGTTGTTGCTGCCGCCACATGCCCGCATAAAGCCCGTCCGGCCGGGTCAGCAGCTCGCCGTGCCGTCCCTGCTCGGCGATGTGGCCGTCCTTGAGCACGATGATCCGATCGGCATCGATGATGGTGGACAGTCGGTGGGCGATGACCAGAGTGGTGCGGTTGGCCGAAATACTCTTCAGCGCCTCCTGGATTTCCTTTTCCGTGTGGGTGTCCAGCGCGCTGGTCGCCTCGTCGAACAGCAGGATGCGGGGCTGCTTCAATATGGTCCGGGCAATAGCCACCCGCTGGCGCTCGCCGCCGGACAGCTTCAGGCCGCGTTCGCCGACCACCGTGTCATAGCCTTCCGGCAGGGTTTGTATGAACGCGTGGATGTGGGCCAGCTTCGCCGCTGCTTCCACCTCCTCGCGGCTGGCATCCGGCCGGCCATAGGCGACGTTGTAATAGATCGAGTCGTTGAACAGGACGGTGTCCTGGGGAACGATGCCGATGGCCCGGCGCAGGCTGGCCTGACGCACGGTCCGAATGTCCTGGCCGTCAATCCGGATGGCGCCGCTATTGACGTCATAGAAGCGGAACAGCAGACGCGAAATGGTGGACTTGCCGGCGCCGGATGGTCCGACGATAGCGACGGTGTGGCCCGGCGGCACCGTGAAGGACACATCGTGCAGCACCGTGCGGTCCGGCCCATAGCCGAACGCCACATGGTCGAACCGCACCTCACCGGCGCCCGGCGCCAGGTCCGGCGCGCCGGCTTCATCGGAGATTTCCGGCGCTTCCGCGCCCAGCGAAAACATATCCTCCAGGTCGGTCAGCGACTGCTTCATCTCGCGATAGACGAAGCCCAGGGCGTTCAGCGGTATATACAACTGAATGATGTAGGAATTGACCAGCACCACGTCGCCCATGCTCATACTGCCATCGGCGACGCCGAAGCCGGCCATGATCATCAGGGCGGTCGCGCCGACGGCGATAATCATCGCCTGGCCCACATTGAGCAATGACAGGCTGGACTTGCTCTTGACCGCCGCATCCTCATACGACCGCCGGGCCCGGTCGAAGCGTCGCGCCTCATGCAACTCATTGCCGAAATACTTGACCGTCTCGTAGTTGAGCAGGCTGTCAATCGCCTTGGTGCTGGCGGAACTGTCCATCAGGTTCATGGCCCGCCGGAACTTCAACCGCCATTCCGTCACTGCGAAAGTAAAGACCACATAGGCGACCAGAGTGACGAACGTTACGACCGCGAATCTGAGCTCATAGAGGTACAAAAGCACGCCGGCGACAAAGAGGATCTCCAGAAAGGTCGGGATAATGGAGAACAGCACCATGCGCAGCAGATATTCGATGGCCCTGATTCCACGCTCGATAGCGCGGCTGATACCGCCGGTCTGGCGGTCCAGATGAAAGCGCAACGACAAGGCGTGCAGATGCTGGAACACTTCAAGCGCAATGGTGCGCACCGCCCGCTCGCTGGGTCGGGCAAACACCGCATCGCGTAATTCAACAAAGGCCTGGGACAGGAAACGGGCCACGCCATAGGCCAGGAACAGGGCGATCGGCACCACCACCACCGCCAGTTCCGGCACGTCCAGCGCATCCACCGCCTGCTTGTAATACAGCGGCGCCACCACCGTCGCGCCCTTGGCCGCCACCAGCAGGACAACCGCGGCCACCACCCGCAGGCGCAACGCCGGCGCGTCGGCCGGCCAGATATAGCGCGCCAGGTTCATGAGAACGCGGGAATCCGCCCGCAGCGTATCGCGCCACGTGGCGCCTGGCCGGCGGCGGCTCAAGACGGACCCGCCGGAACTGGCGGACACGCAGGGGGCGGACACATTGGGAAATAGCGGATCAGGACAGGCTCCGGGCGGATCAGGAATGAAAACGGCGGCGAACCGGCACACACAGGCGGCCGACAGGCAGCCGGCAGGCCGCCGCGCTTTCTATCATATAGTCGCGCCCGGCAGGATGGCCCGCGGCCCGCCCGCACCGCCGCCCCGTCTTGTTGTGCCGCCGCCGGACGCCGCCGGCGGCGAGCCGCGTTTGCCTGTGGCCCGCGGCCGGCTACAGTTGGCCTCGATATCCGCGACGATGACGCAGGCAGGTGTCGCCATGGACATGACCGGAGAATACATCATTCCGGCACCGCGCGAGGTTGTGTGGCGGGGCCTCAACGACCCGGCTGTCCTGGCCCGCGCCATACCGGGCTGCGAATCCCTGGAGCGCGACGGCGAGACCGGCTTTACCGCCCGCGTCGCCGCCCGCATCGGACCGGTCCGCGCCAAGTTCACCGGCAAGGTGACGCTCAGCGATATTGAGCCGCCGCGCGCCTACACCCTGACCGGTGAAGGCAAGGCGCCAGCGGCCGGGTTCGCCCGTGGCAGCGCGCGGGTGGAGCTGGCGGAGACCGACGACGGTCAGACCCGCCTGACCTATACGGTGACCTCCAGCGTCGGCGGCAAGCTGGCCCAGATCGGCAGCCGCCTGGTGGATTCCGCCGCCGCGAAAATGGCCAATGAGTTTTTTCAGAGCTTTTCCGATGTGGTCGGCGGCGACCATGCGGAAAGCGAAACGGCGGCAACCGTCGGCGAACCGGTCCCGCCGCGTGCTGCCGCGCCGACGGCGCCGCCGCCGCACGTGCCCGAACCCGATCATCTGGTGCCGCCGCCCATCTCCCTCAGCAGCCGGCGCAGCCTGTCGCCACGGGTATGGATCGGCCTGTTGATCGGGCTGGTCATAGCCATTCTGGTGGTGGTCGCGCTCTCCGCCAACGGTTAGCGCAAGGCGCTGGTATGGCGGGCGGCGGTTGACGCCCGCCAGGCGTCGCCGCACACTTGCCGCTCGAATCGACGCCTCAGCCGTGGCCGCGCCCGGCCGCTGGTGTCGCCTGCCTGTTTCACTGCCTGCCCGTTTCACTGTCTGCAAGAGGATGCCCATGCCCAGCGTGTCGCTGACCGTTAATGGCCGCGCCGTTACCCAGGAAGTGGAGAACCGTACGCTTCTGGTTGAACTGCTGCGCGAAAAGCTGGAATTGACCGGCACCCATGTGGGCTGCGACACGACCCAGTGCGGCGCCTGCACGGTGCATGTGGACGGCAAGCCGACAAAAAGCTGCACCATGCTGGCGGTGCAGGCCGCCGGCGCCGAAGTGACCACCATCGAGGGCCTGGCCGACGGCGTGAAGGCGGACGGTGAGACCGACGGTCTGCACCCCATGCAGGCTGCCTTCCGCGAGCATCACGGGCTGCAGTGCGGCTTTTGCACGCCGGGCATGATCATGAGCGCCGTGGCCCTGGGCGAGGCCAATCCCGACGCCGATGACGCGGCAATCCGCCATTGGCTCAAAGGCAATCTCTGCCGCTGTACCGGCTACCACAACATCGTCAAATCCGTGGCCGCCGGGATCAAGGCCATGGCCGCCACGAACCGCTGAACGGGGATTCCGAATGCACGATTTCGCCTTTCACCGGCCAACATCGCTAAAAGACGCCCGCGCCCTCTTCGCCCGCTGCGACGATGCCAGCTATCTGGCCGGCGGCATGACCCTGCTGCCGACCCTCAAGCAGCGACTGGCCATGCCCAGCGACCTGATCGACCTGTCGGCGGTGGGCGAGCTTGTGGGCATCACCATTACGGATAGCACGGTGACCATCGGCGCCATGACGCCCCACGCCATGATCGAGACCGACAAGGCGCTGGCCGCCGCCGTTCCGGTGCTTGCCGCCATCGCCCGCCAGGTGGCCGACCCCATGGTCCGCAGCCGCGGCACCATCGGTGGCTCGCTGGCCAACAGCGATCCGGCGGCGGACTGGCCGGCCGCCGCTCTCGGACTCGGCGCCACTCTGGTCACCGACAGTCGCGAAATCGCCGCCGATGATTTCTTCACCGGCCTGTTTGAGACCGCTCTCGAGCCCGGCGAAATCCTCACCGCCATTCGCATCCCCCGGCCCAGGCGGGCGGCTTATGAGAAATTCTCCCAACCGGCCTCGGGGTTCGCGCTGGTCGGCGTCCTGGCGGCGGAGACCGCCGACGGCCCGCGCGTGGCGGTGACCGGCGCCGCCGCTTGTGTCTTTCGCCAGACGGCCATGGAACAGGCGCTGGCGGCATCATGGTCGGCTGACGCCGTGCGCGCCGTCGCGGTATCCGCTGACGGCCTCAACAGCGATATCCATGCGGCGGCGGACTATCGAGCCCATCTCGTCTCGGTCATGGCCGGCCGCGCCGTGGCCGCGGCGTGAGCCGACCCGCCGTCCGGCCCCCCTCCGCATGATCGCACTGCCGGCATCGGTTGACGCCACCGGCGACCTGTTGTCGGGCGGTGACTATGTGGCCGACCGCAGTCTGGCGACGGTCCTCTACCTGTCCCTGGCGCTTGGCCGCCCTCTGTTTCTGGAGGGCGAGGCCGGTGTCGGCAAGACCGAAATCGCCAAGGTTCTGAGCACGACCCTGGGCCGCCGCCTCATCCGGTTGCAGTGCTATGAAGGCCTCGACGTCAATGCCGCCGTCTATGAGTGGAACTATGCGGCGCAGATGATCGCCATTCGCGTTGCCGAGGCCACCGGCGACCGTGACCGCGATATGATCACCAGCGACATCTTCTCGCCCCACTACCTGATCAAGCGGCCTCTGCTCGATGCGCTGGAGCCGGACCTGGCCGGCCCGCCGGTGCTGCTGATCGATGAACTGGATCGCACGGACGAGCCGTTCGAGGCCTATCTGCTGGAAGTCCTGTCTGACTGGCAGGTGACCATTCCCGAGGTCGGCACCATCCGGGCGGAGAAGCCACCCATCGTCATCATCACCTCAAACCGGACCCGCGAAATCCACGACGCGCTGAAGCGGCGCTGCTTCTATCACTGGATAGACTATCCGACCGCCGCCCGTGAACTGGACATATTGCACGTCAAGGCGCCGGACGTGGCGGCGGACCTCAGCCGCCAGGTGGTCGCCTTCGTTCAGCGGCTGCGTGACATGGACCTGTTCAAGCTGCCGGGTGTGGCTGAAACCATTGACTGGGCCAACGCGCTCGCTGCCCTCGACGCTACGGCGCTGGATACCGCCACGGTCGACTCCACCCTTGGCGTCCTGCTCAAGTACCAGGACGATCTGGCGCGGGTGCAGGGTAGCGAAGCCGCCCGCATCCTGGATGAGCTCCGCAGCCAGCCCGCCTGAGGGCCATCCTGGCTCCGGCGGCGCCGGCGGGCCCGGCGGGCCCGGCGACAATGACGCCGGCGACCAGGCCGGCCAGATCGCCCGCAATTTCATTGCCTTTGTTCGCGCCTTGCGCGCGGCGGGTCTGGCCGTCGGGCCGGGCCAGATGCTCGACGCCCAGCGCGCCGTCCAGGCGGTCGGCCTCGAACGGCGCGAGGATCTCTACTGGGCGCTGCACGCGGTACTGGTCCACCGCCGGCCGGAGCATGAGATTTTTGATCAGGCGTTTCGCGTCTTCTGGCGTGATCCTGGTCTGCGCGACTCCATTCTGGCCCTTGCCTTCGGCCCTCAGGGCGCCGTTGACGAAGCCGGGTCAGAAGCCATCAGCCGACGTGTCGCCGAAGGGCTTGGCCTTGGCCAGGCCACGGCCAACCGGGTCAAGCAGGTCAGCGACCAGAAGGACAGCGATGGTCCGCCAGGCCACACCGCCGAAGAAAGCCTGAACGACAAGGATTTCGAGTCCATGACCGAGGCGGAACTTTCCGCCGCGCGGCGGGCCATCGCCCGCCTTTCCCTTGACCCGTGGCAGGTGGCCACCCGCCGCCACCAGCCGGCAACGCGCGGACCCATCCATGCCCGCGCCAGTTTGCGCGCCAGCCTGCGCGCCGGTGGCGATCTCATTCTGTTCCGTCGCCGCCGCCGTCGTCTCAGACCGCCGCCGATCGTGGTGGTCTGCGACATTTCCGGCTCCATGAGCCGCTATACCGAAATGGCGCTGCATTTCATGCACGCGATCACCAGCGACCGCGACCGGGTTCACAGCTTTGTCTTCGCTACCCGCCTGACCAATATCAGCCGACTGCTGCGTCAGCGCGACCTGGAAGTGGCCCTTGACCGGGTAGCCACCGTCGTCACCGACTGGGAGGGCGGCACCCGTATCGGTGCCGCCCTGGCCGACTTCAACCGCACCTGGTCGCGGCGGGTGCTGACACAAGGGGCGATGGTTCTGTTCATCACCGACGGCCTGGATCGTGAAGGCGCCACCGGCATGGAGCGTGAAATGGAACGGCTGCACCGCTCTTCCCGCCGTCTTATCTGGCTGAACCCGTTGCTGCGCTATGCGGCCTATGAACCGCGCTCCACAGGCGCGGCCGTCATTGCCCGCCATGTTGACGATTGGCAGCCGGTGCACAATCTGAAGAGTCTGGAGGCGCTGGCCCGCTACCTGTCACGGCCGGCGCCGCGTCGCTTCGAACCCCGTTCCGCCGCGCTTGCGCCCGAACTGCCGCCTGACATGAAAGCCGCCATCCCATGAGCCAGAGCGACCCCCCGCCAGCCCCCGCACCGGCTATGGACCCCGCACCAGGCGATCCGATTGCCGTCGCCGCCCGCTGGCGCGCCGCCGGCCTGGGCGTTGCCCTGGCCACTGTGGTCAGCACATGGGGCTCATCGCCCCGGCCGGTCGGCAGCCAGTTGGCGGTGGATGAACACGGCAACTTCGTCGGCTCGGTGTCCGGTGGCTGCATCGAAGGCGCGGTGGTGGAAACGGCGCAACGGATTATCCGTCAGGGCGGCGTCGAGCTTCTCGACTTCGGTGTCAGCGATGACGACGCCTGGGCGGTGGGCCTCGCCTGCGGCGGCCGCGTCCAGGTGTTTGTGGAGCGGCTCGACTCATGAAGGCGGCCCTGTTCGACGCCATCGTCGCGGCCGGCCGCCGCAAGCGGCCGGTTGCCACCGTCACCGATCTCAACGACGGGGCGCAGGCTCTGGTCACCGCCGACTCTGTCACCGGCTCCCTGTCTTTGGACGCGGCGCAAATCGCCGAGTCCCGGGCCATGCTGGCCGGAGAGGCCTCCGGCCTGCTGCGCGAGGCCGCCAGCCCAGGTGGTGACGGTCCTCGCCTGTTCGTCCATGTCTATGCCCTGCCGCGACGCCTGGTCATCGTCGGCGCCGTTCATATCGCCCAGGCCCTGGCGCCCATGGCGCGTCTCGCCGGCTATGCGGTCCAGATCATCGACCCGCGGGGCGCCTTCGCGACGCACGCGCGCTTTCCCGACTGTGATCTGCAGGTGGCCTGGCCCGATGATGTGCTGCGCAACTCGCCACCGGACAGCGGCACCGCCATCGCCGTCCTGACCCATGATCCGAAGATTGACGATCCCGCCCTGCGTGTCGCCTGCCCCGGACCGGCTTTCTATATCGGCGCCCTGGGCAGCCGCCGGACCCACGCCAAACGGCGCGAGCGGCTGGCCGCCGAGGGTCTGACCGCGGCCCAGCTTGACCGCATCCATGCGCCCATCGGTCTGGCCATCGCCGCCCGCTCGCCGGCCGAGATCGCAGTTTCGATCCTGGCCGAGATCACCGCCGTGCGCCGCGGCGGCGTCCCGGTTGCCGGCCCGCAGGCAGCGTCTGCGACCCCGGCCGCCGCGTCATGATCTTCGACTCGCTGCCGGTGGCCGAGTGCGCCGGCGCCATCCTCGCTCATTCCACGCGGTTGGCCGGCCACGCCAGCGGCCAGTTCCGCAAGGGCCGGCTGCTGTCGGCCGACGACATCGCCATTCTCGCCGCCGCCGGCCACACCCATCTGATGGTTGCCCGCCTGCAAGACGGCGATGTGGCGGAAGACGCCGCCGCCGCTCGCGCCGCCGCGGCCCTGGCCGGCCCCACTATCACTGTCACCGCCCCCTTCACTGGCCGGGTCAATCTGGTGGCGCCGACGGCCGGTCTGATCACCGTTGATCGGGCTCTGGTGGACCGCTTGAACGCCATTGATGAATCGCTCACCGTCGCCACCCTGCAACCCTTCGCTGCGGTCAGCCCCGGCCAGTTGCTGGCCACCGTCAAGATCATTCCCTTCGCCGCGCCGCGCGCCGCGCTCGACCGGTGGGAGCGCATCGCCGCCAGCGCCCCTCACCGGGCCATCGGCCATGCGCCGTTCCGACCGCTGGTCGCCGGGCTGATCCAGACCCGACTGCCTGGCCTCAAGGACTCGATCCTCGACAAGACCGCTCGGACGCTCGGCCAGCGCATGTCCGATCTCGGCGGCGTTTTGCTGCCGGACCGCCGTTGCAATCATGATCCGACGGCCATCGCCGCCGAACTGGGGGCCCTGCGCCAGGCCGGCGCCACCTTGCTGATGGTCTCCGGTGCGTCGGCCATCACCGACCGCCGCGACGTGGTACCCGACGGCATCACCCGCGCCGGTGGCCGGATTCTCCATTTCGGTATGCCGGTGGACCCGGGAAATCTGTTGCTGCTGGCGCGCCTCGACGGCCTCCCTGTCCTTGGCCTGCCAGGTTGTGCCCGCTCGCCGGCGCTCAACGGAATTGACTGGGCGCTGCAACGGCTGGCCGCCGGCCTCGAACTGAGCGGCAGCGACCTCATGACCATGGGTGTCGGCGGCTTGCTCAAGGAAACCGGCGAGCGACCGCAGCCGCGCAGCGGACGGGGTGCGCCCGGCGGCGCGGCCGGCCAGGCCCGGTCAGCAGCCGCGGCGGCGGAGGTGCCACAGGTGGCGGCCATCGTCCTCGCCGCCGGCCGCTCCAGCCGCATGGGCGACACCAACAAGCTGCTGGCGGCCAGCGGCGGCCGGCCTCTGGTGAGCCACGCGGTGCAAGCGGCCACAGAGGCCGGCTGTGACCCGGTCATAGTCGTCACCGGCCATCAGGCCGAGGCGGTGGAAGCGGCCGTGGCGCACAGCCCGGCGCGTATCGTCACCAACCCGGACTATGCCAGCGGCCTCGCCTCATCTCTCCGCGCCGGGCTGGCGGCGCTACCGGACTCGGCTGACGGCGTGGTGGTTCTGCTGGGTGATATGCCACGGGTCAGGGCCGGTCATGTGGCCCGCCTGCTGGCCGCTTTTGATCCGGCGGAGGACCGTTCCATCTGCGTCCCCACCCGCAACGGCGAATGGGGCAATCCGGTGCTTTTCGCCCGCGCCTATTTCAGCCAGATCATGGCGCTGGACGGCGACCGCGGGGCGCGCGCCGTGCTGCGCCGGTATCCTGACCATGTGGTCGAGGTGGCCATGGACGACGATGCGGTGCGTCTCGATGTTGACACACCCGATGACCTGGCCCGTCTGAACCGCTGATCGACGGTAGCCCCGTCCGGAAAAAGGGCCGCTGCGGTTTCCCCTGCGGCCCCGGCCCGTATCCCACATATGCCTGCGCCCGTGGGTGTGCCTCCGTCGGCCTGCTCCCGTATGGCTAAGCCGCGGCGGGCTCAAGAGCTGCCCTGGCTCTCCATATAGCTGGCGATGGAGGCGCGCAGCTCGTTCAGTTGCGAACAGCCGAACGGGCAGGCGCCCACCAGACGCTGTTCCAGCTCCTGCGCTTTGGCAAGATCGCCGACCTTGAGGTAAAGCTCACCCAGATAGGCCATGGCCCCGGTATGCTTGGGGTCCAGCTCCAGCGCCCGATAGTAGTATGTGAAGGCGTCGTCATTCTGCCCGGTCTGGCGCATGGCGAAACCCAGCCAGTTAAACGGGTCCGCCTCGGTCGGATTCGTCTGAACCACCTGCTGCAGCAGCGGGATCGCCTGGCCATACTGCTCGGCCTTGATCAGCGCCACCGCCTGAACATAGGTGGGATCGCCGGCAAGGGACGAGGTGTTGGTATTCAGCCCGCCATCACCGGCGGCGACGGCCGGACCCGGTGCCGTGCCCATCAGCAGGGCGCCACTCAACAGGGCGGCGGTCAGCGCGGCGGCGAGTTTGTGGCGCGGGAAAGACAGGGACTTGAACATGGCGAGACTCCACCAATGAAGGCCGACCCACGAAAGCCGGCGGGGACACCGGGCGGCGAGTGCGGGCCGCGAAATCCACCGGAAGTTTAATGACCTGCCGGCCCGGTGGCTATTGCTGCAACCGCCCTCTCCCCTGAATGTGAACCGGCGGCGGATGACGCCGTGCCGTGGCGTCTTTGCCGGGGGCCACACGAGCGCCACAATAGGGCCAGCCGAAGGGGGTCAGAATCGCTATGATACATCGCCTCAGGCTGGCCAGCGGCCTCGTCCTCTTCGTCTTTGTTCTGTTTCACAGTGTCAATCACTCTCTCGGCCTCATTTCCCTGGAGGCGATGGAGGCCGGCCGCCATATCTTTCTCTGGGTGTGGCGCGGCTGGGCCGGCACCACCGTGCTGCTGGTCGCCATGGTCACTCACATATGCCTGGCGCTGACGACCATCTACCGCCGCCGCAGCCTGCGCCTGCCACCCTGGCACTGGGCGCAGATGCTGCTTGGCCTGTTCATCCCGCCCCTGCTGGCCATCCATGTATTCGGCACCCGCCTCAGCCACGAGTTTTTCACCACCCAGGACAGCTACGCCTATGTCCTGCTGGTGCTGTGGAAACTGTCGCCGATGGACGGCATCCAGCAGGCGGTGGTCCTCATGGTGGCCTGGGCCCATGCCTGCTTCGGCCTGCACTTCTGGCTGCGCATCCGGCCCTGGTATCGCCGCCACATCGCCTGGCTCTACGGCCTGGCCCTGCTGGTGCCGGCAGCCGCACTCGCCGGCTTCGTCGCCGGCGGCCAGGCTGTGGCGCGGCTGGCGGAAGATCCGGCCTGGTTGCAGGGTCTGGCCGCCGCCGCCAATCCACCGGACGCGGCGCAGGTCCGCACCCTCTATGACGCGCACAATCTGGCCCTGGCGGTCATGGCGGTGCTGCTGCTGGTGCCTTTCGTCGCGCGCGGTGTCCGCCGCCTGAACGAGCGCCGGCGCGGCCTGATCCGGGTGCGCTACCCGTCCGGCCGCTCCGTCCAGGTGGCGCCGGGCCCGACCCTGCTGGACATCAGCCGGCAATTCGCCATTCCCCATGCCAGCGTTTGCGGCGGCCGCGGCCGCTGCTCCACCTGCCGGGTGCGGGTGGACGACGGCCAGGACAATCTGTCGCCGCCGGACAGCCACGAACAGGCGGTCCTGCAACGTGTCTTCGCACCGCCCGGCGTACGGCTCGCCTGCCAGGCGCGGCCGCGCGGCGACGTGGCCATCGCCCCCCTGTTGCCGCCCACCGCCTCACCGGCCGACGCCGCACCAGGCAGCGCTGCCCGTCACGGCGTCGAACGTGACGTCACCGTGCTCTTCGCTGATCTCCGCGAGTTTACCCGGTTCAGCGAGAACCGCCTCCCCTATGATGTTGTTTTCGTCCTCAATCGCTACTTCCGGTCAATGGGTGAAGCCATTGAAAACGCAGGAGGAATTGTGGACAAGTTTATCGGAGACGGGATCATGGCGCTGTTCGGGGTCACCGGCGATCCGGCGCTGGGCGCCCGTCAGGCGGCCGCCGCCGCCTGCGCCATGGGTGCCGCTCTTGCCACCCTCAACCAGGACCTGGCCGACGACCTGTCGCAGCCGCTGCGCATGGGCATCGGCCTGCACCATGGCCCGGTCATTGTTGGCGAACTGGGCTATGGCGAGACGATCTCCCTCACCGCCATCGGCGATACGGTCAATACCGCCAGCCGCCTGGAAAGCATGACCAAGAGCTATGGCTGCGAACTCATACTGTCGGAAGATGTCAGCCGCGCCGGCGGACTCGATCTGACCGGCCACGACACCGCCGAGGCGGAGGTCAGGGGACGCACCCGTCCCCTGACCGTGCATCTGGTCGGCCGCGCCGCCAGCCTCGACCTCTGACCGGTCCTTCCGGACCGGGGCGTCTAGAAGACAATCGCCAGGAAAATGACGATCTGGGCGACAAATCCGGCGCTGAACGCCAGGGTCCGGAGATACGGAATACCCGCATACAGCACTGCCGCGTGAGCCAGCCGCGCCCAGAAGAACACCTGCACCCACAGCGCCGTGGTGGCGCTGGTCTGGCCGCTCAGATGGGCGACAATCACCAGCACCGCGAAGGGCGCCAGGTTCTCCACCATGTTGAGATGGACTCGTTTGGCCCGCTGGGCCCAGCCGGTCACTGGCTTTTCAGTGGCCTGGCGAAAATCCTCGGCCGAGATCATGCCGTTCTGGGCGACGATGCCCAGCACCTGTGGAATCCACAATAAGGCCGCCAGTCCGGCGGTCAGGGTCAGATAAAGCAGTTCAGTGGTCATGGCCTTCCCCCTGTTCCGGCGGCCCCCTTGTCCGGTCGGGCGGGGCATCAGCCGTTAGCGCCGGACTCTGGGCTGCGGCCGACCGGCCGGCAAGGCTGTGCGCCGGCTCTTGGCGCACTGCGGCCAGCCGCTAGACTGGCCGCCGGTCCGCTACACGGGAGCCTGCCATGGACTATGTTCGCCTCGGTGCCAGCGGCCTCAAGGTATCGCGTCTGTGCCTTGGCACCATGTCCTATGGCGATCCGAAGATATACGCCGGCTGGGTGCTGGACGAAGCAGCGGCACAGCCGTTCTACCGCCAGGCCTGGGAGGCGGGAATCAACTTCTTCGACACGGCGGACATATATTCCCGCGGTGTTAGCGAAGAGATCACCGGCCGCGCCCTGAAAGCCCTGGCGCCACGCGACCGGCTTGTCATCGCCACCAAGGTCGGCAATCCCATGGGCGACGGACCGAATGACAGGGGCTTGTCGCGCAAGCGCATCATGGACTCGATAGATAACTCCCTGCGCCGGCTCGGCACCGACTATGTGGACCTCTACCAGATCCACCGCTGGGATCCGGAGACCCCGATCGAGGAAACCCTGGAGGCGCTCAACGACATCGTTCGCGCCGGCAAGGTGCGCTATATCGGCGCCAGCTCCATGTTCGCCTGGCAGTTTCACAACGCGCTCCACGTCTCGGAGCGCAATGGTTGGGCCCGCTTCGTCTCCATGCAGAGCCACTACAACCTGGTCTATCGCGAGGATGAGCGCGAGATGAACCCGCTGTGCCTCGACCGCGGCATCGGACTTGTTCCGTGGAGCCCGCTGGCGCGCGGCTTCTTCGCCCGCAACCGTCATCGCCAGGACGGCGGCGATACGCTGCGCGCCCGCAATGATCCGTGGACTCTACAGACCTACAACCGTGACTGCGACTACGCCATCGTCCATGCGGCAGAGGAGATCGCGCGGCAACGCGGCCTGACGCCGACCCAGGTGGCGCTGGCGTGGCTGCTGTCCAGGCCCGGCCTGACCGCCCCCATCATCGGCGTCACCAAACCGGAACACCTGGACCAGGCTGTCGCCGCCGTCGGCGTCGCCCTGACGGACGAAGAGTGTGCCGCGCTGGAAGCGCCCTATGAACCGCGGCCCGCCGGCGGATTCTGACCCTGACCTGAGTCCAGATCCTCAACGGGAGTTGGTGTTGGCGGAGCCATCGCCGAAGCCGGATCCGCTCTTGATTTCGGGCTCAAGCGGCAGGCCGGACGCGATCTTCTGATTGAGTTCCGCTACCGTGTTCTCCAGTCCGATGAAACGCTCGGCGGTGGTCGGATGGCTGCGGCCAATGGTTATGCTGTCAGGATTGAGGATCGCGATCTGGCGCCAGATGTTGGGCGCCCGCTCATAATCATAGCCGGCCAGAGCCAGTGCATAGAGGCCCACATAGTCTGCCTCCAGCTCAAAGTCCTGCGAATAGGCCTGCGCCGCCATCTGGGAGAACGCACCCTGGGTATTGACCCCCAGTCCCGCCGCCAGCAGGTCAAAGAAGAGGCCTCCCAGCGCATTGGTCTGACGGGCTTCCACATGGCCCATGACATTATGGGCCAGTTCGTGCCCGACAATTGTGGCCAACTCCGTGTCGTCGCGCAGGAAGTTCATCATCCCGGTGGTGACCACGATGTGCTGACCGTCCGCAAAGGCATTGATTTCATCGCTGACCAGCAGTTCGGCCGGATAGGCGCAGGCCGTGACCGGAACCATTTCCGCACGGCGCAGGCCCACATCGGCGCGATCAAAAACCACCGATACGGGCCCATCACCGGTGTCGGACGAATAGGCGTCGAGAGCACCGATAAATGTAGAAATCGCCGCCGTTCCACTGGGGATTTCCGTATCGTTCACAGACATGATGACATCGCCGGGCAAGAGGCCCGCGCGGCCCGCCGGCGAGCCTGCCGCCACGGTCCAGACCCGCAGGCGGTCATCCGCCGCGAACAGCGTCTCTGCGGCCCTTCGCATGGGGGCCTCGAAGGCATGGCGGGTTTGTACGCTGAGGCCGAAATAAGCTTCAGTCGCGGTTCCACACAGCGCCGCCGCGTTGTGGCGAATGGCAAAGGCTACATCGGCCAGCCGCCGGGTGTGGTCGTACAACGCATTCAGGGCCAGTTCGGCCTGTAGCTGGCGCTCCCGCTCAACCGCGGCCTGATCAACATCCGCGCGCTGGGTGCGCGGCCCGCTGCATGCGGCGACGACGACAAACAGGGCGACGGCAAGAGCCATCCGCCGGTTTCCAACCATCGGTATTCCCCCGCCTGCGACGCACGAGAACCATACTGGCCGGTCTGGCTCCCCTATGGAAGTCCGGCGGCCGTGCGGCCGGTCGCCGGCAAGCCCCGCTCATCGCGGTGGAGCCGTGGGGTGGTTTCCGTGAAATCGGCTGTGGTCTGGAGCGGAATGCGGGCTCACAATCGGCTTCCGCTGCGCCATGGCGGCCACAGTGCAACAAGGGTTGTCCGGTCATGACGAAGGGTTGGAGTCGCAGAGGGTTTCTGGCCGCCGCCGGCGCCACGCTGATGGCGCCGGCGGTCGTGCGGGCGGCCAGCGGCGATGTGGATGTCGCTATCGTCGGCGCGGGATCGGCCGGGCTTGCCGCAGCACATTCGCTGATTGCCGCAGGACATTCGGTCGCCATCGTCGAGGCCGCCGGCCGCATCGGCGGCCGCGCCCACACCGACACCACCACCTTCGGCCTGCCTTTCGACCGCGGCTGTTCCTGGCTGCACTCGTCCGATGTCAATCCCTACACCGCCATGGCCCGCGAGTGGGGCTACACCCTGGAAAGCCACGACGGCGCCGACGAGGCGATGTTCGTGGGCAAGCGCGAGCCCAACAGCGAGGAATGGTCGGCCTACAGCCGCGCCTGGCGCGCGACCCGGGGCGGCCTGTCAGACGCCGGCCGCAACGGTCTCGACGTCCCCGCTTCCGAAGTCGTGCCCGCACACATGGACTGGGGCGCCAACAGCCAGACCTGGCTGGGGCCCATGAGCATGGGCAAGGATTTCGCCGATCTCTCGCCCGTCGACCGGTGGTCGCTCGCGGAGACCAAGCCGAACCTGGAAATCCGCGAGGGTTTCGGCACCCTGGTGACACAGTACGGCCAGGGCCTGCCGGTGACGCTCAATGCGCCGGTGACCGCGATCGATCACAGCGGGCCGGGTGTGCGGATCACAAGCGCGGCGGGTAGGCTGACGGCACGGGCCTGCATCCTGACCGTCTCGACCGGTGTGCTGGCGGCCGAGACCATCCGTTTTACGCCCGGCCTGCCGCTGGCCACCCTGGCCGGCATCGAGGGCCTGCCCATGGGGCTGTTCGCCAAGGTGCCCCTGCTGTTCGATGGCAAGCGCTTCGGGCTGAAGCCCAACCAGTGGCTGGCCTACAAGCTTCCCGAGGAATTGCCGGCGCGGGCCTGTTTCTTCCTGACATGGCCATTCGACACGAACCTGATGATCGGCATTGTCGGCGGTGCCTTTGGCTGGGAGATGTCGGCCCGGGGCGATGATGCTGTAGTCGATTTTGCGCTGGGCGAACTGCGCAAGATCTTCGGTGGAGCGGTGGACAGACACTTCATAAAGGGCGGTTTCACCAACTGGGCGAACGACCCCTGGGTGCGCGGCTCCTACGCCTCCGAACGGCCGGGCCGGCACGGTGCGCGCGCCAAGCTGGCGGAACCCATCGACAGTCCGCTGTTCCTGGCCGGCGAAGCCCTGGCCGGCACCTATGCGATGACCTGCGGCGGCGCCAACCTGTCAGGCACCCGGGTCGCCGCAGATGTTGCCGCTTTTCTCAGGGGTTAGGGGCTGACCGGCGCATGTGGCGCCGGCTTGCTCCGCCCATCGCGACCGCGAGCCAATCAGGGCACAGCGATCCGGGCAACCGCGAGCGTTCGGCGCTCCAAGCCTATTCCGCCGCGTCGCGCGTGGCTTTGCGGCCGGCCGTCGCCGGGAAAACGCGGTCGAGAAATCCCTCCAGCCAGTGACCAAGAGCCGGGTCGTGCCGGGCATGGCTTGCCAGGGTCTCGTCGGCCGGTTGCAAACCCGGCAAAGGCGGCATCATGCGGGCGAAGGACGACCAGCGCTGCATCATGGCAAAGGTCACTTCCGGGTGGAACTGAATGCCCCAGGCGAAATGGTCATAGCGATAGGCCTGGTTGGGATAGGCCTGGTTGGTGGCCAGGCGCACGGCGCCGGCCGGCAGGTCCAGCCCCTCCCGGTGGAACTGGTAGACGTGCATGGAGCGGGGAAACAGGTCCCGTCCTTCATCCGTCGCGAAGATTTCGCTATAGCCGATTTCCACCGCGCCGTCGGGATGCGCCGCCACCGTGCGGCCCAGCGTGCGGGCCAGCATCTGCGCGCCCAGGCACACGCCGATAAACGGCTTCTCCGCCTGCAGCATGGTCTCAAACCACTGGTATTCAGCGCGCAAGCCCGGTTCCATCCGGTCATCATTGGCGCTCATCGGCCCGCCGAACACCACCGATCCGGCATAGTCGTCCAGACTGTCCGGCAGTCGGTCGCCCAGGGTTGGCGCCCGGCGATCCAGCACGAAACCGCGCGCCTTGAGTGCGTCGCCCAGCCGCCCCGGATTGGACTGCTCCTGATGGACGATAAGCAGGATACGCTTTGGTTCCGCCGCAGTAGTCATGACTGATTGTTGCCGGTTTTCAATAGGATACTGGATGATGTTAGCACATGTGGCGGCGTCCGTGCGGGCGCTCTGGCTATTCCGCCGCCTTGAGCGCGTCCCCTGCCGGTCCGGTCGCCTGCTCCGACCGTGGCGCCGCATGTTCCAGACTGGTGCGCATGGCCGCGGCCTGGCTCACCGCCCACAGCCACACCACACCGGTCAGGCCGGCCCCCACCAGCAATGGTGCGGTCACCCCATAGCGGTCGGTCAGGGCGCCCACCAGCAGCCCGCCGAAAGCCGGGCCCACACCGATGATCATGGAGTGCAGGCTGAACACCCGGCCGCGTTTGGTGGGATCGACGCTCATCTGAGTCATGGTCTGGCCCGACGTGCCAGCAATCGCCATGCCGCCGCCCAGCAGCACCATGGCGGCGAGGCCCACCGCGAACTGCCGGGTTATGGCGAACACGGCCAGCGCCGCCACCATGGCGAGAATGCCCGACAACTGCAGGCGGACCATGCCCTGACTGCCCTTGCCGCGCTGCGCCAGCCACAGACCCGCCGCCACTGCGCCGAGGCCATTGGCTACCAGCAGCAGGGTGAGCCCGTTGAGGCCGCGATCAAACATGAGGTCGCTGATCGCCGGCAACAGTTCGCGCACCGGCCAGGCAAAGAAGGAGGTGGTGAGCGTGATCATGATGATCGCGCGCAATCCCGCATGGCGCGCCACATAGCCGATGCCCTCCGCCACAGAGCCGATGAAGCCGCGCTTGTGTGGCTCGGCCCGCATTTGCGGCGGCAGGCGCAACATCATGACCGAAACCAGAATCGCCAGGAATCCCAGCACATTGACGATGAAGGCCACGCCGATCCCGAATGTGTGGAACACGGCCGCGCCGATCGCCGGCCCCAGCAGGGTCATGGCCACAAAAATGACCGAGGTGATCGCCACCGCCGCCGGCAGGTCCTCGTTCTTGACCAGGCTCGGCAGCATGGCCATGCGCACCGGGTGGTTGGCGCCGGTCAGAATGCCCAGAAGCACGGTCAGCCCCACCAGAATCTCGAAGGTGACCAGGCCGGCGAACCACAATACGGCCAGCGCGATAGCCTGCAGCATGGAGAGAAACTGAATCCAGAACAGCATCCGACGACGGTCCAGCCGGTCGGCGAAGGCGCCGGAAATCGGGCTCATGATGAAGGTGGGAAACATGTCCGCCGCGGCGATGATGCCCACCGCAAAGGCCTCGCCGGTCAGCTCCCACGCCAGCCAGCCGATGGCGATGCGCTGCATCCACTTACCGATCAGCGAAAAGCCCGAACCAGCGGAGTAGATCGCGAAGTTGCGGTTCTCGAACGTGCGCAGGATAAGGCCGAAGCCGGACTGGCTCATGGGCGGGTCACGATGATCTGGTGGCGCCAGTCGGGGACTGCCGGCGACGGGTGGTTGAGTTTACCCCGGCCGGCTCATCCCGACCAGTCACCGGGCCGGTCAGACAAGGGGCGGCCGCCCGCCAGTCGTCTTGCCGGCCGGTCTTAGTGCAGGGTCGGCGCCTGCCCGGTGTCCAGCTTCGCCACATAGGCGGCCAGACTGTCCAGGGTCTCGCCCCACCCGCCGGCGTGGCCGTCACGGGACTCGACGCTGGCAAACGGTGCCTGGCGCAGGACCAGACGGGTCCGGCCGCCGGCCTCGTCCGTCAGTTCGATGGTCACCACCGTCGCCGGACCGACCGCGCCGGTTTCTTCCACCCAGGCGTGGCTGAATACCAGCCGCTGGCCCGGCACCACCTCACGATAGGCGCCGCGCAGGCGCCACTCCCTGCCCGTCGGATCACGGAGCGTGGTCGCCCATTCGCCGCCCGGCCGCAGATCCGCGCTGCCCTCGACCACCGCAAAGCCACTCGGCGCGCACCAGCGCCGCACATGGTCGCCGTCGGTCCACAGGCGAAAGACAAGCGCACGGGGCGCCGCGATGATCCGCTGCAGGGTCAGGCTCAGGGTATTTTCCTCTGCCATGCCGTCCTCCGGCTGACCTCACAAGACGCCCGTTTGGCCCCGCCCCAATTTGCCCTTCATGGCGTATACTGCGGCAAAACCACCTCAGCAGGAGCCCGTCATGCCCGCCTCTCATGGCCATTTCACTCTTTACGGCTTTCACTTGTCCATGCCCGCGGCCAAGGTCGCCCTGATGCTCTCCATGTCTGGTCAGCCCTTCGACTATGTTCAGGTGGATCGCGCCTATCGCGACACCAATGCCGAGTGGAAAACCCTCAGCCGCTGGGGCGAAGTGCCGACCCTGACCCATGACCGCCGCGTGCTGGTGCAGTCCAACACCATCCTGCGCTACCTGGCCAGGGTGACTGGCGCCTTCGGTCCAAAGGACGAGGCCGCCGAGCAACGTGTCTCCGAGTGGCTGGAATGGAACGGCGACCGCTTCAAGGACGTCAACCAGATCCGCTTCTTCGGCAAGACCGGCACCGGCGGCAAGGATCTGCTGGACTATATCCGGCCACGCGCGGAAAAGGCCCTGACCACGCTGGACGACCACTTTGCCGCCGGCAATGATTTCATCCTCGGCCAGCAGCCCACCATCTGCGACATTGCCTGCTTCCCCAATGTGATGACCGCGCCGGAAGGCGGTCTGGAGCACGACCGCTGGCCCCGCCTCAAGGCGTGGACCGAGCGGATGCTTGCCCAGCCCGGCTGCAAGCACCCCTATGACATGCTTCCCGACCACGACCGCAAGGCGGCGTAGCCGGCCTCTGGGAGCCATGGCGAAGTTTCAGTCCTACATTATCTGCACCAGCCCGCGCAGCGGCAGCACATTGCTGTGCGGGCTTCTGGCGGCGACGGGAACATCCGGCAACCCCGCCAGCTATTTTCACACGCCGTCGATTGCCGACTGGTTGGCCAGGTTCGATCTGTCGGCCTGTTCCTACGCCACCGACCGCGCTGCCCTGCGCGCCATCTTCGACGCCGCCCGTGTGTGCGGCACCGCCGGCACAGGCATGTTTGGCCTGCGATTGCAGAGGCACAGCTTTGCGTTCTTCATGCAGCAACTGGACGTGCTCTATCCGGGGCGGGCTACAGATCAGGCGCGAATTCGTGCGGCCTTCGGCGACACGCTATTCATCTACCTGACGCGCCACAACAAGCTCGACCAGGCCATCTCTCTGGCCATGGCCCAGCAGACAGGCTTGTGGCACCGGGCGCCCGACGGAACCGAACTGGAACGTCTCGCTCAACCGCGGGACCCGGTCTATGCCCGGGATGAGATCGCCGGACACATGGCGGAGCTCACTGCGCTGGACGAAGCGTGGCAAGCCTGGTTCGCCCGCGAAAAGATAGAGCCTGTGCGTATCACCTATCACGCGCTTTCGGCCGAACCGACCGGCGTGCTGGCGGATATTCTGCAGCGGCTGGAACTGGATCCGTCCGTCGCACACCGTATTGCCGCCCCCACCGCCAGGCTGGCTGACCGCACCAACCGGGACTGGGCGGAACGCTTCATGGCCGGCGCTTGATCCGGCGCCTGGCTGTCTCAGCCCGGCGGCGCGACAATCGACTGAATGAAACGCCCGCCGGCCCGCTCGGTCGCCATGTTCATGACTCCGGCCGGCGGTCCTTCCACCCGGCCATTTGGCAACGCCGTCGTCCGTTGCAGCTTGTCCAGCGGCGTGCCTTTCATGGTCGCCGGCGGGGGCACCATCCAGAACATGCGGTTGGGGTGCAGCAGTTCTGAACCATCAACCGGCTGGTGGGATTCCGGCCGCGTCACTTTTTCACCGTCGAGGATGAGTTCGGCCCGTTCGTTCCAGAACGAGACCCGGCCCTGCACCTTGCAGATGTCCGGTAGCGGATAGTCATACAGCCACACCGCGTCCGTATGCAGCTTGCCGTTGACCCGCATGTGCATATAGCGGGCCCGTCCCTTGTAGGGGCACAGGGTGAATGTGTCGCTCGGCTCGCACCAGTCGAGCCGGATGTCGGTTTTGGGAACGTAGTAGCGCGACACCAGACCGGTCTCCAGCAGGATCAGCGGCCGCCGCGTCTCGGCCACGACCGTGCCATCCAGCTTGACCACCAGGTGCCGCGAGCTATTGAGTGTTTCGCAGCGCAGATAAGGGTCGCGCGCATGAACAAAGGCCTGCTCGTCTTCCTCGAACCAGGCATCCATGGAATGCCAGTCAAAGCTCATATAGGCAGAGGTGTCCGGCGAGCCCGGCTTCGGCGACGGATAGTGCCAGGCGGCGGCTTCAGCGACGCGGTCGCCGACCCGCACATTCCAGTATTCCGCGCGCCCTTTGTAGGGCGACTCCGTGGTGTGGTTGCTCGATTCCAGTACCGACTGGTCAACATCTTCCTTGGGTATGTAGTAGACCACCAGAAAGCCGTGCTGACGCATCAGATACATGCGGCGCGAATCGGCGATGATCTTGCCATTGAACATGACGCGGACACGTCGCGGGCTCGGCTCCCATTCGGTGCGCTGGTCGGGTATGGCGGTGTCGCGCGCCGTGTGGTGCAGAAAGCTTTGCGCCATGATGCCGGGCTCCGGTCGGTGGATGACCGGGCTATTGTTCCACAGCCGTAAGCGGACTCCAACCAGGCCAACCAGACCTGTAAACGCTGGCGCCGGCACCGATTCAGGCGGCGGCGGTCTCGCTGTGACGTGCCACCGTGCGGCGCGGCGGGAAATACGCCGTGGCGGTGGTCCCCACACCCGGCGCTGAATCAATCTCCAAACGGCCGCCATGCAGCTCCACGAGACGCTTGGTCAGGGGCAGGCCAAGGCCCGTGCCGCCGCGCCGGCCGTGCATCTTGCTTTCTAGCTGAACGAAGGACTCAAGGGCGTTGGGTACATCCGCCGGCGACATGCCGATGCCGTTGTCCGCCACCTGCAAGGCGATGCCGCGGGTATCTTCCAGCCACGCCCGTACGGCGATGGCGCCACCGGGCTCGGTAAACTTGATGGCGTTGGACAGCAGGTTCAGCAGAATCTGACGCAGCTTGAGAAGGTCTGCCTGGAACAGGGGAAGATCCTCCGTCATGTCACTGGTCAGGCTCAGACCACGGGCGACCGCCTGTTCGCGCACCATTTGCAGCGCCCCCTCCACCATGGCGGCCGGTTCAATCAGGGACTCGTCCAACTCCAGCCGGCCGGCATCGGCCTTGGACAGGTCCAGTATGGAATTGATGATGGCCAGCAGGTGACTGCCGCTTTCGTGGATGTAGCGGCCATAGTCGCGATAGCCACCAGGCCGGGCCGCCATCAGGTCTTGCTGGATGATCTCCGAGAATCCCAGGATGGCGTTCAGCGGTGTGCGCAGCTCGTGGCTCATATTGGCCAGGAACTCGCTTTTTGCCTGGCTGGCCTGCTCCGCCGAATCCCGCGCCTGGGTCAGGTGGCGGGCCAGCCGCCCATTGGCGATCTGCAGGCTGAGGGTGCGATAGATGCTGTCTCCCAGGTGCCGTGAAATCGCCGTCAGCAGCAGCGCGAACAACACGACGACGACGCCGAGCCCCCACTCGGAAACATGCCCCCCGTTCCACAGAACGCCGGCGGCAAACGGCAGTGTCGCCGGCAGCAGGAAAGCGAGAAAGGCTGGCCGGAACGTGGATGTGGTAGCCACGGCGCCGGCCGACAGACCGGCGACCGCAACCCCCAACAGGGCAACCAGGTGCAGATCGTGGATGATGGCAACGGTGAATCCGGCCACCCCCCACAGCGCGCCGGCCGCGCCGGTGCCGAGGGAGTAATACCAGCCGTGACGATTGGGATGGCGGCGATAGATCGCCTTGTCGCGACAGGCCCGCCAGTAGAGGAATCGTGCGAGGTTGATGGCCAACAGGGCGCCAAGCCAACCGCCGACGATCCAGTCGGCGACGACCGTTTCGCTCACCAGCACGGCAATCGCCATCACGACGCCGACCACTAGGTGCGCGATGAACGCCGCCGGCGACTTGTTCAGCAACGCTATGCGCGCAACCAGTGCCTCTTGCCTGGTCAGCGCGTCATGGGGCGCCGGGCCAGACGGCGCTGGCCCGGACGGTCCGCCGGACATCGTCAACTCGGCCATTCCACACGGTTCCCGGGTCGCAGACTGAACTGTGAGTCAGCGACCGGCGCGGTTAAGGAATGGTGAAACTCTCAATTTGCGCCGATTTGTTAGCCGACTCCGCGCCGGTTCTCCGCCGGATTTCCTGGGCTTCGCGGCGGCGTCCGGTCCCGATGCGACGCCTGGTGCAACGGCCGGTTCTACATGCGTCGCGGAATGTGCCGGCACAGCAGGGCCAGCCCCACCATCCAGCCGCCGGCGATAACAAACACGGCCGGCAACGGCAGGAACCGCAGGACCAGCGCGAACAACCCCGGCGGGCCCAGTTGCGAAAGATCCCGGTAGGTGCCGAAGACCGCCGCCATCTCGGTCCGCTCATGGGGGTGGACCGCGCGCAGGAACAGCACATTGCCGGCGGCGTCGATGGCGATGGCTGCAAAGGCCGCCATGATCAGCAGGACCACCACCAGAGACGGCCAGCCGGTGGCCAGCGCCGCCAGCGGTGTCAGGATGCCGGTAGCGCCATAGGCTCCCAGCATTAGCCAGCGCAGACCATAGCGCCGGCTGACCCAGCCCCAGGCCGGAATGATGAACAGGAACGCCGTGCCGGCCGACGCCAGCAACCCGCCGGTGGATTCGGGCATACCGTTCTGCACGACGAAAATCGGCCCGTAGATAAAGAACATACCCCACCATCCGGCCCGCCCCGCCGCCAGGACCCAGGCCAGTCGCAAGCGCGGCTGGACGAAAAAGCGGCGGCCGTATCGCAGCGGATTGACCGGCCGGCGGCTGGCGCGCACCGGACCGTCCGGCAGGCGCAGCAGGCGGGCATAGACGATCACCAGGGCGCCAGCCCCGGCCGTGGCGGCAAAGGGCACCCACACCGCCACCGTGCTGGCCAGCACGATCCCCAGCCACGGTCCAAGCGTCCAGCCGGCGGCGGAGGCAAACAACCGTGTGGGCTCGAAACGACTGAGGTCGCGCCGGCTGAACTGGCTCATGACAAAGAGGCTCAGCACCACATCCACCGCCGCCGCGCTGAACATGCGCAACACAATGCCGGCGGCAGTGCCGATGACGGTCTGCGTCGCCAGCAGGGCGCAGGCGGCGGCCAGCACGGCCATGGCCGCAATCAGCATGTTGCCGCGCCGCAGGTGACGTGACACCAGCGGCACCACCAGGGCGCTGGTCAGGCCGCCCAGTGCGGCGACGAAAAACAGGACGCTGACCTGCTGCGCGTCGCCCAGCAGGCGCAGCGCCTGCAGCGGCAGCACCGTAATCAGCAGCGAACGGGAAAAGGTCTCGACGCCGTAAAGCACGGCGAAGGACAGCAGCCCCGGCGTGAGCAGGCCGCGGCCGAGTCGCCGCAGGCCGCCGGTGTAAGCGCCCGGCCCCGGCGGCTCCTGATCCAGCCCGTGCAGCTGACGCACTCATCCCTCCCCGGCCGTCGTCCTGGGACGAGCCTAGGCCCTGGCCCGGCGTCGACGGAAGAGGCGCCGCTCCCGTGGCTCCCTTGACTGCGCCATGGTCGACCAAGACGCGCGCAAGCCATAGCTGTCTGGACATCGCCCGCTGATCGGCCTTAGCTGCGCCGGAACGGGAATGCTCTGCTACCCGGTTTGCCGCCGCCGGCCGCTCGCCGGACCGAAAAGGGGAAAACCATGACCCCGACTCCGACCCGCGATCGCCTGGCCGCCCAGGGCGCCATCCTGTTTCGCTGGCGCAGTTTCCTGCCGCTGCTTTTGCTGGTGCCGGTTGTCGCCGCCCTGCCGCAGTCGGGCCTGTTCGAAGCCTGGTTCGGTGAAACCGCTGAGACGATATGGGATCTGTTCAGTCTGGCTGTCGCGTCCTCCGGACTGGCCATTCGTGTGGCCACCGCCGGCCATGCGCCGTCGGGCACATCCGGCCGCAACACTCACGCCCAGCGCGCCGACTCTCTCAACACCACTGGACTTTACTCTGTCGTCCGCAATCCACTCTATCTCGGCAATCTGCTGATTCTGGCCGGCTTTCTGCTGGCGGTGAAAGTGTGGTGGGTCGCTTTGCTCGGGATGGTGCTGGCGCTGGTCTATTACGAGCGCATCGTGCTGGCGGAAGAGGCCTATCTCTCACGCCGCTTCGGCCTGGCCTATGAAACATGGGCCAGCCGCCTGCCCGCCTTCTGGCCGCGGTTTGGCAGCTGGCGGCCGGCCGCCCTGCCGTTCTGCTGGCGCACCGCCCTGCGGCGAGAACAGAACGGGGCCTTTCTCATCGTCGTCGTGCTGACCGTCATCGAGGCCATGACCGATGTGGTCGGCGAAGGCCAGGGTCTGGCCGCCTGGGCGCGGGAAGACTCCGCCTGGCTCTGGTTCCTCATTATCGGGACGATTCTGTTCCTTATTCTGCGACTGATCCGCAAGCGCACCGACTGGCTGCGCGTGGCCGGTCGCTGACCGTCTGTCGGCCGGATGTCCATCTATCTGCCCATCGCCCAGATATCCGAAAACCTGTTCGTATTGCTTGGGCTCGGCTTTTCCGTAGGCGCCCTCTACGGAGTGTTCGGCGTCGGCGGCGGGTTTCTCATCACGCCGCTGCTCATCCTGCTTGGCGTACCCTCTGCGGTCGCCGTCTCTACCAGCGCCAATCAGGTGGTTGGCACATCGGTCTCCGGCACCCTCGCCCACTGGCGTCGCGGCAATGTGGATTTCCGCATGGGCGGGCTGATGGTCTGCGGCGGCCTCGCCGGGTCTGCGCTCGGCTCATGGCTGTTTCATCTCCTGCACGTCATCGGTCAGTCGGACCTCGCCGTATCGCTGGCTTATGTGATGATGCTCGGCGCCATTGGCAGCCTGATGTTTGCCGAAAGCGCTACGGCGTTCTTGCGACGCCCGCGCGGTCGCCCGCAACCGATTCCTCTATATGAGCATTTATGCGCCACTCGGCCTCGGTCTGGCCGGCGGTATTCTGTCGGCGATCATGGGCGTCGGTGGCGGCTTCTTCCTGGTCCCGGCGATGATCTATCTGATCGGCATGCCAACCCGCATGGTGGTCGGCACCTCTCTCTTCCAGGTCATCTTTGTCACCGCCAACGTCACCTTCCTGCAGGCCGCAACCCTGCACACGGTGGACATTGTCCTGTCCGCCGTGCTGATCGTCGGTGGCGTGATTGGTGCGCAGTTCGGCAGCCGGCTGGGCGGACGGATGCGCGGCGAAGATACCCGCATCGTCCTTGCCCTGCTGGTCCTGATCGTCGCTGTCAGCCTGCTCTATGGCCTGCTGGCCAGGCCGGATAATCCCTACAGCCTGACTTCTGCTCTATCCTGACGGCCGCCGCCCTACTCCGCCGCCTGGCGACGCCGGTCGGTCAGGCGCACCGGGTTGGAATAGTAGTTGGCTTCGTCGCGGTCGCGGATCTCCCGCATCTCCTCGAACGTGCGGTCGCCCGCCTCCAGCATGGCGATGGCGCCATGCACGTCGGCTACCGCATCCTTCAGGGCCTGAATGATCTGCTGGCGATCTTCCGTGAAGGGCAGCTCTTCCAGCAACGTGCCGAGCTTGGCGCGACTGGTCCATGCCTTGTGGCGGGCCCAGTCCGTATAGCGGCCGCGCTTCTCGATCAGTGACTGCTCGTCGCTGAACGGGCCGCCCGGCACGGTCTTCACGAAGAACGTGCGGTTGGCGTCGGTGTAGCGCACGTCGCGCGACACATAGCTGTTGACCAGACTGGCGCGGAAGGCCGGCTGCTCCAGCCGTGAGGCGTGATGGAACACCGCGCAGCCCTGCATGAACACCGCATAGCCCGCGTCCTTGAAGTCCGGCGAGACGATACGGTCGGCCGGCAGTTCGCCCTTCTCTTCCAGCAGGCGCTTGCCCTCCTCGCGAGTGCCGAAGAAATACTCGAAACGGCCGCCCTGGATGGCCCGCGGATTGTGCAGCATCAGCACATAGTCGAGCGCCGTGATGTCGTGGTGCCACTTGTCCACCGGCAGGGTCACGTCGTCCGGGTTGAAGTTCATGTGGCCGAGCTGGTGCGGCAGGGTATGCGGCGCCAGCGGTACCTGAAACAGGTCGGAGAAATAGTCGGTCACCTCCGGCGCGTTGCAGAAGTCGCGCATGAAGCGCGAGCGGAAGATGGTGCCGCGCAGCACCGCAGGAATGCGGCTGTTGGAATTCTTGCGCATGAACGGCTTGAGCTGTTCGGCCACGCCCAGCATGGCCTTGACGCCCGCCGGCGACAGCAGGCGCACCGGCGTGGTCACGGCGATGGGCGAGGCGTAGCAGGCGGCCTGCTCCGCGGTATAGCCGAGCTCCTCCATGGTCCACACCCGCTCCGGCGCCTCCAGCGCCAGGTGGGCTCTGGCGTCGAAGGCCGGCTCGTCGGCCAGCCACTCATAACCCGGCGGCTGAACCTTGGGGAAAATGTCTGGATCGGCGAGCATGGCGGGTCTCCACTGGGCTGAATCTCCTGGCCGGACCGGGCTGGTCCCTGCCTGCCGGAGAACCTAGGGTGAGATGCCGGCCGGGACAAGCGCCACAGGCGCGCCGTCCACCCTGTCCCTTCGGAACGCCCGCTGGAACAGCCCCTGGAACGCCACATGCCGCCCATGACTCTTACGCTGCGGGCCCGCCTTACCTGGTGCGCCCACCTCTTCAAGGCCTGCGCCAAGCAATACCATCAGGAGCTGACCCCTCTGCTGACCGGGCTGATCCCGCCGGATGGCATCGTCCTGGATGTGGGCAGCCATGCGGGCCAGTTCGCCAAGCTGTTCGCGCGCATCGCCCGCCACGGCCACGTCCACGCCTTCGAGCCCGGCCGCTATGCCCTGTCCATCCTGCGCCGGACCCTGGCCTTTCATCGTCTGGCCAATGTCACCATCCACGCCCGCGGCTGCAGCGATACGCCGGGCCGACTGGCGCTGTCGGTGCCGGTCAAGGCCTCGGGCAGCATCGGCTTCGGTCTCGGCCACATTGCCTCGTCGCAGCCGGAGGCGGCCGGTCGCCGCACCCTGGAAGAGAGCATCGAGCTGACCACCGTGGACCACTTCGCCCACGGCCAGCGGCTTGCCCGGCTCGACTTCATCAAGGCCGACATCGAGGGCTGGGAGTTGCGTATGCTGGTCGGCGCCGCCGATACGCTCCGCCGGTTCCACCCGACCCTGCTGCTGGAGGTCCATGCCGGCCATCTGGCCCGCGCCGGCGACACGCCGCAGGCTCTGTTCACCTTCCTCGCCGACCTCGGCTACCGGGCCTTCCGCCTCGACCGGGCCGCTCTCTGCCTGCAGCCGGCCGCCGCCGCCATCGAGGGCGACATGATCTTTCTCGGCCCCGACACAGCCCGCCGGGTGGTGGCCGATGGCCGCCTGCTGTGCGGCGCCACCGCCACCTCACATGACTGACACGCACATGTGCGTCGCCAGCGGGCCCTGACGGCCCATACTTGTGGTGAACAGCAACGGAGCGTGTCATGAGCCAGGCCCCAACCGCCACCGCGCCGCCTGCCGCCGACCCCCCGGCCGGGCCGGCCGGCCCGAACGCCGCCATGCGTGAGTTCTGGGACGGCGAAGGCGGTGCCAAGTGGGTGCGCATGGCCGATGACGTGGAGGCCAGCCTGCAGCCCTTCGGCCGGGCCGCCATGGCGGCGCTGGCCATTGCTCCCGGCAACTCCCTTCTTGACGTGGGCTGCGGCTGCGGCGCCACCACCCTGGACCTGGCCGACCGCGCCGGCCCGGCCGGGCTG
Organism: Alphaproteobacteria bacterium; assembly: GCA_040218575.1. NCBI lineage: Bacteria > Pseudomonadati > Pseudomonadota > Alphaproteobacteria > Alphaproteobacteria bacterium. The sequence continues at coordinate 41,478 of JAVJRE010000007.1, read as the reverse complement.
GCTCTGGGCGTGGACATCGCCGAGACCATGCTGGCCGAGGCGCGGCGGCGCGCGGCCAGGCGTCCCGCCGTGTCCTTCCGCCGCCTCGATCCGCAGACCGATCATCTGCCGCCGGCCACCTTCGACCGCGTCTATTCCCGTTTCGGCATCATGTTCTTCGACGATCCGGCGGCGGCCATGGCCAATCTGGCGCAGGCCCTCAGACCCGGCGGCCGCCTCGCCTTTGTCTGCTGGCAGGCGGCCGGCCTCAACCCGTGGATGCGCGCGCCGCAGGAGGTGGTGGCGCGCCACCTGACCATGCCAGAGCGGCCCGACCCCGACGCGCCCGGCCCCTTTGCCTTCGCCCACAGTGGGCGGCTGCGGAGTCTCCTGACCGCCGCCGGTTTCACCGATATCACCATAGACAGCCTGGAGCAGCCGCTGGTGGTCGCCGCCACCGTCGAACAGGCCGCCGACTCCGCCATGGACATGGGCCCGGCCAACCGCCTTCTCCTTGAAACCGGCGCCGCGCCAAAGGTCCGTCAGGCCCTGCTCAGCGATCTCCGGGATTTCTTCAGCCACCACCAGACCGCCCATGGCATCGCGCTGGATGCCGCCACCTGGGTTGTCGCCGGCCGCCGCCCCTGATTCGGGGCAAACCCGGGCCGGATCCCTGACCCGCCCGCCGCCGGCCGCACCGACACTCTTCTCACATTATCGCTGTCCCTATAGGGTGCGGGGGTCGCCCTCATTTTTCGGAGCCCCCCCCAAATGACCCGCACCCCCGCCGCCGGCCGCCGCCGCCGTCAGGACGCCCGCCCGACTGGCCTGACCGTGCGCCAGTTGCCCTGGGCCCAATACGCCAATCCCTATGAGCCCATGCGGGTGCTGTCCGACGACCAGATCGAGGACATCCACCGGGCCAGCCTGCGGGTGCTGAAAGAGACCGGCGTCGAGGTCATGGACCCGGAAGCCTGCCGCCTGCTGGCCGAGGCCGGCTGCGACGTCAATCATGAGACCGGCCAGGTGCGTTTCGAGGCGGACTTCATCGAGAGCAAGATCGCCCTGGCCCCGCCCACCTGGACCCTGCGGGCGCGCAATCCCGAGCGCACGGTCAAGGTCGGCGGCCGCAACATGATCTTCACGCCGGTCGGCGGTCCCGCTTTCATGAGCACCCTGGATACGGTGCGCCGGCGCGGCACCCATGCGGAGGCGAAGGACTTCATCCGCCTGACCCAGCATCTGAACATCCTGCACAAGGCCGGTTCCGGCTTCGTGCCGCACGACCTGCCGGCGGAAACCCGCGGCCTCGACATGGCCTATGACCATATCGTCCTGTCGGACAAGCCGCTCGGCGCATCGGCCCTGGGCCGCGCCGGCGCCATCCGCTCCATGGAGATGGCGGCTATCGCCTTCGGTGAAAGCATGGATGCGTTTGCGAAGCACACCAGCACCGCCGGCGTCGTCAACATGAACTCGCCGCTGCGCCTCGACAAGGAAATGAGTCAGGGACTGATCGCCCTCGCCCGCCACAACCAGGCGGTGATCTTCACGCCCTTTACGCTGTCCGGCGCCATGTGCCCGGTGAGCCTCGAAGGCGCCCTGGTGCAGCAGAATGCAGAGGCCATCATGGGCATCGCCCTGATTCAGACGGTGGCGCCCGGCGCCCCCTGCCTCTATGGCGCGTTCACCTCCAACGTGGACATGCGGACCGGTGCGCCGGCCTTCGGCACGCCGGAATATGCCCGCACCACCATCGCCTCGGGCCAGCTTATCCGCCGCTACAACCTGCCCTACCGCTCCAGCAACACCACCGCCTCCAACGCGCCCGATGCCCAGGCGGCCTATGAATCGGAAATGAGTTTGTGGGGCTGCGTGCTTGGCCACGTCAACTGGGTCAACCACGCCGCCGGCTGGCTCGAGGGCGGCCTCACCGCCAGCTTCGAGAAGCTGATTCTGGACGCGGAAATGCTGCAGATGAAGGTGGAGTTCATGAAGCAGTTCGACACCTCGGAGGAAAATCTCGGCGTCGAGGCCATCGCCGGGGTCGGCCCCGGCGGGCATTTCTTCGGCAGCCCGCATACCATCGCGCGCTACAACAGCGCCTTTTACGAGCCCATGGTCAGCGACTGGCGCAACTTCGAGAACTGGTCAGAGGACGGCGGCTTGACCGCCACCCAGCGGGCCAACGCCATCTGGAAGCAGATGCTCAAGGACTATGTGCAGCCGCCCCTGGACGAAAGCATCAGGGAAGAACTGGAAGCCTATGTGGCCAAGGGCAAGGAAGAGATCAAAAAGGCGGCTTAAGGAGTGGCTCCAAGGTTCGGCACAGATTCATTTGTGGCACATACAGAACGGATACGTCGCGCCACTGTTCGCTGAAGCCACCCCTGTCAGGCCTACCAGCCCAACCACAGTAAGATGTCTGCGATCACTTCCGTAAGCACCTCTATCGTCACCGTAGTTTCGCAAATGACGGGTGCGCCGTGCCCGCCAGGCATCTCAGCACCCATGGATAGGCATCGGTGACGTAATAGCCATACTGGCCGTTCACTGTCATGCCGTTGCACGGGTCCAGGTCGCCGCGGCCGGTGAATTCGTAATCATCCACATACATGCCGTCATAGAAGCCGCCGGGATCGCGCGCCGAAGACGGCCGCTCGCCCTTGCGCAGTTCATAGCCCGACACCGCCTTGCGCAGGGCGCCCGCCTCATCGCGGAACCAGCTTCCGTACACCGGAAAGCCATCAGCGGCGAAACCGATCACCGGCGAACCCTCCGCCGGTGGATGGTCGTCGAACAGGGCCATGGGATTGCCGTGATAGTGGTAGGAGCCATCGGGCTGGGTATGGGCGTTGTGCCGGTCGGCGCCGAAGCGATGGGATACGCCCACCGGGTCCAGCAACCATCGGCTATCCGCCTGACAACCAATGGCCACATTACCGTCGCGGTCGGCGCCCCGTTCATTCGGTCGGTAGCAACCGGCCGAAAGGATATCCAGCGGTACGCCGTTCAGCATAACCGCGTCATAGCTGCGGTGGGTCAGCGCCGTCGGCCGGGCCGCCGCCACTGGCCGGCGCGGGATTGTGAAGCTGTGCCCCACCTCCTGCACCCCATGGGCAAAACGCGCCGAGGCATCGTTGAAGTCGTGATTGGGAATATTGTTGGACAGCAGGCGGCAGCTTTCCTCGTCCGCGGTGATGACGACCGCCCCGGCGAAGGTAAGACCGCGCTGTATGTCCGCGGCGCGGCCGGTGGCGATGGTCACATGATCGGCGCAGTCGGCCGAGCGGTTGGTCAGGACCGCCGCCGTCAGGTCCCGCGCATCGGTGGCGGCGGCGATCCGCGCCTTCAACTCCGCCAGCACCGAGCTCTGCGCCAGCAATCCGCCGGAAATAAGCATAGCGGCGCCAGCCACTATCAGCGCCCGCAACCCTCGCGCCCTCATCGCTCTTCCTCCCAGCCCAGGTAGAACTTCTCCAGATAGGGCATCACCGCCGCCACATGGGCTTCGGCCTGCTCGGGCCGGGCCTGCGCCGCCATCACCTCATGGGCCTCGGCCAGCGCCGCCTTGAGGTCAAAGCGTGTGGGCAGGCCGCCGCGCAGCACCACCGCGCCGCCCACCAGCACCGTATCCACGTCGCCGGCCGCCGCCTTCATCACCAGCAGGTCGGCCATGTCCGCCTCCGCCGCCGCCCACGGTGATCGCACTCGCCGCGTGTCCAGCGTGATCACGTCGGCCAGCATACCGGGGGCCAGCCGGCCCAGCCGGTCCTCCATGCGGGCCAGCCTGGCGCCGCCCGCCGTCGCCATGTGCAGCAATTCGCGCGGCGCCGGCGCTGGCCCCGACAGGCGCGTGGTGCGGGCCAGCCGCGCCGCCAGCCGCATCTCCGCCCACATGTCCTCATCATCGTCCATGGTCGTGCCGTCCATGCCGATGGCCACGGTCACGCCGGCCGCGCGCATGGCGTTCAAGGGCATGGCGCCGTTGCGCAGACGCAGATTGGAGCCGGGGTTGTGACTCACCGCCGTACCCGTGGCCGCCAGAATCTCGATCTCCGCCGGGCTGCAGAACGTGGCGTGAGCCAGCGAGAAGCGCGGCCCCAGCACGCCGATATCGCCAAGCCATGCCACCGTCTCGCGGCCGCCGTGCTGGCGTCTGGCCCACTGCGCCTCGTACCAGCTTTCATTCACATGGGTCTGGATATTGCTGTCGTGGGCTTCCGCCGCCTCGGCGATGCGCTCCATGACGCCCGGGTGAATCCACTGCGGCCCCTGCGGCCCGTACCAGATGGCCAGGCGCGGATGCCCGGCCGTGTCGCGCGCCAACTGGTCCACCACGTCCAGCCAGTCACCGTCATCCATGATCGGCCCGGCCGGCAGCAGGGCCTGGGCGTGCGGCCGCACATTGGCCGGCAGGCCGGCGATGAAGTCATCGTCGGCATCCGGTCCGCCATGGACGATGCGGCTCTGGGTCTTGTGGCCCAGCGCAAAGAAAGCGCGAAGCCCCGCCTGCTCATAGCCAGCCAGCCTCGCCCGCGCCGCCCGCTCATAGGCCGCCGGCGACTGGGGCGGCCCCTGCCACACGTCCACCGCCGCCGTCACACCGGTCTGCAACAGTCGCGTCGCCGCCAGCAGACAGTCCAGCCGGTCGTCGGTCAGGCGGATACGCAGATGGTCCAGACACCACGGCTCCAGCAAGGCGTCGGACAGGCCGTGCTGCACCGCGCTGATGGCACTGGAATGGTGATGGCCGTTGATCAGCCCGGGCAGCACCGCATGGTCCGGCCCGCCGATGACCGAAGCCGCCGGATGGCGCGTGCGCAGCTCGGCCCACGGCCCGACCGCGCCGACCCGTTCGCCTTCGACCAGCACCGCGCCGTCGCGGATCACCGCATCGTCCGGCCCGCCGCCGGTGATCACCCATCCGCCACGCAGCAGAATGGCGCTCGCCCCGTCTTCACCCCGAACTTCAACCATGACGCACGGTCCCCCTGTCACGCCCCTAACGGCGCATCATGCCGGCTTTGCGGTGTGCCGTCAGCGCCCGTCTGACCTGCCGGATGCCGTGACCGGGGTTGTCGGCTTTGGCCTTGCTGGCTATACCGGCCTTGCGGCTCCCCCGCCCTCTCCCCCGAGGACAGAGTTCTGCCTGACAGCGCCGGCCAATCCCCCACGCCTGGCGCCGTGCCGCGCGCGCCGCTGGAGGAACGACTCAAGCACGCCCTGGTGCCGCCGTCTCTCTACATCCGTTATCGCGCCTGGAAGGAGCGGCTCAAGGGCGAGGCCGAGATCGCCCTGCTGCCCTCTCTGGTGGACCCGTCGCGCAGTGCGGTGGACGCCGGCGCCAACAAAGGCGTCTACAGCTTCGTGCTGTCGCGTCTGTGTCCGCATGTGCACGCCTTCGAGCCCTATCCCAAAATGCTGGACGTGCTGCGCCGCACCGCCCGGCGCAATGTCACCGTGTGGTCCATGGCGCTGTCGGATCAGGCCGGCGAAGCGACCTTCCGTGTGCCGCGCCGTGACGATGGCGGGCTGTCCAATCAGGGTGGCTCCCTCAGTCGGGAGAAAGTCAGCGGCGACCACCTTGCATTGAACGTGGCGACTGTCCGCCTGGATGATCTGGACCTGGGGCCGGTCGGCTTCATGAAGATCGACGTGGAAGGCAGCGAGATGCAGGTGCTCGACGGCGCCCGCGCCACCATCGAACGGCACCGGCCGACCCTGCTGATCGAGATCGAGGAAGGCCATTCCGGTATCCCCCTGGCCGACGCCATCGGCCGCGTCGAGTCGCTCGGCTATGACGCCTCATACTATGACCGTGGCCAGCGCCGGCTGCGGCCCTTCGCCGACTATGACCCGGCGGCGCTGGGCATTCACGGCTCGCGCGACTATGTGTTCAACTTCGTCTTTCAGCCGGTTGCCGGGTGATTTTCAGTTGCCCGTCCGCTGGTCGAGCATATTCTCGGCGCCGTGCGGCAACTGAATGCCGCTCTTACATGACCGGTGGCATGCCGGTCTTACATGATCGGTGCGGACTGACACGCGGCGGCGGGCCGGATTGGTTTCTCCGGCCGCGCCGTACTCCACCGCGGTTCAGGTATTGAGGATTGGCCTGCGGCCTACATCTCCATGTCCATGGCCTCGGCCACTTCAATTGTGCCGCCGTTCTTCACGTGCGGACAGGGTTTGGCCATGGCCACCGCCGCGTCCAGGCTGGCGGCCTTGACCACCGTAAAGCCGGCAATCGGATTGGCCCCACCGTCCTTGGTGACGCCCTTGGCGCTCACCGTGTGCGACTTGCCGACCGGCTTGCCGGGGTCAACCACCGCATCGCCAAGGCCACTCATCCAGGCGCGCCACTCCTTCATCAGCTTGGCGCCCTCCTCAGGACTGCTGGGGCGCGTGCCGCCGTGATAGGCGAAAACAAACTCGGGCATGGCCTTCTCTCCTGTTGCAGATGCCGCGGCAGGTCGCAGCGGTTCAGGACAGGAGTGTGACAGGAATCTTAATGTAAGCAAATGCCTACATAATGAAGCGGTGCCTTCTCACGAAACCGTGTTCAGGGTCCGGATATCGCGGTATCGGGCAAAACGCCGGAACACCGGCCGCTACAGCGTCGCCACTCCGGCGCGGGCACAGTCCTCGTCCTCCTGCGACGAGGCTCCGCCGACGCCGCAGGCGCCGATGCAGACGCCCTCGCGAAAGATCGGCACGGCGCCCTGGCCAAGGATCATGTGGCCGCCCTCGGCGGCGACGATGCCACGCAGGATCGGATGGTCCGCCCGCTCCGCCATGTCGCCGCTCGGCACCTGCATGGCGGCGGACGCAACCGCCTTGCCCTGGCTGCCATAGACACTGCCCCACTTGGTGCCGTCCATGCGCTGGAACGCCAGCAGCCGGCCGCCGGCGTCGCATACCGCGACACTGACCCGCAGCTTGAGCACTTCGGCCCGGGCGATGGCGCCACCGATGACGCGATTGGCTTCCTCAAGGGTCAGAAACACGGCTTGCTCCGTTAGTGGCCTGCGGGCCATATGAGCCGCTGAAACAATCGAGAGTCCTGTCAGTCTGACAGCGGCCGGTTGTCGCTGCAATTGGTCGGTGTCGAGCAGCTCGACACACCGCAGTGCGCCGCCATGCCCCAGACATCTTCCGGCACCGGACCGAACCGCTCCTCGTAGCGCTTCTTGGTGTCCTCATAGGCGTCCAGCAGGACCTGCCGATCGTCGCTGCCGCGCACGCCCAGATAGGGAAAGTGGTGCAGCATGTGGCCGAACACCGTCTGCATGTCCGCGTGATATTTTTCCGTGTCCAGAATGTGCTGGTGCCAGATGATATCGATGTTGCGGCTGGGCGCGGTGATCCGGCCATCGCCCAGAAGCGACAAGGTCAGGAACTTGCGGTATTCCTCGCAAACCCGAACCGTCTGCGCCACCGTCCAGTCCACCTCGTGGCTGCTCTCCGATTCGGGATCGGTCAGCTTCCACACCATCGGCCCCAGATTGATGTTGCGAATGGTCTCCGGAATACGCTCGTCCTGGCTGACGACGGTGCCGCCGGGCCGGTTCCTGAAATCGCCGTTTCCAGCAGTCATGCTCCACGCCTCCTCGTTCACGCCCCTGTTAATTGTACTTCGGTAGTGTTTGCCGTCCGTCCCCCATGGCTCGCCTGCGCCCTATCCCCGCCGCTCCGGCGCCCCCAGCTTCAGGTTGAAGGCGATGGAAATGCGCGTGCCCTTGCCGCGGAACGGATTGACGTAGTGATAGATCCAGCTCGGGAACATCACCATCATGCCGGGCTGCGGCCGGAAGCTCAGCTTGCTGGTGAAGGGCGCGCCGACCAGAGTGCCGGATTCGCCGTTCGGTCGGGGATCGAGGAACTCGATGGTGCCGCTGTCGGGCGCCGACTTGTCGCTTGATCCGGTGGCCACGTAATAGACCCCCGACCAGGTGCTGCCCATGTGGTTGTGGACCTTGTGATAGGCCCGGTCCCGCGACACATTGGCCCACGCCTCCGCCGCCACCACGGGAAAGCTGAGCGGGCTGGCGGTAGTGTCCGACACCACATTGGACATGTACTGCACCGCCTCGAAGATCATCTGGCGCAAAGTCTGAATCTCCGGCTCCGGCCAGGCCAGCAGGTCGGTCTCCGAATGCCAGCCGTCCACCAGGCTCACCTGCTTGCCGGGTTTGCGCTTCTCATGTTCCTGGACGATGCGCCGCAGGGCCGTGTTGAGCGCTTCCGTATTGTCGAAGTGGTGCTGCAGGATCGGTGTCGGAAAGGCCAGATGCACGTCGGCGATCATCATGCGGTTCCAGCCCGCCGCCGGGTTGGGCCGGGGGCCACCCGTGCCCGCCCCGCCCGTGCCTGCCGCACCCGTGCCGGCCGGTTTGCCCGCCGCACCCGCGCCCGCCGTGGTGCCTGCCGTGTCCGCGCCGCGCGGCTCCTGTGCCATGCCTGCCTCCTGCCGGTCCTGCCGTCTGTGGGCCCTGTCTTTTGCCGGCCCTGCCTCCTGCCGGTCCTGCCGTCTAGCGCTCCGGCTCCTCGCCCGCGTCGCCGGCCGCCGCCTGCGGTGCCTTGCCGCCGGCATAGGGCGATGTGTCGAAGCCGGTCGCCGCGTCCTCCGACGGTTCGCCGCGCCGTGCCGCCTCAATCGCCTGCCATACCCGGGCCGGTGTCGCCGGCATGTTGATGTGCGCCACTCCCGCCTCGGCCAGGGCGTCCACCAGGGCGTTCATTACCGCCGGCAGAGAGCCCGAACAGCCCGCCTCGCCACAGCCCTTGGCGCCCAGCGCATTGGTCTTGGTGGGTACCGGATGCTCGGCGAACACGAAGTTGGGGATCAGGTCGGCCCGTGGCAGGGCATAGTCCATGAACGAACCGGTCAGCGGCTGGCCGTCCTCGGAATAAACCACGTGCTCGGTCAGCGCCTGGCCGATGCCCTGGACGACGCCGCCATAGACCTGGCCCTCCACCAGCATGGGGTTCACGCTGGTGCCGAAATCATCGACCACCGCATAGGCCACCAGCTCCGTCACGCCGGTCTCCGGGTCCACTTCCACCTCCGCCACGTGGGCGCCATTGGGGAAGGTGTTGGGACCTGGTGTGTGAATCAACGAGACGTCGAGGCTCTGCGGCACGTCGGCTGGCAGGTCGCGGGCCTGGCGGAGCTGCGCCGCCAGATCCATCAGGCCGATGGCCCGGTCGGTGCCGACGATCCGGAAGGCGCCGTCCTTGAACTCGATATCGTCGGCCGCCGCCTCCAGCATGTGGCCGGCCGCCTTGCGCCCCTTCTCCACTACCTCGCGGCTGGCCTCGATGAAGGCGCCGCCCGCCGCCACCATGGAGCGCGAGCCGCCGGTGCCGCCGCCGTCGCGGATTTCATCGGTGTCGCCCTGGCGATAGCGGATGCGCGCCGGATCGACTCCCAACTGGTCGGCGACCACCTGGGCGAAGCTGACCGCGTGGCCCTGGCCGTTGTCCTGGGTGCCGGCGCGGATGATCAGGTCGCCGTTCTCGGCGAACTCGATCTCGCCCAGTTCCTTGCCGCCGCCGGCGGCCACCTCCAGATAGCTCGCCAGGCCGATGCCGCGCAGCTTGCCGCGGCCCTTGGCCGCAGCCTTGCGGGCGGCGAATCCGGCCCACTCTGAAACCTCTAGTGCTTTATCAAGAACACCATGGAAGTCGCCGCAATCATAGGTTAATCCGCTCGGTGTCTTGTATGGGAATGCATTGGCCGGGATGAAGTTCCGGCGGCGCAGTTCCAGCCGGTCACGGCCGGTGTCGCGCGCCGCCTGGTCGATCAGCCGCTCCATCATGTAATTGGCTTCCGGCCGGCCGGCGCCGCGATAGGCCGCTATCGGCGTCGCGTTGGTGATGACGCACTTGGTGGTTACCGCCACCGCCGGCACCGTATAGACGCTGACCATATTGCGCAGAAAGCTGAGCGTCGGGATGAACACGCCGCCGCCCAGCGCCTGCGCGCCCACATCGCCCAGGCCGTCGAAGCGCACAGCGGTGATTTTGCCATCCGCGTCCAGGGCCATGGCGGCATCCACCAGGCTGGCCCGTCCGTGATGGTCCGACAGGAAGCTGGCCGAGCGGTCGTCGCACCATCTGACCGGCCGGCCGAGATCGCGGGCGGCGAACATGACGCTGACGTCCTCGGGATAGTCCGGCGCCTTCATGCCGAACGAGCCACCCACATCGCCAGTGATGATGCGCACCTGCGACGGTTTCACGTGAAACACCTGCTCGGCCAGGAAAATCTGGTAGTGGCTGACGCCCTGGCTTTCGCACCACAGGGTCCAGTGCTGGCGCGCGCTGTCATACTCGGCCACCGCCGCGCGTGGCTCCATCGGCGCGACCACCACACGATTGTTGTGCAGCCGGAGGCGCGTCACATGAGCCGCGCTGGCCATGGCCTTTTCCACCGCCGCCAGGTCGCCGCCCAGATAGTCAAAGACGATATTGCCGGGCACCTCGTCCCAGATCTGCGGCGCGCCGGGCTTCGCGGCAGCGGCCATATCGGTGACCGCCGGCAGCGGCTCGATGTCGGGCAGCACCGCTTCCGCCGCGGCTCGCGCCTGGGCCAGGGTCTCGGCCACCACCACGGCGATGGGCTCGCCCACATAGCGCACCTTGTCGCGGGCCAGGATTTTCTGTGCCGGGCTGGCGATCAGCGTGCCGTCGCGATTGGCCACACCGCTGGCGCTGGGCAGGTCGCCAAGACCGGCGGCGGCCAGGTCGGCGCCGCTATAGACCGCCAGAACGCCGGCCATCCCTCGCGCCTGCTCGCTGTCGATGCCGCGCAGATAGCCGTGAGCGACGGACGAGCGGACGATTACCGCGTGTGCCTCGCCCGGCCGGTGAACATCGTCCGTGTAGCGACCGCCGCCGGTGATGAGGCGCGGATCTTCCGTACGGGGCACCGGCTGGCCAACGCCGAACTTGTAGGACGGCGGCAGGGTATCAGGCATGAGGGGCTCCGCGGATATCGGCTGAAGGGAACTGAAGGGGTCCGGCCAGAATGCCATGGCCTCGCCCGGGCGGAAACCGCCGACGCGGCGGCGCGACCCCCGACAGCCAGACCGGCGGCCAGGGTCCAGCAGCGGCGATGCAGCATGGCCCGGCCACGTGCTAATCTGCGGCCATGAAGGAGCCCGCCCGCAGGAAGAAAACACCGGCCGAGCGCCGCACCGTCAGGCCAGTGCCGGCAGCGACGCCGGCCGCCAGACGGGCCGCGGCGCAGGCGGTCAGCGTGGAGCTTGCCGGCGCGGTCATGACCGTCGCCGGCGACCTGCCGCGGGCCCTGGTAGTGACCGCGGACGACGGGCTGGACCGGCTGCCGGACGGACCATTAAATCCACATGAACACAAAACATTGGACCGTGGTCTTAGAGCATTAGTTGAATATCAGACCGGGCTGCGTCTGGGCCATGTAGAGCAGCTCTATACCTTTGGTGATCGTTTCCGCACGGCCGGCGAACACAGTGGAGGCGCACGCACCGTAGCAGTGGGCTATGTGGCGCTGGCCCGTCAGTCGGCCCTGGCCGCGCAATCGGCCGCCCGCTGGCAAAGCTGGTACGATTACCTGCCATGGGAGGACTGGCGGGCGGAACGACCGCCCGTGCTGGACCAGGTGATCGCACCGGCGCTGCGGGAATGGGCCGGAGAAGCCACCACCGCAGCCGGCCGGCGCGAGCGCGACGAACGCCTGTCCATCGCCTTCGCCATCGACGGCGGCAGCTGGGACCCGGAACGGGTGCTGGAACGCTACGAACTGCTGTACGAGGCGCGGCTGATTGCCGAAGCCCGGCGTGACGCGGCTAGCCCCGGCGAACCGGCGCGGGCAGAACCGTCGGCGGCGCATCAGACGGGCCAGGCCATGCATGGGGACAACCGGCGTATCCTGGCCACGGCCATCGGCCGCCTGCGCGGCAAGGCGAAATACCGGCCGGTTATTTTCGAACTGCTGCCGGAGACCTTCACCCTGCTGGCCCTGCAACAGGCGGTGGAGGCCATCGCCGGCGTACGGCTGCACAAGCAGAACTTCCGCCGCCTGGTGCTCAACGGCGGCCTGGTGGAGACGACCGGACGCCAGGCCCGTCAGGACGCCGCAGGCAAAGGCGGCCGGCCAGCGGCGCTGTTCCGTTTCCGCCGCGAGGTCCTGCGCGAACGCACCGCTACCGGCGTCGGCATACCGATCCTGCGGCCGCCTGGCGGCTAGGGCCGATCCTGCGGCCGCCTGGCGGCCAGGGCCGATCCTGCGGCCGCCTGGCCACAAAGCGGCGGTCTCTCGGAACCCGGCAGCCCGTGGGAGAACGGCTACTGCGAGTCCTTCTACGGAAAGCTCCGCGACGAACTCTTGAATGGCGAGATCTTCTACAGCCTGAAGGAGGCCAGGATTGTGATCGAGCAATGGCGCAAGCACTACAACACCAAGCGGCTGCATTCGGCGCCGGGCTATCGGCCACCGGCACCGGCACCGGGAACCCGGGTCGAAGGAACGCCCGATCAGGCCTTCCAACGCAGGCAAATCTAACTCAGATGCCGGTATCGTTAGTGGGGGCGGCCACAATAGCGGCTGCTCTAACTTAGACCCATCGCTCCGGCCAGCAGCTCGAAAGAGCGCACCCGCGCCTCATGGTCCCACACCGCCGCCGACACCATCAGTTCATCGGCGCCGGTGGCCTCGATCAGCCGCGTCAGGCGGTCCCTGATGGTCGCCGACGAACCATAGAAGGAACAGGCCAGCATGGCTGACGCCTGTTCCTTCTCCATGGGCGACCAGAAGTCCTCGATGTCGTCTATCGGCGGCGGCAGACGGCCGCGAGTGCCGCGCACCATGCGGGTGAAGGTCTGCTGCGGCGTGGTGAAGAGCCGCCTCGCCTCGTCCTCGCTGTCGGCGACGACGGCGCCGCAGCCGACCATCACGTAGGGTCTGGCGAGCTGGGCCGACGGCTCGAACCGCTCACGGTAGAGCGACACCGCCTGCATCAGCGCCTGCGGCGCAAAGTGCGACGCGAAGGCATAGGGCAATCCCAGCATGGCGGCAAGCTGGGCGCCGTACAGGCTGGAGCCCAGTATCCACAGCGGCACATTGGTGTTCTCACCGGGGATGGCATGGATCGCCTGGCCTTCCCGCGGCGGGCCAAGCAGGGCCTTCAGCTCCATCACGTCCTGGGGGAAAGACTCGGCTGATTCAGGCCCGCGCCGCAAAGCCCGCAAGGTGCGTTGATCAGTGCCCGGGGCACGGCCAAGGCCGAGGTCTATACGCCCCGGAAACAGCGTCGCCAGGGTGCCGAACTGCTCGGCGATGACCATGGGCGAATGATTCGGCAACATGACGCCGCCGGAACCGACCCGGATCGTCCTGGTGCCGCCGGCGACATGACAGATGCACACGGCCGTGGCGGCACTGGCGATGCCGGCGAGGTTATGGTGTTCGGCCAGCCAGAAACGGGTATAGCCCGCGGCCTCGGCATGGCGCGCCAGGTCCAGCGCGTTGGCCAGCGCATCGGCCGGGGTGAAGCCTTCGCCGATATAGGCGAGATCGAGAACGGAGAGTTTTGTCACGGCGTCACTCTATCGCACGCGCCCGGTCATGCCAGCCGTCGCCGCTGCGCCATGGGTGGGTCGCTGTCTTGCCTGCGAACTCCCTTGCCGGCGCCCGGCAAAATAGGCAGACTCCCCGTGTCTATCCGGCGGGGGGAGCAGGCCATGATGGAAATAACCGCAGGCGTCAACTGGCTGGCGGTCGTCGTCGGCGCGGTGGCGGCGTTCCTTCTTGGCTCGCTTTGGTTTTCGCCCATGCTGTTCGGCAAGAAGTGGGCGGCCGGCGTCGGGGTCGAACTGGGCAGCGCCGCGTCCATGCCGGTCGCCGCCATGGTCACCCAGGCCATCGGGCTGTTTCTGGTGGCGTGGGTCGTGGGAGTCACCGCGACGCAGAATGCGCTGCTGACCCTCATCCTGATCACCCTCGCGTTCACGGTGATGGCCATGAGCAATGGCATGTTCGTAAAGAAAAGCGGCTATGCGGTCACCGTCGAGGCCGGCTATTCGATCGCGGTGGTGGCGGTGATGTTTGTGGCCCAGGCCATTCTGTAGCCTGGCGGATTGCGGCAATCACGCGGCCCGCAATCAGCCGGTCTGCACCCGCTGCGCCAGCAGGCTGGCGTCGGACAGCTCCAGAACACTCCACGCCGTAGCGATCAGGCGGTCCTGTGCCGCAGGGTCAAGAGCCCCGTCACAGCAACTGCGAAGCTTGTCTTCGACATCCCTGTCGCTCAGCGGGTTTTCCGGCCCGCCACGATAGCGTTCGTCGGCCCAGCCGGCGGCGGTCCGCCCATCGGTCAGGCCGATCTCCATACGCGAGCGCATGCGGTCGAAGCCGGCCGCCTCAATCTGCGGGTCCAGCGCGGTGCGGATGCGGCGCTGCATCGCCTGCATGGCGGCACTGGCCACGAAATCATCGCTGAACTCCCGCTTTCCCGCACGGCCCGTCAGGGCGATCATGGCCAGCGCCGCCGGCAGCGAGAACTTCGCCTGCAGATGATTGGCCGCCACGGGATAGCGGATCGGATTGAGGATATTGCTGCCGGCATAGACCGTTATTGAGTCTATTCTGTCCGCTGTGATCGCATGGTCGCGCATCAGCCGGCCCATGAGATCGAGCGTGGGGTGGGTCAGCACGCCGCACGGATAGGGCTTTATGCTGACGCCCGGTTCGGTAATGGACCATGTACGGCCGAAGCCCTGAGCAAGCTTGTGGGGCGACAGACCGCCGCCGGTGACGGCCATGAAGCCCCACGGCCCGTCCAGTGCGTCGGGGTCGGCGGTGAAACCACGGGCGGCCAGTCGAACGGCGGTCACGCCGTTCTCCGCAGCGCGTCCCACATGGAGCGGCTTTGTCATGGTGCCGAAGTTGGCCCGGATTCCCGACGCCAGGCTGGCGGTGATGCCGAGAGCGTGGCGCAGGGTTTCATCCGCCAGCCCCAGCAGCTTCGCCGCCGCGGCACAGGCACCGAAGGCGCCGACGGTGCCGCTTGAATGGAAGCCGCGCAGATAATGCTGCGGCAGCATCCACTCGGACAGCTTCATCTCCACTTCCATGCCGGTCAGCAAGGCCAGCATGAAGTGGCGGCCATCAACCGCCCGGCCCGTCCGCGCCTGCGCCTGAACCACAGACAGGGCGGCGGCCAGGGGCGGTATGGTCGGGTGGGTGAGAAGGCCATAGACATGCTCCGGATCGGTACTGACCTGACTGTCATCCCAATCGTGAGCATGACCCGCCGTTCCCAGCACACGCGCCGCGTCAGGCGCCGGCACCCATGTCTCTCCGGCGCCGAGCAACAGGGCCTCCGGCCGGCCAGCGCGATCCGCCGCGTCGGCCGCCAGAATGCGGACGGTTGACTCCTCACCGCCGGCGACGATCAGGCCAAGACCGTCCAGCAGGCAGCGCCGGCCGATCCGAACGGCCTCTTGCGGCAGGTCAGAGAATCCCACGTTCTGAATGAACGCCGCCGCGTCGGCAGTGACGCTCGACGCCACGGCCGGGTCAGCAAAGGGATTGACGGCTTTGGCCACGGCCGGGCCGCCGTCAGGTCTGACCGCCGCCATTGACGGCGATCATCTGGCCGGTGGTGAAGCCGCCATCGTCGGAAACCAGATAGCCGACCAGAGCGGATACCTCCCGGGCATATCCCATGCGACCGAGCGGCAGACGAGCCGCCATGTCCGTCGCCTGACCAAGGGGCGTCGTGTCGTCGTCCTGACGGATGGGGCCGGGCGATATAGCGTTGACGGTGACGCCGGCGGCCCCGAACTCTTTGGCCAGCGCCTTGGTCATGCCCCACACGCCATGTTTGGCGACTGAGACGTGGACCTTGCCGGCGTGACCATGCATGGCGTTCATGCCGGTGAAATTGACGATCCGGCCCCAGCCGGCGTCCACCATGCCCGGCAGGACGGCGCGCGACAGATAGAAAGCGCCATCCAGGTCCACCGCCAGGACGCGACGCCACTGGTCGTCGCTCAGATCAAGGAAAGGGGAATCGGGCCGGATCGCGGCGTTGTTGACCAGCACATGGATGGAGCCGAAGGCCCGCAACGCTTCATCGGCCATGCGCGCGGCCGCGGCGGCATCGCCCACATCACCCATGACGACGAGAGACTCAGAACCACGCGCCCTCACCTCACCGGCCACCTGTTCGCAGGCGGCCCTGTCGCGCGAGCCGTTGACCGCGACGGCGAAGCCACGATCCGCCAGGTCCAGAGCAATGGCCCGGCCAATATTGCGCCCCGCGCCGGTGACGAAGGCGCTCGGGCGATCCGGTCGAGGCATGACGAGGCTCCTGGCTGGTCCTGGGGGAAACCTGTCGAATCGCCGGCCGCACCGCAAGACAGGGCGGCTGCCCCTGCGGCTTAACCACTCGTTGGGGATTCGTGAACGGCATGTGCTTGACAGGCCTTGTGCTCAATGAGAGCCTATCCCATATCTAATGCTCAAGTTGAGCATTATAATGTCGTCACCGACGACACGCACAGACGGAGTTGAGCCATGACCCCCGACGGCAGCCCGGATACCGGAGATTTGCAGACACCGGAATGGACGCCGCAGGTGCGCGCCCGCACGGCGGCGCTCTATGGCAAGGTGGCCTCGGTCATCCCTGAAATGGAGTGGCCGGTGCACGCGCCCTATGTGGATGCGATCAACCGGCTGAAGGCCCAGAAGAACGCGGTCATCCTGGCGCACAATTACATGACGCCGGAAATCTTCCACTGCGTCGCCGACCTGGTGGGGGATTCTCTCGCTCTGGCCCGCATGGCCGAAGAAACCGACGCCAAGGTCATCGTCATGGCCGGTGTTCACTTCATGGCCGAGACCGCAAAGCTCCTCTCGCCGGACAAGATCGTGCTGATGCCGGACATGAAGGCAGGCTGCAGCCTGGCCGAGTCGATCACGCCGGCGGACGTTCGCCTGCTGCGCCAGCGCTATCCGGGCGCGCCGGTGGTCACCTATGTGAACACCTCGGCGGCGATAAAAGCGGAATCAGACATCTGTTGCACCTCGGGCAATGCGGTCGAGGTGGTGGAGAGCCTGGGCGTCAAGCGGGTCATCATGCTGCCGGACGAATATCTGGCGAAGTGGGTGGCAACCCAGACGGATGTGGAGATCATCGCCTGGAAGGGTCATTGCGAGGTGCATGAGCGATTCACCGCGGCCGAGATAGAAGATTTCCGCGCGCGGTTCCCCGGCCTCAAGGTGATCGCCCACCCGGAGTGCCCGCCGGAGGTGCTGGAGGCGGCGGACTTCGTCGGCTCCACCGCCAAGATGGGCAAGTGGGTGGTGGATGAGCAGCCGGGTAAAGTGCTGATGGTCACCGAATGCTCCATGAGCGACAATCTGGCAGCGGAGAATCCACAAGTGGAGTTTATCCGCCCGTGCAACCTGTGCCCGCACATGAAACGGATTACCCTGCCGAAAATCCTGGCCGCCCTGGATAACATGGCGCCGGTCGTGGAGATCGACGATGACGTGGCGGTGCGCGCGCGCCAGGCGGTGGACCGCATGATGCAGGTGAGGGTCGGCTGACCCCTGCCCGGCGCCGCGGCGACCCCGTCATCCGATGCTGCACCGTCATGGGTAGGGATACACCGGCCGCGCCGGAGAACCGGCCGCAGCTCTATCCCCTGCATTATGAGACGGTGATTCGCCGGGCTCTGTCCGAAGACCTGGGCGAAGCCGGCGACCGCACCACCGATTCGATCATCCCCGCCGCGGCGACCGCACACGCCGTGCTGCGCGCCCGCGCGCCGGGCCGGGTGGCCGGGCTGGAGGCGGCGCTTTACGCCTTTCGCTTGCTGGACCCGGACCTGGCCGCGACAGTCCATGCGACCGACGGCAGCGACGTTGAGGCCGGCGAAACAATCGCCACCCTGGCCGGCCGGGCGCGAGCCATCCTCACCGGCGAGCGAACGGCGCTGAACCTGCTGAGTCGTCTCTGCGGCATCGCCAGCGCGGCGCGGGACGCCCAGGCTGCCTGTGCGGGCACCGCCGCGCGGGTGGTCTGCACGCGCAAGACCACACCGGGCCTGCGCGCGCTGGAGAAATATGCAGTGCGCATGGGCGGTGCGGGCAATCATCGCTTCGGTCTGGGTGATGCGCTGCTGATCAAGGACAACCACATCGCCGTTGCCGGCGGCATCACAGCGGCGGTAGCAGCGGCGCGGCAGGCGGCAGGCCATATGGCCATGCTGGAAGTGGAAGTGGATACCCTGGCGCAACTGGACGAGGCGCTGGCCCTCAAGGTGCCGGCGATCCTGCTGGATAACATGAGCCCGGACCAACTGCGTCGGGCGGTAGAGAAGACCGCCGGCCGCGCCGTGCTTGAGGCCTCCGGTGGCATCACCCCGGATCGGGTGGCCGAAGTAGCGGCGACCGGCGTTGATCTGATTTCGCTCGGCTGGCTGACTCATTCAGCCAAGAGCCTGGATATCGGGCTCGATATTTCCATCGCCTGATACTTGCGCCGGTGGCGGCCCCTGTCGGTATACTGAGAGCTTCTGACGGCCCGGCCGCACAGATACGGCCGGTCCGCACCACCAACCATTGGGGGACAGGATGCCAGCCAACAGTGGACAATATAATGGCGACGGCGCGTGGCCAAAGCCGCCGGCGGGCCTGCCGGGCGGTTGGGACAGAATAGAGGTCGAAGGCGAGACCCGGCCGACCCAGGGCGGCGGCAGCGAGGCCAATCCCGATGCCGGCCAGCCGAAAGACCCGTCGAACTGGGACCCGGCCAACCCGGAGATCGACCAGAACGGGCGGATGATCGAGTATGACCCGCGCACCAACAAACTGAAGATCAGCTGCGGCACCGACGCTTCGGTCTATGAGACCGACTGGGACGATCTGTGGCCGGACTTCGAATCGCCGGCGCCGGGCCGCGAGGGCGGCGACTGCGACGCCGAGGCGGAGGAGATCATCGTCGAGCGGATCGTCACGCGGGTCCATGAGCGCCAGTGCTATATCCGGCGGGCCGGCTGCTGGGTCATCATCAATACCAGCATGCGGGTGTGGGCCGACGTCTATAACTGGCAGTGCCACCGGGGCCGCTGGACCCGCGTCGCGGCGAGCCCCAGAACCCAGGTCATGCGGCGCCACCGCTCCACCCGCTTCAAGTGCACCTGCACCTGAGGCAAGACCCGGATTATGGACCGGTCGGGGGCAACCACCAATCTGCGGCGGCGATGAACGCCGTCGGAGGCCCCTATGGCAAAACATATCCTGATCCTGCAGGGCCATCCCGATCCCGAGCCGGTGCATCTTTGCCATGCACTCGCCATGGCCTATGAACGCGGCGCCGCCGCGGCGGGTCATGAGGTCCGGCAAGTGGCGATTGCCCGGCTCGATCTGCCCTTTGTGCTCAACAAGGCAGACTATGACGGCGGCGAAGCCAATGCCGGGATCACGGCAGCACAGCGAGACATCGCCTGGGCCGAACACCTGATCATCATCTTCCCGTTATGGCAGGGCGGGCTTCCGGCGCGGCTCAAAGCGTTCTTCGAGCAGGCGCTGCGCCCGGGCTTTGCCACCACTGCCGTGCAGGACGGCAGAAAGTGGCAGAAGAAACTGACCGGCCGCTCCGCCCGCGTGGTCATCACCATGGGTATGCCGGCCCTGGCCTATCGCTGGTTCTACGGTGCGCACAGCCTGAAGGCGCTGAAACGCAACCTTCTGGGCTTCGTCGGCATCAAGCCGGTTCGCGCCAGCCTGTTCGGCATGGTCGAGAGCAAACCGGAGCGACGACAGCGCTGGCTGACGACCATGGAAGCGCTTGGCCGGCGGGGCGCCTGAACGCCGGCCTGGTGACCCCTACGGGACTCGAACCCGTGTTTTCGCCGTGAAAGGGCGACGTCCTGGACCGCTAGACGAAGGGGTCGGCGGCCGGCACAGTGCGTGAAAGCCGGCGCGGAATCAAGGCTTCTGACGGCCCAAGCCCGGCCCTCGCCCACCCATTCGCAGGCACCGCCCATGACCATCGACTGCCACGTCAATATCTGGAAGCCGGAGCACTTTGCCCCGCTTTACGGCGAGCAGATGGCGCGGGTGCGGGCCGACGGCGAATACGGTCTGAAATGCGATGCGCAGGCGGTGGCCGCCGAAATGACCGGCGTGGACAAGGCGATTATCTTCTCACCGCGTTATGGGGATTCCGCCGGGGTCGAAGGCGATGATGAAACCGTGGCCGAGGCGGTGGCCATGTTCCCCGACCTGTTCATCGGCTTCGCCTATGCCGATCCGCGGCGTGACGACTGTATGGAGGATCTGCGCCACAGTATCGAGGAGCTGGGCCTCAAGGGCGTCAAATACGGACCTATCTACAACCGTGTGCCACTGGACGACCCGCGCATGACGCCGGTCTTCGAATATTGCCAGGCCAACGACCTGCCCCTGACCATGCACATGGGCACCACCTTTGCGGAGAATGCGGACGCGGACCTGGGCCGGCCGATCCATGTGGACCCGGTGGCGGCACGTTTTCCGGACCTGAAGATTGTCATGGCCCATATGGGCCATCCCTGGTGGGGCGAGTGCATCGCCGTGGCGCGCAAGCGGCGCAACGTCTATTGAGACCTATCGGCGCTGTTCTACCGGCCCTGGCAGTTCTGGAACATCCTGATCGCCTGTGAGGAGTATTCGGTTCAGGACAAGCTGTTCTTCGGTACAGACTTTCCCTTTTCACGGGTCGGGGAAAGTCTCGACGGCCTGCGTAACGTCAACCGGCTGGTTGCCGGCACCGCCCTGCCGCGAGTGTCTGAGGAGACCATTCAGAAGATCATCGACTCCAATCCGCTGCACCACTGGTGGCACGAGCCACCGGTCTAGGACGCAGCGGTCTGAGGCGCGCCGGTCATGACGTCTTCGACGATGAGCTGCACCCCTTCGCGACCCTGCCAGTCATCGGCCCTGAGCGTTCCGGCCAGGGCCACGCCCAGACCATCGCGGGCGGCGGCCAGCATGGCCTGGCCCAGCGGCTGACCGCCGGCGCGGAAGGCGATGGCCTTGAGCCGGCCGCGGCCGGTTTCGTCCGAGAGGATGGCGCGGATATGAGCGCCGTCACGGCCCACCGGCTCCGCGGTGACGAAGCGGGCGCGCAGCACCGCAAAGCGTGGCGTCCCGTTGCCGATGCCGAAGGGGCCGAGGCCGGACAAGGACTGCCACAGCGCACGGTCGGCGGCCGGCACCCGGAGTGCGCCGTCCAGGGTGAGCTCCGGCGTCAGATCGCGGTCGGTCACCACGCGGGCGATACGCTCCGCCAGGAAGTCGCGCAGGGCCTCCAGCTTGTCGGCGGCAACCGTCAGGCCGGCGGCCATGGGGTGACCGCCACCGTTGAGCAACAAACCCTTCTGGCGCGCCGCGATGATGGCCGCCCCTATGTCCACGCCGGCGATGGAGCGGGCCGAGCCCTTGCCCTGGCCGCTGTCATCGAGGGCGATGACCACCGCCGGCCGGGCGTAGCGTTCCACCAGGCGGCTGGCCACCAGGCCGATAACGCCGGCGTGCCAGCCGGCGCGCGCGATAAAGAGGCAGGCGGCGTGGCCACCGTGGGCGGCCACCTCCCGCTCCACCAGAGCCAGGGCGTCCTCCACCGTCGCCGCCTCCAGAGTCTGGCGCTCGCGGTTCCAGTCATCGAGACGACGCGCCAGGGCGGCCGCCTGCACCGGATCGTCACTGGCCAGCAGGTCGGAGCCGGTGGCCGACTGGCCGACCCGGCCGCCGGCATTGACGCGGGGGCCCAGCAGGAAGCCCAGATGCCCTGAGTCCGGCGTCGCATCGAGGCCGGCCACGTCGGCCAGAGCCGCAAGCCCGGCATTGGCCCGGCGGCGCATGACCTTCAGCCCCTGAGCCACCAGCGCGCGGTTGAGCCCGGTCAGCGGAACCATGTCGCAGACGGTGCCGAGCGCCACCAGATCCAGCCACTGCATGAGGTCCGGCTCCGGCCGGCCGGTGGCGATGAAGTGGCCGCGCCGGCGCAGCTCGCGGGCGGTGGCGACGGCCACCAGAAAGGCGACCCCAACAGCGGCCAGCCGTCCCTGGCCGGAAGTGTCATCCAGGCGATTGGGGTTTACCACGGCGGCGGCCGGCGGCAGCTTCGGCTCGGCCGCGTGATGGTCCACCACCACCACGTCGAGGCCGGCATCGCGCGCGGTTTCCAGCGCCCCGTAGGCGGTAATGCCGCAATCGAGGGTGATCACCAGACGCGCGCCGTCAGCGGCCAGGCGGTTCATGGCCGCGCTGGTCGGCCCATAGCCCTCGGTCAGACGGTCGGGAATCATCACCGTCGCCGGCGCGCCGACAGCGGCGAAAAAACGCCGCAGCAGGGCGGTGGAGGTGGCGCCGTCAACGTCATAGTCGCCGAACAGGGCGATGGCCTGGCCGGCCTGAACCGCGTCGGCCAGGCGGCCGGCGGCGGCGTCCATATCCGCCAGGGTGGAAGGATCCGGCAGCAGCCGACGGAGCGTGGGCGCCAGAAAATCAGCCGCCTCGGCCAGGCCGATACCGCGGCCGGCGAGAACCCGGGCGGCGGGCTCCGGCAGGTCATGGCGCTGCGCCAGGGTCAGCGCCAGACGGTCATCGGCGGCCCGCAGCAGCCAGCGCCGGCCGCTGACCGACAGGCCGTCGAACAACGGTTCGGCCAGAGTACGGGCAACCGGCGGGCGGCTGGCTGGGGCGGGGACGATTGAGCCAGGAGTGGTTGGGGCGGGAGTGTCCGGCGGCACGGGCCGGCCTAGCGGTCGGCCGGATCGAAGCCGGTCTTGCGGGTGAAATCGTGGCGGGCCTCGATGGTGCGCACCGTCCCCGACTTCGAGCGCATAACGATGGAGTGGGTATTGGCGCCGCCGGCAAAGCGCCGCACACCGCGCAGCATACTGCCGCTGGTGACGCCGGTGGCGGCGAACATGACCTCTCCGCCGGCCAGTTCGTGCAGGCCATAGACCCGCGCCAGGTCCGTAATGCCGATACGCGCGGCGCGCGCTTTCTCGTCATCGTTGCGGAAGACCAGACGGCCCTGCATCTGACCACCGATGCAACGCAGCGCCGCCGCCGCCAGCACGCCTTCCGGCGCGCCGCCGATGCCCATGTAGATATCAACACCGGTTTCGGGCTGCGCCGTGGAAATGACCCCCGACACATCACCATCGGTGATCAGGGTGATGCGCGCGCCGGACTTGCGCACGCTCTCAATGAGATCGGCGTGGCGCGGCCGGTCCATGATGCACACCAGCAGATCCCCCACCTTGGCCTTTTTCGCCGCGGCAATCTCTTTCAGGACATCGCCGGGCGCGGCGTCGATATCGATAATGCCGTCAGGCAGGCCGCCGCCGACGGCAATCTTCTGCATGTAGGTGTCGGGGGCGTTGAGGAAGCCGCCCTTCTCCGCCATGGCCACCACCGCAAGAGCATTGGGACCGCCCTTGGCGGTGATGGTGGTACCCTCCAGCGGATCGAGGGCAATGTCGATCTCCGGCCCGCCGGCGCCCACTGTCTCGCCGATATAGAGCATGGGCGCTTCGTCGCGCTCCCCCTCGCCGATGACCACGGTGCCGGAGATGGCCAGCGAGTTGAGGGCCGCGCGCATGGCGTCCACGGCCGCCTGGTCGGCCAGCTTCTCGTCGCCGCGGCCGACCATGCGCGAGGCGGCCAGCGCCGCCGCCTCCGTCACCCGCACCACCTCCAGGGCCAGGTTGCGGTCCATGCGGGCCGGCTGCATCAACGCCGGGGCGGCGGGTCTGGCCATGGAATGTCCTCTCGAGCGGTTGTCGCGCCATCCTAGCCGGACGGCGGGCCGAGCGGGAGGGCGTCAGGCGTCCGGCGAGAGGTTTTCGATGCGAATGGCGGCCGGCGGCGCGACCACCGCGTCGAGCCTGGCAATGCGATCCAGCGCCTGACGCACCGCCCCTTCCGGCGCGCTGTGGGTAGTCATCACCACCGGCACGGTGGAATCCGGCGCGCGCGCGCGCTGGACCAGGGCCTCCAGGGATACCCGGGCATCGCGCAGGATGGTCGCCACCTCGGCGATGACGCCGGGCTGGTCGCGCACCATGAGGCGGATATAGACCGCCCCTTCCCGCTGGGCCATGGCCAGGGTGGGCAGGGCCGCCAGATCCGCTACCGGCAGGCCGAAGGCAGGTCCGGCATTGCCACGGGCGATATCCACCAGATCTCCGGCGACGGCCGAAGCGGTGGGCCCGGCCCCGGCGCCGCGGCCTTCCAGCTCCACCGGGCCGACCGGATCGCCGTCCAGCAGCACGGAGTTGAGCACCCCCTCGATATGGGCGATGGGCTCGTCCAGCGACACCAGGCAGGGATGTACGCGCTGCTCGATGGCGCCGCGCTCACGCCGGGCGATGCCCAGCAGCTTGATGCGGTAGCCAAGCTCCGCCGCATAGGCGTGGTCGAGCGGCGTGATGTGGCGGATGCCCTCCACATGGATGGCCGGAAAGTCGACCCGGCTGCCGAAGGCGAGACTGGCCAGCAGGGCGAGCTTGTGGGCGGCGTCCACCCCGTCCACATCAAAGGCGGGATCGGCCTCCGCATAGCCCAGCCGCTGGGCGTCGGCCAGCACCTCGGCGAAATCACGGCCGCTCTGGCGCATGTGGGTCAGAATATAGTTGGAGGTGCCATTGAGAATGGCGACCACACGGTTGATGCGGTTACCGGCCAGGGATTCCCGGAGCGCCTTGACCACCGGGATACCGCCGGCGACGGCGCCCTCATAGGCCAGGGCCACGCCGGCCGCCTCGGCCGCGCTGGCCAGGTCCATGCCATGATGGGCGAGCAGCGCCTTATTGGCGGTGACCACGGGACGACCGGCAGCCAGGGCGGCGCGGACCGTGGCCAGGGCGGCGCCATCGCTGCCGCCGATCAACTCGACCACCACATCGGCCTCGGCGTCGCGCGCCATGGCCACGGGATCATCCCACCAGACGCAGGCGTCCAGCGGCACACCGCGATCACGACTGCGGTCGCGGGCCGCAACATGAGTGACCTGAACGGCGCGCCCGGCGCGGCCGGCAACGCGCTGACCATTGGCCGCCAGCAGGCGCAGCAGGCCGACGCCGACCGTGCCAAGCCCCGCCAGCGCCACCCTGAGGGGCGGAGCCGACACCACCCCGGCTAGCCGTCGAGCCAGATTTCTACGCGGCGGTTGCCGGCTTCACCCGAAGGCATGGCCTCGCTGTAGACCGGCGCGGAATCGCCCATCGCCTGGCGGATGATACGGGCCGGATCAATGCCGCGGCGGACCAGCTCCGCCGCCACCGCATCGGCGCGGGCAACGGACATCTGGAAATTGGCCAGCAGGTGGCCATCCAGCGGCAATTGCCGGGTGCGGCTGGAGGCATGACCAACCACCCGGACCAGCCCGGGCGAGCGCTCCAGCAGGTTGACCAGCTGACCGATCACCTGCAGGTCCTGGCCAGAGAGCCCGGCCGAGTCATGGCTGAAATAGAGAGTGGCGAGCTGGGTGCCGCCGGCGAAACCAAGGCCCGTCTGGCCGCGCCCCTGACCCACGGACGGACCGAGCGATTGGCCGGGAATGGCGCTGACCGGCAAGCCGCTGCCGCCGGCGCCAGTGGTGCCGGTGGTCACGATGCCGGTGGTGGCAGAGGCCGACATGGCCAGCGCCTGCTGCATGGTCTGCTGCAGGACCGAACCCTGGCCTGTATTGACCTCTATCGCGCCGACCGCCTGGCCGGCAATCGCCTGTGCCGCCTGGCCGGACTGGCCAAAGGCCGCGGTCTGGGTTGCCGTGGAGGTGGCGGCGGCGGTCTGCGCTGACTGCGCCGGCGGTTGCGATACAAGCGAACGGGCGGTGGTGGCGGCCTGGCCGGAGCCGGTGATAGCGGTCTGCTGGCCGCTGAGCGGCCGGCCGGAGGCGGCAAGCTGTGTCTGATTGGCCGCGCCGGCCGCGCTCAGGCCCGTATCGCTGGCTGTACCAGCCGCGCTCAGGGCGGCACTGGCGACCGGCTGGGTCGGCGCCGGCGCGAGGGCGGCGACCACCTCCTCTTCTTCTTCCGGCTCGTCATACAGGGCGTTCTGACGGTCCGCCTGCAGCCCGGCGGCCGTGGCCGCACGCTGGCCGGCGGTAGAGGTGGCCGGCGCGTCCGGCACAGAGGCCAGGCTCGGCTGCTCCCCGGAGCCATCAGAGGCCGCGTCATCCGGCGCCTGGAGTGTCGCCAGCTCTTCGTCACCGCCGAACCAGTCGATCGGATTATAGTTCCAGTTCAAAGGGTTGTAGCCCGAATCTGAATAAGATGAGCAAGCCGCAAGCAGCAGGGCGGCGGCGCCCAACCCGGCGAGACGAGCGATCATCCGGCGCGGCGTCCGGCCTTCGACAGAACGGTCCATGCTGGTCTCCTGGCCCCCTGTTGCCCGAGCCACCTGTGGCCCAGCGCGCGGTCCGCCATCCTGGCGAGCGCAGCCTCTAACGCGGTCGCCAGCCTAGTCCCGCAGCGGTTGCCACATGGTTAACCGACAGTCCGATGGCACCGCTGCAAACCGGCCCCTACCGGCGCAAAGCCGCGCATTAGCTGGCGTTGTGCCAGAGGCGGTGAGTCCGGTCAAGGTAAACACGGGGGCCACGGTAAACGCGGGCCCCCCGGCACCATCAGGAGCGGTCACGGGCGAGGCGCTGGGCGGCGGCTTCGACCCCGGCGGCGACGCCGCTGCCACTGGCCTCCACGTCCGCCGGATCGAAGCGGCCATCGCCGGAATGATAGGCCCGGGCCAGCTTGGCATAGTTGGCCGCCGACCAGCCGAAATAGGCGCGCTCGATCTCGCTGACCTGGCGCATGAAGCGGGCTGGCGTGCCGGCCCACAACTGACCGGCCCGGACCCGCTTGCCCGGCGTCACCAGCGCGCCGGCGGCCACCATGGCGCCGGACTCCACGATTGCGCCATCCATGACGCAGGCCTTCATGCCGATAAAGGCGAAGCTTTCCACGGTACAGGCATGGAGCAGCGCCATATGGCCGACCGTCACATCATCGCCAATGTCGGTGCCCGGCCCGCCATCGGAAACATGAACCACCGTGCCGTCCTGAATGTTGCTGCGTCGGCCGATACGGATGGGCGACACATCGCCGCGCAGGACCACATTGAACCACAGGCTGGAGCCCTCACCCACCACCACGTCACCGATGATGGTGGCGTTGGGCGCCACATAGACCGACGGATCAATCACCGGCGTGTGATCGCCGAAAGGCAGGATGATGGTCACGGAAACAGCGCCAACTGCTGCAGGCCGGTCACCTCGTCCTGACCGGTCATGACGTTCATGTTCTGGACCGCCTGGCCGGACGCGCCCTTGACCAGATTATCGATGACGCTGAGCAGGATGGCGCGACCGGGCAAACGGTCCTCGAACAGGCCGATGCGGCAGTGATTGGTGCCGCGCACATGACGGGTGGCCGGGGCGCTTCCCTGCGCCGCCAGATGGACGAAGGGCTCACCGTCATAGGCGGTGGCCAGGGCATGGCGCAGATCGCCGAGCGACGCGCCCCTGGCAAAGCGCACATAGATTGTGGAGAGAATACCGCGGCTCATGGGCATCAGATGCGGCGTGAAATTGACCGTGATCGACCGGCCGGCAGCCTGACTCAACGACTGCTCTATTTCCGGCGCATGACGGTGGCTGGCCACGCCATAGGCGTGGATGCCCTCGCTGACCTCCGCAAAGAGGCTGGCTTCCTTTGCCGCCCGTCCGGCGCCAGTGACGCCGGATTTGGCATCGATGATGATGTCGTCGCCATCGATCAGCCCGGCCGCCAGCAACGGCGCCAGCGGCAAAGCGGCGGAAGTCGGATAGCAGCCGGGATTGGCCACCAGCCGGGCCTGACGCACGGCATCACGCGCCAGTTCCGTCAGGCCATAGACGGCGGTTTCCTGCAGAGCCGGTGCCTGGTGGTCATGACCGTACCAGCGGGCATAGTCAGCGACGTCGCTCAGCCGGAAATCAGCCGACAGGTCCACCACCTTGAGATGCTGCGGCAGGCCGGCGATGACCTGCTGGGTGGTGCCATGCGGCAGGCAGCAAAACACCACGTCGATCCGGTCCCACGCCACATCCTCGATACGGCAAAGCTGTGGCAGGTCAATGCCGGCGAACTGCGGAAAGACAGTGGCCATGTCCTGACCGGCATTGCGCTCCGCGGTCAGGGCGGCGATCCACACGCCGGGATGACGCAGCAACAGGCGTAGCAGTTCCGCCCCGGTATAGCCGGAGGCGCCGAGAATGGCGATTTTCTGCAGGCTGTCGCGAGTGGCGGCGGTCATGATGAACTCCCTGAGTGTGAGGTGAGGATAGGCCCGGCGGCGGCTGACGCAACGGGCGTCGCACGGGAGTTCGTCGCACGGGGGTTCGTCGCACGGGGGCCCGTGGCAACGGGGCCCGTGGCACAGGGGCCTGTCGTGGAAGCCGTGCCAGCGCAGACCGACTCCAGGGCCGAAACGAACGTCGGCCAGGCGGCGTGGCGCACAACCGCCCCCGCCATCAGGCGGTGGCCGGCGGCGGCCGGATGCACACCGTCCGGACCATCGGCCACCGCCTGACGCCAGGCGTCACCGGCCAGGGCCGGCCACAGATCGATGAACGGAATCGCCAGTCGCCCGGCAATGCGCCGGTGGCCGTCCACCAGAGCGCGGATGGCCACGCGCCGGGAGTCCAGACCGCTGCCGCCGGGCGGCGGCGTGGACAGCCACAGCACGGGCCAGCAGCCCTGGACGCCAGCCATCAGGCGGGCAGCCAGATCCAATGCAGCGGCAAGATCAAGTCCCTGGGCCAACCCGTTGTCCGACACGTCATTGGTACCGAACAGGAAGACCAGTCCCAAGGCCGCGTCCGAGCGCGGCATGGTGGCCAGACGTGGCGCCAGCTCCGCCGGCCAGCGGCGCGCCAGGTCGCGCACGGTCTCTCCCCGGATAGCCATGTTGTAGGCGGTGACCATGCGGCCGTGGGCGGCTTCATGGGCGGTCAGGCGACCGGGCAGACCCTGCCCGGTGGTGTCGCCGAAGCCCTGCAAATAGGACTCGCCGAAAAAGCAGATGCGTATGTCGTTTGTCATGGTCCGGTGTTTTCGTTGTTCAGGCGAGAGTCGTGGCGCGGATGACGTGGTTGGGCCGGGGTCCAGGCATGAAAAAGGGGCGCCCCCTGCGGGACGCCCCTGGCACGAGCCAGTATTTCCCCGAGGCTACCGCTTGGAGAACTGGAAGCTACGTCGCGCTTTCGCCTTGCCGTATTTCTTGCGCTCAACGACACGCGAATCACGGGTCAGGAACTTGCCGGGCTTGAGCACCGCCCGCAGGGCGGGCTCATAGGCCACCAGCGCCCGGCTGATACCGTGACGAATGGCGCCGGCCTGACCGGAAAGCCCACCGCCGGTGACGGTGGCCATGACGTCGAACTGCTCCGTCCGCTCGGCCGCGACAAAGGGCTGGGCCAGAATCATGCGCAGAACCGGCCGGGCGAAATAGGTTTCCACATCGCGTCCGTTAATGACGACCCGACCGCTGCCTGGCTTCAGCCAGACCCGCGCCACCGCGTCCTTGCGCCGGCCCGTGCCGTAGGAGCGACCCTGCGCATCGTGCCTGGGCTGCGGCGCGGCGACCGGCGGCAGACCGGTGCTGGTCATGCCGGCGGCGGCAAGGGCGTTCTGGGTGCTGGTCAGGGCCATATCTGGAAAAATCCGTTAGTGAGATCAGACCACGCCCGTCTTGCGGACGGACTGAGGTGTGTTTTTCGGGTTCATGGCGGCAACGTCCAGCGGTACCGGCTGCTGCGCCTCGTGCGGGTGTTCGCCGCCGGCATAGACCTTGAGATTGCCAAGCTGTGTGCGGCCAAGGGAGCCACGCGGCAGCATACGTTCCACCGCCTTGAGAATCACCCGTTCGGGATGGGCGCCGCCAAGAATCTTGTCGGCCGTACGCTCCCTGATGCCGCCGGGATAACCGGTGTGCCAGTAATAGGTCTTCTGGGTCAGCTTGCGGCCGGTCAGGCGGATCTTTTCGGCATTGATGACGATGACATTGTCACCGCAGTCCACATGCCGGGTGAAGGTGGTCTTGTGTTTGCCGCGCAGACGATTGGCAATGATGCTGGCGACCCGCCCGAGCACCAGCCCGTCGGCATCAATCAGCAGCCATTTCTTTTCTACATCGGCCGGCTTGACCGAAAATGTCTGAGCGGCGAGGCCCATCAGCAAAACTCCCAGAGGCCGGATACGGCAGCAGGCCCCAAGGGGCTACACCGCCACGTCGCACGGCCGGCAAACAGATTCCCTGTCCCCCGCCAACAGGGCGGGAGAAGTGGCGCAGGGAATAGGCCATAGGCGGTCCGAAGTCAACGGCGACGGGCGGTTTCGGCGCGAAATCCGGGGTCGGCCCCGACCTGCCCGAGGCCGGCCCGCCGGTCGCCCGCCAGGCGGCAGTCCCTGTGGTCAGCCCTCAGCTACTGGCCAGGGTCAGATCGCCTGAAACGGCCGCCGCCGAGAAGGCTTCGGCCAGGCGCTCACCGCTGAAACCGCCGTGATGCAGGGCCGCCACCGGCGGCAGTACACGCCGGATCGCCTGGAGAAACGGTTGCAGCGGCGGCGCCGGCTGGCGGTCAGCCACGGCCAGGGCCTGGCTGGCGGTGGCCGCCAGCAAAGCCAGGCAGACGTCCGTCGCCCATCCGGTCTCCAGCTCCCGCTCATAGGCCAGGAAGGTCGGCGCCGTCACGTCGGTCTGACCGGACACCGCCTCGTCCATGGTCAGCAGCGCCGGGACGGCGCGCTCGCGCGCCTCGCGGGAAAAGCTGCGCTGGCCCTGCTTGTGCGTACCGACCCCATAAGGATGGTCGCCCAGGGGCAGGTTGCGGGGCAGCTCGCTGACCTCCGGCATCATCAGCTTGGTGGTCTGGCGCGCGGTCAGCGATGTCATGTCGGCCCACGCCATGTTGAGCCAGTTGATGGTCGGATAGGCCGCACCATTGTGGAAGCCGCCGGTGGACCAGGCCCGCGTCCCCTGCTCTGTCGGTACGATCACCGGACTGTCGGTGACGGCCCGCAGGGCGACCGTAGCGATACGCTCGACCTCCGACACCGCGCGGTGGACCTGACCCAGGACACGGGGGATGACGCGCCACGCCACCGGCGCCTGAAACGGCCGCCGGTCCTGGCTACGCGCGCCGGCGAGGCAGGCATTGAGGCCGTCCAGCGCCGCCTGTTCGTGGGGGTCATCCCACAACGAACGCAAGGCCGGGTCATAGGCTTCCAGCGGCGCGTTGGCGGCTTCTATGGAGAGTGCGAAGACGTGCTCCGCCAGATGCAGGCGGTGGCGCGCGCGCAGCGCCAGCTCGCCTACCAGACCGGAGGCGCAGGGCGATCCGTTGGCGATGCAGTTGGTGTCTTTCTCCTCACACTCATCGCCATAGAGATGGGCGAAAAGGTTGAGCAGCGGCGGCACCTCGCCGGAATTGTTCTGGCCACCCAGTGGCACCCGCGGCAGCGCCCGGCCGTCCAGCATGTCGGCGACACGCCGGGCGGTGCCCAGGCTGACCGCCGACCAGCCGTCCACAAAGTTGGTCAGACGGCAGAAAATCATGGAGCGCACGGCCTGGGGCGAAGCGGCGCGCCCAAGACCGGTACCGTAATTGTATGGCGGTGCGGTGGCCTGCTCGCGGCGGCCGGCCGCATCGAGGATGGTCTTGGCCCCCTCGCCGAAGCGGGTGGTGACGCCATAGATGAACTGACCGGGATCGTTCTCGATCATGTCCATGAGGCGGGCATGTCCCTGGCGGATCTTTTCCGTGCAGGCGTCGGAGAAGGCGACCGCCTCGCCGTCAACCGCCACCCGCCGCAGAGTGGCCAGGGTGAAATCGTCCCGCCCGTCGAGAACGACCGTCACGACGACGCCTCCGTCAGATCAAGGTCGCCGGAGACGACGGCCCGCGACAGGGCAGCGGCCAACCGGTCGCCGTCGGCGCCAAGATCACGCAGACCGTCCACCAGTGGGTAGGTCCGGCGGATTCCAGCAAGAAAAGGCCTGAGTGGCGGCGCCGGGTCGCGCCCGGCGACGGCCAGCGCCTGGCTGGCGGTGGCCGCCAGAAGAGCCAGGCTGTGATCGAACATCTCGCTGGCCCGCACTTCCTTCACATAGGCGTCGAAGGTCGGCGCGGCCACATCGTCCTGGGTGGAACCGCTTTCATCCTGCGGCAGGAACGTGGGGGTGGCAAACTCCCGCACGCGGACGCCGAGCGAGGACGGGCCGTGTGCCAGACCGGAGGTGGAGCCGCCCTCACCCAGCGGCAGACGGTCAGGCAGTTCGGTCACCTCATTGCGATGCAGCTTGGTGATTTCGCGAAGGACGATGCCGGTAAGGTCACCCCAGGCCATGGCCAGCCAGTTGAGAGCGGGATAGGCGGCACCGTTGTGATAGCCGCCGGTGGACAGCGCCCGGCCGAAGGGAGCGCCCGGCTCCGGCTGCAGATAGACCGGATTATCGGTGATGGCGCGCAGCGCCACGGTGGCCACCCGTTCAGCCTCCGCCACGGCACGGAACGTCTGGCCCAGGACGCGCGGGATGACCCGCCAGCTTACCGGCGCCTGGAAGGCGCGGCGGCCGGTGGGCCGGGCGCCGGCCAACAGGCCATTGAGCGCCGCCAGGGCGGCCGCTTCATGCTCGTCGTCCCACAGTGCGGCCAGCGCCGGGTCATAGGCCTCCAGCGGCGCGTTGACCGCCTCGATGGACAGGGCCAGGACACGGCAGACCAGGTCAAGCCGGGTGCGGGCGCGCAGGGCCGCGTCGCCGATCAGCGCCGAGGCGCAGGGCGACCCGTTGATCAGGCAACCGCCGTCTTTTTCACCGCAGTCCGGCCCCACCAGATCCCAGATAATGGCCAGGCACGGGCCCACTTCGCCGGCGCCGACCTGGCCTTCCAGCCCGACCTCCGGCAGGGGCCGGCCATCGAGCTTGTCAGCAACGCGCTGCGCCACTTCCGGGCTGATGGCGGCCCAGCCGTCCACATAGTTGGTCAGGCGGCAAAGGATCATCGCCCGCACCACCCGGTCAGGCGCGCGCATACCGAGCCCGGTGCCCTTTGAATAGGGCGGGCGTTTGGCCACCCGCTGGCGGCCTTCGGCGTCGAGCCGTTCGAGTGCGCCCATGCCATAGCCGCTGGTCACGCCATAGACGAACTGGTCGGGGTCGGACTCCAGCATGGTCATGAAGCTGGCCCGCGATTGCTCCATCATCTGGCGGCAGCGGGCGGAAAAGGCGACGGGCTCTCCCTGCCAGGCGACGCGGCGCAGGGTGTCGAGAGTGAAGTCGTCGCGGCTGTCGAGAATGACGGTCATAACGGTCTAGCGGACAATGTGGCTGAGCACGCCGTCGGCGGGATCGCCGACCAGAAGGTCGGGGTCGGGGGAAACAGCGGCGGCGGCGAAGGCGCGGGTCAGGCGCTCGGCCTCCTCGCCCTGATCGCGATAGGAGGCGACCGGCGGGAAATGCCGACGCACCGCATGGAGGAAAGGACGCAGCGGCGGGGCCGGTTCACGGCCGGCCACATACAACGCCTGGCTGGCGGTGGCGGCCAGCATGGCCATGGCCGCATCGAGGCATTCCGCCACCATCTGTTCCTTGCGCCAGGCGATCATCACCGGATTGGGGGTGTCGTCCTGGGTGCTGCCGCCGCCCTCACTCATGGGAATGAACGTGGGCTGGGCGGCGTTACGCGCCTCTTCGCCCCATTGCACCTGGGCCACGTCGAAGCGAACACCGAAAGGATGCTCGGCGTCGATCAGACGGTTGGGCAGAAGACTGACATCGCCGCGCAGCAGCTTTGTTGTGTGGCGATCGGCCAGACCGCAGATGTCGGCCCACGCCTGGGCCATCCAGTCGAGAGCCGGCGTCGCCATGCCATTGTGATAGCCGCCGGTTGAGAGGGCGCGGCCCAGCGGATGGGCGGTATCGGGCAGGATATAGACCGGGTTGTCGGATACCGCGCGCAGGCTGGTGGTGGCGGCGGTCTCCAGCTTTTCGGCCGCCCGATACATCTGGCCCATGACCCGCGGCACGATGCGCCACGACACCGGCGCCTGATAGGCACGCCGCCCCGCGCGGTCAGCCCCGGCCAGCAGTCGGTTGAGCGCGTCCAGCGCCATGCCGTCATGCGGATCGCCCCACAGGTCCTTGAGCGCCGGCTCATAGTGGTCAAGCGGCGCGTTCAGCGCCTCGATGGACAGGGCATAGACACTGGCGACAATGGCCATGCGCTTGGTGGCGCGCAAAGACGCATCGGCAGCCAGCGCCGGCGCGACGCACGAACCATTGACCAGGGCCATGCCCTCGCCTTCCTGCAGGTCGCCGGACTGGCGCACCGGACCGAACAGGCGCGCCGGCACTGTGGTCTCGCCGGCCCAGGTGGTGCCGCGCGATGGCACCGGCGGCAGGTCGGCCTCGCGCAGCAGGTTGAGCACCCGCGAGGCCAGCTCCGGCCGCACCTTGCCGTTGCCCTCAATGAAATTGGCGAGACGCGCCAGGACGATGGCGCGCGTGACGCGGGAGGGCAGAGGGTCGCCGAAGGAAAACCCCTTGAGCGGCATCTGCCGGCGCGGCAGGGCCTTCTGCTCTTCCGCGCTCAGGCGTTTGCGGGCGCCCTCGCCACCGGCGGTGGTGGTGCCATAGATGAACTGCGAACGATCACTGTTGACCAGCTCCATGAACGAGGCGCGGGCGCGGCCAATGGCCGCCAGGGCCAGATCGGACAGGACGCAGTCCTCACCACCCCAGGCGACGCGGCGCACCGCCTCCAGCGTGATGTCATGGCGGGTATTGAGGACGACGGTCATGCAGGCACTCCCGGTAGAGACGTGAAATCAGGCGGCGCGAGGTCAGGGCGATGACAGGCGGCGGACCGCCAGCAGCGGCAGCCCCTGGCCCGCCAGGCGGTCGATCAGCCCCGTGGCGCTTTCGCCGATGACGGAAGGAACGGTGGCATGGACCACCCGGTCCGGGCCAGTGGCGACAGCCACATGGCCAGTCCAGAACAGCAGATCACCGCGCCGCAGCGCGTCCGGCGCCGGCAGATCGGCCAGCGGCTCGCCCAGGGCCGCCATCTGCATGTCGCTGTCCCGCGGCACCACACGGCCGGCGCGGTTGAGGGCGGCGGCGACGAGGCCGGAACAGTCGAACCCACGCACGGTCATGCCGCCCCACAGATACGGCGCGCCGATGAAGGATTCGGCGGTGGCCACCCAGTCACCGCGCCACGCGCCGACGGTCGCCAGGTGGCGACGGAACACCCAGCCGCCGGCGGCGAGGCCGGCGAAATCCCCTTCCTCGGCGACGATGGTGACCGGTGTTCCCAGATAGAGGATGTCACTGACCGGGGCGGATCGAACGCTGGCCGCCGGCAAAACCGGGGCGGACAGGGCGTCAACCACATGGGTCGCTTCCGTCAGATGGCGGGTGAGGCCGGATTCCTGCACATAGCCGCAATAGCCATCGTGCGCCGACTGTCCCCAGGCCCAGCCATCGCGCGCGTCATAGACCGTAAAACCCTGACCATAGAGCAGAGTGGTCATGCGTTCGGAGTCGCGGGCCGGCCGGCGGCGGATGGCGGAGATGCCGCGCACACTCTGGCGCGCCTCGCCGCTGACATAGCGCCCGGCGCTGACCATTCCGCGCAGGAAGTCCGCAGCCAGATCAGGCCGCCAGGGATGCAGCCGGGGATCGGGCGGCGGGGTGTGGTCCGGCATGGCGGTCAGGCGTCCGCGCCGCCGCCGGCTGCAAGCGCCGTCCAGACCAGCACCGCCACGGCAACCGCACTCCACAACAGGCACATGGCGCGGGAATCGCGCGCCCGGAAGTGGCGGAAGGACCATACGGTCAGGCTGACGCTGCCGGCGATGATCCAGGCGGTGACGCCCGTCAGAAAGGCCGAGCCCTGGATGCCGGTCAGGCGGTTGACCAGCCAGGCGCCAACCATGGCCGCCAGCAGAATCGCCAGAAGCCAGAGGTTGCGCTTTGCCGGGCTGAGCATGGGTGCCGGTCAGGCGGGGGTGCGGGCGCGCCGGCGCGCCGCTGGGCGAGCGGGCTTGGCCGCGCTTTTGGCTGCGGGCTTGGTCCCGCTTTTGGCTGCGGTCTTTGTCCTGGCTTTTGTCCTGGTCGCTGTCTTGCGGCCGGCGGTTTTGCGGGCGGGACCCTTGCGCCCGGAAGCGTTGCGGCCGGCGGATGCGGTCACGGCGAAGTCGGCCGAGCCGCTTAGCGCCGCCTGGCTGAATACGTCGCGCAGGGCCGACAGCTCTTCGCCGAGCTTGCGCGTGCCCTCGCCGTCCAGCGGCGCCACCACCGAGCGGATGCCGGCGAGGAAGGCCGTAAGCCGCGGCGGTCCCTTGCGGTCGGTGGCCCACAGGGCCTGGCTGGCGATAACCGCGAGCTGGGCCAGCATGGAGTCCAGACAGTCGGCGGCGCGCAGACTCTTCTTGTAAGAGAGGAATACCGGCGATGGCGTGTCGTTCTGGGAATCGCCCTCCGACAAAGGCAGGAAGGTGCGCTGGGCGGCGGCACGGGCTTCCTCCAGATAGTCGATCTGGGTCATGCCCACCATGCCGACGCTGTAGGGATGCTGGCCCGGCTTGACCAGTCCATCGGGCAGCAAAGAGACATGGCCACGCTTCATCTTCACCATGTGGTGGTCGGCCAGGGTGCAGAGATCGGCCCAGGCGGCATTGAGCGCGTCCATGGCCGGATAGGCCATGCCGTTGTGATAGCCGCCGGTGGAAAAGGCCCGGCCATGGGGATGGGCCTTGTCCGGCAGCACATAGACCGGATTGTCCGAGATGGCCGACAGGGAGACGGCGGCCACCTCCTCCACCTGGGCGATGGCCCGCCGCGCCGCGCCCAGCACACGCGGCAGAATGCGCCATGACACCGGCGCCTGGTAAAACCGGCGACCCTTGGTCTTTACTCCGGCCAGCAGGCGATTGAGACTCTTCAGCGCGGCGCCCTCATACGGGTCGCCCCACAAGCCAACAAGATCGGGGTCATAAGCCTCCATCGGCGCGCTCATGGCCTCGATGGACAGGGCGAACACCTGCTCGGCAATGGCCAGACGATTGGCCGCCTGCATCGCCACATCCGCCACCAGGCCGGCCGAACAGGGCGAGCCGTTGCCCAGGGTCATGGGCTCGCCTTCCTCGAAGTCGCCCTTGGGCAGGGCCGCCATCACATGGGCCATGGGCAGGATTTCGCCGGCCCATACCTGGCCATTCATGGGCACCACCGGCAGCGGCCGCTCGAGCATGGAGGCAATGCGCAGCGGAATGTCGGGCCGCGTCTTGGCATTGCCGTCGATGTAGTTGGCGAGGCGGGCGAAGATGATACCGCGCACGGCGCGCTCAGCGAGGTTGCCGCCACCAAAGCCGGCGCCGAAATTACGCCGCCGGCCGCGCGCCGCCGCGGCCTTGCGCTGCTCGGCCGGGCTGATGGCCTTGCTGGCATTGATGCCGGAGCCCGAGGTGGTGCCGTAGATGAACTGGGTGCGGTCGGAATCCAGCAGGGCGATGAAGGATTTGCGCGCACGCTTCATCTTGGCGATGGCGTTGCCACTGAACCGCACACTCTCGCCGCCCAGAACCACACGGCGGTAATTGGCGAGATTGAAGTCGCGCCGGTTATCGAGAGTGACGGTCATGGCCTTCCTTTTCTCTGCTCGTGTCCACCGACGCCTAGGCGCGCGACCGCGCCGCCGCCTTGCGGGCGGGGCTCTTGCGCCTGGCAGTGGTTTTACGCTTCGCGGTAGCCTTCTTCGCGCTGGTCTTCTTCGCGGGGCTCTTCCTTGCGGCGGTCTTTTTCGCGGGAGTCTTCCTGGCCGCCGTCCTGCCCTTGGGACGGAGCAGGTCGCCGCTCTCCACCGCACCGGCAAAGGCGTCGCGCAGGGCTTCCAACTCCTTGCCCCGGTTGCGCCGCCGCGCCCCCTCATAGGGCGGCACGATGGCGCGAATGGCGGCCAGGGTGTCACGCAGCTTGCGCGGCGCCTGGCGGTCGGTGGCGTGGAATGCCTGACTGGCCACCACCGCCAGAATGGCCATGGCGGAATCGAGGCAACGGTTGGCCGTCATGTGCTTCTGAAAGGCGAAGGCGGTGGGCGAGGCCACGTCGTTCTGGCCGTAGCCGCCACCCTCGCTGGGCGGCAGAAAGGTGCGCTGTGCGGCGTGGCGGGCTTCCTCGCCGAAGCCGATCTGGATGAACCCAAGACCGCCGGTGCCGCGACCTTCGGCGCCCGGACGCACGAGACCCGGCGGCAGGCCCGAGACATCGGCATTCTGCATCTTGGTGGTGTGATGATCGGCCAGAGTGACCAGATCGGCGAAGGCGGCGTTGACCGCGTCAATCGCCGGATAGGCTGCACCGTTGTGATAGCCGCCGGTGGAGATGGCGCGACCCAGCGGATGCTTGCGGTCGGGCAGCACATAGACCGGATTGTCGGTGACGGAGGAAAGCGAAATCTCCGCCACATCCTCCATGGTGGCGATGGCCCGCCGCGCCGCACCCAGGACACGCGGCAGGATGCGCCACGATACCGGCGCCTGATAGAAGCGCCGCCCCTTCTTCTGGTTGCCGGCCAGCAGGGAATTGATGCGGCGGATAGCCTCGCCCTCATAGGGATCGCCCCACAGATGGACCAGATCCGGGTCATAGGCCTCCATGGGCGCGCTCATGGCCTCGATGGACAGCGCAAAGACCTGCTCCGCCAGCTCCAGGCGCGGCCGGGCAAAGGCCGCAGCGTCCGCCGCCATGGCCGCGGACACCGGCGAGCCGTTGATCAGGGCCATGGGCTCGCCCTCCTCCATGTCGCCATCGGGCATGGCGCTCATGACGTGGGCGAGAGGCAGGATTTCGCCGGCGCCCACCTGGCCCGACGCGGGCAGTGCCGGCATCGGCCGCCGCAGCATGGAGGCGATACGCTCCGCAATGACCGGACGGGTCTTGGCATTGCCTTCGATGAAGTTGGCGAGGCGGGCGAAGACCACGCCGCGCACCACCCGCTCCGGCAGATCGCCGCCGCCAAAGCCCGAGCCGTGCTGACGGTTGACCCGCCACTGATTGGCCCGGCGGCGCTGCTCGGCCGGCGGAATCGCCACTTTGGCCTGCGGCCCGGCGCCAGAGGTGGTTCCGTAGATGAACTGGGTGCGGTCGGAATCCAGCAGCGCGATGAAGGACTTGCGGGCACTGGCCATGGCCCGGCGGGCGGCCGGTCCGATCTTGACCGCCTCGCCGCCGGCGGCAACCCGCCGGAAGTTGGCAAGGGTGAAGTCCTTGCGGCTGTTGAGGGTGACAGTCATGGCCGGCTCCGCAGTCGGGTGTTGTTATCGATCATCATCAGGCAATCATCATCAAGCGGCCTTGCGCTTGCCGGCGGCCGGCTTTGTGCCAAGCGACATGTCGCCGGACAGGGTGGCGGCGGAGAAAGCCTCTGACAGACGCCGGGCATCGTCGCCCAGCAGGCGGCCAACCTCCACCGGCGGGAAATGAGCGCGCACCGCCTCCAGGAACGGCCGCAACGGTCTTGGCGCGTCGCGTTTGGTGACCCACAAGGCCTGGCTGGCCACGGCAGCCTCCACCGCCAGCACGGAATCAAACAGCACCGACACTTTTTCGAGTGTGTTGTATGCAAGGAAGCCCGGCGCGGAGATGTCGTCCTGCTCCGACGCCGCGGGCTCCGCCGGCGACAGGAGAGAGGGCTGAGCCAGCCGGCGCATTTCCTCGATGAAGCCGTTCGGCACATACTCCAGATAGGTGGTGGAGCTGGCCGTCATATAGTCCTTGCCTTCGGGCAGCAGCCGGTCCGGCAGCAGCGAGACCTCGCCCTTGTGCAGCTTGACCGAGTGAC
Organism: Alphaproteobacteria bacterium; assembly: GCA_040218575.1. Lineage (NCBI taxonomy): Bacteria > Pseudomonadati > Pseudomonadota > Alphaproteobacteria > Alphaproteobacteria bacterium. The sequence continues at coordinate 1,558 of JAVJRE010000007.1, read as the reverse complement.
GGTGCGACAGGGCCGCCACATCGACCCAGGCCGCCGCCACCGCATCCATGGCCGGTGGCGCAATGGCGTTGTGATAACCGCCGGAGGAGAAAGTATGGCCCAGGGGGTGCTTCTTGTCGGGCAGCGCATAAGCCGGATTGGAAGAGATCTGCCTGAGGGACACGCGGGCCACGTCTTCAAGCTGCGCCACCGCACGATAGGCCTGGCCCAGCACCCGCGGAATGATGCGCCAGGAGACCGGCGCCTGATAGAAGCGACGGTTTTTGGTAGGCGCACCCTTGAGCCAGCGATTGAGCGCGTCCAGCGCGGCACCTTCGTGGGAGTCACCCCATAGCGCCTTGAGCGCCGGGTCATAGGCTTCCAGCGGCGCATTCATGGCTTCAACGGAGAGCGCCTGAACCATGCCGGCGATATCCAGGCGTCGTCGCTGGGCGATAGCGCTGACGCCGGCAAAACCCGTTGTGAACTGATTGCCGTTGCCGGAGCCGGCCTGATGGCCCGCCTCAGGGAAGCGTTGCACATCCCGGAACAGGGTCATGGAGGCGAGGATTTCACCGGGCACCGTTACACCCTGGTTGGGCACCCTGGGCAGCGGCTTCTTCAACATGTCGGCGATAGCCTGCGCCCGCTTCGGGTAGGTCGCCGTGTTGCCCTCGATAAACTGGTTGAGAATGGCAAAGACGGCGGCGCGAATGGCATATTCCGGATAGTCACCATCGCGCGAGAAAGACAGCGAGCGGAAAGGATTGGCGGCGCGTCGCCGCTTCATCATCTCTTCGGGCGAGCGATGGTTCTTGGCATCCGGCCCGCCGCCGGATGTTACGCCATAGATAAAGATGTCGCGGCTGGCATCAACATACTTCTGGAAGGTGTCGTGCGCCTTCTGCATGCGCTTCAGAGCGGCCGGACTGAAGCGGACGTCCTCGCCTTCCAGGGCGACCCGGCGCAGCGTCTCGAGATTAAAATCGTCACGAGTGTTGAGCGTCACCGTCATGGGCGTGTCACCTCCGCTGCGTCATATCCGTATTGGGCCGGCCGGCGCCGTTGCCGTATCTTACATGACCATGTTCGACACGGAACACGCCTCGCCACGCCGCCATTGTGTCGCGGCCCGGGCTGCCGGCAAAGAGAAAGGGCGCCACCTGCCGGTGGCGCCCTTCCCGATAGTCCCCTGTCCTGAACTCAGGACCCGAGAGCGTATTCCTCCAGCGACCAGTAAGCGGTCGGGTGCTGGGTGAAGCCCAGCAGCCGCTTGTCATAGGCGCTGTACTGATCACGCCACCAGGACTGAACCAGCGGTCCGTCCTCCTGCATGATCTCTTCCAGACGCTTGACCAGCAGCGACCGCTCCTTGGCGTCGAGGACGCCTTCGGCCTGGGCCAGGATCTCGTCGAACTCCGCATTGGAGTAGTTCGATTCGTTCCACGGCACACCGGACTTGTAGGCCAGGGCCAGCAGCATCACCGCCAGCGGACGATGGGTCCAGCCGGTCAGGCTGAACGGGAACTTGGTCCAGTTCGGCCAGTACTGCGACGACGGATTGACGTTGATGGTCGCG